>JALXAM010000047.1 GCA_026992075.1 Sedimenticola sp. | reverse complement strand
GGCTTTAAGCCCCAAACCAAGGAGCAGGATCTGGTTGTCGTTCATTCCCCTTACCTCAACGCCTATCGCAAGGAGTTCTCATGGTACCGGTTTCAGGGAGAATTCCACACGGAATGACGAAGAGCCATAAAAACCGTCCCTGGTTTTACCAGGGCGCGCTGCGCCGCAAGGGCGGTTTACGGCTTGCCAGAAAAACAATCGCTTGCACCGATCGATTTTGCCGGCACACCCCCGTACCGGAGGAAGGCCCGAATTTTTCTGGTCTGCCCTTGGGTTATCGAACAGCCGGTGGAGCTCGCGACCCTGATATTACGGCTGATCTCCAGAGGTGCAATCCCGTCGTTGGCCAAGTCGATGCGGCTTCCTTCGGATCCGGAACGGTGCAGTCGTTCTCTGGATCGGCCAGTTTAGAAAAACATTTTGACATAGGAAGGCATAGGGAAACATCGGGTTTTTTCGGTAGGCGGTCGACGGTAGCCGGCCTGAAGGCGGTCAACCGATCTTTCTCCTTTTCGTTGTAAGCCAGTGAGAGGGGCGAAAAGCCTTCCACGACAAACCATCGACGAAAGGAGAAAGACCATGAAGAATTCCGCACTTGCACTGGTTTCTTTGCTGCTTCTGGCCACCGTTTCGGCAACGGCCTCGGCTGGTACCGCTCACGGGCAGGGTTGGGTGAAGGGCAGCGGGGTGGCACAGGGTACCGGGGTCTTCCGGGGCGCCGGCGTGGCCCACGGCACCGGGGTGGTGATCTACCGTGACAACAACGGCCATGTCCGTTACCGCAAGGGAACGGGCACGGTGTCGGGGCGCGGGATCGCCATCGGCCGGGGCACGGTGGCCGGCAGTGGTCGCGCCCTGGGGCGGGGCCGTGCCATGGGGTATGGCCGCAAGGGGCGGCGATGAGGGTTGGGGTGGTCCGTGCTAGCCTCAGGCCACCCTGTCCGGCAACCACCGTAAGGGTATCTCTGATTTAATCCTGGACGAAGCAGATTGTACTCGTCCGGTTCGAGTACAAGGCGAAGTTCGCAGCCAATAGCCAGCTATTGGCAAGAACTTCAACGCAGTAATCGGACCGGAGGAGTGGAAGATGCGAGTTCATGGATTAATTCAGAGGTTCCCAAGGGGAGCGGTTCGCAGCGGCCGGTATGGAGCAATTTCTAGCGGGCATCGAAAAGCGGGCACTGGTGATGGCGGAGCTGGCCACCCATGATCGGGAAGAGGCGCTGGACCTGGTCCAGGACGCCATGCTGGCCTTCGCCAGCCGCTACGGGCGCCGCCCCCGCGAGGAGTGGCCGCCGCTGTTCCACCGCATTCTCCAGAACCGCATCCGCGACTGGCACCGCCGCCGCCGGGGGCGTAGCCGCTGGTGGGGGCGGCTGGGCTGGAAAGGGGATGACGACGATGACGGCGTCGATCCCATCCAGCAGGCGCCCGATCCCGGTGGCCGGTTGCCGGAAGAGGTGTTGATGGGAGAGGATGAGCTGGAGCGCATCCTGGCGGCGGTGGAGGAATTGCCACTGCGCCAGCAGCAGGCCTTCCTGCTGCGGGTGTGGGAGGGACTGGACGTGGCCGAGACGGCCAGCGCCATGGGTTGCTCCAGCGGCAGCGTGAAGACCCACCTCTCCCGCGCCATGAGCGCCTTGCGCAGGCAGTTGCAGGAATGAACGACCGGGAAGCACAGCAGGAGATCGAGGATCGCGTCCGCCGCGCCCTGGACGAGCGGGCCGCGGGCCTGGACGCGGCCACCCTCTCGCGCCTGCGCCAGGCGCGGGAGCAGGCGCTGGCGGGCGGTGCCGGCCGCGGCTGGTGGCAGAGGTGGCCGGCCGGAGGCGGCCTGCGCTGGGCCAGTGCCGTGGCCGCCGGACTGCTGCTGGTGGTGGGCCTGGTGGTCTGGCAGCAGGCCGGACGGCAGGGGCTCGACGGCGCTGTTGACGACCTGGAGGTACTGGCCAGCAGCGACGACCTGAAGCTCTACCAGGATCTCGATTTCTATCTCTGGCTGGAGCGCGAGGGGCTGTCGGCGAATGGCGCCGAAGACCGCACATGAGGCGCCTCGTGCTGGCGGTACTGGTGATGGCGGCCGCCCGCGCGGGCGCCTCCGATCCCGCTCCGCCCGGGCTGGAGGTGCTGGAGTACCTGGGCCAGTGGCAAGAGGGGGACGAGCCGGAACCGAAGTGGGTGGACCCGGTGGAGATGTACCGCGCCGGCCTGCTTGGAAAGGTCCGCCCGAAAGAGGAGCCCGGGGTGAAGCACGAGGAGCGCCACCGCAAATGAAGAGACTGGTCATCCTGTTGCTGCTGTTCACGCTGGCCGCGGCGGCCTGTGCCGACGGCGTCGCCTGGTCCGATCTCACCGCGCAGGAGCGCAAGGTGCTGGGGCTGACGCAGGAGCAGTGGCAGAAGCTGCCCGCGGAGCGGCAGCAGCGGCTCCATCGCGGCGCCAGGCGCTGGCTCGACCTGAGCCCCGAAGAGCGCAAGCTGGCGAAGCGCAACCTCGAGATCTGGAAGAAGCTGACGCCGGAAGAGCGGCGCTACATCCGGCGCAAGTTCCGCGAGTTCAAGAAGCTGCCGCCGGAGAAGCAGGCGAAGCTGCGCAAGCTGAAAAAGCGGTTCGACCGCCTGCCGCCCGAGCGCAAGAAACAGATCCTGCGCCGCTGGCGCCAAGCCAAGGACAAGGATGCCTTTCTCCAAGAGAAATTGGAGAAAGTGCATTGAGCGGATCGCCGCTGCAAATTTCGAGTTGGTCAAACGAACCGGCTTGATTCAATCAGCTCGGTTGCTGCCCCCTTTCCTCCCAAGAGGGACGATCTCCAGCCGGTGGTCCGTTTCGGGGTTGACCTCGGAGGGCCCTTCGGTGACCAGCGCATGGCTCCCCTTCAGTCCCAGTTTCCTTGCCATTGCGCGGGCCTGCTGTTTCCAGTTCGTCGGTTTTTGTTCCAGCAGGAGGGGAAACACCCCGTGGGAGAAGAGCAGCTCCCGGTGAGTCTTCTCGTGGGTGGTGGGGGCGATGATCCAGCAGGGAGGGCGAAAGCGGGCCACGCGCCGGGCGGTGGTTCCGGAGTCGGTGGGGCAGAAGATGGCAGCGGTCTCCATGCTGTCCACCATGTTGTCCACCGCCCGGGCGATGAGATCCACCGGGCGGGTGCCCGAATGACGGGCATGTTCCTCGATGAGTTCCCGGAAATGGCTGCGCTCCAGGAAAGGCTCGGTGGCCTGGGCGATGCGGGAGAGCATCTGCAGCGATTCCACCGGGTAATCTCCCATGGCCGATTCTTCCGAGAGCATCACCGCATCGGTGCCATCCAGGATGGCGTTGGCCACATCGGTGGCCTCTGCCCGGGTGGGCCGGCGGCTGTGGGTCATGGACTGCAGCATCTGGGTGGCGGTGATCACCGGCTTGCCGAACAGGTTGCCCTTGCGGGTGATGAATTTCTGGGCGATGGCGATCCGCTCGATGGGGATCTCCACACCCAGATCTCCCCGGGCGACCATGATGCCATCCGACTCCAGGATGATCTCGTCGATGACGTCGACGACGGAGGAACGCTCGATCTTGGCGATGACGAAAGGATCGTGGCCCAGCCTGCGTGCAGCCCGCCTGAGCCTGCGGATGTCCTCCGGGCTGCCCACGAAGGACTGGCTCAAGGCGTCCACGCCCTGCTCCAGGGCGAACTTCATGCATTCCCGGTCGTGCCTGGTGAAGGCGCTGGTGCCCAGCTCGATACCGGGAATGTTGAGCCCTTTTCTGGAGCGGAGTTCTCCGCCGGCGACCACGGTGCAGTGGACGTCCGTCGTGGTGGTCTTCTCCACCTGGAGCTGCACAAGACCGTCGTTGAGAAAGATCCGGTCTCCTTTCTTCAGTACGGCCGGCAGCGATTTCACGGAGACGGAAACGATCTCCCGGTTCCCAAGCAGTTTGCGGGTGGTGAGGGTGAAGGTGGAGCCCTTTTCCAGGAACACCGGCTCTTTTTCGAACCGGCCGATGCGCATCTTGGGGCCGGGCAGGTCGGCCAGGATGGCGACAGGCCGGCCGGTCTCCCGGGAAGCCTGGCGGATCTTCCGGATCAGCTCGCCGTGGTAATCGAAATCGCCGTGGGAGAAATTGAGGCGGGCGATGTTCATGCCGGCCCGGAGCATCCTCTTCAGAACCGGGAGAGAGTCCGAGGCCGGGCCGATGGTGCAGATCAGCTTGGTCCTGGCGTTGAAAAGCGCTTTGCTCATGGCAGGGGAGAGGTCTCGCGTGGGTCGCCGTGCAGGTCATGGCGCATGCCAGTGTATCCCGCACAGCAGAGTATGTCCGCCCGAGGCAGCATCGGAGCCGTGGCTGTTCCGGTTTGGCATCCCGTCATCCTCTCCTGCAATATTGCAACAGGTCAGCGGTTGGGTTGGTGTTTTTTGTTGGGATA
Source organism: Sedimenticola sp. (assembly GCA_026992075.1). Taxonomy (GTDB): domain Bacteria; phylum Pseudomonadota; class Gammaproteobacteria; order Chromatiales; family Chromatiaceae; genus Thiolapillus. The sequence continues at coordinate 134,873 of JALXAM010000047.1, read as the reverse complement.
CCGGTGATGATGAAGTCCGCCACCGACCTGCTCTTCGTCTATGGCACCCTGAGGCGGGGATTCCCCATGCATCGCCTGCTCCGTCCGCATGCGGTGTTTCTGGGTGAGGGACGCGTGCAGGGTCGCCTCTATGAAGTGAGCGGCTACCCCGGCCTGGTGCTGGAGGGGGATGGCTGGGTGAAAGGGGAGCTCTACCGCCTGCGCCGTCCCAATTCGGCACTGCGGGTGCTGGACCGATACGAAGGCTGCTCTCCGTCCGCCCCGCAGCCGCACGAATACCGGCGCATCCTGGCCGAAGTCCGCCGCGCCCGCGGCGGCAGGGTGCGGGCCTGGCTCTACGAGTACCGCCTGCCGGTGGCGGGGCTCGAGTTGATCCCGTCGGGGGATTACCGGCTTCATGCCAGGCCCTTTCGGGCTCCGTCTCGAACTACTTTGTTGTCGTCCCGGGCTTGACCCGGGTTCCGATGTGCCCGTCCGGGACGACAGTATACTGTGCGCTTTCCACAGCCCGCTTTCCCGCCATGCTCCACGCCATCTCCAACGCCGCCTTTCTCATCCTCGCCGGGGTGCTCTGGCGGTGGTGGCGGCCCTTCGGCACGGACGCGGATCAGATGCGCCGGGCGCTCACCTCGCTGGTCTACGGCTTCCTGCTGCCGGCGCTGGTGCTGCTGGTGCTCTGGCAGGCGCCGCTGGGGGTGGCGGCGTTGAAGGTGGCCTTCATCGCCGCCGCCTGCGTGCTGGGCGGGCTGGCGCTGGCCTGGATCTGGTATCGCTGGCGGGGAACGGCGCCGCAGGCGCTGGGCACCGTGCTGCTGGCGGCGGGCTGGGGCAACTTCACCTACCTGGGACTGCCGGTGCTGGAGGGGGCGCTGGGCGAATGGGCGCGGGGGGTGGCCATCCAGTTCGACCTCTTCGCCGCCACTCCGCTGCTGCTCACCCTGGGCATCCTGCTGGCCAGCCGCCTGGGCGGTCAGCAGACGCCTCGCGGCCTGCTGTGCGAACTGGTGATGGTGCCGCCAATCTGGGCCGCGCTGGCGGGGGTGGGGTTCAACCTGGCCGGGGTGCCCCTGGGAGCCTGGCCGGAACAGCTGCTGGAGATGCTGGCCACCGGGGTGGTGCCGCTGATGCTCTTCTCCACCGGCCTGGCGCTGCGCTGGGCCCCGGGGGGGCGGGAGCGGCTCTCCCTGGTGCTGCCGGTGATCGGGCTGCGGCTGGCGCTGGTGCCGCTGCTGGTGTTGGGGCTGGCGTCGCTGCTCGGTGTCGGTGGGGCGCTGCGCACCGCAGTGGTGCTGGAGGCGGCCATGCCCAGCATGGTGCTTGGCCTGGTGCTCTGCGACCGCTTCGGTCTGGACACGCGTCTCTATGCCGAGATCGTGGTGCTCACCACCGCGCTGGCGGCCCTCACCCTGCCGTCCTGGTTCGCCCTGCTGGGAGTGGCCTGAAACGCCGCTTGCCTTTCCACCGCCGGGGAATCTATGCTGGCGTAATCATCAGGGAAGGGGGAACCATGAGCATCGAATTCCTCATCGGCGGCAACGGCCGCCGGCAGGTCCATTTCCGTGCGGACAAGGGCAACCGCCACGGCCTGGTGGCCGGCGCCACCGGCACGGGCAAGACGGTGACCCTGCAGGTGCTGGCGGAGAGCTTCTCCCGCATCGGCGTGCCGGTCTTCCTGGCGGACGTGAAGGGCGACCTTTCGGGGCTGGCCAGGCCCGGCAAGGCGCATCCGAAGATCGACGAGCGGGTGCGCACCATCGGCATGGAGGAGTACGGCTTCCAGGGCAACCCGGTGGTGTTCTGGGATCTCTTCGGCCGGCAGGGCCACCCGGTGCGCACCACCATCTCCGACATGGGGCCGCTGCTGCTCTCCAGCCTGCTGCAGCTCAACGACACCCAGACCGGCGTGCTCTACGCCGCCTTCGATCTCGCCGACGACACCGGCATGCTGTTGCTGGACCTCAAGGACCTGCGTTCCCTGCTGCAGTGGATGGCCGAGCACCGCAAGGAACTCTCCGCCGAGTATGGAAACATCTCCACCGCCAGCGTGGGCGCCATCCAGCGGCGGCTGCTGATCCTGGAGGAGCAGGGCGCCGAGCGCCTCTTCGGCGAGCCGGCGCTGCGGCTGGAGGACCTGATGCACACCGATTTCTCCGGCAACGGCGTGATCAGCATCCTGGACGTGACCAAACTGATTCACGACTCGCCGCGGGTCTATGCCGCCTTCCTCATCTGGCTGCTGGCCGAGCTGTTCGAGCAGCTGCCCGAGGTGGGCAACCCGGAGAAGCCGGTGATGGTGCTTTTCTTCGACGAGGCCCACCTGCTCTTCGACAAGGCGCCACCGGCCCTGCTGGAGAAGATCGAGCAGGTGGTGCGGCTCATCCGCTCCAAGGGGGTGGGGGTCTTCTTCGTCACCCAGAGCCCGCTGGACGTGCCGGAAGAGATCCTCGGCCAGCTCGGTGCCCGCATCCAGCACGCCCTGCGCGCCTTCACCCCGCGTGACCGCAAGGCGGTGAAGACGGTGGCGCAGACCTTCCGCGAGAACCCGGAGCTGGATACCGAGCAGGTGATCACCGAGCTGGGCACCGGCGAGGCGCTGGTCTCGGTGTTGGACGCCAAGGGGGCGCCCACGCCGGTGGAGCGCATTCTCATCCGGCCGCCCGCCTCGCGCATCGGACCGCTGACGGCGGAGGAGCGCAAGAAGATCCTGTCACGCTCGCCGCTGAAGGGGAAATACGACCAGGAAATCGACCGCGAGTCGGCCTACGAGATGCTCAAGCGGAAGGCGGAGGAGGAGGCGCGCATGGAAGCCGCCGCCCGTGCCGAGGCGGAGCAGGCCAGGGCACGCCAGCCGGCCCGCCGGCGGGGCGGCTCCCGGCGCCAGAGCGTGTGGGAGGCGATGGCCAAGAGCGTGGCGCGTTCCGTGGGCAGCAGCCTGGGGCGGCGCATCGCCCGGGGTGTGTTGGACACCCTGCTGGGGGGGCGCCGGTGACCGACCTCTATCCCGACATCGAGCCCTTCAACCGCTGGCACCTGGAGGTGGACGGTCGCCACCGGCTCTACGTGGAGGAGGTGGGGTGCCGCCGCGGCATCCCGGCGCTCTTCCTGCACGGCGGCCCCGGGGCCGGCTGCGAGCCCTACCACCGCCGCTTCTTCGATCCCCAGCGCTACCACCTGGTGCTCTTCGACCAGCGCGGCGCCGGGCGCTCCACGCCGCACGCCGATCTCACCGACAACACCACCTGGCACCTGGTGGAGGACATGGAGAGGCTGCGCCGCAAGTTTGGTTTCGAACAGTGGCTGCTGTTCGGCGGCTCCTGGGGTTCCACCCTGGCGCTGGCCTATGCCCAGGAGTATCCCGAGCGGGTGAGCGCGCTGGTGCTGCGCGGCATCTTTCTCTGCCGCCCCAGGGAGATCCAGTGGTTCTACCAGGAGGGGGCCAGCCGTATCTTCCCCGATTACTGGGAGGACTTTCTCAAGCCGGTGCCGCCTTCGGAGCGGGACGACCTGGTGCGCGCCTATCACCGCATCCTCACCGGGCAGGACGAGCTGCGCCGCATGGCGGCGGCCAAGGCCTGGTCGGTGTGGGAAGGGCGCACCGCCACCCTGCTCCACGACCTGGCGGTGGAGGCGCACTTCGCCCAGCCTCACGTGGCGCTGGCCATGGCGCGCATCGAGTGCCACTATTTCGTCAACGATGCCTTCCTGCAGCCCAACCAGCTGCTGGAGAACGCACACCGGCTGTCCGAGATCCCGGGGATCATCGTCCACGGCCGCTACGACATGATCTGCCCGCTGGAGAACGCCTGGGAGCTGCACCGGCGCTGGCCGCGCAGCGAGCTGAAGATCATCCCGGATGCCGGCCACTCCGCTGCCGAGGAGGGCACCCGCGCCGCGCTGGTGGAGGCCACCGACCGCTTTGCCGAGCTGCTGGCTTGAAACAAGAGCGGAAAAACAATCCGTAGTCACCGTAGGGTGGGCAAAGCGCAGCGTGCCCGCCGCGGGTTGACGGGCACGGCCTGGCGGCCTTTGCCCATCCTGCTTCAAGGGTATTCCAAAGGGGGGGACGACGTTGTGATCGGTCTGCTTCAGAGAGTCACCACCGCCTCGGTTACCGTGGAGGGCGAGACCGTGGGCGAGATCGGCCGCGGCATCCTGGTGCTGGTGGGGGTGCAGAAAGGCGATGACGAGCGGCGCGCCGACCGCCTGCTGGAGCGGCTGCTGGGATACCGCGTCTTTCCCGACGAGGCGGGGCGCATGAACCTGAGCCTGCGCGACATCGGCGGCGGCCTGCTGCTGGTGCCCCAGTTCACCCTGGCGGCCGATACCCGCAAGGGAACGCGGGCCAGTTTCACCAGCGCGGCGCCGCCGGAAGAGGGGCGGCGGCTCTTCGATCACCTGCTGCAGCGAGCGCACGAAGCGCACGCTCCGGTGGCCAGCGGCCGCTTCGGCGCCGACATGCAGGTGGCGCTGGTGAACGACGGGCCGGTCACCTTCTGGCTGGAGAGCTGAAGTCCAGGAAGGAGGATGCGTTTCTCATACTGGGAAATGGAAAGTTGATCCCTGTTGTCGTTTCCTGCATAAAGAAATCATCACCTATCGGAAGACAAGGATGAATCCTGGAACCCAAAGGGTATCGATCTTCTGCCGCTGGCTGTTGGTGCTGGCCTGCTTCCTGTCGGTCGCCCAGGCAGCCACGGTGGAGGGCGTGCAGCTGCCCGACAGCGTGCAGCTGCAGGGAGAGCGCCTGGTGCTCAACGGCGCGGGGGTGCGCGAGAAGTTCTTTTTCGACATCTATGTGGCAGGTCTCTATCTTCCGCGGCCCCAGGCCAACGCGCACCGGATTCTGGAACAGGATCAACCCTGGCGTATGGTGATGCATTTTCTTTATAGGAAGGTGAGCCGGGAGAAGATGGCCGAGGGCTGGCAGGAGGGGTTCCAGGCCAATCTGGCGCCGAAGGCGCTGCAGCTGCTGCAGCCGAGGATCGACCGATTCAAATCCTTTTTTCCCACGCTCCATCGCGGTGACCGCGTGATCCTGGATCACCTGCCGGGCAGGGGTGTGTCGGTGACGATAAACGGACGGCCTGCGGGGCTGGTGGAAGGAGCCGACTTCGCCCGGGCACTCCTGGCCATCTGGCTGGGCGACCGGCCGGTGACCGCCAACCTGAAACGCGCCCTGCTGGGCAGGGAGTGACGGAACCAGATGATCGACCGTAGAGAAGAGGAGTTCAGCAGCCAGCTCACGGAGTCGGAGCTGCAGGCGATCCTGGAGGAGTCGGAGCGCCAGAAACAGGACGATTTCCTCGAGTCCATGGAAGGGCAGGTGAAGGGGCTCAAGGCGCTGGAGGAGGCGAACCAGCTGCTGGAGGACCAGCTGGAGGATGCCAACACCGAGATCGACCGGCTGCGCCGGGAGCTGGAACGCAGCATGGCCGAGGCCGAGGAGGCGGACTACCAGCGGCGCGAGGCGGAAAAGGCGCGCAAACAGCTGGAGCGCACTCTCTACCAGATCCAGGAGGGGGCTCAGGGCGCCGGCCGGGTCACCGACCTGCGGGACGCCCGCATGCAGCGCAGGCCCGGGGTGCTGGGGGTGGATCACGTGACCCGGGGCCCCTTCCTGAAAGGGATGGTACTGGGGATGCTGGGAGGCGGCGCCCTGCTGCTGCTGGTGCTGGAGGCGATCTCTCTTTTCAATGGCAGGGGCGAGCTCCTCTCCCGCCTCTTCTGAACCCGCATCCTGGTGAAGCAAGGGGGCGGGGCCATGCTGCGGATCTTGGGAGTGGGGATCGCCACCCTGGACCTCATTCACCAGGTGGAAAGGTTCCCCGCCGAAGACGAGGAGATGCGGGCCCTCTCGCTGCGTCGTGCGCGGGGCGGCAATGCCACCAACACCCTGGTGGTGCTGTCGCAACTGGGCCATTACTGCGCCTGGGCCGGGATGCTCCCCCGGGAACCGGATGGTGACTGGGTGGCGCGTGATCTCCGTGAGCAGGGAATCGACCTGGGACCAGTGGTGCGCCCCGATCGGGGCAAGCTGCCCCACTCCTGTATCCTGCTCAGCCGGGCCAGCGGCAGCAGGACCATCGTCCACTACCGCGATCTGCCGGAGTATCCCGCCTCCGCTTTCGAAAAACTCGATCTCGAGCCCTACCACTGGATCCACTTCGAGGGGCGGGCCGTGGCGGAGCTGGGCCCCATGCTGGAAAGGGCGCGGCACAGCGGTGCCACCATTTCGCTGGAGGTGGAAAAGCCCAGGGAGGGGATCGAAGCCCTGTTTTCCCGCGCCCACCTGCTGCTCTTTTCCCGGGCCTATGCCTACAGCCGGGGTTTTCGACAACCCGAATCCTTTCTCGAATCGGTGGCGCCCGCGGGGATCCCGGCCTATCTCGCCTGGGGTGAGGCGGGCGGTTGGTGCCGGGACGCCCAGGGAATCATCCATCGGGTGCAGGCTCCCATGATCGAGGTGGTGGACAGCATCGGCGCTGGCGACGTATTCAATGCCGGGGTGATCCATGCCACCCTGCAGGGCCGGGCGCCGGCGGCGGTGCTGGAGAGCGCGGTGAAGCTGGCCAGCGCCAAGTGCCGGCAGGAGGGGCTCCAGGGGTTGGCAGAGGTCCATCGCGGTTGAACCCCATGGCCCCATTTTCGGAAAAATGCGCATCCTGGTGAAACATGCACGCGGAACAGGCGATCTGCGAGCTGGATGAGCTGCCAGAGGGCGAAGCACGGGGCTTCACTACACCCAGCGGACAGGAGCTGGTCCTGCTGCGTTGGCAGGGCCGGCTGCTGGGCTATCGCAACGCCTGTCCCCACACCGGGGTGAATCTGGAATGGTTTCCTCACCGGTTCCTGGATCCGGAGGGGCGTCATCTGCAATGCGCCACCCATGGGGCGCTCTTCCGACCGGAGGACGGATATTGCATCTGGGGACCCTGTGCCGGGCAGTCGCTGGAATCCGTGGATCTGGTGGTGAAAGACGATCGGGTCTTCCTGCAGGAATGAAACTGAGACGGACTTTTTTCGCCCGGGACACCGTCACCGTGGCCCGGGATCTGCTGGGCAGGCGATTGGTACGCAAGCTGGACGGGGAACGGCTCTCCGGCCTCATCGTGGAGACCGAGGCCTACGTGGGGGAGTCGGACACCGCCTGCCACGCCAGCCGCGGCTGCACTCCGCGCACGCGGGTGATGTACGGGCCGCCCGGTCATTATTACGTCTATCTGATCTACGGCATGTACCACATGCTCAACATCGTCACCGCCGCCGAGGCCCAGCCGGAGGCGGTGCTGATCCGCGCTCTGTGGCCGCAGGAGGGGGTGGCGCGGATGCGGGAGCTGCGGGGCGGGGTGGCCCGGAAACGGCTGGCCGACGGCCCGGGCAAGCTCTGCCAGGCGCTGGCCATCGATCGCAGCCTGAATGGTGAACCGGTGGATGGCGACGAGCTATGGCTGGAGGAGGGGGTGGCGCTGCCGGAAGAGATGGTGCTCACCTCGCCGCGTATCGGCATCGGCTACGCCAGCGAGGAGGACCAGGCGCGGCACTGGCGCTTTCACGTCGATCCGTCGGTCATCTCCACCGGCATGTAGAAGAAGACGAAGCGGCCATCCTCGATGTCCACCTTGAGGGTGGCGCCGTGGTAGAGGCCGTAGTCCACGTAGCCGGGGACGGCGCTGTTCTCGTGGCACTCGCTGGCGTGCTGGGGGGATTCGAAGTCACGGTCGCGGTCGTACCAGGAGAGCAGCATGTAGTCGCCCAGCCGTTTCTCCGCCTCGGCGTTGGCGATCTCCATCGCCTCCCGGTAATCGGCAGGGGAAGGCTGCGGGCGCAGCTCCACCACGGTGACGCCGGAGTAGTCGGGCTCACGGGGCAGGGGGCAGGCCGGTGCGTCGTTCTCGCTCATCCCTTTTCCAGTTTCTTGTGGGCGCCGTCGCAGAAAGGTGGCTTCTCGGTCTGCTTGCAGGTGCAGAACCAGTAGTCGTCGTCGCGTGGCGCGATGAACTCCAGCGGCTCGAAGCCGGTGCCCTTGTGGGAACCGTCGCAAAAGGGCTGGGTCTGACTTCTACCACAGCTGCACCACCAGACGGCCTCCCCCGCCTCCAGCGAAATGACGGCGGGTCGTGTGCCGGCGATTCTGGGTTTGGTCACTGTCGCCTCCTCTTGAACAGGCGGGTTATCATCACCAATTGGCCAGAGGCTAACACAACCGGAGGAGTCTCTTCACCATGCTGCGAATCCTGCTGTTCCTGGGAACCAACCTGGCCATACTGGCCATGCTCAGCGTCACCATGCGCATCCTGGGCGTGGACCGGATGCTGGCGCAGGGCGGTGGTTTCGATTTGAACGCACTGCTGATCATGTCGGCGGTGATCGGCTTTGCCGGCTCTTTCATCTCGCTTTTCATCTCCAAGTGGATGGCCAAGGCGAGCATGGGGGTGCAGGTGATCGAACAGCCTGCCAACGCCACCGAGCGCTGGTTGCTGGAAACGGTGGCGGGCCTTTCGAAACAGGCCGGTATCGAGATGCCGGAAGTGGGCATCTTCCCAAGTCCCTCCCCCAACGCCTTCGCCACCGGCTGGAACCGTAACGACGCCCTGGTGGCGGTGAGCGCAGGACTGCTGCAGCAGATGACCGCGGACGAGGTGGAGGCCGTGCTGGGTCACGAGATCAGCCATGTGGCCAACGGCGACATGGTGACCCTTTCCCTCATCCAGGGGGTGGTGAACACCTTCGTCATCTTCCTGTCGCGGATCATCGGCATGGTGGTGGACAGCCTGCTCTCCGGCGGCCGGCGCGAGGGGAGCTTCGGTTACGGGCCGGGCTACTTCATCGCCTCCCTGGTGTCGGAGTTCGTGCTCGGCATCCTGGCGATGATGATCGTGGCCTGGTTCTCGCGCTGGCGGGAGTTCCGTGCCGATGCGGGTGGCGCCGCCCTGGCGGGGCGGCAGAAGATGATCGCCGCCCTGCGGCGGCTGCAGCAGGCCCAGCCGGAGCCACTGCCCGACGAGATGGCCGCCTTCGGTATCGCCGGCCGCGGCCTGCACGAACTCTTTGCCAGCCACCCGCCGCTGGAGAAGCGCATCGAGGCGTTGCAGCGGGGTGCTTGAAGCCGAACCCGGTGAACCCAACGCTTTCGCGAGGGTCGCTGGCCGATCCTTGGTGGGGCGGGGACGCCGTGAATACATCCCTGTAGGCTTTGCGGCAGAATCCCTGCTGCCGAAACCCCGCCACCAAGGGTCGACCAGCGGCCTGCAAAGGGGATCGCCAGCTCGGCGGCGGGCATGCTGCGCTTTGCCCGCCCTACGGTGATCCGCGAGTCCCGTGCTAGCCGGTGGTAAGGTGGATAAGCAGGATGGGCAAAGGCCGTAAGGCCGTGCCCATCAACCCGAAGAAAGAAAATCAAGAAGGTTCGGCGCCGCGCTCGCGGACCAGCTTTTCAGCGGCTTTGGCGTCCACCGACCAGAGCTTTTCCAGCTGGTAGAAATCCCGCACCCTGGGCTGCATCACGTGCACAACCACGCCGTTGAGATCCACCAGCGCCCACTCGCCCTCGTTGACCCCTTCGGTGCCCAGGGGCGGTTCGCCCTTGAGCTTGGCCTGGAAGGCCACCGCCTCGGCGATGGATTTCACGTGCCGGTCCGAGGTTCCCGAGGCGATGACGAAATAGTCGGTGATGTCGGTCTTGCCCCGCACGTCGATCACCTTGATGTCGCGTGCCTTCATCTCTTCCAGGACCTGGACCACCAGGTCGCGCAGCGCTTCGATTTCCATGCGGTTCGGAACAGGGTTGGTTTGAGGCCATGATACCACCCCGGGAGCCTGTCCGACTCAGGGGGGGCGTGGCGAAAGAGCAGGGCAGGTTGCTAACGATCCCCTGCCGGGGCGCGGTTTAATTGACCGGCCAAATGGGCGACAATCGCGCCATCATCGCAATCGGAACCCGGGAGATCCCATGAGTTTCAAGGTCAAGATCGCGGCCACCGGCCATCAGTTCGAGGTGGAGGAGGGTGAGACCATCCTCGACGCGGCCATTCGTCAGGACATCGGCCTGCCCTATGGTTGCCGCAACGGTTTCTGCGGCGCCTGCATGGCCACCCTGGTGGAAGGTGAGGTGGAGTATCCCGACGGCGAACCCGACAAACTCATCGATGCCCCCGAGGACGCCTGCCTGCCATGCCAGGCGGTGCCACGCAGCGATGTCGTCATCGACGTGGAGGAGATCGAGACGCCCGAGGAGATCAAGCCCCGCACCATGCCGGTGAAGGTGGTGAAGATCGACCATCTGGCGGACGACGTGGTGCGGCTCTGGCTCAAGCTGCCCGAGGAGCAGCGGCTCCAGTTCATGGCCGGTCAGTATCTCGACTTCATTCTCGACGACGGCCGCCGGCGCGCCTTCTCCATCGCCAACCCGCCCCACGAAGACGACCTCATCGAACTCCACATCCGCCACGTGGACGGCGGCGTCTTCACCGACTGGGCCTTCACCCAGATGAAGGAGGAGACCATCCTGCGCATCGAGGCGCCGCTGGGAACCTTCACCCTGGACGAGGATTCCGACCGCCCCATGCTCTTCATCGCCGGCGGCACCGGTTTCGCCCCCATCAAGTCCCAGATCGAGCACGCCTTCCATGCCGGCATCGACCGGCCCATGCTGTTCTACTGGGGGGTGCGTTCACAGAAGGACCTCTACCTGCCCGACCTGCCGAAACAATGGGAGAAGGAACACGACAACTTCCGCTTCGTGCCGGTGCTGTCGGAGCCGGACGAAGGCTGGCAGGGGCGCACCGGTTGGGTGCACGAGGCGGTGCTGGAGGATCTGGGCGACGAGCTGCCCAAGTACGACATCTACATGGCCGGCCCGCCGCCCATGGTGAGCGCCGCCCGCGAGGCGCTGCTGGCGCGGGGCGTGCCCGAGTCGCAGCTGCACTACGACTCCTTCGAATACGCCGCGGATTGAGAGAAGGGGCAGGATGGGAAAAGGCCGCCAGGCCATGCCCATCGGGCGGTGGCGGGCAGGCTGCGCTTTACCCGCCCTGCGGTGATTCGCAGGAGCGGCCTCTCGGCCGCGAACCTTTTAGGGAGTCACCGGGGTTCCGGTTCGGTGCGAGGACGCGCCTCCTGCGCCCTCCCTCTCCCGCGTGCGGGAGAGGGTCGGGGTGAGGGTCAGATCAATAACCCCCTTTCCGCTTGGTCTCCGGCAGCCCGGCGATCTTGGCTGCCTGCTTGGAGGGGCCGCCGCTGCCGGGGAAGAGCATGAAGAGATCCTTGGAGCCGACCTTGCGGCCCCAGATCTTGCTCATCGCCTTCACCATCTCCCGGTTGTTGGGTTGGTGGCCTCCCTCCTCGAAATAGGTATCGCGCAGGTACTTCATCACGTCCCAGTGCTCCTGGGTGAGGTTCACTCCCTCGGCCTCCGCGATCACCTTGGCCACCTCCTCGTTCCAGTCGTTGGGATCGGCCAGGTATCCGTTCTCGTCCGTTTCGATGGTCTGGCCGTTCACTTCGTAAGGCATCTGCGTCCCTCCTGTCGTCTGGGCAATCAGAAAGTCGCGAGATTCTAAAACAGTCGCTGTAGGGTGGGCAAAGCGCAGCCTGCCCGCCACCGCCCGATGGGCATGGCCTGGCGGCCTTTGCCCATCCTGCTCCTCAAGCATGTTTCCACATTCGATTACCCGGATCTGAGCCAGGATTCCGGGTATCATCTGCGGCCAGACCAAACGACGCGGAACCGGGGACTTTGTTCATGTGCAAACTGTGTTGGGGCCTGTTGGCAGCCTTCCTGCTGATCCTGGCCGGAGCGGCTTACAAGGTGATCGTGCTGGGCAATGTGCAGGTGGCGCCGGATGGACGCCAGGCGCTGTTGCTCGAAGAGAGCGAGCGTGATTTGGTGTTGAAGGAGATGCGGGATTTCCTGGCCGCCGCTCAGGCGATCCTGGCGGCCAGCAATCGTGGCGACATGGCGGCGGTGGCCGAGGCGGCCTCTCGGGTGGGCATGGGGACGGCCAGGGATGTGCCAGTGGCCCTCATGGCCAAGCTGCCGCTGGAGTTCAAGAAGCTGGGTTTCGATACCCACGGCAAGTTCGACGCCCTGGCGCTTGATGCCCGCCAGTTGGGCGATTCCCAGCACGCACGGGAGCAGCTGGCGGAGTTGATGGGCAACTGCGTCGCCTGTCACGCGGCCTACCGCATCACGGTGAAGTGAAATGCCGTTTCTGGAAGCCTGTCCGACTTGATGTGGAAATAACCACAGAGACACGGAGATCACGGAGAATTCGAATGTAGGAGGCGCGTTCCCGCGCCGAACGACGAAATCGCTTCACGCCGTTGCGGGTTCGCGGCGGGGACGCCGCTCCTACGTGATGTTTTTCCATGATCCGGGGTGAACCCCAAATTTACCTGATAAAAGCCATCCTTGGCTTTATCAGGGCGCGCTGCGCCGCAAACGCGGTTTGCGGCTTGCTACAAAATCAATCGCTTACAGAGATCGATTTTGCCGGCACATCCTTGTGCCGAAGGAAGGCCCGAATTTTTCAGGCCTTCCTTAGAAGTGTCAGTCGGTTGAAAGCGCCTGGATGCCCTTCATGGGCAGGAAGAGGCCGCAGCCCATCTGGCGGTTGCCGCCCAGCCCCTCCTCCTGGAGCTGCAGCGAATGTTCGGGCGAGAGGTCGGCCAGCATCAGGCTGCGGGTGATCCAGGGCCCCTCCGGGGTGGCGATCTCGGTGGTCTTGCCGCAGAGCGCCTTCTTCACCCGGATCCGCTTCTCCTTGAGTTCCTCGGCAATGCGCTGGAGAAAGCGGTTTTCATCCTCCGCCTCCCCCGCTTCCATTTTCATGTGGCGGGCATAGAGGGTGGGGTGGCTGAAGAGCGGCTTGCGCCTGGGTTCGCCCAGGGTGAGCTCGAAGTCGCCAAGGTCGAGGGTGCGGCCGGACAGCCGCGCCGCCAGCTCGTCGGCGAACTCCATCGGTACCCGCAGTTGCATGCGGGTGCGCCGTGAGGGGATCAGGTGCTGCCCCAGGGCAGGGTCCGGGCGCTCCCAGCCGTTCTGGGAGCCGGCCAGGTGGATCTCGTGAACGCCCACCCGCCATGCTTCCAGCTCGGGCAGGTGGGCCAGCAGCGCCTGGCGCAGGGCGTGGAGGTGGTCCACCGGCAGCATGCGGCTGCGGATGGGGAAGGAGAGATCCATCACCCGGCTGGACTGCTCCGGGATCTCCTGTTCCGTCTCCTCTTCCCAGAACATGTTCACTCCTCCGGGTCCGGCAGCCGCGCCTGCAGCGCCTCGCGGTCGAACCACCAGTCGTCCTGCACCAGCACGTCCACGATGTTGCGCAGTCGCACCAGGAACTTGTCGGGCTGGTCCAGCTCCAGCTTCTCGATCCAGTAGTCGAACTGGGCCTGGTTCTCCACCTGGCTGTGGCGCCGGGCCACGTTGCCCAGCATCTGCTGGGTGAAGAAGAGCAGATCCTCCCGCTGCTTTGGCTCGGTGGCGCGCAGGTCGGCCACGAAAGCAGCGGTGGCGGCGGCCACCGCAGCGCCGTCGGCGTCGGGTGGTGTGTCGTCGATGAGGTGTTGCAGCAGGGTGAGGGTCACCTCCGGGTCGATGGGATAGGTCACCGCCAGCCAGATACCCTGGCCCAGTGCCGCCAGGGAACCGGGCTGGTCGGCCAGGTAGAGCACTTCGCACGCCTCGGCGGCCGGCTGCCATTGCTCGGTGGCGATGAAATGGTCCAACGCCTCGCGCGCCAGTGGCCAGGCTTCTTCCCCCTGTTCTAGCAGCGCCAGGTTGCGTGCCATCTCCAGCGCCAGCCCGTGGCGTTGGGGGGCATCGGCAGGCAGCTCCGCGTGGCGCTGCCGCAGCTCGAAGAGCTCGCCCTCCAGGCGCGCCTTCTCCGCGGCCTCCTCGGCCGGGGAGACCGGCATCACGTCGGGCTGCTGCCCGGGATCGAGAAAGTCCATGGTCCTCACACCCGACCGCAGAAGGCGGCCTCGATGCGGTCCTCCCAGTCCTCGGGAGTGTCCGGGAATTCCGGCTTCACATCGGTCTTGAGAAAGCGTTCGCCGTGGCGCGCGTACTCGCGCACCAGCTCCAACAGTTCTTCGAAACTCTCGAGTTCATAGTTGGAAACCAGGATGTTGCTCAGGGCAAGGGGTTCGTCGTTCATCGCTTTCGGCTCTCCTTCAGCGGTTCGTTCAGGCCAGAATATGGCATCGATTTGATCCAGATCAACACCTCATCCATCCCGGTTGACCTTCAAGGCTTCCGTTGTCTACCATCAGCCGTCGTTTTGAAGATGAGTATACTCTGAAATACTTATTGAGGGGCGCTCGCATCTTGCCTCATCGGGCCAGCCGGAACCGCCTCTTTTGAAGGGGAAAGAGTTGCCGGATCAATGGGTTGGAAAGATGTTCCGGTATCGACGAGGCATTGCTGGCGGCTTTGTTCTATCCCTTTGGGGATAGTCGCCAGAGGCCCGAATACCCCCGATGGCGGAGTGTCTCCGGGGCAAGGCTCGGCTACAGTTAGCTGCTGTCGATGGAGGTGGAGCGCCACAACCCTGGCGCCGCCCCATTCGCAGAGAGGAGTGACAACAGATTCGAGCCGGCATGGCGCCATGGCTCGTCAGAGAACTACCGTATTCACGATCTAGTCAGGAGACTGAAAAATGGCGATCGAAAAGCACCATACCCCCATGATTGACCAGCTCGAGGAGGGGCCTTGGCCGAGCTTCATCAAAGGCATCAAGCGCCTGCGCGACGAGCATCCCAGCGAGCGCATCAACGCCATGGCCAACGACCTGCTGGGTCAGCTGGAGACTTCCTATGAAACCCGTCTCGGCTACTGGAAGGGTGGCACCATCACCGTGTTCGGTTACGGCGGCGGCATCATTCCCCGCTTCACCGAGCTGAAGGACGATGAGGGCAAGCCCCGTTTCCCCAAGGCGGCGGAATTCCACACCATGCGCATCCAGCCCCCGCCGGGCTTCTTCTACAACACCGACGTGCTGCGCAAGATCATCGATATCGACGAGAAGTACGGCTCCGGCATGATCTGCCTGCACGGCCAGACCGGCAACCTGATGCTGGTGGGCATGGATTCCGATGCCGTGCAGCCCTGCTTCGACGAGATGAACGAGCTGGGCTTCGACCTCGGTGGCGCAGGCCCTTGCGTGCGCACCGGCATGTCCTGCGTGGGTGCGGCTCGTTGCGAGCACTCCAACATCGACGAGCACAACATCATGCGCACCCTGCTCAACAACTTCCAGGACGACATGCACCGTCCGGCGCTGCCTTACAAGTTCAAGTTCAAGGTCAGCGGTTGCGCCAACGATTGCACCAACTCCATCCAGCGCGCCGACATGGCCATCATCGGCACCTGGCGCGACGACATGAAGGTGAACCAGGAGGAGGTGAAGGCCTTCGTCGAGAAGAAGGGACGCAAGTACGTGATCGACAACGTCATCACCCGCTGCCCCACCAATGCGCTGACGCTGCATGACGACGACACCCTGGAGGTGAACAACAAGGATTGCGTGCGCTGCATGCACTGCATCAACGTCATGACCAAGGCGCTCTCTCCGGGCGACGATAAGGGGGCCACCATTCTCATCGGCGGCAAGCGCACCCTGAAGATCGGCGACCTGTTCGGCACCGTGCTGATCCCCTTCATGAAGGTGGACACCGAGGAAGACGTGGAGAAGCTGGTGGAGCTGGCCGAGGAGATCATCGACTTCTTCGCCGAGAACGCGCTGGAGCACGAGCGCACCGGCGAGATGATCGAGCGTATCGGTCTGGCCAACTTCCTCGAGGGCATCGGCGTCGACGTCGATCCCAACATGGTGGAGCGTCCGCGTACCAGCAGCTATGTCCGCATGGACGGCTGGGACGAGGAGGCCGCCAAGTGGGAAGAGCGCAAGAAGGCCGCGGCCAGCTGATCCCATAGCAACGAACCGCATCCCGGCTGCGGAGGATTCCGCGGCCGGGATCAAGCTACAGACGAATTTCAGTATTTCAGGAGGTACGCATGTCCGATCAACCTCGCATGCCCATCGAGTCCGGTACGCCGGATCATTTCCAGTACATGCATCCCGTGCTGCGCAAGAACTATGGCCAGTGGGCCTACCACGACCGTCCGCGTCCCGGGGTGCTGCACCATGTGTCCAAGAACGGCGACGAGGTGTGGACCGTCAAGGCCGGCGCCCCGCGCCAGTGGGACATTCTGAGCCTGCGTACCATCTGCGACATCGCCGACGAGTTCTGTGACGGTTACATCCGTTTCACCATGCGCGGCAACATGGAGTTCATGACCACCGACGAGTCCAAGGTGGAGCCCCTCATCGAGCGCCTGGAGAGCCTGGGCTATCCGGTGGGCGGAACCGGCAACTCGGTGACCATGCTCTCCCACACCCAGGGCTGGCTGCACTGCGACATCCCCGGCACCGATGCCTCCGGTGTGGTGAAGGCGATGATGGACACCCTCTACGAGGAGTTCAAGAACGAGGAGATGCCCAACCGGGTGCACATCACCACCTCCTGTTGCCAGATCAACTGTGGCGGCCAGGGGGACATCGCCATCAACGTGCAGCACACCAAGCCGCCGAAGATCAACCACGATCTGGTGGCCAACGCCTGTGAGCGTCCCGCCGTGGTCGCGCGCTGCCCGGTGGCGGCCATCCGTCCCGCCATGGTGAACGGCAAGCCCACCCTGGAGGTGGACGAGAAGAAGTGCGTCTGCTGCGGCGCCTGCTTCCCGCCCTGCCCGCCGATGCAGATCAACGATTCCGAGTACACCCGCCTGTCGATCTGGGTTGGCGGCAAGCACTCCAACGCCCGTTCCAAGCCCATGTTCCACAAGCTGGTGGCCTCCAACATCCCCAACAACGCTCCGCGTTGGCCCGAGGTCGCCGAGATCGTGACCAAGATCCTCAAGGCCTACAAGGAGAACGCCAAGGAGTGGGAGCGCATGGGCGAGTGGGTGGAGCGCATCGGCTGGAAGCGCTTCTTCGAGCTCACCGATCTGCCGTTCACCAAGTACCACATCGACAACTGGCGCGGCAGTCGTAACAACCTGAACCAGTCGGCGCACATCCGCTTCTGAACGGCTGAGGAGTCAAACCGCTCATGAAATTCGCGATTCAGGTAAACGAAGGCCCCTACCAGCACCAGGCCTCCGACTCCGCCTACCACTTCACCAAGGCGGCGTTGGAGAAGGGCCATGAGTGCTTCCGCGTCTTCTTCTATCACGATGGCGTGCTCAATGGCACCCGTCTGACCACGCCGCCCCAGGACGACCGCAACGTGGTCAACAACTGGGTGGAGCTGGCGGAGAAGTACGACCTGGACCTGGTGGTCTGTGTCGCCGCCGCCCAGCGCCGCGGCATCGTGGACGAGGGCGAGGCCCAGCGCAACGGGAAGGACGCCACCAACATTGCGCCCCGCTTCCGGATCTCCGGCCTGGGGCAGCTCGTTGAGGCGGCCATCCAGTGTGACAAGCTGGTCGTGTTCGGCGATTGACGGGAGGATTGATCGATGTCTGACAAGAAGCAGTTCATGTTCCTCAATCGCCGTGCGCCCTACGGCACCATCTATGCCTGGGAGTCGCTGGAGGTGGTGCTCATCGCCGCAGCCTTCGAGCAGGCGGTGAGTCTGGCCTTCATCGATGATGGCGTGTTTCAGCTCGTCACCGGGCAGGACACCACCGGTATCGGCATGAAGAACTTCTCGCCCACCTACAAGACCCTGGGCGACTACGAGGTTCGTCACATCTATGTCGACAAGGACTCCCTGGAAGCCCGCGGCCTCACGCAGGACGACCTGCAGGTGGTGCCCTGGGAGGATTGGGAGACCGAGGAGACGGTGGACAACATCGTGGAAGTGGTCGATTCCGACAAGCTTGCCGAGCTGCTGGAAGCGTCCGACGTGGTATTCAGCTTCTGAGGAGAATCAAAGATGAGCGATCTGCACACCGTGAACAAGTCTCCTTTCGAGAAGCCCTCCTTGGATACCTGCCTGCGGCTGTCCAAGCCCGGCTCCTCCATCCTGCTGTACGAGGATGGAGTGTATGCCGCCATCACCGGCACCACGGCTACCGACAAGGTGGCCAGTGCGCTGGCCGACAAGAAGGTGTACGTGCTGGAGCCCGACTTCAAGGCCCGTGGTCTCAAGGCCGAGCGGCTGATCGAAGGCGTGGAGATGGTGGACTACGCGGGTTTCGTGGATCTGGTTGACGCCTGCGGCAAGGTTCAGGCCTGGCTCTGAGGCCGAGCGCCCGACCCGAAGATTCTTTTTATTGATATAGCTAGGAGAGAGAAAGATGCCTATCGAAGTGAATGGTAAGACCCTGGAGACCGACGAGGAAGGTTACCTGGTTAACCTCGATGACTGGGAGCCCGCCGTGGCCGAGGCCATGGCCAAGGAAGACGACCTGGAACTCACCGACGAGCACTGGGAGATCATCAACTTCCTGCGCGAGTACTACGAGGAGTACCAGATTGCACCCGCAGTGCGCGTGCTCACCAAGGCCGTGGGCAAGCGCCTGGGCAAGGAGAAGGGCAACAGCAAGTACCTGTATGGCTTGTTCCCCTATGGTCCTGGCAAGCAGGCCTGCCGTTACGCCGGCCTGCCCAAGCCTACCGGTTGCGTCTGAGCAACCTGCCCCGAAGATGGGAAGGCGTCTTCGGACGCCTTCCCTGTCCCGTACCATCTGAAAGGGTTTTCGAAACATGTCGCTTCTGACCATCATTGTCGCAGCGCTCTTCTACTTCGCCGCGGTGATCTTCCTCACCGGGGTGCTCTACCGTGTCTGGCTCTATGCCAAGGTGCCGGCGCCGTTGAAGATAGCCACCACGCCCGCTCCAGTGACCAGGTGGGGCGTGGTCCTGCGCATGTTCCGCGAAGTGTTCTTTTTCGAAAGCCTTTTCAAGAGCAACAAGCTGCTCTGGATCCTGGCGGCGCTATTCCACTATGGTCTGGCGTTGGTGCTCTTCCGTCACCTGCGCTACTTCCTGGATCCCGTGCCTCTGGTGGTGCAACTGGCGCAGCCTTTCGGCAAGTACGCTTCCTTCGCCATGATCATCGGCCTGTTGGGTCTGTGGGCACGCCGCTTCCTCATCGATCGCGTGCGCTACATCACTGCCCCTTCCGACCACCTGATGCTGGCGCTGCTGGTGCTCATCGGGCTGAGCGGCGCACTCACCACCTTCGTGGCCCACACCGACATCGTGGCGCTCAAACAATTTACCATGGGGCTTCTCACCTTCGATCTGAAGCCGCTGCCCGGTGATCCGCTGCTGGTCATTCACCTGCTGCTGGTGGCGACACTGATGATCGTGTTTCCCTACAGCAAATTGCTGCACGGCGTGGGCGTCTTCTTCAGCCCCACCCGCAACATGGTGGACAACCCCAGGGAGCAAAGGCACGTGGCCAGCTGGGCGCGCAAGCTGGAACTGGAAGAAGAGAACTCCTGACAACCTGAACGCAACAACCGAGGCGATAGGTCCCGCTCATGGCTAAAGCGAATTTCGAAGTACCCGAGATCACCGGCGTGACGGAGGTGCCGCCGATTCAGCCGGACAGCATGGCACATCTCGAGACCTTCCGTGCCAAGCCGGAGTTCATGGAGGCGTTGGGTTTCCCGGGCGAGATGCCCGAGGATTGGAAGGAGAAGGCCATCGAGGCCATGGGCGACATGCTGAAGAAGTATCGCTCCTTCCAGGTCTTCCTGGATTCCTGCGTGAAGTGCGGCGCCTGCACCGACAAGTGCCACTATTTCCTGGGCACCGCAGATCCCAAGAACATGCCGGTGGCGCGCCAGGACCTGCTGCGCAAGGTCTATCGCCGCTACTTCACCCTGGCGGGCAAGTTCTTTCCCAAACTGGTGGGCGCCGTGGATCTCACCGAAGAGGTGCTGCACGACTGGTACAACTACTACCACCAGTGCTCGCAGTGCCGCCGCTGTTCGGTCTTCTGCCCCTACGGCATCGACACCGCCGAGATCTCCATGGCCGCGCGTGAGATCATGGATCGCATCGGGGTGGGGGACAAGTATTGCAACGAGATCATCGGCAAGGTCTTCCGCATCGGTAACAACCTGGGTCTGCCGGAGCCGGCCCTGGCCGATACCCTCGAAGGGTTGGAAGAGGACGTTTACGACGATACCGGCGTCAAGGTGCGCTATCCGCTGGACGAGAAGGGTGCCGAGATCCTGCTGGTGACCCCTTCGGCCGACTTCTTCGCCGAGCCCCACGTGGACGGCCTCATGGGGTACGGCAAGGTGTTCCACGAGGCGGGCGTGAGCTGGACCCTCAGCTCCTATGCCTCGGAGGCGGCCAACTTCGGCATGTTCATCGGCTCCTACGAGAACATGCGCAAGGTGTCGTTGCGGATCCGCAAGGCGGCCATCGACCTGGGCGTGAAGCGCATCATCTTCGGCGAGTGCGGTCATGCCTGGCGGGTGGCCTATGCATTCCTGAACACGCTGGCCGGCCCCTTCGATTTCCTGGATCCCAAATACCCGGTACCCCAGCATATTCTGGAGTTCACCTGGGAGCAGATCCAGGCCGGCAAACTCAAGCTGGATCCGTCGGCCAACGACGACATGGTGGTGACCTTCCACGACTCCTGCAACGTGGCGCGCGCCACCCGCATGGGCGACAAGCCCGGCGGCCAGTTCGAGATTCCGCGCAACGTGATCAAGGCGGTCTGCAACAACTACGTGGACATGCCGGATGGCACCATCCGAGAGGCCACCTTCTGCTGCGGTGGGGGCGGCGGCCTGCTCACCGACGACCTGATGGAGCTGCGGGTGAAGGGGGCCAAGCCGCGCATGGATGCCCTCAAAGCGGCCACCGAGGAGCATGGGGTTACCCACATGGCGGCCATCTGCGCCATCTGCAAGTCCCAGTTCACCAAGGTGATCCCCTATTATGGCTTCGACATGGACCAGATCGTGAGCGTGCACCAGCTGGTGTCCAACGCCATCATCCTCACTGGTCAGAACGAAGGTGGGGAAGAAGAGGAATCCGAGGAGGATGCGGCCTGAACCGCAAAGGCTGTATCCCTGAAAGAAACAAGTATCCCGCAAGGGCAACAGTTCAACTGTATGGAGAGTGACCATGGCAACTCCTAGCGAACAAATGAACAAGAGCCGCACCTGGCGTCGTTTCGAAGACGGCAAGAATACCTGGGACGACTGGACCGAGGACGTCTTCAACTACGACACCTCCTACAAGTGCCCGACCTATGTGCACGAGACACCTCCTTGCCAGGGCAGCTGCCCTTCCGGTCACGATGTGCGGGGCTGGCTCTCCATCGTTCGCGGCCTGGAGAAGCCGCCGGCAGACGTGGACTGGCACGAGTACGCCTTCCGCCGCGCCGTGGAAGCCAACCCTTTCCCCTCCATGATGGGGCGCGTCTGTCCTGCGCCCTGTGAGGACGGCTGCAACCGCAACGAGGTGGAGGATCACGTCGGCATCAACTCCATCGAGCAGTTCATCGGCGACACCGCTCTGGCCAACGGCTACAAGTTCGAGCCCGGCCCGGACACCGGCAAGAAGGTGGCCATCATCGGCGGCGGCCCCGGCGGCATGGCGGCGGCCTACCAGCTGCGCCTGATGGGGCATGGCGCCACCGTCTACGAGGCTCAGCCCGAGCTGGGCGGCATGATGCGTTATGGCATCCCCAACTACCGGGTGCCCCGCGACAAGCTGGCCGCCGAGATCCAGCGTATCGTCGACATGGGCGTGGAGGTGCACACCAACACCCGTGTGGGCAAGGACGTCACCGTCGAGGAGCTGGAGAAGAACTTCGACGCCATCATCTGGGCCATCGGCTGCTGGACCGGCCGTGACCTTCCCGTGCCCGGTTGGGAAGGCACCCCCAACTGTGTCACCGGTGTCGCCTTCCTCAAGGCCTTCAACGAGGGCCGCATGAAGGTCACCGGCAAGAAGATCGTTTGCGTGGGTGGTGGCGACACCTCCATCGACGTGGTCTCCGTGGCCCGCCGTATCGGCACCAGCCCCAACCTGCAGGGCAACCCGGAGGACGTGATCCACGACGATAGCCTGGTTCACGACGAGTCTCTCGAAGCCACCCGCGAGCCGGTGGATGCCACTCTCACCTCTCTTTTCAAGCGGGGGCAGATGATGGCCTCCGAGCACGAGATCGAGGACGCGCTGAAAGAGGGCGTGACCATTCTTGACGGCGTCATGCCGCTGGAGGTGATCAAGGGTGACGACGGTCGCGCCACCGGCCTGAAGGTGTGCGACTGCGAGATGGAAGGCAACACTCCCAAGCCCATCGAGGGCACCGAGCGGGTGTTGGAAGCCGATCTCATCGTGGCCGCCATCGGCCAGGGTGGTGACCTGCAGGGTCTGGAGAGCTTCGACAACGGCCGCGGCCTGATGGACACCACCGGCAACTATCAGGTGAAGGGCAAGCCCAACCACTTCGCCATCGGCGACATCGTGCGTCCCCACCTGCTCACCACCGCCATCGGCCAGGCCTGGGTGGCTGCCGAATCGGTGGACGAGTTCCTCAAGGGCGAGGAGATCAAGAAGCGGCCCAAGGTGGACGTGCACCACTTCGACCTGCTGGAAAAGCTGCACGAGGCGGGTCTGGATCCCGAGCAGTTCGACCCCAATTCCGGTGACCTGCGGGGCACTTCCCAGGCCAACTACGCGGTGCACAACTACGAGGACCGCTCTTTCCAGGAGATCATCAGCACCGACGAGATGTTCCTGGGCTACTTCGAGGTGACTCCCCGTTACAAGCGGGAAGAGGACGTGCCCACCGCCGACGAGGTGCTGGGTCACTTCCACGAGCGGGTCAAGGGGCTGGACGAGGAGACGGCGCGCAAGGAGGCGGA
This sequence comes from Sedimenticola sp., assembly GCA_026992075.1. Taxonomy (GTDB): domain Bacteria; phylum Pseudomonadota; class Gammaproteobacteria; order Chromatiales; family Chromatiaceae; genus Thiolapillus. Next base: position 112,018 of record JALXAM010000047.1, on the reverse strand, counting down.
TCGTTGCATGAGCTGCGGTCTCTGCTTCGAGTGCGACAACTGCGTCATCTACTGCCCGCAGGATGCCGTCTACCGGGTGCCCAAGGATCAGCGCACCACCGGACGCTACGTGGCCACCGACTACTCGCGTTGCGTGGGTTGCCACATCTGCTCCGACGTCTGTCCCACGGGTTACATCAAGATGGGCCTGGGTGAGTAAACCGACAGCAGAGGCTTCATTCATGACTGGCAAGCGCAGTATCACCCTGCTGGCAATCCTGGTGTCCAGCCTGTTCTTCGGGCTGGGCACCGCCCATGCCGGCGAGGGGGTGGAAGGGACCGCCAAGGCGGACAAGCTCACGAGCTGTGTCGAGCCCACTCCTGTCATGCGGCGCAGGCACTTCGAGTTCATCGAGCACCAGCGTGATCTGACCGTGCATCAGGGCATCCGCGGCAGTAAACACAGCCTGGCCGGCTGCGTGGACTGTCACGCTCGCCGGGATGCATCGGGCAAGCCGGTGCCGGTGAACGCCGAAGGGGAGTTCTGCAACACGTGTCACGAGTATGCCGCGGTCGAGTTCGACTGCTTCATGTGCCACAGCACGGTTCCAGGAGAGAAGTGAAGATGTCCAGCACGAGCGATCAAGGGCGCCGTGACTTTCTCAAGAAAGCGGCCGCCGCCACCACCACGGTGACTCTGGCACCCGGTGTGGTGCTGCACACCCTGCAGGCACAGGCGGAGCCCCGGACCACTCCGGTGACCGACAAGGTGCGTTGGGGCATGCTCATCGACACCAGCAAGTGCGTGGAAGGGTGCAACGACTGCGTGGAAGCCTGTGACCAGGAGAACGGGCTCGATCTGGTGAACAAACCGGAAGGCGCGGACGATGCGCTCTGGGAGCGGCAGCGTCCCCAATGGATCCGTCACGTGAAGCTCAAGGACAACATGACCGGCCGCATCACCAATCTGGTCATGATGTGCCAACATTGCGAGTTTCCGCCCTGTGTCGACGTATGCCCCACCGGCGCCTCTTTCAAGCGGGCCGATGGCATCGTCATGGTGGACCGGCACATCTGCATCGGGTGCCGTTACTGCATGATGGCCTGCCCCTACAAGGCTCGCTCCTTCATCCATGCCGACGTGGCGGAAAAGTTGACCCGTGCACCGCGTGGCAAGGGCTGCGTGGAGAGCTGTAATTTCTGCGTGCACCGCCTGGACAATGGCCAGACCACCACGGCCTGCCAGGATGCCTGCAAGCACCAGGCCATCGTCTTTGGCGACCTGAAGGACCCGGACAGCCCGGTTTCGAAGGCGCTCAAGGCCTATCCCAGCGTGCAGATTCGTGATGATCTCAAGCTCAACACCGGTGTTCGGTACACCAATATCTGAGTCAGGTTCGAGTATAGAGGCGGGTGAGGTAATGAAAAAGGTTCACTTCAGCGAGTGGGGTTTGGAGAGTCCCAGGTACTGGGGACTGCTGGCGCTGATGGCGGTGATCGTGGCCATCGGCGGTGCCGCGGCCTGGTACATGGAACACAATGGCCACTGGGTGACCGGCATGACCAACCAGATCGTCTGGGGCACGCCGCACGTCTTCGCCATCTTCCTCATCGTGGCCGCCTCCGGTGCCTTGAACACCGCCTCCATCGGTTCGGTCTTCGAGAAGAAGCTGTACAAGCCGTTGGCCCGTTTATCTGGCCTGCTGGCCATCACTCTGCTCATGGGTGGCCTGGCGGTGCTGGTGCTGGATCTGGGCAAGCCGGACCGGCTGCTGGTGGCCATGACCCATTACAACTTCAAGTCGATCTTCGCCTGGAACATCTTCCTCTATACCGGTTTCATGGCGGTGGTGGCGGTCTACCTGTGGTTCATGATGGACCGTCGCTTCAACAAGCACTATCGCCCGGTGGGCATCCTGGCCTTCGTCTGGCGGATCATACTCACCACCGGTACCGGCTCCATCTTCGGTTTCATCGTGGCCCGGCAGGGGTATGATGCGGCCATTCTGGCGCCCATGTTCGTCATCATGTCCTTCGCCTACGGCTTGGCCATCTACATCCTGGTGTTGATGTTCACCTACAAGATCGACGGGCGGGAGCTCGGAGACAAGGTGCTGTTCCGGCTGAAGAATCTGTTGGGAGTATTCGCGGCAGCGGTGTTCTATTTCACCCTCGTCTACCACATCACCAACCTCTATGGCACGGAGAACCACGAGTACGAGGCCTTCATCCTGCTCAACGGCGGCATCTACACCTTCCTCTTCTGGGTGGGCTGGGTCTTCGTGGGCTGCCTGTTGCCCATGGCGCTGGTCTATCATCCCACCATCGGCAAGACCCGGGGAGGCATCATCGCTGCCGCGGTGTCGGTGATCCTGGGTGGGTTGGCCACGGTCTATGTCATCGTCATCGGCGGACAGGCTTTCCCCATGGCCATGTTCCCCGGCAAGACCATCGTTGCCAGCGGCTTCTTCGATGGCGTGAACGGTCAGCCATTCCTCTATTCGCCCAGCCTGCCCGAGGTGCTGCTGGGGATCGGTGGCATGGCTTTGGTGTTGCTGCTCACCTTCGTGGCCATTCGCGTACTGCAGTTCCTGCCGGTCTCCCTGGCGGACGAGGTGGTGGATCCGCATCACGCCAAGTCCTGATTGACGGATCCGCGAGGATTTGCGAAAAGGCGGTCTCCAGGCCGCCTTTTCGCATTCTGAACCATGGCTCACCTGATGATCTCCGCCGCGCACAAGTCGTCGGGCAAGACGACGGTGAGTATTGGCCTGTGCGCCGCGCTGAAACGCCGGGGTCACGTGGTACAACCTTTCAAGAAAGGGCCGGACTACATCGATCCGCTCTGGCTGGGGCAGGCCGCGGGGCGTGCCTGCTACAACCTCGACTTCCACACCATGGGACGGGAGGAGATCAGCAATCTTTTCGCCCGTCAGATGGCCGATGCCGGGATCGGCGTCATCGAGGGCAACAAGGGGCTCTATGACGGCCTGGACCTGGATGGCAGCAACAGCAATGCCGCACTGGCCGCTCTGCTGGGCGCCCCCGTGGTGTTGGTGCTGGATACCCGGGGCATGACCCGTGGCGTGGCGCCATTGATTCTCGGCTACCAGGCCTTCGATTCCCGCATCCGCATCGCCGGCGTGATTCTCAACAATGTGGGAGGGCCGCGGCACGAGTCCAAGCTGCGCCGGGTCATCGAGCACTACACCGACGTGCAGGTGGTGGGCGCCGTGCCACACAACCCGGAGATGGAGATCGAGGAGCGCCATCTGGGCCTGATGCCGAGCAACGAGGCGCAGGCCGCCCAGAGGCGCATCGACATCATCGCCGATCACGTGGGCGCCAGCGTGGAGCTGGATCGGATCCTGGAGATCGGGGAGAGGGCGCCCCGGTTTCACGCCCAGCCTGTTCCGGCCAAGGCGGCGCCGATCCCCAGGGTGCGCATCGCCATCGCCCGGGATGCCGCCTTCGGGTTCTACTATCCCGACGACCTGGAAACATTGCGGCGCTCGGGGGCGGAGCTGCTCTTCTTCGATACCCTGGCCGACCGGCAGTTGCCGGACGCGGATGGCCTGTTCATCGGCGGCGGCTTTCCCGAGACACAGATGGCCGAACTGGAAAACAACCAGTCGATGCGCAACTCCATTCGCGCCTTCATCGATTCGGGCCGGCCAGCCTACGCGGAGTGCGGGGGCCTGATGTACCTGGGCCGGGGGTTGGAATGGCGTGGCAGGCGTTGCGAGATGGTCGGAGTGTTGCCGGCAGAGGTGAAAATGCACCAGAAACCCCAGGGTAGAGGCTATGTCCGGCTGTGCGAAACTGCGCACCACCCTTGGGGAGCCCGGGCGGGGCAGGTGATCCATGCGCACGAGTTCCACTATTCCGGGCTGGAGCAGCTGGATTCCGGGCTGCCGTTTGCCTACCGGGTGGAAAGAGGATACGGTGTGGACGGTCGCCACGATGGCCTGGTGTACCGGAACCTGCTGGCCAACTATTCCCACATGCGCAATGTGGGCGGCAACCACTGGGCCGAGCGCTTCGTGGAGTTCGTGGCCGGCCATTCGAGCAGTTGAGGACGGAAACTAGCGATGTTCAGGATAACGCCCAAAGCAGCAGAGCAGATCAGAACGGCCGCCAAGCAAGGGGGCACCGAGGGCATGGCCCTGCGCCTGGCGGTGCGGGAGAATGCCGACGGCTCCTTCCACTACAAGATGGGTTTCGACGAGCCGGCCGAGGGAGACCTGCGCATCCAGTCGGAAGGGATCGAGGTGGTGATGGATCCCAGGTTCCAGGAGAAACTGGAAGAGTGCACGCTGGACTTTGTCGAGCTGGAGCCGGGCAATTGGCAGTTCATTTTTCTCAACCCCGCCGATCCTCACTATGTGCCGCCCAAGGAGCACTGAACACGGCTTCATCCCCGATCAGGGGCAGCCGCTATCCGTAGGTCGGGCTTCAGCCCGACGAATTATAAGGTTGGATTTAACGCAGTCACTGGGCCGGTGGGGGATCCTTCCTGGCGGGGACGCCGTCAATACCTCCCTGTAGGCTCTGCGGCAGCATCCCTGCTGCCGAAGCCCCGCCAGAAAGGATCCCCCACCGGCCTTCCAACTTTGTAGCGTGATTCGTCGGGCTGAAGCCCGACCTACGAGGCGGGTGTTCGTGATTGTTCACACCAATGACTTGTAATTCGTTCTGATGGAACTGGCACCCGAAGACGCCCTGCGCCTCAACGTGATGCTGGCCAACCGCCCCCAGGCGGTGCGCATCGACGAATCGCGCATGATCCTCCACGCCCTTTCCGAGAAGGGCGAGATGGAGATCCCCCTCAATCCCACGGTGAAGGACGAGCTCTATCTCAAGTGGGTGCGCGAGCTGCTCTCCACCCAGGTGTTGGGTACCCCGGCAGGTTATCCCCTTCATCTTCAGCGCTGGACCCGAATGGGCCACCTGCGGCTGGAGAACGTGGAGGAGCTGCTGCTGCTGGGCGAGCCCGAGGCGGTGGTGGCGGTGGTCTACTCCGAGGATCTCACCGACGAGCTGGCGCGGCGCGCCTGGTGGGCCATGGAGGACGCGGAGAACGCCCGCCAGATGTTGCGCAACCCGCGCATCCTGGCGGGCGAGATGGGGCCGAAACTGGCCCGCTGGCTGGTGGAGTTCCTGCCGTTCGAGACCGAGGCCGAGAAGATCATGGATACAGTCACCCTGGTGCTGCAGCCGGGGCTGGTGGACCAGGCAGTGCGGGAAGAACTGTGGAAGCGGGCGCGGCGCAAGAACGCCTTCTACGTCGGTTTCCTGCAATCACTGCCCGATGAGCTGCCGGAGCAGGGTGCGGACTCCCCTCTGCTGGATTCCTGCCGTGAGCCGCTGATGCAGCTCGCCCAAGCCGGAAATGCTGTCGCGGGCCTGATGCTGCGGGTGCTCTCGGCTCCCGGCCAGACCTGGCTTAAGACCCTGCGCAAGGTGCTGGAGAAGCCGGTGAACCAGGACGTGGTGAACCGAACCCTGGAGGTGGTGGCCGGCTATTTCGCGGCGGCGCGCCCCGAGGGGCCGGCCGACGCCACCATCGAGGAGCTGCAGGCAGAGGCGGAAAGCTGGATTCAGGAGTCGCCCGAGGCGAAGGCGGTGTCGCAGGCCTGTCCCGGCCTGGTACCCCAGCTGAAGGCACTGCGGGTGCTTTCCGGCTCCGGGTACGGCGTGGTGCGTCCGGTGTTCCGCAAGACCGACGCCATCGGCACGCTCATGCGGCGCAAGCTGCAGCCGGTGATGGAGCCCTACCTGGGCCAGGTGGCGCTGCTCCTGGAAACTCGATGATGCCCTCACCCCGGCCCTCTCCCGCAAGCGGGAGAGGGGGACAAGGAGCGCGCAAGGCGCGGTCTGTTTGAAGAGACGCATCCCCGCCGGCCGGAAGGCCGCTGCCCGTGCCTCCCCTCTCCCTCCGGGAGAGGGGCCGGGGGTGAGGGGATCGAAAGAGAACCCCATTCATCTTCTACGCCGCTTCGGCCGCCGCCCCTCCCAGGCGGCGACTTCCTTGATGATCTCCTCGAAAGGCAGTGCCTCGAAGCTGCCCCACCTTTTTTGCGCCTCTGCCAGCAAACCGCTGATGTCCGGAATGGGGTCGGGAACGGACTGTCCGGGGTGGAGCGCGGCATAGAGCCCCCGCAGCCCACCCATCTGCAGCCGCATCGCCTTGGCGTGGGGCAGCCGCTGGCCTTCGCCCCGTGCCTTGAGCGTGAAGATTGCCGCCTGCCGTAGGGTTTCGAGATAGTGATGGCAGCGGCGCCAGGCCGCTTCTTCCTCGCAGCGGGCCGCCTCCCGCTCGGCGAGATTGATCTTTCGCATGGTGCTGCAGCTGCAGCGGGTGGAGAGGATCGCCTTCTCGTAGTGGCACTGGCGGTCGTTCACCTCCCGGTAAAGTTCGCGGTAGGCGTTCTCATCCATGCTCCTGTCCTTGCTTGAAGCGGTGGATCAGGCGGCGGTCGCGTTTGCTGGGGCGTTTGTCGGGACGGATGGGCGCGGCCTCTCGCTCGGCGCGGCGCAGGGCAGTGATCTCCTGCCGCTTCAGACGGGTGCGTTCCTCCTCCCGGTAGAAGTTCACCGCTTCCCTGGCCGGCCGCCGCTGCGAAGGCAGCTCCAGCACTTCGATCTCCCACTCCAGACCGTTCTTGCGGATGTGCAGCCGGCTGCCCACCCGCACCTCCTTTCCCGGTTTTGTGCGGCGCCCGTCGAGATGAACATGCCCTCCCTGTACCGCCTCGGCGGCCAGCTTTCGGGTCTTGAAGAAGCGGGCTGCCCAGAGCCACTTGTCCAGGCGCATGCGCCCCTCGATCACGTGGGGCCGTCCTCGGAACTGTCCGGACCATGGCCGTAAGCCGCCGTGCCGGTGCCGGCTTCCAGTCCCAGCAGGGGGTCCAGTTCACCCCGGGCATCCATGGCCGCCATGTCGTCGAAGCCACCCACGTGGAAATCGTCGATGAAGATCTGCGGCACGGTGCGGCGACCGCTGCGCTGCATCATCTCCACCATGCGGTCGCGGTCCAGGTCCACCCGGATCTCCTCGAACTCCACTCCCTTGGACTGGAGCAGCGCCTTGGCGCGCACGCAATAGGGGCAGAACAGGGTGGCATAGACGACGACCTTGGGTGCAGACACGGGAGGCTCCTCCGCATGAACGGCCGCTCTTGGTGACGGCCTGGCGTACTTCTGCGGCTATCCTAGCAATCCCGGTCAGCGTTGATCCAGTGTTTTTCGGTTCTTCACCCTCACCCCCCTTCTCCCGCAAGCGGGCGAGGGGGACGAGGTGCGCGCTGTGCGCGGTTAGTGTGGAAACAACCGAAGAGGCACAGAAGACACGGAGAATTCAACTGTAGGAGGCGCGTTCCCGCGCCGAACCGCGAAGGCATTTCCGCCATGGCGGGTTCGCGGCGAGGACGCCGCTCCTTCGGATTGTTTCTCCATGATCCGGGGGTGAACTTTGGCTTCATGGAGGTTGGTTGGAAGAGGCCCACTCCCAGGTCGAACAGGGTACACTTTCCCTTCCGATTTGCAGCCACCCTGGATCACCATGCCAAAAGAGGCCGCACCCAAGACCATCCGCCTGGCCGACTACCGGCCGCCCGCCTGGACCGTGGAGACGGTGGATCTCCGCTTCGACCTGCGCGAGCAGGGCACCCGGGTGATCTCCCGACTGGCCCTGGCGCGCAATCCGGCCCGCCCGGACAGGCCGGATCGACTGCGGCTCCACGGCGAGGAACTGGAGCCGGTCTGGCTGCGCCTGGACGGTTCCGAGCTCCATGCCGACCGCTACGAGATCGATGACGAGGGGCTTGTCCTGTTCGATCCGCCCGACCGTTTCGTGCTGGAGTCCGAGGTGGAGATCGCGCCGGAGAGGAACACCCGGCTGGAGGGGCTCTACCGCAGCGGCGGGCTCTTCTGCACCCAGTGCGAGGCGGAAGGGTTCCGCCGCATCACCTGGTACCTGGACCGGCCCGACGTCATGGCCCGCTTCAACGTCCGCATCGAGGCGGACCGCAAGCGCTACCCGGTGTTGCTCTCCAACGGCAACCCGGTGGAGGCCGGCGAGCTGCCCGGCGGGCGCCACTATGCCGTCTGGGACGACCCCTTTCTCAAGCCCAGCTACCTCTTCGCTCTGGTGGCGGGTGATCTGGAATATCTGGAACGGCCCTTCAGCACCGCCTCGGGGCGGCCGGTGCGGTTGCGCATCTACGTGGAGCCGGGCAACCTCGACCGCTGTGAACACGCCATGGACTCCCTGGTGAAGGCGATGCGCTGGGACGAGGAGCAGTACGGCCGCGAGTACGACCTGGAGGTGTTCAACATCGTGGCGGTGAACGATTTCAACATGGGCGCCATGGAGAACAAGGGGCTCAACATCTTCAACGCCAAGTACATCCTGGCGCGGCCCGACACCGCCACCGATGCCGACTACCAGGGCATCGAGGCGGTGGTGGCCCACGAGTACTTCCACAACTGGACCGGCAACCGCATCACCTGCCGCGACTGGTTCCAGCTCTCCCTCAAGGAGGGCTTCACCGTCTACCGCGACCAGGAGTTCTCCGCCGACATGGGATCGCGCAGCGTCAAGCGCATCGACGACGTGCGCCTGCTGCGCGCCCACCAGTTTGCCGAGGATGCCGGCCCCATGGCCCATCCGGTGCGCCCCGATGAATACATGGAGATCAACAATTTCTACACCGTCACCGTGTACGAGAAGGGAGCCGAGGTGGTGCGCATGCAGGCGGAGCTGCTGGGGCCGGAGACCTTCCGCAAGGCCACCGATCTCTATTTCGAACGCCACGACGGCCAGGCGGTGACGGTGGAGGATTTCGTGCGCTGCATGGAGGATGCCTCGGGAAGGGATCTCTCCCAGTTCATGCACTGGTACCGCTATGCCGGCACCCCCCAGGTGAAGGTACGTGGCGAATATGATGCCGCCGGCCGCAGGTACCTGCTCCATTTCGAGCAGCAGGTGCCGGACACCCCCGGGCAAAGCAACAAGCCTCCTTTCCATATCCCCATTCGAGTGGGACTGCTCGACTCCGAGGGGAGCGAGCTGCCCCTGGTGCGCGAGGACCGCTGCACCGATCCCTCCCTGGTGGAGCTGCGCGAGGCGACCCACACCTTCGTCTTCCTGGATGTGGACGAGCTGCCGGTACCCTCGCTGCTGCGTGGTTTCTCGGCGCCGGTGAAGCTCCACTTCGACTATAGCGACGAGGATTTGCGCCTGCTCATGGCCCACGATAGCGACGGCTTCAACCGCTGGGACGCCGCCCAGCTGCTGGCCCAGCGGATGATCCTGGCCATGGTGACGGATGGCGTGCAGGAGGTGATGCTGCCCCGGGACTACCTGGAGACCTTCCGTGCCACCCTGGAGCGCTGGTCGGAGGATGCGGCCCTCACCGCCGAGATCCTTCAGCTTCCCTCCGAGTCCTGGCTGGGGGACCAGATGGAGACCATCGACGTGGAGGGGATCCACCGCGTGCGTGAAGGGGTGAAGCGGGCGCTGGGACGGCAGCTCGAAACCTTGCTGGTGGAGCACTACCAGCGCCTGGACGAGCAGGGCGAATACCGGATCACCCCGGAGGCCATGGGCCGCCGCAGCCTGAAGAACCTGCTGCTGGAGTACCTGGTGGCGGCTGGCGGCGATACCGGCCATCGCCTCTGCCTGGAACAGTACCGGCGCGGGCACAACATGACCGACGTGATGGCGGCGCTCTCGCTCATCGCCCACAGCGACTTCCCCGAGCGGGAGGAGATCCTGGCCGACTTCGCCGCCCGCTGGGAGGACGATCCCTTGGTGATGGACAAGTGGTTCAGCGTCCAGGCCCTCTCCCGCCGGGACGACACCCTGCCCGGAGTGCAGGTGCTCCTTTCCCACCCCGCCTTCTCCCTGGAGAACCCCAACCGGGTGCGTTCCCTCATCGGCGCCTTCGCCGCCGGCAATCCGCTGCGCTTCCATGCGCCGGACGGCAGCGGTTATGCCTTCCTGGTGGACCAGGTGCTCAAGCTGGACCCGGTGAATCCCCAGGTGGCCGCGCGCCTGTTGCGAAACCTGTCGCGCTGGCGCCGGCTCGACGAGGGACGCCAGGCCCACGCCCGCGAGCAGCTAGAACGGGTGCTGGCGCAGCCCGGGCTGTCGAAGGATGTGCGCGAAGTGGTCACCCGGCTGCTCGAATCATGAAGGCGCTGCTGCTGGTGGCCCACGGCAGCCGGCGGGAAGCCTCCAACGAGGAGGTGCGCCGCCTGGCACGACGGGTGAAAGAGGTGGCGGGCGATCGTTATGGGCTGGTGGATGCCGCCTTCCTGGAGCTGGCCGAACCCTCGATTCCGGAGGGAATCCACCGCTGCCTGGAGCAGGGTGCCGGCGAGGTGGTGGTGCTACCCTATTTTTTGTCCGCCGGTCGCCACGTGAGCGAAGACATCCCGGCCGAGGTGGAGAAGGCGCGCCAGGCCCATCCAGGCAGCCGGATTCGGCTGGTGCCCTATCTGGGGGCGGCAGCGGGGATTGCCGAGCTGCTGCTGGTACAGGCGGCTCTTGAAGAGGAGGGGTAGAAGGCGTATTCTAAATTTGTTGGTCCGGTTTCTTCTCGTCCGGACCTTTCCCCGGGCCTGCAACGGGCCGCCACGAGAAGCAACAACAAACAATTCGGAGGATGGAAAGATGGTGATTCTCATGAATGACCTGCCTTTCGACGTGACCGCGGACGAGGTGAAGGCATTGGTGGAGCATTTCCATCCTGTGCGCAAGGTGGACACCTTGGCAAAACGCCGCAAGGGGGTCGACTGGAAGGTGGATCTGGGTGATGCCGACCGGGAGGTGGCCAACTTCGTCACCGATCACCTGCGCGGCCGCTACTGGAAGGGGCGTTGCGTGGACGCCTATTGCCCTCTCTACCAGCAGGCCTGAATCTCACCCTGCGGGGTTCGTCAGCCTGCGGTAACCGATGGCCTCGGTGAGGTGGGGCAGGGCCATCTCCGCTTCCCCCGCCAGGTCGGCAATGGTGCGCGCCACCCGCAGGATGCGGTGGTAGGCGCGTGCCGACAGTCCCAGCGACTCCATGGCCCTTTCGAGGAAGGCGCGGCAGGATCCATCCAGCTTGCACCATTTTTCCAGCGCCGCATTCTCCAGTGCCGAATTGGGGCGACCCTGGCGCCGTTGCTGGATCTGGCGTGCCGCCAGCACCTGTGCCCGAACCTCGGCGCTGGTGGGTTCCGGTAGCGGGTCCTGCGCCAGCAGCAGCGAAGGGGGCTGGGTGGGCACCTGCACCTGGAGATCGATGCGGTCCAGCAGCGGGCCGGAGATACGTGCCTGGTAACGGGCCACCTGCTCGGCAGTGCAGCGGCAACTGGCGGTGGGATCACCCAGGTGACCGCAGGGGCAGGGGTTCATGGCCGCCACCAGCTGGAAGCGGGCCGGATATTCCACCTTTCGTGATGCGCGGGAGATACTGATACGGCCGCTCTCCAGCGGTTCGCGCAGCACCTCCAGCACGTGCCGGGGAAATTCCGGAAGCTCGTCCAGGAAGAGCACCCCGTGATGGGCCAGGGAGATCTCCCCGGGACGGGGGGAGCCGCCCCCACCCACCAGCGCCACCGCCGAGGCGGTGTGGTGGGGTGCCCGGTAGGGGCGCAGCCGCCAGCGTTCCGGCCGGAACGGCTGGCCGGCGATGGAGGCGATGGCCGCCTGCTCCAGCGCCTCTTCGTCCGAAAGGGGCGGCAGGATCGAAGGCAGCCGGCTGGCCAGCATGCTTTTGCCGCTTCCCGGCGGGCCGCTGAAGAGCAGGTTGTGGCCGCCGGCGGCGGCCACCATGAGGGCGCGTTTGGCCTGGGCCTGTCCCCGTACCTCGCACAGATCCGGCAGGCCGGAATAATCGGGCTCGGCGGCGATCTTGGTGCGGTGGGGCGCCACCTGCGCCTGGCCGGAGAGGTGGCCGGTGGCCTGGAGCAGGTGCTCCAGGGGGTGGAGCCGCGCGCCAGAAACCAGGCTGGCCTCGGCCAGGTTGGCTGCCGGCAGGAACAGGGCATGGCCCTCCCGGCTGGCGGCCATCACCGCGGGCAGCGAGCCGGTGACCCCGTGCACCGCTCCCGAGAGCGTCAGCTCCCCCAGGAACTCCTTGCCCGCCAGCGATTCCGGCGGCAACTGGCCGGAGGCGGCCAGGATGCCCAGAGCGATGGGCAGGTCGAAGCGGCCACCCTCCTTGGGCAGGTCGGCGGGGGCCAGGTTGACGGTGATGCGGCGGGCGGGAAACTCGAAGCCGGCGTTGAGAATGGCGCTGCGCACCCGCTCGCGGCTCTCCTGCACCGCCTTCTCCGCCAGCCCCACGATGTGAAAGGCCGGCAGGCCGTTGGCCAGATGGACTTCGACGGTGACCAGCGGTGCCTCCATGCCCACGCTGGCGCGGCAGAGTGTGGTTGCCAGTGCCATAACCTTCCCTGGTCATGTGGCTGAATGGTATCAGCCGTTATTGTCGCGGCTTTCCAGCGCCTTTTCCAGTTCCCGCACCCGCCGTTCCAGGGCGTCCACCTTGGCCCGGGTGCGGGCCAGCACCCCCTGCTGGATCTCGAACTCCTCCCGGGTGACCAGGTTGAGCTTGTTCAGCGCCGCCCCCAGGGTGCTGCGCAGATTGTGCTGCAGATCGCTCTGCAGCGCCTGCAGTCCCTTGGGCAGGTTGGCCGTCACCTTGCTCGAAATCTCGTCGATGACCTTGGGGTCAAGCATCTCGTCTCCTCCCATCCGATCTGGAGGTTCAGGCTACTTCGGGGGCCGGGCCCTGTCCAGTCCTTGAAATCGGGGATCGTCCCGGCTTCCGTTTCCGGCGGTCGGTGGAACCATGCTCCGAAATGGCACATGCTGTTCCGGCTTGTCCCCCGGCGTTCACCCGAATGGTGCACGGGGTTGGGGAAAGGGTGGGCGAGGCGTGAAAAAAATATCTGTAACCGCGTGAATCGAAACAGAAAACATCATATGGCACGCTGATTGCTTGCTATTGGCCACGATCTTTCGTCCATTGATTATCCCGAGGTGAATCAAATGAAAATGAAGACCCTGACCCTGGCTTCGGCCGCCGCCCTGCTGGGCGCCTCCTCCCTGGCCCAGGCGGGCCTGAGCGCCAACATCGGTGCCACCAGCAACTATCTGTGGCGTGGTGTCACCCAGACCGACGATGGCGCTGCTGTCTCTGGTGGCCTGGACTGGAGCCATGACTCCGGTTTCTACTTGGGAACCTGGGTTTCCAACGTGGATTGGGGCAGCAGTGGTGCCGAGGTCGATTTCTACGGCGGCTTCTCTGGTTCCGTCAGTGATTTCGGTTACGACATCGGGGCGATCTATTACTACTACCCGAGCAGCGCAGATGAATATAAAGATGCCGATTTTCTAGAGTTGAGTCTTTCTGGTAGCTGGAAATTCCTGGAAGCCGGAATTGCCTGGACCGTAAATGGTCAAGCTGACAGTGATGGGCCTTTCTCCGATGGGGACCTCTACTACCATCTTTCCGCCAATTTCGACGTAGCCGAAACCTGGAACATCGGGGGAACGGTCGGTTACTACGACTTCAGTACCAGCAGCAAGTGGGAGGATGCCGAAAACCATGGCGACGATCCCGACTATGCCCACTTCCAGCTCGATGTCACCAAGAGCGCCGGCCAGTGGGGGGACTTCACCTTCACCGTTTCCAAGGCCAACACCGATTACAAGAAGAGCGCCGCCAGCAACTACTGGGCGGACGATACTTCCGACGTGAAATTCGTCGTCTCCTGGACCAAGACCTTCGAGTGAGGAGCTGATTCATGAAACTGGTAACTGCGATCATCAAACCCTTCAAGCTGGATGACGTCCGCGAGGCGCTCTCCGAGGTGGGGGTCTCCGGCATCACCGCCACCGAGGTGAAGGGTTTCGGCCGGCAGAAGGGCCACACCGAGCTCTACCGCGGGGCCGAGTACGTGGTGGACTTCCTGCCCAAGATCAAGCTGGAGGCCGCCGTGGCCGAGGACCAGGTGGATCAGGTGGTGGAGGCCATCGTAAACGCGGCGCGTACCGGCAAGATCGGCGACGGCAAGATCTTCGTCTCGCCGCTGGAACAGACCATCCGCATCCGCACCGGCGAGACCGGCCGCGAAGCGCTGTGACGAGGAGGAGCTGACCGATGGAAAATCAGATTTTCGAACTGCAATACGCCATCGACACCTTCTACTTCCTGGTGATGGGAGCGCTGGTGATGTGGATGGCGGCCGGCTTCTCCATGCTGGAGGCGGGCCTGGTGCGCGCCAAGAACACGGTGGAGATCCTCACCAAGAACGTGGCCCTGTACGCTATCTCCTGCATCATGTACATGGTGTCCGGCTACGCCCTGATGTACGGTGGCGAATACCTGCTCTCCGGCCTCGCCGGCGGTGAGAACCTGGTGGCGGATGCCCTCAAGGCGTCGGCGGAAAACGGTTTCAATGGCGATTCCGTCTACTCCACGGCCTCCGACTTCTTCTTCCAGGTGGTGTTCGTGGCCACCGCAATGTCCATCGTCTCCGGCGCCGTGGCCGAGCGGATGAAGCTGTGGAGCTTCCTGCTCTTCGCGGTGGTGATGACCGGATTCATCTACCCCATGGAGGGTTCCTGGACCTGGGGCGGCAACGCGGTCTTCGGACTCTACAATCTGGGTGATCTGGGCTTCTCCGACTTCGCCGGTTCCGGCATCGTGCACATGGCCGGTGCCGCCGCCGCCCTGGCCGGCGTGCTCCTGCTGGGCCCGCGCAAGGGCAAGTATGGCCCCAACGGCGAGATCCGCCCCATCCCGGGTGCCAACCTGCCCCTGGCCACCCTGGGAACCTTCATCCTCTGGTTCGGCTGGTTCGGCTTCAACGGCGGTTCCGTGCTGAAGCTGGGTGATATCGCCAACGCCAATTCGGTGGCCATGGTCTTCGTCAACACCAACGCTGCCGCGGCAGCCGGCGTGGTGGCCGCCCTCATCGTGGCCAAGAGCCTCTTCGGCAAGGCGGATCTCACCATGGCGCTCAACGGCGCCCTGGCCGGCCTGGTGGTGATCACCGCCGAGCCCTCCACCCCCTCGGTGCTGCAGGCGACCCTGTTCGGTGCAGCGGGTGGCGCCCTGGTGGTGTTCAGCATCCTGGCCTTCGACAAGATGAAGATCGACGATCCCGTGGGTGCCATCTCGGTGCACGGCGTCTGTGGCTTCCTCGGCCTCATGCTGGTGCCCCTGACCAACGGCGACTCCAGCTTCAGCGGCCAGCTCATCGGTGCAGCCACCATCTTCGGCTGGGTCTTCGGCGTGAGCATCGTGGTCTGGCTGATCATCAAGGTGATCATGGGCCTGCGGGTCTCCGAAGAAGAGGAGTACGAGGGCGTGGACCTGGCCGAGTGCGGGATGGAAGCCTATCCCGAATTCACCGGTGCCAAGGGGTCCGGCCTCTGAGCGGGTTGACACCCTGTCCAGGCAAAAGGCGCCTTCGGGCGCCTTTTTTTATGGGAAGGTGGTCAGCTCTTGCCCTTTGCAAAAGAGGGTATGGAAAAGGCGATAGCCGGCCCCCATTCCGTTGTAGCCGTTCTGCTAGAATCGAGCCACAACGGGTTTTATAAATTCCTGAGAATCAAGCCACGCCATGCCCGAGACCGCCAAACGCGAAGCTCGTTATGAGGATCTTCTGAAACTGCCGGAACACCTGGTGGGAGAGATTCTCAATGGCGAGTTGCATACCCATCCCCGTCCCGCGCCCCGCCATGCGCGGGCCTATTCGGTCTTGGGCGGTCGCATCGGCAACGCTTTCGATTTCGGCAGTGAGGGACCGGGGGGCTGGTGGATACTGGACGAGCCCGAACTGCACTTCGGCGAGGATGTGGTGGTGCCGGATCTGGCGGGCTGGCGCAGGGAACGGATGCCGCAATTGCCGGAGACGCCCTGGTTCGAACTGGCGCCGGATTGGGTCTGCGAGATCCTCTCGCCCTCCACCGCCCGGGTGGACCGGGTGCTCAAGATGCCGCTCTATGCCCGCAAAGGCGTTCAGCACCTTTGGCTGCTGGATCCCGACCTGAGAACCCTGGAGGTGTACCAGCTCGATTCCTCCGGCGATCTTCCACGTTGGCTGCTGTTGGAGAGCCTGGGAGGCGACGCACCGGTGCGTCAGCCGCCTTTCGAGGCCGTGGAGTTTTCCCTCGGGACCCTTTGGGGCTGAGCGTCCCTACTCCCGGCCCGCCTCTCACGTTGCCCGCAGGGCCGTTTCCAGTCCCGGCATTTCCTCCAGCTTTTCCACCCCCAGGTGCCTGCGGGCGATCTCTTCCAGCCGGTTGCGCAGTCGTGCATCGGCCAGGGCCAGCTTGAGGCCGGCAAGATCCAGTTGGCCGTCGTGGAGATGGTCGGCCACCACCCCCTCGGGCTGGTCGAACTCCAGGGGGGTGACCTCGAGCACCTCGTACTCGTAAGAGTAGGGGTCGATGCCGTTGGCGCTGGCCAGCATGGGGTAGAGGGCTTCGGGTTCCAGGCTTTCCGGGGGCAGCTCGTCCAGGTCGAGCAGCAGCTCGGGGTGATAGGTCTCGCCCCGAAAGGAGAAGGTGGTGCTCACCCGCACCCGGTTCTTCATGCCTGGATACGCTCCCGCGCGCGGGCGATGGCCTGGCGCACCTGGCTGGGGGCGGTGCCGCCGAAGTGGTCGCGGGCCGCCACCGAGCCCTCCAGGGTGAGACAGTCGAAGACGTCCTCGTCGATGGCGTCGCTGAAGGCGCGCAGCTCCTCCAGCGAGAGTTCCGCCAGGTCGATCTCCCGCTCCACGCAGAGGGCCACCGCCTTGCCCACCACCTCGTGGGCATCACGGAAGGGCACTCCCTTGCGCACCAGGTAGTCGGCCAGGTCCGTGGCGGTGGCGAATCCCTTGAGGGCCGCCTGGCGCATGGCCTCCGGGTTGCACCGGATCTCGGGCACCATGTCGGCGAACACCTTGAGGCTGCCGCGCAGCTGGTCCACGGTGTCGAAGAGGGGCTCCTTGTCCTCCTGGTTGTCCTTGTTGTAGGCCAGCGGCTGGCTCTTCATCAGCGTGAGCAGGCCCATGAGATGGCCGAAGACGCGGCCGCTCTTGCCCCGCACCAGCTCGGGCACGTCGGGGTTCTTCTTCTGCGGCATGATGGAGGAGCCGGTGCAGAAGGCGTCGGAAAGGGTGATGAAGCCGAACTGGGCCGAGGACCAGATCACCAGCTCTTCCGACATGCGCGACAGGTGCATCATCAGCAGGGCGGCGGCGGCGCTGAACTCGATGGCGAAGTCGCGGTCGCTCACCGCGTCCAGGGAGTTGGCGCAGGGGGCGTCGAAGCCCAGCTCGCGGGCGGTGAACTCGCGGTCGATGGGGAAGGTGGTGCCGGCCAGGGCGGCTGCGCCCAGGGGGCACTGGTTCATGCGCGACTTGCAGTCCGCCAGGCGGCCGTGGTCGCGCTCCAGCATCTCGAACCAGGCCATCATGTGGTGGCCGAAGGTGACCGGCTGGGCGGTCTGCAGGTGTGTGAAGCCGGGCAGGATGGTCTCGGCCTCGCGCTCGGCCAGGTCGAGCAGGGCGTGCTGCAGGCGACGCAGTTCGGCCTGGATGGCCTCGATCTCCTCGCGCAGCCAGAGGCGCACGTCGGTGGCTACCTGGTCGTTGCGCGAGCGGCCGGTGTGGAGCTTCTTGCCCGCCTCGCCGATGCGTGCGGTGAGGGCCGCCTCGATGTTCATGTGGACGTCTTCGAGGGCCACCGACCAGTCGAAGTCGCCCGCCTCGATTTCCGCGAGGATCGCCTCCAGTCCCTCGACGATCCGGTCCCGCTCTTCCTCCGTGAGGATCCCCTGCCTCGCCAGCATGGTGGCGTGGGCGATGGAGCCGCGGATGTCCTGGGGCGCCAGCCGTCGGTCGAAATCCACCGAGGCGGTGAAGGCCTCCACGAAGGCGTTGGTGGGCTGGTTGAAGCGGCCGGCCCAGGGTTTCTTTGCGCTCATGTGATGGGCTCCTCGTTATGATGGCGCGATTATACTGCATGGCCATGTGCCCTTGTTTATCATGGGGTTATGGCACAGGAGGAGTGGAAGAGCTTTCTGCCGGACTTTTGCGGCGTGCGCATGGTGATGGCGGTGGTGCTGGGGGCCGTGGTGCTGGCGGTGATCGTCACCCTGGCCTCCATCGACCAGCTGGCGGCTTTCTGGTCCCGCTTCAGTCTCACCGCGCTCTACATCCTCTGGATCGCGCTGGTGTCGGCGGCGCTCATCTGCCTGCTGCGGCGCTGGCTGGGCGGCATGGGTCATGGGCTGGCCGGACTGGTCGCCTGGCTGCTGGTGCTGGCGGTCTGCGCGGTGGTGGCGGAGATCACCGCCTGGCTGCTCCCGGTGGAGCTGGTGGCGGGGGTGGAGCACCGGGAGCTGTTGGCCCGCACCCTGGGCATCGGCGGCATCCTGGGGGCCCTGGTGCTGCGCTATCTCTACGAGCTGCATCAGCAGCGCCGGCGGGAGCTGGCGGAGAACCAGGCCCGTTACCAGGCGTTGCAGGCGCGCATCCGGCCCCACTTTCTGTTCAACAGTCTCAACACGGTGATCAGTCTCATCTCCAGCGATCCTGCGCGGGCGCAGCAGGTGCTCCATGACCTTTCCGACCTGTTCCGCGCCGGCATGGCCGCCGAAGGGCAGCAGTCCACCCTGGAGGAGGAGCTGGCGCTGGTGCGCCAGTACCTGGAGGTGGAACAGTTGCGGCTGGGGGAGCGGCTGCGGGTGCGCTGGGAATTGCAGGATCTTCCCCTGTCGGCGCGGCTGCCCCGCCTGCTGCTGCAGCCGCTGGTGGAGAACGCCGTCTACCACGGGGTGGAGCCGGCGCCGGAGGGGGGAGAGGTGACTCTGTTCGGCAGCTGCCGGAAGGGCCGGCTGCAGCTGGCGGTGAGCAACACCCTGCCGCCGGGCGGAGAGAAGGTACATCGTCGCGGCAACCGCATGGCGCTGGAGAACATCCGCCAGCGGCTGCAGGCGCTGTTCGGAGAGGCGGCCGGGCTGGGCACCGGCATGGTGGATGGCCGGTACCAGGTGCGCATCTGGTTGCCGGTGGAGGAGACGAAGCGATGAAGATCCTGGTGGTGGACGACGAGGCGCCGGCCCGGGCTTATCTCGCCGGCCTGGTGGGCCAGCTGGGCGCGCCCTACGAGCTGGCGGGGGAGGCGGCCAACGGCGAGGAGGCGGTGGCGCGGTGCCGGCAGGGGCAGGTGGACCTGGTGCTGATGGACATCCGCATGCCGGGCATGGATGGACTGGAGGCGGCGCGCCGCATCGCCGCCATGCCGGTGCCGCCGGCAGTGGTCTTTACCACCGCCTATGCCGACCACGCGCTGCCCGCCTTCGAGGCCAACGGGGCGGGCTATCTGCTCAAGCCGGTGCGGCCGGAGAAGCTGAAGGCGACGCTGGAGAAGGTGACCCGGCCCACCCGGCCCCTGGTGGAACAGGCGTCGCCGGCCGAGGAGCCCGGTGTGACGGTGCGCTACCGGGGCGGGCTGGAGCACATCCCTCTGTCCGAGATTTTCTATTTCCGGGCCGAGAGCAAGTATGTGGCGGTGCGCCACCAGGGGGGTGAGGCGCTCATCGAGGAGTCGCTCAAGTCCTTGGAGAAACGGCTGGGGGAACGGGTGCTGCGGGTGCATCGCAACGCCCTGGTGGTGGCCAACCGGGTGCGGGGGCTGGAGCGGCGCGCCGACGGCGGCGCCTGCGTCATCTTGGAAGGGGTGAAGGATTGCGTGGAGGTGAGCCGCCGGCACCTGCCGCGGGTGCGTCAGCTCCTGCGTCAGAGGTCCTGACCGGAACGGCGCGGCTTCAGTCCGACAACTCCACTTCGCCTGAAAGCCGACGGCCCGGTGTTCGTAGCGGGACCTCGGAGGCATGGATGCCGACGCGGAGCCTACAGGGATGTATTCACGGCGTTCCCGCTACGAACACCGGGGCGGCGGCGCCGCGAAAGCGTTGCAGTTGTCGGGCTGAAGCCCGACCTACAGGCGCCGGCTTTGGGCAGGGATCCAGGGTATGCGGTTCTGTCAGTGCCGCTGCAGCTGTTGCGCCAGCCAGGCCGAGAGTTCTCCGGCCACCTGCCGCGCGGCGCGGTCCAGGGCCATGGCGGCGTGGCGGGCGTCGGCCTTTTCCACCGGGATCTCGGCACGGAACCGGCGGCCGGCCAGCACCTTGCGGCTGCGGCTGTCGGCCAGCAGGAAGCGGGTCTCCACCACCCCTCTGGGCTTGTCCCCTTCCAGGTGCAGGCTGAAATCGAGCAGGGTGCCCTCCAGCGAGAGATCGCTGCGCAGGGTGGAGCCGGGGGGGACCACTGCCCGGAACAGGCCGCACTGGTTCAGCTGTTCCAGCAGCACCATCTGCAACAGGCGGACGGGCGAGTCGCTCCAGCGGCTGAAGGCGAAGGCGTTGCGGTCGATGCCGCTTTCGGTGTAGAGCATCCTGGTGCCGGCGTAGGGGCGGGTGCCGCGCAGGGAGGCCAGTTTCAGGATGGGACCTGTTTCGGCTGCTTTCTGCCGCGGCCCATCCAGGGTCATGGGCCGCAGGGTGTAGAGATAGGGTGCCGGCAGCTCGCGGGTGGCGCAGCCGGCGAGCAGCAGGGAGGCCAGCAGAAGGAGCGCGAGCCGTTTCATGGTGCCTGCTCCCCGGGCCCGGGGCGGGGCTCGCTGCGGCTGAAGAGAAGATCACCCGGGCTGTTGCGCAGCTCCTCCACGGCAGCCTGCAGCTCCTGCAACAACTGTCCCACCTCCTGGTAGAGAGACTGGGCCATCTCCGAGCTTTGATCCACCAGATCGGTGGCCCGCCGGCCCAGGGTCACATAGGTGCCCTGCAGGGAGCGGGCCAGGCTCTCCACGTTGATGGAGGCGCGGGTCACCTGGTCGAAGCTCTCCGATACGTCCTGTTCCATCTGGATCCCCTGCTCGATGAGCCGGTGCAGGTCGTCCAGCTGTTCGTCGATGCCCTCGGCCAGTCGGCGTACCCCGTGCATCATGTCCCTGGTGTCCTTCAGCAGGGTGGCCACATTCTGCAGGTTGTCGTCGCTCAGGAGCCGACCGATGCGGTCCAGGGCGTCGCCCGACTTCTCCGCCAGTTCGCTCAGAGCCACGTCCAGCCGGGTGAAGGTGGAGGGCGAGGAGGGGATCACCGGCAGTTTCCCCGGCTCGGCACGCAGCCTCGGCGCATCGGGACGGCTCCCCTGGAGCTCGATGTAGGCCAGGCCGGTGATGCCGTAGAACTTGAGGGTGGCGGTGGTGTCGGCCTTCACCGGGGTGCCCCGCTTGATCTTGAGCACCAGCCGCACCTGCTCCGGATTGTCAGGGGCCAGTCCCATCTCGGAGACGGTGCCCACCTCCACACCGCGGTACTTCACCGAGGCGTCGGTGCTCAGCCCCGCCACCGACTCCTTCATGAACACCTGGTAGTAGTCGTACTCCTCCTGTCCGCCATGCCTGGCCAGCCAGTAGGCGAATCCCAGCAGGCCGGCGGTGAACAGCAGCACGAAGAGGCCCACCAGCACATAGTTGGCGTTACTGCCCATGGGCGCTCCTCAGGCGGCCGCGCGCCCCCCAGAAGAACTGGCGGATGATGGAGTGGGGCTGGTGGATCACCTCCTCCAGGGTGCCCTCGGCGATCACCCGGTGGTCGCCCAGCACGGCGAAGCGGTCCACGATGGTCCAGATGGAGTCCAGGTCGTGGGTCACCATCACCACCGTCAGCCCCAGCATGTCGCGCAGCTCGAGGATGAGCCGGTCGAAGGCCTCGGCGCCGATGGGATCCAGGCCGGAGGTGGGCTCGTCCAGGAACAGCAGGCGCGGGTCCATGGCCAGGGCCCGCGCCAGCGAGGCGCGCTTCACCATGCCGCCGCTCAGCTCCGCCGGGTAGAGGTCGGCGGCGTGGTCGGGAAGCCCCACCATGCGGATCTTCATGCGCACGATCTCGTCGATGACGGCGGCGGGCAGGCGGGTGTATTCGCGCAGCTTCATGGCCACATTTTCCGCCACCGTGAGCGAGGAATAAAGGGCGCCGGACTGGAACAGCACCCCCCACTGGCGCCGCAGCCAGGCGGCCTCGGCGCGGCCGATGCGATCCAGCTCTTTGCCCAGCACCCGGATGCTGCCCGACTGCGGGCGCAACAGCAGGATCATCTCCCGCAATAGGGTGGACTTGCCCGAGCCGCTGCCGCCCATGAGGCCGTAGATCTCTCCCTGGCGCACGCTCAGGCTCACCCGGTCGTGCACCAGGTTGTCGCCGAAACGGGTGACCACCTCTCTTACCCGGATCACCTCCGTCGGGGCTGCCGTTTCGCTGCTCATATGCCCAGCTCCGTGAACACCACCGAGAAGAGGGCGTCGCAGGCGATCACCAGGAAGATGCTGTTCACCACGCTCACGGTGGTGTAGTAGCCGATGCTCTCGGTGTCGCGGGAGACCTGCAGGCCGCGGAAACAGCCCACCACGGCGATGAGCCAGGCGAAGAAGGGGCCCTTGAAGATGCCGATCCAGAAATGCTTCACCGCCACCACGTTCTGCAGGCGGTGGATGAACTCGCTCCAGGAGAGGTTGAGGTGCAGGTGGGCCACCACCATGCCGCCGAAGATGCCCACCAGGTCGGCGAAGAAGATCATCAGCGGCAGGGCGATCATCAGCGCCAGGATGCGCGGCAGCACCAGGAAACGCTGGGGATCGAAGCCCATCACCTTCATGGCGTCGATCTCCTCGGTGATCTTCATCACTCCGAGCTGGGCGGTGTAGGAGGAGCCGGTGCGGCCGGCCACCACGATGGCGGTGATCAGGGGCGCCAGCTCGCGGGTCACCGAGATGCCGATCATGTCCACGATGAAGATGTTGGCGCCGAACTTCTGCAGCTGCACCGCTCCCTGGTAGGCGATCACCACGCCGATGAGGAAGCTGGTGAGGGTGATGATGGGCAGGGCGCGCACCCCGGCATCCTCGATGTTCTTGGCGATGGCGTCGAAGCGCAGGGAGAGGGGATGCAGCAGGGACTGGGCCAGCACCACCGCGTTCTCGCCCAGGAAGGCGAGAAAGGCCCGCCAGTCGCGCAGTCCCTGGAGCACGGTGCGTCCCAGCGCTGCCAGTGGGGCGAGCAGGCGCTGGGCAATGGAGCGCCGGCGGCCGCGTTCTCCGGGAAGATAGCGCAGCAGCAGTGCTTCCAGCTCCTGCTGCTCCTGACTGCGGCCGAGAAACTCCTGCCGGCAGCCCTGCTGCTCCAGCCGCCGGCGGTAGTGGAGATGAAGCATCATGCCGGCGGAATCCATCTGGCTCACCGCCGAGAAGTCCCAGACGACGCGGGTGTCGCGCAGCCTGCCGGCGACCTGCTTCAGGGTGGCCACGGCGGCATCCAGCCGCTCGGCGAGCCACGAGCCGCTGCAGTACAGCCGCCAGCCCTCTTCGGGGTCCGCTTCCAGCCGCACCCGGGCCGCCAGCGGGGATCCCTTTGCGGGAAAGGCTTCCTGTTCCAGGTCCGGTTGCCGGATGGCCATGACGCTCCTCTGCAGTCGGGGGGTTGAGCTTATCACGAGGCGGGGGCGGGACGGCTTCGGAATCAGCGTCGGCGCACGAAGGGATCAGCCGGGCCAGTGTGGGGGAGTTCGGGAGACCAGGTTGCCGGTCGGATCCGCCGCAGAGCGGGAGGAGAGGAAAATGGCCCGCCCCAGAGGATTCGAACCTCTGACCTCAGCCTCCGGAGGGCTGCGCTCTATCCAGCTGAGCTAGGGGCGGTGTTGAAGCGTGGGGAATTATACCTGAAAATTTTTGCCTTCATTGCAAATGACACAGGGCTCTGTTCCAATGCCCGACCTGGAAACGCACGAACATAACTGAGGATACAAAGATGAAGAAACTGGTCACCGGAACCTTTGCCCTGCTGTTACTGCTGGTGGCGGGTGCCGCCATGGCGGACGAGTACCAGGACGCCATCCGCATGTTCAAGCAGGCGGACGATTCCGCCAAGTTTTTCGAGACCAGCTACGGCTATGCGGTCTTCCCCACCGTGGGCAAGGGCGGCATCGGCGTGGGCGGCGCCTATGGGAAGGGGCGGGTCTATGCACATGACCAGTACGTTGGCGACGCCACCCTGACCCAGGTCTCCCTGGGGTTCCAGCTGGGGGGGCAGGCCTTCAGCGAAATCATCTTCTTCGAGGATGAGCGGGCCTTCCGCGAATTCACCAGCGGCAACTTCGAGTTCGGCGCCGGCGCCGGCGTGGTGGTGATCACCGCGGCGGCCCAGGCCCAGGCCACCACCGCGGGCAGCTCCGCCACCCTGAGTGGCGGCAAGAACAATGCCGACACCATCGGCAACACCTACAACAAGGGCATGGCCACCTTCATCATCGCCAAGGGCGGCCTGATGTACGAGATCAGCGTCAGCGGCCAGAAGTTCACCTACACCCCGAGGCGCTGATACGGGGACGGATCGCCGGACCGGCCGCCATGCGTACCTGCCTTTATCTCGGCGAGGCGCTGGCGAGCTACGGCTTCGGCGAGGGGCATCCCTTCGGCCCCGACCGGTTGGCCGCCTTCGAGGCGGCCTTTTACCGGAAGGGGCTGGACCGGCAGGTGGAGATCCACGCGCCGGTGCGAGGTGACCGTTCGCTGCTGGCGCTGTTCCACGATTCCCGTTATCTCGATTTCCTGGAGCGGAAATCCCGCCAGGGCACCGGCTTCCTGGACGGCGGCGACACCCCGGTGTTTCCCGGGATCTGGGAGGCTTCGCTGGTGGTGGCCGGCACCGTGTGCGCAGCCGCGGATGCGCTCCTGGAAGGGGAGTGCCGCTGCGCCTTCGTGCCCATCGCCGGTCTGCACCATGCCCGGCGGGACGGCGCCGCAGGTTTTTGCGCCATCAACGACTGCGGCATCGTCATCGAGTACCTGCGCCGGCAGGCCGGGATACCACGCATCGGCTATGTGGATATCGATGCCCACCACGGCGATGGCGTCTTCTATGCCTTCGAGGAGGATCCGGGGGTGATCGTGGTGGACTTCCACGAGGATGGCCGGTTTCTCTATCCAGGCACGGGAGCGGTCAGCGAGACCGGCCGGGGCAAGGCGGCCGGCACCAAGCTCAACGTGCCCCTGCCACCCTCCGCCGACGACGAGCGGTTTGCGCGGTTGTGGCCGGCGGCGTTGTCTTTCCTCGAGCGGCATCGGCTCCGGTTCCTGTTGCTGCAGGCGGGGGCCGACAGCATCGCCGGCGATCCCATCACCCATTTGGCGCTGTCGCCGGCCACCCATGCCATGGTGGCCCGTTCGTTGGCCGGGCTGGGGTTGCCGTTGCTGATCCTGGGAGGCGGCGGCTACAACCGGGACAACCTGGCGCGGGCCTGGACCGCGGCGCTGGAGGCGGTGAGCCGGCTGCCCGACCTGAAGAAAGCGGACTAGGCCCGGATTCTCACTCGTCCAGCCCCAGCTTCGACAGCCGGTAGCGCAGGGAACGGAAGCTGATCCCCAGCCGCTTGGCCGCCGCGGTCTTGTTCCAGCGGGAGGCCACCAGCGCCTCCTCCAGGACGTCCCGCTCGATGCGGGCCAGGAAGTCGTCCAGATTCTCGTCCGGCCGGGGGGCACAGCCCGGCTGCTGCCCGGCGTTGGCGGCCACCGCCGGCTGGGCGGCCGACAGGGGACCCAGGTCCTCGCGGCGGATGCTGTCCCCTTCGCACAGAGCGAAGGCCCGTTCCAGGATGTTCTCCAGCTCCCGCACGTTGCCGGGGAAGGAGTACTGTTGCAGCGCCTTCAGTGCCGCCCGTTCGATGCGAGGCACCGGCTGCTGGTAGTTGCTGGCGATGGAGCGCAGCAGGTGACCGGTGAGCTCCGGAATGTCCTCGGGCCGTTCCCGCAGGGAGGGCATGGTGAGTTCGATGACGTTGAGCCGGTAATAGAGATCCTGCCGGAACAGCCCCTCCTCTACCCGGGCGGCCAGGTTCTGGTGGGTGGCGCTGATGATGCGCACGTCCACCGGCAGCTCCCTGGTGGCGCCCACCGGCCGCACCTTCTTTTCCTGGATGGCGCGCAGCAGCTTCACCTGCATGGAGAGGGGCAGATCCGCCACCTCGTCCAGGAACAGGGTGCCGCCGTCCGCTTCCAGGAACAGACCCTTGTTGTCGGAGATGGCGCCGGTGAAGGAGCCCTTGCGGTGCCCGAACAGCTCGCTCTCCATCAGCTCGTGGGGAATGGCGCCGCAGTTCACCGCCACGAATGGCTTGTCACTGCGCGGGCCCAGCTGGTGGATGAGGCGGGCGGCCAGCTCCTTGCCGGTGCCCGACTCTCCCGTGATATGCACCGGCGCCTCGCTGCGCGCCAGCTTGGCGATGAGGGTGCGGATCTCCTGCATGGCGGCCGATTTGCCATGCAGGGGGCTCTCCTGTTCCCGGGACTCTTCCGGTGATGGTCCGGCCGTCTCCCGCTGCAGCGCGGTGTTCACCAGCTTGCGCAGCACCGGCAGGTCCACCGGTTTGGAGACGAAGTCGAAGGCCCCCGCCTTGAGCGCCTCCACGGCGGTCTCCATGCTGCCATGGGCGGTGATCATGGCCACCGGAGTCTGTGGGTAACGCTTGCTGATCTCGCGCACCAGCTCGATGCCGTCGCCATCGGGCAGTCGCATGTCCAGCAGGCAGAGATCGAACGACTGCCGCGCCAGCGCCTCCCGCGCCTCCGCCAGGTCGGCGGCACAGGCGGTGTCCACCTCCATGCGCAACAGGGTGATCTCCAGCAGCTCGCGGATGTCGGCCTCGTCGTCGACGATGAGCGCCAGGGGGCGTTTCCTTTGGCTCCTGTTCATCGGGTGCTTCCTGTTCGATTGGTCCTGAACCGCAGGCGGAAACTGTTGCCGCCCGTGGATATGGGTAGGTAGCGGATGCGAATGTTGTTGGCGTCACACAGCTCCTTGGCCAGGTAGAGACCCAGGCCGGTGCCGTCGTTGCGGGTGGTGAAGAAGGGGTCGAAGATCTTGTCGATCACCTCCGGCGGGATGCGGGCGCCGTTGTCCATCACCTGCAGGTGGCCCTCGCCGGTGAGCTCGTCGATGCCCCCGGCCAGGGTGATGACCAAATCCTCACCCAGTCGCGCTTGGTGCTTCACCGCGTTCTCCACCAGGATCTCCAGCACCTGGCGGATCTGCTGGGGATCGAAACGCAGTTTGGCGTTGGGGGGCGTCACCCGGATGTGGATCTGGCGGGGCTGCAGACCGAGATTCTCCACCATCTCCCGGGCGGTCTCTTCCAGCCAGGGCTTGAGCGCTACCCGCTCGGGCTGCGGCTCCCGCTGCCGCGACAGAGCCAGGATGTTCTCGATCACTTCGTTGAGCCGCGCGGTGTTACGGTCGATGATTTCGGTCATGCGCCGGTCGGTGCCCCGCAGGTCGGGTGATTCCCGCAGCAGCTGGTTGGCGTGTCCGATGGCGCCCAGGGGATTGCGGATCTCGTGGGCGATACTGGCCACCAGCCGGCCCAGGGAGGCCAGCTTGAGCTGCTGGGCCTGGGCTGCCGCCTGGGAGGCGTCGTCGATGAAGATCAGGATGTTGGAGCGGCTGGAGGGCCCAAGCTGCTGGAAGGTGACCAGCAGGTCGTTGCCCTCCGCCTGGGCGTGGATGTGGCGCTGGGTGTTGGTGGGCTGCAACAGCCAGGAGTCCAGGGCTGCCGCCAGCTGGGGATGGATCTCCTCCAGCGGGTGGCCGATGGCCGATACCGGACGTCCGAGAAAGGCCCAGGCGGCGTCGTTGAGCATCTTGATCCGGCGGCGCGAATCCAGGATCACCACGCCGGTCTGCATGCGCTGGATCACCTGTTCGTTGAGTTCGGTGAGACTGGTGATGTCCCGCCCCTGCTGTTTGACCAGGCTTTCGCTGGTGCGGGCCCGGTTGGCCAGCTCCAGGGAGAGGAAGGCGAGGGCGAAATAGGAGGCTCCCAGCAGGGTGGTGGCGAAATAGCCGTGGCTGGTTCGTGCCCCGGTGGATACCGCGATGCCGTCCTCGATGAAGATGGCCAGGGTGGCGATGCCCGCCGCCAGCATGCTGGTGGCCCCGGACAGCCCCTGGCTGGCGAAGGCGATGGAGATGCCCAGCAGGATGCCCAGGCCGGAGCTGGCGCCGCCCGAGGTGTGCATGAGGGTGGCGATCACCAGGCTGTCCACGATGATTGCGAACAGGTATTCCACCCGGGCGGAACCGATGTCGGCCAGGCTCAGCAGCAACGAGATGAGGGTGAGCACCAGGTAGACCACCACCACCAGGGAGTGAAGATCCGGATTCTCCGCGCCCAGGAAAGAGGGGCCGATGCCGGTGAAGAAGGAGATCAGCAGCCCCAGGGCCAGCACGAAGCGGTAGAAGAAATAGAGCTCCATCTGCCGCTTCTGGCCATTGTGCTCGGGCAGCACCACCAGCGAGTCTGGAACGGAACGCCTGCGTCTCAATGCCGGTCCTCGCGCGCGTGCGCCTCGCTGCAATAGTGCTTGCCTTCCCGGTGGACCGCTTCGCTCTCCGGCACATGAAGGCCGCAGCGGGCGCAGGAGACCATGTTCTCCACGTGGCGCTCGTCGTCGCGTGGGCGCGCTTTCGGGAAGGGACGGGACTGACGCAGGAGCCGCAACGCCCACCAGGCGACAGCGATGGCGGCAACCAGGAAGAGGAGTCTCATGCAGCAACGAAGAGGTTGGGTTTGTGCTACTTTACCACTCTTCACCGAGCCCCGGATGGGGCCCGCGTCATGGATTGGGCAGCGATGAAGATAGCCATTGCACAGATCAATCCCCTGGTGGGAGATATCGCCGGCAACGTGGAACGCATCCTCTCCTGGGCGCGACGCGCGCGGGACGAGCTGGGGGCGGACCTGGTGGTCTACCCGGAGCTGGCCCTCACCGGCTATCCGCCCGAGGATCTTCTGCTGCGCAAGGATTTTCTCGACCTTTGCGAGGAGCTGCTGGAGACGGTCCAACGGGGTGCCAGCGGCATCGACCTGCTGCTGGGCTATCCTCGCCGCAAGGGAGGCAGGCTCTACAACGCCGCCGGTTATCTGCGCGAAGGGCAGGTGGTGGCCGAGTATTTCAAGGCGGAACTGCCCAACTACGGCGTGTTCGACGAGAAACGCTATTTCACGCCGGGCAGGGAGCCCTGCGTGGTGGAGGTAGGAGGCACCGCCGTGGGTGTCACCCTGTGCGAGGACATCTGGACACCGGAGGCGGCGCGGCGGGCGGCGCAGGCGGGAGCGGAGCTGCTCATCAACCTCAACGCCTCGCCCTTCCAGATGGGCAAGGGAGACCAGCGGCTGGAGGTGGTGCGGGAACGGGCCCTGGAGAACGAGATCCCGGTGCTCTACGTCAACCTGGTGGGGGGACAGGACGAGCTGGTGTTCGACGGCGGCTCCTTCACCATGGATGCCGCCGGGGAGGTGGTCCAGCGCAGTCCCCGATTCCGGGAATCGCTGGACCTGGTGACCCGGGACGATACGAGCGGTTCCCTCGCGGGCGAAATGGCCGGGTGGCCGGAGATGACCGAGGCGGTCTACCGTGCACTGGTGCTGGGCATCCACGACTATGTCACCAAGAGCGGCTTCAAGGGGGTGGTGCTGGGACTGTCCGGGGGTATCGACTCGGCGCTCACAGCCGCCCTGGCGGTGGATGCCCTGGGGCCGGAACGGGTGGAGGTGGTGCTGATGCCGTCCCGCTACACCGCCGATATCAGCAACGAGGAGGCGCTGCACCAGGCGCGCATCCTGGGGGTGAAGCACAGCATCATTCCCATCGAGCCGGCCTTCCAGGCCTTTCTCGGCATGTTGCAGGCGGAGTTCGAGGGGATGCCCATGGATGTCACCGAGGAGAACATCCAGGCCCGTTGCCGCTGCATCGTGCTCATGGCCATCAGCAACAAGACCGGCCGCATGCTGCTCACCACCGGCAACAAGAGCGAGATGTCGGTGGGCTATGCCACCCTCTACGGCGACATGGCGGGGGGCTTCGCGCCGCTCAAGGATGTCTTCAAGACCATGGTCTACCGCCTGGCCCGCTGGCGCAACCGCAATGGCGAGGTGATCCCGGAGCGGGTCATCGAACGCCCTCCCTCGGCCGAGCTGCGGCCCGACCAGAAGGACACCGATTCACTGCCCCCCTACGAGCTGTTGGATGCCATCCTGGAGCGCTACGTGGAGCTGGACCAGGGGATCGAGGAGATCGTGGCGGCCGGCTACGACGAGTTCCTGGTGAAGCGTGTGGTGGGCATGGTGGACCGCAACGAGTACAAGCGGCGCCAGGCACCCCCGGGCATCAAGGTATCGCGGCGTGCCTATGGACGGGATCGGCGCTATCCTATCGTCAATGGTTTCAAGTGATCAGCCACCAGAGAGGACAACATGAAGAAGATCGAAGTCATCCTCAAGCCCTTCAAGCTGGACGACGTGCGCGAGGCGCTCTCCGACATCGGCATCACCGGCATGACCGTCACCGAGGTGAAGGGTTTCGGCCGGCAGAAGGGCCACACCGAACTCTACCGGGGCGCCGAGTACGTGGTGGACTTCCTGCCCAAGGTGAAGCTGGAGCTGGTGATCCGCGAGGAGCAGGTGGAGCAGTGCGTGGAGACCATCATCGGCGCCGCCCGCACCGGCAAGATCGGAGATGGCAAGATCTTCGTCACACCGGTGGAGAAGGTGATCCGCATCCGCACCGGCGAGACCGACGCCGACGCCATCTGAGCTGCGTTCCCTGCCCTAATCGTGGTAGGTCGGGCTTCAGCCTGACGAACCGGGTTACCAGAGGATTGTCGGGCACGGCGCTGCGCGCCTTTGCCCAACCTACGGGGAACTACAAACACCGGGACGGCGGCTTTCAGGCGGATAAGCTTGTAGGTTGGGCAAAGCGAAGCGTGCCCAACATCGCTAGTTGAGAAAATGCCGCCACTGCTCGCGGTAGAGCGCCTCTTCCTCCAGCGCCGGCGGTAGCACCAGGCGCAGGCCGGAGAAGAGCCAGGGCGACCCCGGTGGACCCCAGTGGCGCAGGCTGGCGCGCCGTAGACGTGGCTGGGTGTGCAGGCACCCACCGCGCAACACCCGCGCCCGGGGATCGAAGTGGCTGGCCATCTCGGGATCCACCGGTTTTTCGTAGTCGGCGTAGGGTTCCGGCGGATTGGCGCACCATTCCCACACCCGGCCCACCTCTTCCAACCCGCCGATGCGGGCGGCCGCCTCCCAGTGGTACTCATGAGGCAGGATGGCGCCCCGGAACCCTTCGGCGTTGCTGGAGATCCAGTTGGCGAAGGCCTCCGCCTCGTACCAGGAGATGCCGCTCACCGGCTGGTCGGCAAGCAGTGGCATGGGACCGTTCAGCCCCATTGCATACCAGTGCCCTGCGTCGTCGCGGCGCCAGTGACGAGGCGCTTCGGCTTCCCCCTTCCAGCGCCAGCCTGAGTCGCTCCAGAAGGACTGCTCCCGATAACCTCCGGCCTCCATGAAGGCGAGCCAGGCGGCGTTCTCCACCGGCCGGCGCTGGATGCGGAAATTGCGCAGTTCCACCAGCTGCATGGGTTGTTCGTTGTCGAACACCACCCCCTCCCGAGCGCCCACCCGATAATGGCCCTGGGGGATCTCCAGGGTGTCGGGTGCGGGAAGCGTCGTCCGCAGGGGCTCGGTCACCTGGTAATTGCCACCCTGGTGGACGGCGCGGGCCTGTCGCACGGAAAGCATTCGTTCGTAGATCCGGCTGTGGACCTGTACCAGGTAATCGACGATCCAGCCGTTGCGGAGCCAGGGGTGGTCCGGCAGCCGTCCGGGATTGGCCAGCAGACTCAGGTGGTGGTCCTGTATCTCCAGGGCCCAGTTGAGCAGGTGATCGCGGGGCGGGAGGAGCCGCTCCTGTGCCGGGGTCGGTATTTCGGTGCCCGCGAAGATATGACGCACCCGGCGGGTCAGGTCGTCATCGCCCAGCAGCTTCTCCCGCAGCCAGTGAAGCTCGAGGTAGACGCTGCGCCCAAGCAGCCAGCCCATGGAGGGCAAGTCGGGAGTGAAACGGCGGTTCACCTCGCGGGGGGGCAGATCCTGCACCAGTTGATCCAGGAGCTCATGCAGGTTGGCCAGGGCCCCCAGGCTCTGGGGGTCGATCATCCCCCGAGGTCCGGCGTTTCCGCCGTCACCATGAAGACCACCCGCTCGGCGATGTTGGTGATGCGGTCGCCCACCCGCTCCAGGTGGTGGGCGATCCAGAGCAGGTGGGTGGCGTGCATGCTGGAGTCCGGCCGGGTCATGAGGGTCATCATCAGACTGGAGCAGGCGGCCTCGTCCAGCTCGTCCACTTCGCAATCGTGGTCCGCAACGGTGTGGGCAAGCTGGTCATCCAGGTTCTCGTAGGCCTCCATCACCTGGGTGAGCATGGTCTGGCAGAGGTCACCCATGGCGGAGATGCGGTCCATGGGGCCGGAGAAATCGGAAGGGTCCATCTCCAGCACGATCTTGGCGATGTCCTTGGCGTGGTCGGCGATGCGTTCCAGTTCACTGGCGATCTGCAGGCTGGCCAGCACCTCCCGCAGGTCACCCGCCTTGGGCTCCAGGGTGGCGAGGATCTCCAGGCATTCCCGTTCGATGATGCGGAGCAGGTGATTCTGCTGCAGGTCCGCTTCCACCACCTGCTGGGCCAGCTCGGCATTCTGAGAGGCCAACGCTTCCATGGCCTTTTCCAGCGCTTCCCTGGCCCGGCTGGTCATGGTGAAGAGGTTTTTGTGGACCTGGCCCTCGGCGCGGGCCAGCAGGCGGTGGGGTGCGGTCATGGGGAATCTGCCCTGGGATGATGTTGCCTCGAGCGGCGATTCTACCATGCACCGGTATTACGTAGGATGGGCAAAGGCCGCCAGGCCGTGCCCATCGATATGCGGTGGGCACGCAACGCTTTGCCCACCCTGCAGGGATTACGGGTTGGCCTTGCCGCCACCCATGCAAGGAGGGGAGTCGGGCGACCGGCCGCCCTTGTCGAACCACTCCTCGGGGGTGAAGGTATGGAGGGCCAAAGCATGGAGGCCCTCCGCGAACTCCTGTGCCAGGGCCTGGTTCACCAGCCGGTGGCGTTTCACCAGGGGCATCGCTTCGAATTGGCTGCTCACCACCGTCACTTTGAAATGGGACTGGGCGCCCTCCGGCACGCTGTGCATGTGGCTCTCGTCCACCACCTCCAGGTGGCTGGGGGCCAGAGCCTCGGTGAGTTTCTGCTCGATGGTCGCTTGTCGGTTCATGGATGCCAATATGGTCAGGGGTCGGGTGGGAATCAACCGGCAATTTGTCGGGGATAGCGCTTGTTGGAGGTTTCCCGGCGAACAAGCCCGCCAAAACCATGGAAAACGTCCCGTGGGAGCGGCGTCTCCGCCGCGAACCTGCGAAGGCGGAAATGCCTTCGTCGTTCGGCGCGGGGACGCGCCTCCTACCGTTGAATTCTCTGTGTCCTCTGTGGTTATTTCCAAACTAAATGGCATTCCAGAACGCCGAATCCTTGGCCAGGAACTCCTGGTGGGGGATGTAGTGGGAGCCGTCGCAGGAGAAGTTGAGCCCCACGATGCCGTTGAAGAGATTGATGGAGCCGGCGCGCAGGTAGATGGTTTCGTCGGCGTAACGCAGCTGCCGGAATGTGTCCAGGATGGGACGGATGTCCTGGCGGGGAATCAGCGCATCGGCGGGGTAGGGATGGTGTGGGTAGGCCAGGCAGATATCGGGGTCGGTGAGTTCGTCCACCTCGATGAGCTGGTACCGGTAGGGATCGTCGAGGAACCAGACGGTGGCCCGGCTGGAGGAGAAGTGGATCTCCAGCTGGTAGACCCCATGCTCGGTGACCAGCTCCTCCAGCACCGGCAGCACCAGGTCGATGTTGTCGTCCAGGCGGCTCTGGATACGGCACTGTTGGAACACCTGGGCGCGGATGGCCGGGTCCCCCTTGATCTGGCGCCACCGGCCCGGCTCGGTGTAGAGCTTCTTGGTGATGGGCAGGTCGCGCAGGTCGAAGTCGGCGCCCAGATAGCCCACGTGCTCGCCATCCACCCGCACCTTCTGCAGGGCGGTCACCGATGGACGGTTGGCGCGCTGGCTGATGTAGGCTTCGGAGAGGAACATCTCCTTGTCCGGCTTCAGCTCCCGGAAGTAGGGGCGCTGGGAACGGTCGCGGCCGAAATCCTCGGCAATGAGCCCGGTCTGGGAGGCGTTGGCGCTCACCTGGATGCCGTTCAGGTCGGTGGCATAGAGATAGGTGCAGTAGGGAATCTGTCCGATGCTCTTCATCAAGGCTGCATCGAGCTTTTCCTTGTCGTCCCATACCCGCGCGCAGCGCTTCGCCGCCCGCCGCATGGGATCCAATAGCATGTTGTGCAGCAGGGTGCGCTGACGCAGGATGCGCTGTTTCAACGACCAGTCCGGCATCTCTAGTCCTTTGGAGGCGGGCCAAAGCCGGGAAAAGGGGTTACGTTGTCCTGGGCATCGGCATCGATGATCTGGTTCTGCCCCCGTTTCTCCATCTCCTCGATGCGAATCACTGCATGCATGGGGATCATCAGGCGCCTGGTGTTCCTGAACTCTTCCTTGAGCCGTTCCTCGGAGGGATCGATGACCACCGAGGTGTGTTCGTCGAACAGCAGCCCATGCACCTCCACGAAACCATAGAGCTCCCCCTGCGACACCTCTTCGGCATGCAGCCGATAGATCTTGCCTTGGTTGTGGAAAGTGATGCGAAAGATGCGCATGGTGGGCCGGGATGCGGATGGTGGTGCAAAATTATCGCACAAGGAGCAA
Source organism: Sedimenticola sp. (assembly GCA_026992075.1). GTDB lineage: Bacteria > Pseudomonadota > Gammaproteobacteria > Chromatiales > Chromatiaceae > Thiolapillus. The sequence continues at coordinate 77,269 of JALXAM010000047.1, read as the reverse complement.
AGCGGCAGGATCTGGGATAATGAGGCCTTGTTGATCCTGGTCGGGAGTGGAGGATGAGTCCCTGGAAGACCCTGGAACGGATGGCGGTGGGAGAATCCCTGCCGCTGGAGCAGGTATTGGCGGCCCTCCCCTGGAACGCCGATGGCCTGCTGCCGGCCATCGCTCAGCAGTACGACAGCGGCGAGGTGCTGATGCTGGCCTGGATGAACCGGCAGGCGCTGGAGGAGACCCTGGCCAGCGGCCGGGTCTGCTACTTCTCCCGCTCCCGGCAACAGCTGTGGCGCAAAGGCGAGTCCTCGGGCCAGGTGCAGCACCTCAAGGAACTCCGCTTCGACTGCGACGGGGACACCATCCTGCTGCTGGTGGACCAGCAGGGGCCAGCCTGCCACACCGGGCGGCGGAGCTGCTTCTTCAACAAGGTGGAAGGCGGCCGGGTGGTGGTCACCGGCGAGGTGCTCATCGACCCAGAAACTCTCTACGGGAAATGACCATGCTGCAAGTGCACCCCCTGCCGGCCTTCGAGGACAACTACATCTGGCTGCTGCAGCGGCCGGGAGAAAGGGCTTGCGCGGTGGTGGATCCCGGCGACGAGGACCCGGTGATCGAACGGCTGGAGCGGGAGGGGCTCTCCCTGGCGGCCATCCTGGTGACCCATCGCCACTGGGATCATACCGGTGGCATTTCGGCGCTCAAGGAGCGCTGGCCCGATGCGGTGGTGGCCGGCCCGGCGCACGAGCCGGTGTCAGCGCTGGACCGGCGCCTTGCCGATGGCGATCAGCTGGCGATCCCGGAGCTGGAGCTGGACCTCACGGTGATGGAGGTGCCGGGCCACACCGAGGGTCATCTTGCCTACCTGGGGGAGGGGCTGCTCTTTTGCGGTGACACCCTCTTCGCCTGTGGTTGTGGGCGGGTTTTCAGCGGCACCTTCGAGCAGCTCAGCGATTCGTTGCGTCGTATCGCCGCGCTGCCGCCGGAGACTCTGGTCTACTGCGCCCACGAGTACACTCTCGACAATATCGGTTTCGCCAAGTGGGTGGAGCCGGGCAACCAGGCGCTGTTGGCGCGGGAACGGCAGGAACAGGAGAAACGGGAGCGGGGCGAGCCCACGGTTCCTTCCATCCTGGCGCTGGAGCTGGAGACCAACCCCTTCCTGCGCACCGGGGAGCCAGCCGTGATCGCCGCCGCCGAGCGCTGGGCCGGCAGGCCGCTGGAGGGGCATCGCGAGGTGTTCCGGGCGCTGCGGGAGTGGAAGGACCGGGATTACGATTGAACGGCGTTGATCATCGATGGGCACGGCCTGCGGCCTTTGCCCATCCTACGGCCCTGATAGGTGCGATGACCACCGTAGGGTGGGCAAAGCGAAGCGTGCCCGCCGTTCGATGGGCACGATTCGCGTGGCTATCGCCCGTCCTGGCCGCTGATGGCGCCCTTGCCGATGCCCTCGAAGGCACGCACCTGGAAATGATGGCCCGGGTGTTCCGCCTCCAGCCGCTCGCGCAGGTGGCGGGCGATGTTCTCCACCGTGGATTCGGTGTCGAGCAAGTAACAGCGCGCCTCGGGCAGCTCCAGCTCGAAGCGTCCCTGCTCCGCCTCGTAGGCGAAGCGGTAGCAGGTCTGGTCGTTGCGTGAGGTGATGGCAACCAGATCCGCCTGGCTGCCGATGTAGATGTCGCGCAGCCGCTCCGCCCACTTCGACTCCAGCCCGGGGTCGCGTTCACCGTCGCGCAAGATCTCGATGCGGGAACGGTGGCCGTGAGCGATGCGCTGGCAGTTGCCGCAGTGGCGCTTCAGGCCGTGGCTGTAGCGGTACCAGGCGCCGTCAATGGATTCCTCGTACAGGCGCAGCCCGATTCGTTCCACATTGCCCGGCAGTTGAGGTGCCAGCAGTTGCCGGATGGCGTCGGCCACGCTCTCTGGGGTGATCGCCTCGCCGGGGATGAAACGCACCGACTCCGGCGGACCGAGGTGACGGAAGAAATCGCCCCGGCGGGTGAGGAAACGCAGCTCATCGCCACGGCGCTCGAGCGCGGGATGGTCGGCCGGGACCAGCAGGCGGTGGTCGAACTGCTCGTCCACCAGCGCCTTGACCTGCCGTTTCACCTCGCCGAAATCCAGCACCATCCCCTGCTCGTCCAGCCCCCCTTCCAGGGTGACGTCCAGCCACCAGCTCTCCCCCAACAGGCCCCGCTCGGGGTGCAGGAAGGAGAAGTCGAGGACGGTGAGCCGGTTCACGAAGAGTTTCATGGCGTGCATCTTAGCCGAAAGCCGACCAGCTTGTTCGCGGTGGGGGCGCCGCTCCTGCAAAAACCCTCACCCTTGCCCTCTCCCGCAAGCGGGAGAGGGGGATGGAGAGCGCTGCGCGCGGATTTCCAAAAAAAAGCGCCCGCAGGGGGCGCTGAATCCCGAAGGAGGGGAGGGATAAACCTTGCGTGTCAGCTTCCCAGTCCCGGGTTGCCTTTCACGCCGACCAGCCTGGGAGTGTTGAGTTTTTTGATCTTCACCGTTCCTTGCCGCTCAAGGTACTCGGAGACCACCTCCCAGATGGGGCGGCCCGGTGCCTGAGAATTCACCGTGGCCCAGCCGGCGACCACGTATTTCTTGTTCGCCTCCACCGGCGTGCCGTCGTCCAGGGTCATGTTGCTGATGCGCCTGCCCATCTTCTCGGTGGGATTGCAGACATAATCCATGCCGCCCACGCGCACCATATCGCCACCCTGCTGGTAGTAGGGATCGGGATTGAACAGGTTGTCGCAGACATCCTCGAGGATGTCCTTGATGTCCTTGCCGGTCATCTCCCGGCGGTAGGTTTCGGGGTAGGTGATGCAGGTCTGGTCCATGACGTTGTCCAGGGTGATCTCTTGCCCCGGCAGCACCGTGGTGCCCCAGCGGAAGCCGGGGGAGAGGGAGATCTGTGCATCCTTCACCTCCCGCAGGGCGTCGCAGATGACCTGGTCGAAGGTGCCGTTGAAGTTGCCACGGCGGTAGAGCAGCTCGTCCGCCACCGCCAGCTTCTGCTCCAGCTTGTCCTTGTAGGGGGCGCGCACCTTGTCGATGTAGGCCTGCATTTCCGGATCCGCCGGGAGCAGGTTGGCGAACACCGGCACCAGCCGGTAGCGATAGTCCTTGAGGCGGCCCTTGCTCACCTCCAGGTCCATCACCGCCAGGAACTTGCCGTTGGAGCCGGCGTTGGTGACCAGGGTCTTGCCCCCCTTGTTGCTCACCACCACCGGCTTGGGCACGCCGTCGTGGGTGTGGCCGCCGAAGATGACGTCGATACCGCTCACGCGGGAGGCCATCTTCAGGTCCACGTCCATGCCGTTGTGGGAGAGCACCACCACCAGGTCGGGCTCCTCGCTCTCGCGCACCTGGTTCACGGTGGCCTGCATGTGCTCGTCCTTGATGCCGAAGGTCCAGTCGGGGATGAAGCGGCGTGGGTTGGCGATGGGGGTGTAGGGGAAGGCCTGACCGATCACCGCCACCTTCATGCCGCCCACGATCTTGATGGTATAAGGCTTGAAGGCGAGGCCGCTATCCTCGTCGAAGCCTTCGAAGTCGGCGAAGGCGTAATCGAACAGGGCATCCTCGTTGACGCTCACGTTCTGGGCCACGAATTCACCCTTGAACTCCTGGATGTTGGCGATCACCTCCTTCTCCAGGTAGGTGAACTCCCAGTGGCCGGTCATCACGTCCACACCCAGCAGGTTGCAGGCGCCCACCATGTCCTTGCCCCGGGTCCAGAATGCAGTGCCGGAGCCCTGCCAGGTGTCGCCGCCGTCCAACAGCAGGGTCTTGCCGTCGCCGCGTTCGGCGCGCAGCCGTTTCACCAAGGTGGCCAGATGGGCGAAGCCTCCCACCTTGCCATACTTGCGGGCCAGTTCCACGTAGTCCAGGTAGGTGAAGGCGTGTGCCTCGATACTGCCCGGTTCGATGCCGTAGTACTGCAGGAAATGCTTGCCCACCAAGTGGGGCGGGCGTCCCTTGGCGGCGCCGATGCCCAGATTGACGCTGGGCTCCCGGAAATAGATGGGGTTGAGCTGGGCGTGGCAGTCGGTCATGTGCAGCAGCGTGACGTTGCCGAAGGCCGGGATCTCGTAGAGATCCGAGGGTTTGCGTGCTGCCGCGAAGGCGGAGGTGGGCAGCAGGCCGGCGGCACCGGCCAATCCCATCAGCCGCAGGAATTCTCTTCTGGATAGACTCATGTCAGGGAATCCGGTGGTTGGTGGTGCGATTTTCGGCCGGGTTCTTCTCTGATCTGCCCGGGCCGGGAAGAAAAAAGGGCTTCCGCCGCCGAGGCGACGGAAGCCGGAATCCGCTCAGCGGATCTTGGTGGTGATGGAGTCGCTCTGCCCCGTGTTGTCCTTCCAGCTCAGCTCGATGGTGTCACCCTTCTTGCCACCCTTGAACTTGAAGGCCAGGTAGGGGTTCTTGGAAATGGAGGCGCCCCACTCGCAGTTGATCACCTCCTTGCCGTTGTGCTTGCACACCACCTCCTGGATGAAGTGGGCGGGGATCAGCTTGCCGGTCTTCTTGTTCTTGCGGAGGCCGGTCTCCATGGGGTGGGTGATGAGCGACTTGACGGTGGTGACACCGTCTTTAGCCTTAGCGCGAATCTTGATCGTCTTTGCCATTTTTTCGTTCCTCTTCCTCTGCTCAGCCGCCGCAGCCGCCGATGGTGACCTTCACGCTCTTGCGTGCCGAATAGAGCTTGCCGTTCGCCTTGACCACGGCGATCACGTCACCGGTCTTACCCATCTTCACCCGGGTGGAGACGTCAGGCAGGGTGCCCTTGGGCAGGTGGAAGATGGCCGACAAAGGGTTGGCGTTCTTCTCCACCAGCAGGGCGATCTCGGTGACGCCATCCAGGTCCGCCTTGATGGAGACGGGAACCACGGCGCCGTTCTCGGCGATGTCGGGTGCCTTGATGGAGATCTTGTCGGAGGGTGAGGTAGTGGGGTTGCCCAAGGCACCGCCGATGGCCTTGTCCACGGCCTTGGCTTCGAATGCGCTCTTGTTCCATGCGGCCAGCACGGCGCTTGGGGTCAACAGGCCCGCGCCCACGGCGAAGCCCACGGAGGTGGCAGCCACGGAGCCCTTGAGGAACACGCGGCGTTTCTGATCGAGTTTCATGTTTTCAGTCTCCTTGCTGATGATCTATTCGGATTGCCAGGGATCACAGGCCATAGAGATGCGGTCCGGCATTCTTTTCCGCCATGGCCTGCTTGTAGCCCATCTCGGCTTGGAACTCGGCGATGCTGAGCAGCTTCAGCGCCTTCTCGTAATCGCCAGCCTTGGCCGCCTCGATGGCCTTTGGCAGGTACCGCTTCTTGGATTTCTTCCAGCGGATGTCACGCCATTCGCCCTCCATGGAGGCCGCTTTCTCCACGGCCGCCTGGGTACGGGCCAGGGCCGCTTCGTACTGCTCCTTCAGGCTCATGGGCTTTTCCGGCTGGGAAGCGCTGCAGCCCGCGATGAGCAGGGCCAGGCCGACAGAAATGATCGTCTTCTTCATCATGGGTCCTCTCCCTCACTCGCGGTAGCCTGGCGCGTTGATGGTCAGGCCGTTGGACATGTACTGGTGGAAGAATTCCAGGTCGCGATAGACCTTGCTCTGGGCCTTGAAGGGGCGTGCCCGGACCTGCTTGTTGCAACCACCGTAACGGCGGTGCAGGGTTCCCAGACCATCGCCGTCCTTGCTCTTCTTGGCCCACTTGGCCCGGTAGACGGGAAAGTGGGTGACCTGGCCCAGAGCCGGGCTCAACAGGTTACCGCGAATGAAGTGGCCAGGGTACTTCACGTGGCAATCGGCACAGGCCATGTTGAGCTGGCCACGCTTGGCGTAGAAGAAGTGCTTGCCGTGCTCGTAGGCCTTGATGGCGTCCGGGTCATCGGGGATCACCACGTTGATCTTCTGGCCTCGTGCTTCGTACCCGAAGAAGGCGCTGAGCCAGGCGATGGGCCCCTTCTTCCATTTGAAAGGCTTTTCGCCGTTTTCCTTCAGGCACTTGTTGATGTCACCCTCCAGGGTGACCACCTGCTTGGTCTTGGCGTCCCAGTGGGGATAGCGCACCCGCACCTTGGAGGGATCCTTGCCGAAACAGTCGGCGAAGGATTTGCCGTTCTTGAACGGCTTCTCCCAGATCTCACGTCCCTTGTCCACGAATTCGTCGTAGGGCGGGAACTCTTCCATGGCCTCCCACTGCATCCGTTTGTCGGCATCCAGCGCGTAGGCGCCGTTACCGAAGTCGTCGAGCTGCAGACCGGGAAACTTCTGCTCGAAGTAGGCGCGAAACTTCTCCAGGTCTTCCTTTGGACTGCTGGCTATCGCCGTGGTTGCGGATGCCACCAGACCGGCGGAAAGCAACAGGGTTGCAATCTTTCTCATGAGTCTTCTCCTCCTGCGTCCGGTGGATCAAAGGCTGTAGATGAATTCGGTGACCAGATCGATCTCCTTTTCGGAGAGGATCCGGTGCTTGCCGAAGGGGGGCATGATAGAGCGGGGGTTGTTCTTGGTGGCGTCCCAGATCTGTTCCCGCAGCTTGGCTTTGTCGGGGAATCGGTGCTTCATGGCCACCAGGGGTGGGGCGATGTTGCCCATGAGGGTACCCCCCTCGATGTGGTGACAGGCCAGGCAGTTGCCCTTCTTGCGATCGAACGCGAGTTTCTTTCCGGCGGAGATGGGATCTTCCGCAGCGGCGGCCTGGCCAGTGATCACCATACCGGCAACCAGGAGCAGAGACCCCACCGTTCCGGAAAACCTGTGGTTGCTTCTTCTCATTACATCCTCCAGGGAATAGACATTATGCCCCGCCGGGGTGGAAGAACCGCGTGCGAGGCGGTGAAGGTGTCGTATAACCGATCCGGCTCTTGTTGTTGGTTTTGCGCCAGGATCAGGGGTGAGTATGCAACGAGGGGAGATCGGGGGAAATTGGCAGATATGGGAAAAGATATTGGGGTTTTCCCTTAATTGCCTTTTTCCCCTAGCGAGAGAAGGCAGGGGTGAGGGGTCATGCGTCCCGCAGCTCCAGCGCCAGCACCATGCGCATCAGGTCGGAGAGGGTGCGGGCCCCCATCTTCTCCATCACCCGGGCCCGGTGGGCCTCCACGGTGGACTGGCTCACCGAGAGCTCGGCGGCGATCATTTTGTTGCGCAGGCCGGCCACCACCAGCTCCATCACCTGCCGTTCGCGGGGGGTGAGGCTCTCCAGCCGGCGGCGGATCTCCGCCAGTTCCCGTGCCTGGCCACGGCGGTGGGCGTCCAGTTCCAGCGCCTTGTGCACGCTGTCGAGCAGCGCCTGGTCGTTGAAGGGCTTTTCTATGAAGTCCACCGCCCCGGCCCGCACCGCCCGCACCGCCATGGGCACGTCGCCATGGCCGGTGATGATGACGATGGGGGGATGGATCTCCTCGGCGGCCAGGCGCGCCTGGAGTTCCAGTCCGCTCATTCCCGGCATGCGCACGTCCAGCACCAGGCAACCGGGGCGCTCAGGATCGAAGGACTGCAGAAACTCGTCCGCCGAACCGAAGGTTTCCACCGGCAGGCCAACCGACTCCATCAGCAGGGCCACCGCCTGGCGCACCTCCAGGTCGTCGTCCACGATGAAGATGGTGCTCTCGCTCCGGCTGTTCATGGATTGACGGGTAGAGTGAATCGAAAACAGGCGCCCGCGGCGCTGTCATCATAATAGAGGTTGCCCTTGTGTGCCTGGATGATGCCCTGGCTGATGGAGAGCCCCAGCCCCATGCCCTGGGGCTTGCTGGTGACGAAAGGGGTGAACAGCTTGTCGCGGATCTCGGACGACAGGCCGGGGCCGGTATCCTCCACCGAGACCACCACCGCGTTGTCGCCCGCGTTGTTGGTGTGCAGGGTGAGTCGGCGTTCCCCCGCGGGTTGGTCGCTCATCGCCTCGATGGCGTTGAGGATGAGGTTGAGCAGCACCTGGTCGATCTGGATGCGCTGGGCCGGTACCCTGGCCAGTTCCGGATCGAGCTCCAGCACCAGGGTGATGTCGGCGCGCTCCAGCTCGGGGCGCACCAGGGAAACCACCTCCTCGACGAGCTGGTTGAGGTCCACCAGGGTCGGTTCGGGCTCCTCCTTGCGTACGAACTGGCGCAACTGCTGAATGATGCCGCCGGCCCGGCGCGCCTGGGCGCCGATGGTCTCCAGGGCATCGATGATGCGGTCACGCGCATCGGGGTTGCTCTCCAGCAGCCGGATGCAGGCATCGGCATTGGTGGCGATGGCGGTGAGCGGCTGATTCAGCTCATGGGCCATACCGGACGCCATCTCTCCCATGGTGCTCAGGCGCGCCACGTGGGCCAGTTCTGCCTGGTAACGGCGCGCCTCTTCCTCCGCCTGCTTGCGCGCGCTGATGTCCCGGAACACCACCACGCTGCCCACGATCTCCCCTTTCTCATCACGCAGGGGCGTGCTGCTGTATTCCACCGGAAAACTGGTGCCGTCCTTGCGCCAGAACAGGTCCTCCCGCACGAAACGGCTCTCTCCGTCGCGGAAGGTCTGGTAGACGGGACACTCTTGGGGGGGGTGAGGGGAACCGTCCACGCGGGTATGGTGCAGCTTTTCATGCTGGTTCTGGCCGATGAGCTCTTCCGCCTTCCAACCGGTGATGGCCTCCGCCGCCTTGTTGAAGAAGGTGGCGTTGCCCTGCAGGTCCACGCCGTAGATTCCGTCCCCCACCGAGTCCAGGATGAGGTTGTGCTGCCGCTCCAGCAGGCGCCGGGAACGCTCCAGGGCCAGATTGAGCCGCACCACCCAGACGGACATGGCCGCCAGCGCTAGCAGGAAGGCCAGAACCGTGACCAACCAGTACCAGTACTTGCGTGCCGCATCCACCAGAGTGAATTGTTCCGGGCGATCATAGGGGGGCAGGTGCAGAGATTTCAGCAGTTCGTGCACCGGCTGGTATTCCAGGGGAATGGTCCAGCCGGCGTAGTCGCCCCACTGGGCGGCGGGTTCCAGCGACGACATCCGCAGCAAAGCGATGGCCACCCGGCGCGCCAGCCGGTTGGGGGTGTGGGGCAGCTTGCTGAAGGGCCATTCGGGGTAGAGCCTGGTGCTGTGGTGGAAGGGGTATTTGTCGCTCCACAGGTCGCCCAGGATACGCACCTTCTCTAGCGGCGAGCCGCCCTCCAGGCTCATCGCTTCCAGGATACCGGTTCGCACCGTGCCCACGTCGGCCTTGCCTTCCAGTACCGCGCGCACCACCGCATCGTGGGTGCCGCCGAAGGTGAGGGTGCGGGTGTCGTCGTGGATGTCGATGTCGTGCGCCTTGAGCGTCTGCCAGGCCATCTGGAAGCCGCCCAGGGAGGTGCGGTCCACCGCCATGAAGCGCTTGTTCCGCACATCCTCCAGGGTGCGGATGTCGTCCCGGTCGGCTCGGGTGAAGATGACTCCGCCGAAGATGTTCCAGGGACGGTCGCCCAGCAGGTTGTTGAGGGTGGCGATGCGGGTGATGCGGTAGCGCACCTCCATGTTGACGTAGATGCCGGGGTTGACCAGCAGGAACTCCACCGTCTGGTTCTTCACCGCCGGCTCGATCTCGCGGAAGTCCAGGGGCACGATGGTGAAGCGGTATTCGGGGATCTCGCGGCTGAGATAGTCGGCGGTGGGGGACCAGTTCTTCAGCGTGGCATCATCGCCCCGGTGGCTCAGTACGCCGATGCGCACCTCCATCGGCTCGGCCGCGAGCAGTGCCGCGGGTAGGGCCAGCTGCCAGAAAATCAGCAGAAAGAGAAGCTTGCGAAGGTTCAAGCCCAGATCTTGGAGAAATCGAAGTGGATGGCGCAAGGGCCGAGATCGAACTGCCAGGTCTCCTGGGTGGCATCCAGCTTCTTTATCAGCCGTCCCTCGCTCAGGCTATAGACCTTGGCCAGTCTTTCGTCGGGGTCGACGATCACGTAGTGGCGCACCCCTTCTTTTTCGTACAGGGTGAATTTCGTATTCGTGTCCTTGGATGCCGTGGATTTGGAAAGAACCTCGAAAACGAGGGCAGGGGTCTTGGTCAGGTAGGTTTGACCGATTTCGCCACACACCACCAGGTTGTCGGGCTGAACCACCGTGTCCTCGGCGATTTTCCAGTCCACCGGCAGCAGCGCCTGACAGTCTTCACATTCATCCAACGCTTCCTGCAGCATTCGGTCGATGCGGCCGCTCACCGCCTGGTGCTGAATGCTCGGTGCCGGTGTCATGGCGTAGGGAATGCCATGGATCAGTTCCCAGCGTCCTTCCCAGAGCTTGTAATCTTCCCAGGTATAGTGCGGCAGATCTTCGAAACGCGGTGTGCCCATGACGACGCTCTCTCGTTTGATTTTCAAATTATAGAGCAGAGGATGGTGAAGGGTTTGTCGTCCTTGGGATGTCACGGGCGCCTTGGCGATGAAAGCCTTCGCCCATTGTCTGGATCGTTCGGCTGGTGTCTTATCAGTGACCGTAGGGTGGGCAAAGCGAAGCGTGCCCACCAGCCTCACCCTTCACGCGTCGCCTCCAATGCATAAGGCGCCGGGTCGACAATGGGCTCTCTTTCCAGCACCAGGTCCGCCACCAGCCGTGCCGATGCCGGCCCCAGCACCACCCCGTTGCGGTAGTGCCCGGCATTGATGAACAGGTTTTCATGTTCGGGATGAGGCCCGATATAGGGTATGCCGCCGGGAGAGCCGGGCCGCAGCCCCGCCCAATGCTTCTCCACCGGATATTTTTCCAGCACCGGGAAACGGGACACCGCAATCCGGTGGAGTTCCTCCCGCGCCTCCTCCGTGGTGGACTTGTCGAAACCCGCCTCCTCGATGGTGCTGCCGAAGAGCACCCGCCCGTCCTTGCGCGGGACCGTGTAACGGTTCTCCTCCAGCACCATGCGCCGGATCGTTCCCGGTCGGGTACGGAACAGCAGCATCTGGCCTCGCACCGGGCGGATCTCGGGTGCCGCCCCCAGGGGCTCCAGCAGCTGCCGGCTCCAGGCGCCGGCGCAGACCACCGCTTTTTCCGCCTCGATGCGCTTGCCGCCGCAGATCGCGATGACCTGGTGCGGAGAGATCTCGAGACGTTCCACCGGCCAATGGGGCAGGATCTGCACGGCACGGCGCTCGAGATCCTTCAGCAATGCCTTGACCAGCCGGGGATTGCGCACCTGGGCGATATCGGGGAACCAGAGCATGGGCTCCGGGGGCTGCTTTCTGGCCGGCTCAAGTTTCTCGACGTGTGAGCGATCTGCCAGTTCCACCTCATGGCTGAAACTGTCGGCCCAGTCCAGTGCCTGCCGCTCCTCGCCCGGCGCATGAACCAGCATGCCGCTGTCCAGGTACTGCGGATCGATGCCGGTGGACTCGCTTAGTGATTCACACAGGCCCGGATAGACCGCCTGGCTCCAGCTCGCCAATCGGGTGATGCTGTCGGGATAACGCCAGGGATAGAGCGGTGAAAGAATGCCGCCACCGGCCCAGGAGGACTCCCGCGCCGGCTCTCCGCGCTCCAGCACGGTGACCGAAGCACCGGCTTCGGCCAGCTCCCGTGCGGTGAGCAGGCCGGCGATGCCGGCACCGATGATGATGGTGGTGACAACCATGTGGGTCAGAGGGGCGTTGAAGACGGACACGTGACGGGGTTCTTCGATTCTGCGAAGGATTCTTGCTACAGTCAATCAAGTACTTGGAAGTGGATGCCATCCAGTTTTACAACAGCAGAAACCAGGGGATGCAAATTGAGACAGGAAGAAAAGGGCATTGATCTGATATTGGGTGGTGGTCAATACCGGGTCGAGGGAGGGCAACCCGGTTTTGTGCTGTCGGTATTGCAGCCGGCGCGAAAAAAGCCGCTGTTGATCGAGACCGCATTCCTTCCCCATGCCATCGCGCTCCACCCTGAGGTGCCGACCCGAATGGCTCTGTTCGAAAAGAAGGGACCGGGTGCCTGCATCGTGGACTTGAACGAGCTTAAGGTGGAGCAACCACTGGTCACCGTACCGGAACGGCACTTTTACGGACACGGAGTTTATTCCACCGATGGGAGCCTCCTCTATTGCACGGAGGCCTACTTGGAAGGGCTCAAGGGCACTATCGCCGTTAGGGATGGGAAGAATTTTCAGCTGTTGGGTGAGTTTCCCAGTCATGGCGAGGAGCCCCACGAATGCCAGTTGCTCGGGGATGGGAAGGTCATGGCTATTACCAACGGCGGTGGCAGGCTCGGGGGCTCGCTCCCCTGCGTCACCTATGTCGAGATCGAGAACCAGCGGCTTTTGGATCAATGGTCGCCAACGAATGCTTATATCAACACGGGCCATTTCGCCATATCGGAAAATGGCACCTTGGTCGTGGTATCTGCTCCAAGGGCAGGCCTGCCTCCGTCGGAAAACGGGGGGGTCTCCATTCGCAAGCCGGGTGGAGAACTCGTCACCATGAGAGAACCAGGCGATGTGGTGTCTCGCATGAAGGGCGAGGCCCTGAGCGTCGTCATTCACGAAGAGACAGGCATCGCGGTCGTTACCCACCCGGACGGAGGGATGGTGACCTTCTGGTCACTCGATGACGTCAGCTTCGTCAATATGATGGAGCTTCCTTCCCCAAGAGGGGTGTGCCTGGACAGCAGCGGGGACGCATACCTAGTGAGCTATGGTCGGGACACCTCCCTGGCCAGGGTCGATGCGCAGACCCTGGAGCTGGATGGTTCCAGTATTCTGCAGGAAACCTATCTGAGTGGCTCACACCTCATGAACTGGAAAAGGGAGGTGGAGCAACTTGGGTTTGCTCTCGCCGGATCATGAGTCATCGGCTCAATCTTCCCAGCCGGTGACCCAGTTCCCCCCCTTCAGTCGCTCTTCCTTTCCAGACTGGTCGATTCTGAAACCGGCGATGGAATCGTTGCTTTGATCCCCAGCGGGAGTGGCCGTCACAGTATAGGTGTTGCTTCCGAGGTTCGACAGGGAGAGCGTGTAATAACCTTCTGGACTGGTGGTGCTGGCAAGGGAGGCACCGGAATAGGTGGCATTTCTCGAAAAGAAGACCTCGAGTCTCTGCGTTGCGTTCATTAGCGCGGTTTTCGCGTCCGCCCTTCTCGCCTTCCGGACATGCTCGATGTAGTTTGGATAGGCGATGGCCGCGAGCAGGGCCATCACCACCACCACGATCATGAGCTCGATGAGCGTGAAACCGCCGTTGTGCAAATGCCTAACGTTCTTCATGTTCGTTTCCGGGGTCTGAAGTTGTGGTTTCATTCGGTCAGGCCATGCCGATCATTCAGTGACCTCTTCCCACCAGATGGGGTGGAAACGATCGGTCCAACGGGCCACTTCCTCCAGTCCCACCAGGCCGATGACCTGGCCGCCGAGCCGAACCTTGCCGTTCACGGTGGTACTTGGCGTGATAAGGGACGGAGCAGGAGGCATGCCGGGGATCTTGAGCACCTTGCTGCGATCACTGGTGCTGAGCGAACTGTCGTTGCCGTCCATCTCGGAAAAGACGGCAGCCCCGTTGGTCATGTCCAACGCATAGAACTTGGATTCCCCCTGGGTATGCAGCGCCTTGCAGGCGTCCACCGCAGCGGTGCGATCTCCACTGTAGGTCGTGAAGATGACGGTGTAGTCATATACCTTGGCCCGCGACAGCCCTTTTTCACCCCCCGCAAAGTTGACGTACCAGCCTTTTTTCGCAGCGAGGTCTGATTGGGCCTGCGCCTTTTGAGTGGTGCTGCCCACCTGAATCAGGTTGCTGGTGGCATTATAGAGATCGCTTTCATCGAGGGGTGCTGGATAGTCCGGATCGGTATCCGCGTCATTGCCGTCAGGGGGGGCGCGCCACACATTGGGGTCCCGGATCATATAGAAACGATCATTATCGACGGACTTGGAGAGGGGCTCAGGTCGATGGCCCGAAGCGATCATCAGTGCAAGATACTGCACCCCTCCCTTGTTGAAGTAAGCCACTTCCGGCGTGTTAAAGAACCTCTGGAAATCGGAGGCAGGTTCTCCACTTTCTCCATTCACGTCCGCAACCACGGTGGCGGTGACCGCGCCGCTTCCGGTCAGATTCTTGAGCGCGTGATCCGGGACGTCGACGCGGATGATCCTGCCCCCTACACCGGCGGCATAGAACCGGTCGGTGACTCCATTGGCGTTAATGTCCACGGGCAACAGATCCGAGGCGATGGCGTTCCCCATGTGACCCTTGACCACATCGGTGTCGTCGATTTTCTTGAGCAAAGCTCCCGTGGTTGCATCCACCAGGTAGATGACATTGCCCATGGAATCGTCAGATCGTCCGATTCGGGTGTCTCCAGAGTCGAATTTCCCGTTGCTGTTGTTGTCGATGTAACTGCGATCCTGACCCGGGTCGTAGCCGCCACCGAAAGCCAATGCTTCGGTGGTCGTGGTGCTGCCATTGAGTTGCAGCTTGACGAAGATCGGCTTGGACCAGGTTTGTCCCAGGTCGGCGAAGTTTCCCTTACCGCCTTCGATCTTCCAGGCAAACTGCGGCTGTAAAGGGTTGGTAATGTCCAGAGCATAGTAGTTTCTGCCGCCTCGCCGCATGCCCATCACCAGGTAGGTGTGGCCGTTGGAGGTGGTGTATTTGACCAGGGGGCCGTCTAGGCCATATTCTGGCTTGATCACGTGCCCGTGGTCGTTCGGTGGGATAGGTTCGCCGGAGTTTTGGTCATGGGGCTTGGAAAAATTCCAGTCGGACACGAAGGTGTCGGCGACCGTATCAAGAAGATCGGCCGGCATGAAGGCCCATTCTTCCTTTCCCGTGGAGCCGTTGAAAACGTGAAGAATTCCTTCCGTAGTGGCGACGAACACATATTCCGCTCCATTCTTGCGGACCACTACCGGCTGCGTATGGAGCGGTGCGCCCATTTCGTTTTTATGAGAGACAGTAACCGTACCGCCATTGCCATCCGACAGCGTTAGGTCCGCTGCCCAGGTCAACCAGTCCAGCAGCTTGTTTTTCCGGTCGGCGAAAGTGGTGCCCAGGTCATCCAGACGGGTGTCGCTGTCCAGCGATCCCAGGTAGGAGGAGGTCAGAAGATTGTTGCTCTTCGAAACCCGGTTAGCGTTGTCGGTGAGATCGTTGCTGTTGCCGTTTATCCAGGTATAAAGATTCCTGGTCCCGTGCAGGTTTGAAGCAGCACCTCCTTTGACGGGATCGCCGGAATCGCCGGTACCGTTGGCGTTCCACAGGTCGATGGAGTTCATGAACAGGTAACTGCTATCCAACACCTTGTCGTTGTTGGTATCCCGCAATACAAGCACCTTGGTGGAGGTGGGGTCGTTGGGGTTACTAAGTTCATAAGAAAGCTTGTACTTCTTGATGTTTCCGTACCACAGAGGATGAACCCCGGGCTTGAATACCGGGACATATATATACTTGCCACTGACTGCAGCGTTGTTCTGGTCGAAAGGTACGGCAGGTGCGGTATAGGTATAGGGTATGGAAGCCTTGGCCTCGTTAAGAATCTTCTGAAATGCCGACGAAAGCTGTGAAGCGTTAGAAGCGGCAAAGTATTTGCCTCCGCCCTGCTGGGCCACATATTTCATAAATCGCTCCCGGCCGCTTCCAGGAGGGGTGCTATCGCCCATATCCATGCCAATGGCATGGATGATAATGTTCTGTATTCTCTTGTTGTTGGGGTCGTGGGTGGTGTCATTGGCGTCCCAGTCCCACTCCCCTCCTGTTCTCAAGTCGGTCGAGTTAGCCCAGGTTCCAATTTCATTGGCGCACGACCCACCATTACTGTTTCCATCGTAAGGGTTGTAAATGTTCCCAGAATTGCTGTCGACGATGCAGTTGGTTCCTCTATATTTATCGGGGTTGATGTTGTTTACGCGTAGCGTGTTGGCATTCAGATCGATTTCGTAATGGTTCGAGTTGGGGCTGCCATCCGACAGAAACACGATGTAGTTCGGCTTGCACCAGTTGCCGGCAGCGGTATTGGTCGGGATGGGAGATGAATAACCACGGAATCCGCTCTCATACCATTGAACAGCAGAGGCCAGTGCGTGAATGCTGGGTGTTCCCGATAACGGTGTCAGGCTGTTGACAGCGCTGACCATCGCTGTCCTAGCGTTCTTTATCAGGTCAAAACCATGCACCACCCTTGTGGGATGAGTCCTAGTCGTATAGGCCAGGATAGCAGCATTGATGTCATCGTTGGCCGTGTCGTTTAGGATGGTCGTCATGGCCTGCTTGAGTTGGTCCATTCTGCTGGGAGGGCCACCCCACCACATACTGCCTGACTCATCGAGCACGAACAGAACATTTGGCGCAACCGGGCTGGAGGGAGGAGAAATATACACCTCCACGTCATCCGCATAAGAAGTGGTGCCCGACAGAACGGACGAGAGCATCGTTCCGAGAACAAGTTGTTTCTGTATAGACTTTTTGTGTTTCATGACAACATCTCCTTGTTACTCCCTGATGAGAGCAACGCCCATTCTGTTGTGTGCGGTAGCGTTGGTGCCGTCCACCTCTCCCATAGCATCAGCCTGATAAATAACGGTCACGATATTCAATCCAAATCCAGAAAATTTGTATTGCCCTGGTGAGGAGATCTCGATCAATTGCAGGTCGAGGTCAGCGCTGTTGTGGGCATTGGGGTCCGTCGGCACGAAATCCGTGGTTCGGGTGGTCGCGCCGACAGTGCCCGGTATGTTCAATTGGGACATCTGGCTCGCAGGCAGCGTGGTCAATTTGGCAAAAGCGTTTTCCGCTGCCTGAAAGGCGAGCTGTTTGTGCTGGTGGTTGATGGCAATCTTGGTGTCCAGATTGGCGCTGCGCATGGCAGTAATACTGAGCAGGGTGATGATCACCAGCAGCATTAGAGAGATTGCAAGTGCGACGCCGCTTTCCCTTTTGTGTATTACGTGTACGGATCGGTACATGATTATTGTCTTTGGATGGCAGGGTGAAGGTTACGCAGCTCCAGTGTGCTGCTTGCTACCTGAAAGAGATGAGTGGTATCCGGTTCGTTCACCGTGAGTCCCAGCAAGGACTTGGTTCCGGGAGAACTTCTCCTGTACTCGGTGGGAAGCGTGATCGTGCTTCCAGCCAGCAGGGCAAAGCGTATGGAAACCACCTTCTTCCAGGGAGTGTTGGATCCCGAGGGCTTGGATACGATGCTGGTGTTGTCCACCTGACTGGCCGTGAGGTATCGGTTGGCATACCCGTCCGCGTCGTCGTCCACTCCATACAACACCTTGAGCCGGTACATTCCCGATGCCATGGTGGTTTTGGTAACCGTGGGCGTGCCGCCACTGTAGGTGGTCATTTCGCAAATCAATTCATTTTTTGTGGTGTCGATATAGAAACGCACCTGGGTTGGCCTGTCACTGAGGAGAACATTCTGGTAGGTGCCGCAACTCGGGCCCTTTCGGTAACGGATGGCGATGGTATCGGATCCGTTGGCACCGCCGTCGACGATGCCGTTGGCAGTAACTGCGGGAAAGGGCCGTTGGTTGGGGAACTCGTCTTCCACGGCAAGGATCTCGCGACCGGCCATGACCAGGATGCGGCGCATGTCGTCGATGGCGAAGCGGATATTTTCCGCATTCTCTTCCACCGCGCTTCTCATTTTGAAGCTGTTGCTGCTGTCGAGGTAGATCTTTATCACGGCCCCGACCAGGAATATGCCGATGGCCATACCAACAAGAAGGGACAACAGTGTGAAACCATTTTGCCTTGTGGTGGTGTTCATCAGGGGGCTCCCGGGATGACTGGCATGATGATCCGGTCCTTGCCTGTTCCGAATACGTCGTTTCGTACATCCCAGGTGATAGTGATGGTCATCTGGGAGCCTTCGCTACAGGCGTCGGAATCGGTGGTATCGATATCGGTGCAGGATACGGTCAAAGCACCACCCGGAAGACGGTTTCGTATCCCGTTGTTGCCGCAATAAACCTCTTCTAGGTCCGCCGCTGCGATGTTGGAAGGGGAGCAGTTGCTGGACGCCAAAATAGGGCTGCCACCCGGAACAGCGAAGCAAGTGGGTACATTGGCGCTTGTCGGACAGGAAGAGAAGGATTTCACATAGTCATTGTCTGCCTTCAGATTGGCGCGGATCCGATCGGCAAGCGACCAGGCGATGTCGATGGCCGTGGCCCGGTTTTCGGCACTCATGGAGGCCTGCATCGACTTGGTGAGCAGCGAAGCGATGCCTAGGAGTCCGATACCGATGATGATAGCGGCGACCAGCACCTCCACCAGCGTAGTTCCCGAGATGTATCTGATGTATCTTGGGTGACACTTCATGAGCAAACGTTCTCCTGGACCCTGGGACGACCGGTGGCGCTGAAGCAGACATAGCGGGTCTCCTGCCCCTTGGTCACCTTCAGTCCGTCGGACGTACTGCTTAAGGTTGCCTTTCCTCTGGGGTTGAAGACCAGCTTGTTGCCAAAGCCGCCCAGGCTGTTCAATGCGAGACCACTCGAAGCGGTTCTGGTCAGAACCACTTCCTCGCCAGAATCGTAACTTCCGTTTCTGTTGACATCGATAAAGACTTGCCAGGCGGACCAGCTCGATCCATTCTGTGCCAGTATCACCTGCGCCTCCCGCTTGATCGCCTCGCTGCGGGCCGTCAATACAGACGAAAGAAAATCGTTTGCCGTGGTTCTGACCATGGTCCTGTCCAAAAGCTTTTGAAAGCTGGGGACACCGACGACCAGGAGCAATGCAAGCACTGTTACCGTGATCATGGCTTCCAGCAGTGTGAAACCGCGGTCGTTTTTCATATCCGAGAGAAACCTGTTCGAGCCGTGCTCGAAGACTATTCTAGGTCAGGGGAAAAGGAAATCCATGCCGCCAATCGCCCAAATCGAGACGTTCGTCGGCCTGTCCCGGCAGGAAATGTGGCTCTTTTGCTACTGATCCCAGCTCATTTGCAAGAGATGTGGGGTGTTTTCTGGCTCTTCGTCACTACTCTCACCCTCCCGTTGTTGGAAACGATGATGGAACGATTCATTTCCGGGTATTTTGGGTGGCAGAAACGGATTGTGGTGTTCGAGAACCAGGTGCGTCCCTCGGGCAGGTAGGTGATGCTGTTCCGGAATTGAGAGGAGGTGGTAATGATGATTTCATTCAGGGTTCTTTCCTGATAGCCCAGGATTTCTTCCGATTTGTCGGGTTGGTGATTTTTATTGTCGTCTTGAAAGACCAGGTAGCCTAGCTGCCAGGCTTTGTGGTTGTTGCTACAACTGCGAGGATTGCTGGCTGGGCAAAGAGTGATTGGTTTTTCCCTCGTTACCGCGCTGGATCTTGCAAGATGTAGCTGACTCAAGAAGAGATTGACGCTGCTGGTCATGGCGCTTTTCGCCAAGAGCCGGCTGAATCCCGGCACGGCCAGCGAAAGCGTGATGCCGACGATGGTGACCGTGGTCATCAGCTCGATAAGAGTGATACCCCGGCTTTTGCCGATATTGAATTCCATTTCCATTCTCCCTGACCGATTCCGTTGGTCGAGGCAGAATTCTGTCTGCAAAATGTGAAACGATCAACATCTTGCAGGCAATGTCGGATCCGTCCTACAGGTTTTTCGGATCATGCCTGCTTTTTGAGTTCCTTGGGCAGGGGAAAGTGATCTCCTTCCGCTTGCCGTCATCCTCCACCGCTTCGCCCGCGAGCCGTTCCAGCACCCACTCCTACGTCGCCGAGGCGCCGGCGGCTGTCAGTGGATCTCGTAAGGCACCCTTATTCCCGGCTCATCGGCTGGAAAATCCTTGATGTTTCTACTGACAAGCAACGTGCCCGCATGTTTCGCACTGGCCCAGATGATGGCATCTGGCAGGCGGATGCGGTGTGTCCTGCGGATTGTCACGGCTATTTCCGCAATGTCGCCATTGATTTCAACCTGCTGGAACTTGGCGAGGAATCTTCGAATCCTGTCCTCCTCTTCCGGTCGTGCTCCGGCCATGATCTCCATCCAGCTGATGGGGCTGATGAGGGGGTGGTGTAGCGGAGAATCTCTTCGCGTGCTTCCTCGATACCATCGAGGTAATCGATTAGGATATTGGTATCGAGCAGGGCTTTCATTCGTCCCATTCGCTCCGCAGCCAGTCCTGGTAAGCGACGCCCTCTTCAGGGGTCTGTTTCCACAGGCCGAAGGCTTCTTCGCCGTTTTCCGGGTAATGGCGTTGCAGGTACTCTTCGATCGCTTCCCGGATCAGTTTCGCCCGGGATGACCGGGCGTGTTGGCTGATCCTGGCCAGTTTTTGTATCTGTTCCTGGGGGAGGTCGACGATGGTGCGTATGACCGCCAGATGAGCAATGGATGTAACATCATCATATATACCCCAGCCCAGGGTGGCTAGCCCGGGCTGTCAGGAGGAGGTGAGTATCTTGGGCAGGGGAAAGGTCACCGTTTCGGGCGTGCCACCGTCCTCCCTGGCCTCGCTGGCTCCCCACGCCCTGAGCCGGTTCAGGACCTGGCCGACCAGCACCTCCGGGGCGGAAGCGCCGGCGGTGACGCCGATGACGGTGTCCTTCCCGAACCAGTTGTGCTGCAGGTCGTCCGGGCTGTCCACCAGGTGGGCAGGCTTACCCAGCTTTTCGGCGATCTCCTTGAGGCGGTTGGAGTTGGAACTATTGGGCGAGCCCACCACCAGGATCACGTCACTTTGTTCGGCAAGGCGCTTGACCGCATCCTGGCGATTCTGGGTGGCGTAGCAGATGTCGTCCTTGCGAGGGCCCTGGATGGCGGGAAAGCGCTTGCGCAGGGCATCGATGATGACGGCGGTGTCGTCCATGGACAGGGTGGTCTGGGTGACGAAGGCGAGGCGATCGGGGCGTTTTACCTCAAGCCGGGCCACGTCTTCGGCCGTTTCGACCAGGTGGATGCCCACACCCTGCTCGCAGTGGTACTGTCCCATGGTGCCTTCCACCTCGGGGTGTCCCTTGTGGCCGATGAGAATCACCTCGAAGCCGTTGCGGCAATGGCGGGCCACCTGCAGGTGGACCTTGGTCACCAGGGGGCAGGTGGCGTCGAAGACCCGAAGGTCACGCTGTTCGGCCTCCCGTTTCACCGCCTGGGAGACGCCATGGGCGCTGAAGATGACAGTGCTGCCGTCGGGCACCTCGCTCAGCTCGTCCACGAAGATCACCCCTTTGCGCTTGAGGTTCTCCACCACGAAACGGTTGTGCACCACCTCGTGACGCACGTAGATGGGCGCGCCGAAGGCGGCCACGGCATGTTCCACGATCTCGATGGCGCGGTCCACACCGGCGCAGAAGCCGCGGGGGTTTGCGAGGAGGATTTTCATTCGGTCACGGTTTCCTCTAATAGTATGGTGTCATTCCTTTTGTGCATGGTGCCGCCGGGTGGCGTTACCATGAGATCACGATCCGACATCATAAAGGGAATTTCACCATGCCGCGAACCCAGAGAAAGAAGATCGCCACCCCGGACATCCCGGACCTTCGCGACTGGATCTACCGGCCCACCCTGCGCCAGCTGGAGAAGCGGCTGCCGCCACCGGAGAATTTACACATTCTCGACCAGCACAGTTCCAGCGCCTGCACCGGTTTCGCCCTGGCGGCGGCCATCAACCTGCAGTACGCCCGGGCGGGCGAGCCCCTGCGGGTGAGTCCGCGTATGCTGTACGAGATGGCCAAGCGGTACGACGAGTGGCCGGGTGAGCGGTACGATGGTTCCAGCCTGCGCGGGGCCATCAAGGGATGGGTGAACATGGGGGTCTGCAGCGAGGCGCTCTGGCCTTTCCGGGTAAGCCGCCCGGGCCGGCTCACGGTGCGCCGTGCCAAGGAGGCGCGCAAGCACACGGTGGGCGCCTATTACCGCCTGGAACCGGAGGTGAGCCATTACCACGCCGCCTTGAACGAGGCGGGCGTGGTGGTGGTGTCGGCCCAGGTCCATTCGGGCTGGGATGTGCCGGAGCAGAGCATCATCCAGCCGGGTGGGGAGCCGGATGGCGGCCATGCCTTCGTCCTGGTGGGTTACGACGAGCGGGGCTTCTGGGTGCAGAACTCCTGGGGAGCCGGCTGGGGTGAGGGCGGCCTGGCGCTGTGGCGCTACGAGGACTGGATCGAGAACGTCTGGGACGCCTGGGTCTTCCGCTTGGCGCTGCCCACTCCCCAGATCTTCGGCCTCCGCCCCAGGCAGGCGAAGAAAACGGACCGGGAGGCGGCCTGGCTGGCCAAAGTGCCGCGATCACGCATCGCCGGCCACTTCGTACATGTGGACGATGGCGCCTATGCAGAGAGCGACCGCTACTGGAGCACCCCCTTCGACGTGCAGGAGACCGCCCGGCTGCTGGCCCACAGCGACAAGTACGATCATCTGCTGCTCTACGTCCATGGGGGACTCAACAGCCCTGGGGATTCGGCCCGGCGCATCGACGCCATGCGCGACGTGTTCAAGGCCAACCGCATCTATCCCTTCCACGTGATGTACGACACCGGTGCGGTGGAGGAGATGAAGGACGTGATCCTGCGCAAGTGCCGGGAATCGGAGCAGCGCGTGGGTGCGGTGAGCGACTGGCTGGACCGGCTCATCGAGGGATTGCTGCGCCGGCCGGGCACGCTGTTGTGGGAAGAGATGAAACGGGACGCCAATCTCGCTTTTGCCCCGGAAGGGGCGGCCTCCGATGCCCTGGATCGTTTCCTGGCGGCGCTGAAGTCACAGAAACGCCGGATCAAGCTGCACCTGGTGGGCCACAGCACCGGCGGCGTGGCCCTGGGCGCCCTGTTGCACACCCTGCGCCGGCGCAAGCTGACCTTCGACAGCTGTTCCCTCATGGCCCCGGCCTGCACGCTGGAGTGGTACCGGAAGAATTACCTTCCGGCCCTGCGCCCGGAGAGCCGGCTGCGCATCCGGCAGATGGCGGTCTACAACCTCACCGACCGCCTGGAGCAGGACGACAACGTGCTGGGGATCTACCGTAAGTCGCTGCTGTACCTGGTCTCCAACGCTTTCGAACGGGAGAAGGGGCGGCCACTGCTGGGGATGGAGAAGTTCTCCCGCCATGCTCCGCAGATCGGGGGCTGGCCCCGTTTCTATTATTCGGACGGGGTTTCCGGAGAGATCACCCGCAGCACCAGCCATGGCGGTTTCGACAACGATCCCTGGACCATGAACCACATCCTTGAAAGGGTGCTGGGGCACGAGCCAGAGCGACCGTTCACGGCGGAGGACCTGGAGTTCTGATTCCCGTGGAAGCAGGGTAGGGTGGGCAAAGCGAAGCGTGCCCGCCGAAGGCTGATGCCAACCTCTGCTGAGGGAGGTTGGCCTGGAACTTCTGCCGGTGTTTGAACACACCGAAGCAGATATGCAGCAGGGTGGGTTGGGCAAAGTCGCGTAGCGCCGTGTCCGACACCATCGGGAAGTTTTGTTGGGCACGCTTCGCTTTGCCCAACCTACGGGAGCCGGTCTTCCGGTGCGAGGGAGGAGGGGTTCAGACCCCCAACCGTTCCACCAGGCAGCGCAGCGCCTGGCCGCGGTGGCTCAGGGCGTTCTTCACCTCGGCCGGGAGTTGGGCGGCGGTGCAGTTCCGGTCGGGGACGAAGAAGACGGGATCGTAGCCGAAGCCGTTCTCTCCCCGGGGCTCGCGCAGGATGCGCCCCTCCCACGTGCCCTGGCAGATGAGGGGCGTGGGATCCTTCTCGTGACGCATGTAGACCATGAGGCACTGGAAGCGGGCGGTGCGTTGCTCGTCCGGCACGTCGGCCAGCTTCTCCATGAGCAGGGCGATGTTGTCGGCATCGCTGGCATTTGGACCGGCGAAACGGGCGGAATGGATGCCCGGTTCGCCATTCAATGCGTCCACCTCCAGCCCGGAGTCGTCGGCGATGACCGGCAGGCCACTGTACCTGCTGGCGTTGCGCGCCTTGAGAATGGCGTTCTCCACGAAGGTGAGGCCGGTCTCCTCCACCTCGGGGACGTCGAAGGCGGACTGGGGCAGGATCTCGATCTCCCGGTCGGCCAGCAGCTGGCCGATCTCGCAGACCTTGCCGGCATTGCCGGTGGCGAGCACGATGCGTATGGACATGAGTATGGAACGGGCAGATGAAAGAGGCGAGATTTTACTGCGCCAGCCAACAGGTTTCATCGGAAAGAGCATATTTTTTCCGGAGGCTTCTCGAGGATTTTTTCGAGAAGCATGGCGGGCTATGCGGCCGGCCCTGACGTGTACCAACGGACCCCACGGACCTTTGGCGAGCCACCAGCGGGGGAACCTGTCGCTGCGGCGAGGATCCAATTTGTTCTAGCGGGCAAGCGCCCCGTAATCCGAAAGAAGGAAAAAGCGATGAAAACGAAAATTGCAGCCAGCCTGATTCTCGCTGCCGGCCTGCTGGCAGCCGGTAACCTGTCTGCCGCCCTCTCTTCCCAGCAGAAGCTGGAGGTGGAGAAGGTGGTGGAGGAATATCTCATGGCCCATCCAGAGGTGGTGATCAAGGCGATACACCTCTGGCAACAGCAGCAGAAGCGGCTGGAAGAGAGGATGCAGAAAGAGGCGATTTCGGAGCTGCGCAAGGAAGTTGCCGCCGATCCCAGGCCCGCCTGGGGCAACCCCGAAGGTGGGACCACGGTTATCGAGTTTTCCGACTACAACTGCCCCTATTGCAAGCAGTCCTTTCCCCGGTTGAAGCAATTGGTGGACGAGGATGGTGATATCCGTGTGGTGATGAAGGAGCTTCCTGTGCTGGGGAGGGGCTCCGTCTATGCCGCAAAGGCCGCGCTGGCGGCGATGAAGCAGGGCAAGTACGCCGCCTTCCACGAAGCGCTGATGAATCTAGATGGGCGCGCCACTCCCGAGAGCGTGGATCAGGTGGCCCGTGAGTTGGGGTTGGATCTGGCGCGCCTGAAGCGTGACATGCAGTCGTCCGAAGTGGCCGAGGCGTTGGAGCGTGACCGGGTCTGGGCCGAACGGCTGGGAATCGAAGGCACCCCCGCTTTCATCATTGGTGATCGGCTGTTGCCTGGTGCCGTGGGGCTGGAGACCATGAAACGGATGGTGGAAGCAGCCCGCGGACAGCCGGCCAGGTAAGGGAACCTCCAATTTAATCCATGAACTCGCACCTTGCCCCTTCCAGCCCGATTACTGCGTTGAAGTTTTTGCCAATAGCGGGCTATTGGCTGCGAACTTCGCCTTGTACTCGAACCGGAGGAGTACGATCCTCTTCGTCCAGGATTAGATCGGAGGCTCCCTAACGGTGCGCCGGAATAGGATGCCTGAACGACTGCTGGAGCTCCGGTTTCTCCTGGGAGTCACCTGGCCTCCTCCAGCGCCTGGCGCTGCAGCGCCAGGATCTCCGAGATGCCCTTGCGGGCCAGGTCGAGCATGGCGTCCATCTCGGCATTGCTGAAGGGAGTGCCCTCGGCGGTGCCCTGGATCTCGATGAACCCCAGGTTTTCGTTCATCACCACGTTCATGTCGGTTTCGGCGCTGGAATCCTCGGCGTAGTCCAGGTCCAGTACCGGGGTGCCCTGCCAGATGCCCACGGAGACCGCGGCCACTTGGTGGATCAGCGGATTCTCCGCCAGCTCCCCCGCCTGCAGCATTCGTTGGATGGCCAGCGCCAGGGCCACGTAGCCGCCGGAGATGGAGGCGGTGCGGGTGCCGCCATCGGCTTGGATCACGTCGCAGTCGATGGTGATGGTGTGTTCGCCCAGCCGTTCCAGCGCCACGGCGGCGCGCAGGGAGCGGCCGATGAGGCGCTGGATCTCCAGGGTACGTCCGCCCTGCCGGCCACGGGCCGCCTCCCGGCCGGTGCGGGTGCCGGTGGCGCGCGGCAGCATGCCGTATTCCGCGGTGATCCAGCCGCCGCTTCCTTTCTCTTTCCAGCGGGGGATCTTGGGCTCCACGCTGGCGGTGCAGATCACCCGGGTGTCGCCGAAGCTGGCCAGCACCGAACCCTCGGCATGGCGGGTGTAGCCGGTTTCGAAACGGATCGGGCGCAGCTGGTCGGGGGCGCGGCCGCTGGGTCTCATGGGACTACTCCTCAAAGGGTCTTGTTGATGAGCTGGTTCAGGTGCTCGATGGCCGCCAGCAATTCGCTCTCTTCGTCCATGGGCAGGGAGCGGTCGCCCAGGCCGTAGCAATCCCTGCCCACGCGCACCCCAATGGCGGTGATGTTGTCGCTCTGCCCGAAACCGTTCCGGCAGGCGGTCTCGCCCAGGATGGAGAGGGCGTTGCGCAGCGGCAGGGCGTTGTGCAGCACGCTGAGCATGTAGCTCTCCTCCAGCTGGCCCCAGAAGCCATCGGAGCAGAGCAACACCACATCCCCTTCCCTCAGGGGCACGGGGGTGCCGAGGGCCGGGGTGGCTCCCTGGGAGGCGCCTCCCAGGCAGCGGGTGATGGCGCCGGGGTTGCAGCCCTCCAGGCAGGCGTTGGCAGCGGCTTCGTTGCGTACCACGTGATCCCGGGACATCACGTGCACCGCTCCTTCCCGCACCAGGTAGAAACGGCTGTCGCCGGCGTGGCTCCAGTAGCACTCCCCCTCCTGCAACAGCGCCAGCACGGCGGTGGTGCGGGGCGTCACCGGCGGATCCTGCCGGATGCCGAACTCCACGATGGCGCGGTGGGCCTGCAGGATGCACTGCTGCAGGAAATAGCGGGGGTTGACCAGAGGGCGGCTTGCCTGCTCCCACAGCTCGCGGCAGGTGTCCACCAGGATCTGGGCCGCCACCTCGCCCCTGGGGTGACCGCCCAGGCCGTCTCCCAGCACCAGCAGGCAGCAGTCATCTTCCTCCAAGATGATGGAGCGATCCTGGTTCTCCGGGCGATCGCCGCGGAGGGAGATGTGCGCCGTTTCCGTCTGTTCGCTTCTCATCGGAGGGCTTGGCGTTTCCTGGTGGCAGGGTCCCGGGTGAGCTCCTTGAGCAAAAGGGCGGCCGATTGTATCCGCTTCTGCGGATCGATTTCCATGGCGCGGTCGATGGCCTGGAGGATGTGGCGTGGGTAGCGCTTGCCGAAGGCTTCCACCGCCGGCACCATGGTGTCCTTGGCGTGGCGTTCGGTGGCCGAAGGAGGCGGTCGTCCCTCGATGCAGGTGCGCATGCTGGCGCCGATGGCATAGACGTCGGTCCAGGGGCCCACCTTGCTGACCCCGCGATACTGTTCGATGGGAGAGAAGCCCGGGGTGATCACCTGCGCCTTCTTCTGATCCTCGCCGCTGAGGTGATAGACGGCGCCGAAGTCCAGCAACAGCGGGCTGCCGCCCGGCCGGATGTGGATGTTGCTTGGCTTGATGTCCAGGTGCAGGTGCTGGGACTCGTGGATCAGCGCCAGGGCGTCGAGCAGCGGCGGAAACACGGTCATCAGGAAACGGGTGCTCAATCCCCCCTTGCGCCGTTTGATGTAGCGCCCCAGGTTCTTGCCCGGCTCGTAGTCCATCACCAGGTAGGCGGTGTCGTTGGCCAGGAAGCAGTTGCGCACGTTGACGATATTAGGGTGGCGCAGGGTGGCCAGCGCCTTGGCCTCCAGAAAGAAGAGCTTCAGGCCGCGATAGAACTTGTCCTTGGCCTCGTCGCTGGGAAAGGTGATGGTTCCGTCCGCGCCCCGCCGGGCGAAACGCTTGGGCAGGTACTCCTTGATCGCCACCTCGTCGTGGCTGTCGTCCTCCTCCCCCAGGTAGATGAGGCTGAAACCCCCGCTGCCGATGAGCTTGTGCACCCGGTAGTAGTCCAGCCGGGTGCCGGCCGGCAGGGGTTTGCGATGTTCACGGGTGGAGGACATGGTCCGGCACAGTGACTTCCATGGCGCAACGGAGTGCAAAGCAAAGTATCATAAACCCCATTGCAATGGGGCCGGTTGGGGCCCGGTCGGGAGGATCGATGGCGCGAAGTATGACCGCGTTCGCACGGGTGGACCGCTGCGACGACAATGGCGAGCTGGCCTGGGAGCTGCGCTCGGTGAACCACCGCTACCTGGAGATCTTCGTGCGTCTTCCCGAAGAGCTGCGGGTGCTGGAGCCCCGCGTGCGGGAACGGGTGAACCAGCGGCTGGGACGGGGCAAGGTGGAATGCGTGCTACGTTACCGCCCGGCCCCGGGCGCCATCGGTGAGCTGCAGCTGAACGAGTCCTACCTCGGCCAGCTGGTGGTTCTGCTGCAGCAGGTGCAGCAGCAGCTGCCGCAGGCCCGCCAGCCGGACCTTTTGGGGGTGCTCTCCTGGCCGGAGGTGGTGCTCACCACCAGTGCCGATCTCACCCCGGTGCAGGAGGCGGCCATGGCGCTGCTGGAGCAGGCGCTGGACGAGCTGGTGGCCACCCGCGAACGGGAGGGGGCGCGGCTGGCGGAACTGATCCGCCAGCGCTGCGACCAGCTGGCGGAGCAGGTGGAGAAGGCCCGCCGACGCATGCCGCAGGTGCTGGAGAACATCCGCCAGCGGCTGCGCGACCGCCTGGAGGAGGTGGCCCGGGAGCTGGACCAGGAGCGGCTGGAGCAGGAGATGGTGCTGCTGGCCCAGCGCCTGGACGTGGACGAGGAGATGGACCGGCTGGCCACCCATATCCGTGAGGTGAAACGGGTGCTGGAGCTGGACGAGCCGGTGGGGCGCCGCCTCGATTTCCTCATGCAGGAGCTTCACCGCGAAGCCAACACCCTGGGCTCCAAGTCGGCCGATGCCGAGACCACCGCCATCTCGGTGGAGATGAAGGTGCTCATTGAGCAGATGCGGGAGCAGGTGCAGAACATCGAATGAGAACGCAAATATGAGCCAAGGCATTCTTTTCATCGTCTCCGCCCCTTCCGGGGCGGGCAAGACCAGCCTGCTGCGGGCGCTGCTGTCGGAGGACGACAACCTGGTGCTCTCCATCTCCCACACCACCAGGCCACCGCGTCCGGGGGAGGTGGATGGGGTGGACTATCATTTCGTCTCCAGGGAAGAATTCCTGCGCTTGGCCGGGGAAGGCGCCTTTCTGGAGCAGGCGGAGGTGTTCGGAAATTACTACGGCACCTCCGAGGCCGGGGTGCGGGAGCAGCTCGCCAGCGGCCGTGATGTAGTGCTGGAGATCGACTGGCAGGGGGCGCGCCAGGTGCGCAAGGCCTTTCCGGAGGCGGTCTCCATCTTCATCGCGCCGCCTTCCATCGAGGCGCTGCGCGAGCGGCTGGGCAACCGCGGTCAGGACGACGAGGCGGTGATCGAGCGGCGCATGCGGGATGCGCGCAGCGAGCTCTCCCACTATCCCGAGTATGACTACCTGGTGATCAACGACGACTTCGACACCGCGCTGGGCGATCTGCGCTGCATCGTCCGCGCCGAGCGGTTGCGTACCCCCCGCAGCGTGGCGCGTCATGAGGCGGCGTTGGAGAAGATGTTGTAATGGTTGTCTGATCCCCTCACTCCAACCCTCTCCCGGAGGGAGAGGGGGCTGCCAACCGCCGTATTTCTCCCTCCCCCCCCGGAGAAGGTCGGCACCGTATTTCTCTCTCTCCCTCCGGGAGAGGGCCGGGGTGAGGGGGTAAAAAAAACCACGCTTCAACGCTGGCAACCCGGGCAGTAGTAACTCGACCGCTGCCCGATCACCCGTTGCCGGATGGTGCCGCCGCATCGGGGACAGGCCGCTCCCGCCCGTCCGTACACCTGCAGCGACTGCACGAAATAGCCCGGGTTGCCGTCCACCTGCTGGAAATCCCGCAGGGTGGTGCCCCCTTGTCCGATGGCCGACTCCAGGGTTGTCTGGATGCTCTCTGCCAAGCGCCGGTAACGAGCCAGGGAGATGCGCCCGGCGGCTCTGCCCGGGTGGATGCCGGCGGCGAACAGCGCTTCGCTGGCGTAGATGTTGCCCACGCCCACCACCACCTGGTTGTTCATGATGAAGCTCTTCACCGGAGCGTGGCGTCCCCGGGAACGCTGGTACAGGTACTCGCCACTGAAATCGGCGGAAAGGGGTTCGGGGCCGAGGTGACGCAGCAGGGGATGTGTTTCGGGCGGCTCTTCGGTCCAGAGCACCGCTCCGAAGCGGCGCGGATCGCGCAGCCGCAGGCAACGGTTTCCCAGCACCAGGTCGAAATGGTCGTGGGCCGCAGGCGGGGTGTGGGCCTGCACCACCCGCAGGCTGCCGGACATGCCGAGGTGGAGGACCAGGGTGCCCCGGTCGAACCGCAGCAGCAGGTATTTGGCGCGGCGCGCCACCTGCCGCAGCCTCTGTCCCGGCAGCACGGCGGGTAGGAATTCGGGCACCAGCCAGCGCAGTCGCGGCTGGCGGGTCACCACGCCGGTGACCTCTTGTCCTTCCACCAGGGGGGCGATGCCCCGGCGGGTGGTCTCCACCTCCGGCAGCTCGGGCATGGGTATCGAAATGCTCCTTCAGGTTTTTGTGGGTCGGGCTTCAGCCCGACACCGGGCTGGCGTTTGTCGGGCTGAAGCCCGACCTACATTTCCATCACGGTGGCTCACGCACGTCTTCTGCGCCAGGCAACGAGCAGGCCGGTAAGCGCCAGGAGCAGCGGCAGGCCGGCCAGGAAGAGGCCCGCTACCGCCGCCATGGTGGCGCGCGACCAGTGCAGGCTGCGGTCGGGCGCCTGGTGGGGGCGCACCTGGATCAGCTTCTCGTTGCCGGTGAGCCAGCGCACCAGGGCCAGGCCGAAGTCGCGGTTGGCGCCGTTGCCGAGAAAGCTGTTGCTGAGAAAGTCGGCGTCACCGGCCACCACCGCCCGCTGGGCGCCCCGCTCCAGGGTCACGGCCACCGCCAGGGGGCCCTGCTGTTCGCCCGCCTCGGGATCACGCTGGATGGTGCCCTTCAGGGCGCCGGTCTCGTTCCAGCTTCTGGGGCCGGTGCGCAGCAGCACTTGCGGGCGCCAGCCGTTGGTCGGAGCTGCCTCCAGGGCGTGACTGCGGGGAAGGAGCACCGGCCCCGCCAGGTTGCGGGTCACCGGGTGTTCGCCGGCCGGGCGCGCCACCGCCACCGTGGGACGGTCGATGCCCAGGTCGGCCGCGGCGGCGTCCACCACCACCCCGGGCAGGAAGTGGAGGCCCAGAGCTTCCGCCAGGGGCGGAGATAACCGGCCTTCGGCCAGCCACAGCAGATTGCCGCCATCGTCCAGGTAACGCTTCAACACCTGGATCTCTCCGTCGGCCAGCGGACTGGAGGGGGCGGCCAGCACCAGCAAGTCCAGGTTCTCGGGAATCTGGCCGGTGGCGGTGGGGTCCACGGCCACCACCCTGTAGCCCTGCTCCTCCAGCAGGCGGCCGAAGTCGCCGAGGTCGAAGTTGGCCTGGCCATGGAGCTTCGCCTCGCCGTGGCCGGTGAGGGCGCCGATCCAGCCGGTGCCCTGGCGGCCCAGGCGGGCCAGGGCGGTGGTGAGGTGTTGCTCGTCCACCGTTTCCACCCGCTGGTAGCGGTCACCCGCCTGGAGCATCAGGGTGGGGGTGCGCACGATGCCGTTCTTACGCACCGCCTCGGGGTTGCGCCTGGGGTCGACGAAGCGGTAATGGAAGCGGGGGCTGGCGCGGCGGTACTTCTCCAGCAGGTCGCGCAGGGCGGCGCGCTGCACCGGGTAGTCCTCGATGAAGACCTGGACCTCCACCGGCGTCTGCAGCGCCTCGAGCGCCGCTAGGCTTTCGCTGGAGAGCCGGTTGCGGTGGCTCTCGCTCCAGTCCCAGTCGAGCTGCAGGCGCTGGGTCAGGGCCAGCAGCACGGCGGTCACCACCGCAACCAGCGTCAGGAGCAGCCGGGTGCGCACCCTCAGTCCCTCCCTTCCAGGCGCCGCAGCTGGAGCACGGTGAGCACTAGGGGCGCCACGGTGAGTACCGCGAACCAGGCCAGTGAGCGGAGCGACACCAGGCCCTGCAGCAGGGGTTCCAGGTGGCTGCGCAGGGAGAGGACGGCCAGGCTCTCGCCGCCCGAACTGTCGATGAACCAGAGCAGGAGGAGCAGCCCCCAGGAGAGGGCGGCCGCCGCCAGCGGCTGGTCCACCAGGCTGGAGAACCAGAGGGTCACGGCGGAGGCCAGGCAGGCCACCAGCAGCAGACCGAGGGCGGAAGCGGCCAGGCGGCCCGCGTCGAGATGGCTGCCCAGCCCGATGACCAGCGCCATGGAGAGGGACAGCACCACCACCAGCAGCAGTGCCACCAGCTGGCCCAGCCACTTGCCCAGGGCCAGCGCCAGGGGCGAGACCGGCGAAGAGAGCAGCAGCGCCATGCGGCCGCTGCGCCTTTCCGCGGCGATGGCGCCCATTCCCAGCAGGGGGGCGAGCAGCAGCAGCGCCAGGGCGGTGGAGGCGAGGGTGGGGGTGGTCACCAGGTCGGTGATGCCGAGGGGACTGGCCAGGGCGGCCAGGCGCGGCTGGATCCTCAGGTAGATCTCGAGCTGGGCGAAGGCCATCCAGGCCAGCAGCAGCTGCGCCGAGGCCAGCGCCAGCCAGACGCCGGTGCCGGCGTAGTGTCGCCGCAGCTCGTGGCGCAGGAGGGTGCCGATCATGCCTCCACCATCAGGTTCACCAGCCGCTCGGTGTCGTGGCGGTGCTGGATGAAATCGGTGAGCCCCCAGTCACGCAGCGCGAGCTCGCGGGCCACCGTTTCCGGCGGGGCCTCCAGAGTCAGCTCGAACCAGCCATCGTGCTGTTCGGTGACCCTGGTGATGCCTGGGAGCTTTTGCAGCTCTCCCGGCGCCGGCGGCCGCTGCAGGTGGATGCGCGCTCCTTTTCCTTCTCCCAGGCGTTCCCGGGTCACCGGCCGGCCCTCCCGCAGGATGATCACCTGTTGGCAGAGCTGCTCCACGTCCTGCAGCAGGTGGGTGGCCATGAGCACCGCCCGCCCGTCTCCCAGCCCGGCGATGAGCTGGCGCAGCTCGCGCGCCTGGGCCGGGTCCAGGCCGGCGGTGGGCTCGTCCAGGATGACCACCTCGGGTTCGTGCACCAGCGCCTGGGCGATGCCCACCCGTTGGGCCATGCCCCGCGACAGCCTGCCCGCCAGGCGGCGGCCGAAGGCGGTGAGGTCGAGCTGCCTCTTCACCCGGCGGCGGGCCTGGCGCGCCTGGCGGCGGTCGAGGCCGCGCAGGCGGGCGGCGAAGTCGAGGTTCTCGTCCACCGTGAGCTCTGGATAGAGGGGTGGACGTTCCGGCAGCAGTCCAAGGTGGCGCCGCGCCTGGCGCGGCTGGCGGTGGAGGTCGAGGCCCAGCACCCGCACCCTGCCCCGCGTGGGGCGCAGGGCGCCGCTGAGCAGCGCCAGTGCGGTGGACTTGCCGGCGCCGTTGACGCCCAGCAAGGCGGTCACTTCGCCGGCCCGCAGTTCCAGGTCCAGCCCGCGCAGCCGGGCCACCGGCCCATCCCGCCGCCCCAGCTCTTCCCCCTGGAGTAGAATGTCGCCTCTTTCCATCGGCGGGAATGATACGTGGTGCAGCAGGAAAAATCGCGGTTCCGGGTTGGTTTACCACAGAGAAACAGAGAATATTTTTCTCATTTTCCTTTGTGCTCTCTGTGCCCCTGTGGTGATCTTTTTCCCCTGTGAAGTTTACGAAACTGTCTGGAGCTTACTGACCGTGCGCTTTCTCGGCGTCGACACCGGCGGCACCTTCACCGACTTCGTCCTCTGGGAGCAGGGCCGGCTGCGGGTGCACAAGGTGCTCTCCACCCCCGACGCGCCCGAGCGTGCCATCCTCCAGGGGATCCGCGAGCTCGGCCTGGAGCCGGCGGGGCTGCGCCTGGTGCACGGCTCCACGGTGGCCACCAACGCGGTGCTGGAGGGGAAGGGGGTGCGCACCCTCTTCGTCACCAACCGGGGCTTCGGCGACCTGCTCACCATCGGCCGCCAGAACCGTGCCGAGCTGTACGATCTGCAGCCGGAGCCCCTGCCGCCGCCGGTGCCGCCGGAGCGTTGCCTGGAGACGGGCGGGCGGCTCTCGGCGAAGGGGGAGTGGGTGGAGCCCCTCACGGAGGAGGATCTGGCCGCCCTGCGGGAGGCGGTCTCGAGGCTGGAGCCCGAGGCGGTGGCGGTGAACCTGCTCTTCTCCTGGATGGACGATTCCGCCGAGCGGGCCATCGCCGGGGCGCTGCCCGAGGGGCTGTTCGTCTCCCTCTCTTCCGAGGTGCTGCCGGAGATCCGCGAGTATGAGCGCGGCATGGCCACCTGGCTCAACGCCTGGGTGGGCCCCCGGGTGCAGGGGTACCTGGAGCGGCTTCAGCAGGGGGTGCCGGGGGCGCGGCTCTCGGTGATGCAGAGCTCGGGCGACACCGTGGCGGCGCGCCAGGCGGGGGAGAACGCGGTGCGCATGCTGCTCTCGGGCCCCGCCGGCGGCCTGGTGGCGGCCCGTTTCGTGGGGGAGGCGGCGGGCCGCGACAGGCTGCTCACCTTCGACATGGGCGGCACCTCCACCGACGTGGCCCTGGTGGATGGTGAGCCACGCCTCACCAGCGAGGGGCGTATCGGCCGCTGGCCGGTGGCGGTGCCCATGGTGGAAATGCACACCATCGGCGCCGGCGGCGGCTCCATCGCCTGGCTGGATGCCGGCGGCATGCTGCAGGTGGGCCCCGAGTCGGCGGGGGCCGACCCCGGCCCCGCCTGCTATGGCCGGGGTGGACGGCGTCCCACGGTGACCGACGCCAACCTGCTCCTCGGTCGGCTGTTGCCCGATGCCTTTCTCGGCGGCGGTATGGCGCTGGACCTGGAGGCGGCGCGGCAGGCCATGGCCGGACTGGCCTCGGCCATGGGCTGCTCCGTGCAGGAGGCGGCGGAGGGCATCGTCGCCATCGCCAACGAGCACATGGCCCGCGCCCTGCGCACCATCTCGGTGCAGCGGGGGGTGGATCCCGCCGGTTTCACCCTGGTCTCCTTCGGCGGTGCCGGGGGGTTGCACGTCTGTGCCCTCGCCGAGGCACTGGGCATGGAACGCGCCATGGTGCCAGTGCACGGTGGTGTCCTTTCAGCCTTGGGCATGCTGGCGGCGAGGCCCGGGCGACAGCTCTCCCGAACCCGGCTCATGCTGCTGGAAGGGGCCGACGACGCCTGGCTGCAGGAGGCGCTGGAGCAGCTGGCGCGGGAGGGGGCGGCCGTCCTGGAGGAGGAGGGCGTGGCGGCGGAGGAGATCGAGGTCGTCCTCTCCCTGGATCTTCGCTACCATGGCCAGTCCTACACCCTGAACCTCCCCTGGCAGGGCTCGGTGGCCGAGGTGGAGGAGGCGTTCCACCAGGCCCACCATCGCCGCTACGGCCACCGCATGGCCCTGCCGGTGGAGCTGGTCAACCTGCGCGTGGCGGTGCGCGGCCGGGCGCTGCCCGTTTCCCTTGAAAAGCGTGAGGCGAGCGCCCACTGTGAACCGGCGGGCCGGGTGGAGGTGGCTGGAGAGCCGGAACCCGTGCCCCACTGGGAGCGGGCGCGGCTGGCGCCGGGGCAACGGCTGGATGGGCCCGCCGTCATCACCGAGACGGTGGCCACCACCTGGCTGGCGCGGGGATGGCGTTGCTTGGTGGATGAAGTGGGGAATCTGTTGCTGGAGAGAGACTGACCCCTCTCGGGAAAGCCCCTCTCCCTCCGGGAGAGGGGTTGGGGTTAGGGGATCAAAAACCCATGCAAAGACTTCTGCTCATTTTGGGAATCATTCTGCTGGCACTGGGACTGCTCTGGCCCTGGCTGCAGAAATCGGGACTGGGCCGGCTGCCCGGCGACATCATCATCCGGCGGGAGAACTTCACCTTCTACTTCCCGATCACCACCTCGCTGCTGGTGAGTCTGTTGTTGACGCTGCTGTTCTGGCTGTTCAGGCGATAGATGCGACTGGGGGATGCGGGCAAAAACAAAGCCCCGCCAAAGCGGGGCCTACTCGACACCAACCGGTGAAAGGCCTTACTTGATCTTCCCTTCCTTGTAGATCACGTGCTTGCGGGCCACGGGATCGTACTTGCGGATCTCCATCTTGCCGGTCTGGGTGCGCTTGTTCTTGGTGGTGGTGTAGAAGTGCCCCGTGCCGGCGGTGGAGTTGAGGCGGATTTTTTCGCGGACTGCCTTGGCCATGATCTACCTCCTCAAACCTTTTCGCCCCGGGCGCGCAGCTCGGCGAGCACGGTGTCGATGCCTTTCTTGTCGATGATGCGCATGCCCGCCGCGGAGACGCGCAGGCGGACCCAGCGTTGCTCGCTCTCCACCCAGAAACGGTGGTAATGGAGATTGGGCAGGAAACGGCGACGGGTCTTGCGGTGGGAGTGGGAGACGTTGTTCCCGGTAACCGGCCGCTTGCCTGTGACCTGGCACACTCTGGACATGATTCTAGCCTCGGTTGAAAACTGGATTCGGTCGCTCCCCGACAGGGCCGGGGTTGGAAAAGACGCGAATTTATACCAGAGCCGGCGATTCATGGCAAATGGTTTATAGTCTGTAAATGGACACATCCCGGCATGTTCTCGGTGAAAGCCGCCGGCCTCTGTCGCTCTCCGGCCTGGAGGCCCTGCAAGAACATGTCTGCCGGATGGCGGGCCAGGCGCGGCGGCGGCTTCTTCTGTCCAGCCACCACCTGGATGACCGCATCTACGGCCAGCCCTGTTTCGTGGAGGCGGTGCGGCAACTGGCGATCCGTCATCCGGCCATCCGCATGGAGATTCTGGTGGAGGATGCCCAACGGCTGACGCGCCAGGGAAGCCGGCTCCTGCTGCTGGCGCAGGATCTGCCCAGCAGTATCGCCATCCGTTGCCGGGACCCGGAAGACCGGGACGACGAACGCACCTTCCTGCTGGTGGACGATTGCGGTTACCTATTGCGCAACCTCTGGCATGACCTGCATGACATCCGGGGCAATTATGCCGACCGGGGCCAAGTGCGGCGGCTGGAGCAGGAGTTCCGCCGAATGTGGGAGCGGAGCCATCTGGATCCTGCGTTGCGGCGGCTGCACTTGTGAGAGTCAGAGCACTCCCAGCTCGGCCAGGGAGCTGGTTTGGTTGCAGCCCACCACGATGTGATCCAGCACCCGCACGTCGATGAGCGCCAGCGCCTCCTTGAGCCGCAGAGTGATCTGGCGGTCGGCCTCGCTCGGCTCGGCCACTCCCGAAGGATGGTTGTGGGCCAGAATGAGGGCGGCGGCGTTGTGGTGGAGGGCGCGCCGCACCACCTCGCGGGGATGGACACTGGCACCGTCGATGGTGCCGCGAAACAGCTCCTCGTAGGCGATCACCCGGTGCCTGTTGTCGAGAAAGAGGCAGGCGAACACTTCGTGTGGATGGCCCTGGAGCCGTAGGCCGAGGTAGCGCCGGGTCTGTTGCGGCGAGGTGAGCACGTCGGTGCGGGCCAGCTCTTCCCCCAGACAGCGGTGGGCCATCTCCAGCACCGCCTGGAGCTGGGCGTACTTGGCGTCACCCAGGCCGGGGGCGGCGCAGAAGGCTTCGCGAGAGGCGGCCAGCAGAGGCCGCAGGCCGCCAAAGCGGGCCAGCAGGTCGCGCGCCAGGTCGACGGCGCTGCGTCCGCGGGTGCCGGTGCGCAGAAAGATGGCCAGCAGCTCGGCGTCGCTCAGTGCCGAGGGGCCGGAATGGAGCAGTTTTTCCCGCGGCCGTTCCCGCGCGGGCAGGTCGAGAATGGACATGGCTTCCTCCCTGAAGCGTGAGTTGTGGAAAAAGGGTATCAGAACTGTAGTTTTGCCGTGAAGCGGCGCTCGGTATACCCTTCATCCCTGGAGTTTAAGGGAGTGTCCATGTCACTGTCGCACAAGCGGATTTTGTTGGGGGTCACCGGCGGCATCGCTGCCTACAAGAGCTGCGAGCTGGTGCGCCTACTGCGCAAGGCAGGTGCCGAGGTGCAGGTGGTGATGACGGCCCCCGCCGCCCGTTTCGTCACACCCTTAAGTTTCCAGGCGCTGAGCGGCAACGCGGTGCGCAGCGATCTCTTCGACCCGGAGCACGAGGCGGCCATGGGGCACATCGAACTGGCGCGCTGGGCTGATCTGATCGTTGTGGCGCCCGCAAGTGCCGATTTTCTGGCACGGCTGTCCCAGGGCCGTGCCGATGACCTGCTTACCACCCTCTGCCTGGCCAGCGAGGCGCCGTTGACGGTGGCGCCGGCCATGAACCACCGCATGTGGCGCCATCCGGCCACGCAGGAGAATGTCTCCGTGCTGAAAGCACGGGGCGTGCGCTTCATCGGCCCGGAGGAGGGCGACCAGGCTTGTGGTGAAACCGGGCCGGGCCGGATGAGTGAGCCGGCGTCGATCCTGACACGGCTCGCCGGCGAAGGGCTTTTCGAAGGGCAGCGGGTGATGGTCACCGCCGGCCCCACCCGGGAGGCGCTGGACCCGGTGCGTTATCTCACCAACCGCAGCTCCGGAAAAATGGGCTTCGCCTTGGCCAGAGCCTTTGCAGACCAGGGGGCGGAAGTGACCCTGGTTGCCGGGCCCGTTGCCTTGGAGACGCCCCCCGGGGTGACGCGGATCGACGTGGAATCGGCCCAGCAGATGCGCGATGCAGTGATGGCCGGTATCGAAGAGCAGGATCTCTTCGTTGCCAGCGCTGCGGTGGCCGACTATCGGGCGGAGTCGATTTCCCCCAACAAGGTCAAGAAATCTTCCGATATACTCGAGCTGCGGCTGGTCCGGAATCCGGACATTCTCGCCGAGGTGGCGGCGCGTTCTCCAGGTCCTTTCACCGTGGGATTTGCCGCCGAGACCGATGACCTGGAAAGGCATGCCCGGGAGAAGCTGGCCTCCAAGAGCGTGGACATGATCGCGGCCAACCGGGTGGGAGATCGGCTGGGGTTCGAGGTGGATCGAAATGCCCTGGAGGTCTTCTGGCCCGGGGGGCACCGGAGCTTGCCCTACCAGGGGAAGGATACATTGGCCATGGAGCTTGTGCGGCTGATTGCCGAAGTGAGAAATGGAAGATTAGGTTCTCCCGCTATCTGACAATGAGGTTGGTCTGGCCGATACGGGAGTGGGCAACGGAGGAACACAGTTGTTGAAGAGAAAAAAAAAGAAAGAACGCCAGGGATCAGAGCAGCCCGGATCGGCCGAGGCAAACGCCGTTCCCTCCGAATACAAGCAGGTAAAGCGTTCCCGCAGCATCTTTTCCTACTACCTGCCGGTCATTCTGGCCGCCATGGTGGCCACTGCGGCCTTCACCGTGGCCACCAGCTGGCTGAGCAACCAGGCTGCGGGGGAGCGGTTGGCCCGGCTGGCCCATACCCTGGCGGTTTCGGTGCAGAGCCAAGTGGCCGGAGCGGTACATGACCGTGTGCAGATGTTGGAGCTGCTGGCCCGTCAGCCCAGTACCCTGCAGGCCTTGCAACGGGGAGGCGATCTGGAACAGTTGCGCCAGCGTATGGCCGACCTTCTCCCAGCAGCCATCGAGGTGGTGGCCATACCCATTGGTTGGAGTGAAGAACGGGTACTGAAGGCGGTCTCCGGAAGCTTTGCGGCCGCGGAGATGTTTCAGACGGTGCTGAGGGAACACAAGCGCCCCCCGGCGCAGGTGCTGCCGGATGCCAAGGGGAGGAAGCGCATCCTGCTGGCCACGCCGGTCTCACAGGGTGATACTTTGTTGGGTGTACTGCTGGCGGCCTTTTCCCTGGACGGATTCCGGCAGAACCTGGCCTCACTCCGGTTACAGGAGGCCTACCTGGCCCTGGAACAGGTCTTCGCAGGCGGCAGGCTGTTGTTGGCCAGCAGTGGTGAGGTGGATGAAAGGAATGCGGATGGCGCTCTGAAGGTGCCGGGAACCCTCTGGCAGGTGCGCTATGCGGCGCCACGTACCGCAGGTATCGCCTGGCCGTTGCTGCTCGGGCTAGTGGCGGGGGGTGCCCTGCTGGTGCTGGCGGTGACCCTGGTGGGATACCGGCGCCTGGCCCACGACTGCAAGTCGGACATGGGCTTGATGGTGGCGCTGGTGGACGCCACCCTCAAGCGTACCGGAGCGGCCACGCCCACGCCGCATCTGGTGGAGTCACGGCCAGCACTGGAGTTGTTGGCCCGTTATGCCCAGGCCACCTACACTGCGCAAAAATCGGCGAAAGCTGCAGCTGCTGGCAAGGGCCGTCCCCCTTCCATGGAGGTGGAGGAGATGGAGGCTCCCGCTACGCAGGTGGAGGATGCCGCTGCACACCCGGAGCTGGAAGAACAGCAGCTTCCCCTGGAGATTTTCCATCCCTGTCTCATTCGTGGCCTGAGTGGCAGTCAGCTCAGCGAAGAAGTGGCACAGGCCATTGGCTTGGCAGTGGGCAGCCTGGTGAAGGAGTCGGGTGGTGGTCGGGTGGCGGTGGCGCGGGACAACCGTTCCAGCAGCGATGCCTATACCAGCGCCCTGGTGGCCGGCCTGTTGGCTTCCGGCTGCGATGTCACCGATCTGGGAGAGGCTCCGGCCCCTTTACTCAATTATGTGCTCTGCAGCACCGACATCACTTCCGGGGTCATGGTGACTGGCGGCCACAATCCACCCGAGTACAACGGTTTCAAGGTCAGTGTGGAAGGGCGTCCGCTGGTTGAACAGGATTATCTCGAGTTGCGACAGCGCATCCTCGAGGGACGCTTTACCCGGGGTGCCGGAAAGCTGGAAAGCCGTGATTTTAGCGCTGATTATCTCAACCACGTGACCGGCGACGTCCAGCTGGTGGAGCCGATGAAGCTGGTGGTCGATGGTGGCAACGGCGTGGCCGGCCCGTTGGCCCAGCGGCTTTTCGAGGCCCTGGGGTGCGAGGTGATCCCCCTCTTCTGCCAGCCGGATGGCGGCTTCCCCAACCATCTGCCGGACCCGTCGGATCCCAGCAACCTGCAGGCACTGGCGCAGGAAGTACAGGCTCAGGGGGCCCAGCTGGGCCTGGCGCTGGATATGGATGGCGATGCACTGGCGCTGGTGGACGAACAGGGCAGGCAGGTCTTCGCCGATCAGCTGCTCATGGCCCTGGCCAGCGACATCATCCGCCGTAACCCCGGCGCCGACGTGATCTATGACGTGGCCAGCTCCTCGCAGCTGCCGGAGTTCGTCCTCGCCAACGGCGGGCGGCCCATCATGTGGCGCACTGGCCATGCCGAGATGCAGGCCAAGCTCAAGGAGAGTCATGGACTGCTGGCGGGCGAGCTGTCGGGTCACATCTACATCAATGACCGCTGGTATGGCTTCGACGACGGCATCTACACCGCGGCGCGACTGCTGGAGCTCTTTTCCCTGCATGCCAACTCGGTTTCGGGCTTTTTCGAGCCGTTTGCTTCCGGTACCCTGGCCACGCCGCTGTTCACCCTGGAGACATCGCCTGGCAAGGCGGAACAGCTGGTGCGGATCATCGCCCGGGAGGCGGACTTTGGAGACGCCGACGTCATCGATCTGGACGGGATCCGGGTGGAGTTCGAGGATGCCTGGGGGCTGGTGCGCGCCTCCACCACCCGGCCGGCGTTGGTCTTCCGTTTCGAGGCGCAGGACGAGTCGGCGTTGGCGAGGGTCCAGGAGCGCTTCCGGGGGCTGCTCAGGCAGGCGGCGCCGGAACTGGAGCCTCCCTTCTGATACCATGTCGCGCCATTCACCATAAGACGATCGGATCATGAGCCTGACCCCGGATGAGGCCACCCGTGTGGCCAAGGTGCTCTCCGAGGCACTGCCCTACATTCGCCGTTTCCGCAAGCGCACCGTGGTGATCAAGTATGGCGGAAATGCCATGGTGGATGCCGAGCTCAAGGAGAGCTTCGCCCGCGACGTGGTGCTGATGAAGACGGTGGGAATCAACCCCGTGGTGGTGCATGGCGGTGGTCCCCAGATCGGCAACCTGCTGGAGCGGTTGGGCAAGGAGAGCCAGTTCATCAGCGGCATGCGGGTCACCGATTCGGAGACCATGGACGTGGTGGAGATGGTGCTTGGCGGGCTTGTGAACAAGGAGATCGTCAACCTCATCAACCGCCATGGTGGATCCGCCGTGGGGCTCACCGGCAAGGATGGAGACCTGATCCGTGCGCGCAAGCTGCGGGTAAAGCAGGAGGGAAGCAGCGGCAATCCCCCGGAACTCATCGATCTCGGCCACGTGGGCGAGGTGGAGAGCATCGACGTCTCGGTGGTGGACATGCTGGTGCACGGCAACTTCATCCCGGTGATCGCCCCCATCGGCGTAGGCGAGGATGGCCACTCCTACAACATCAACGCCGACCTGGTGGCGGGCAAGGTGGCCGAGGTGCTGGGGGCGGAGAAGCTGATCCTGCTCACCAACACGCCGGGACTGCTGAGCAAGGAGGGCGAGCTGCTCACCGGCCTGAGCACCAGCCGGGTGGACGAACTCATCGCCGACGGCACCATCCACGGCGGCATGCTGCCCAAGATCCGCTGCGCCCTGGAGGCGGTGCGGGGAGGCGTCACTTCGGCTCACATCATCGATGGCCGGGTGAAGCATGCGGTGATGGTGGAGCTGTTCACCGACGAGGGCATCGGTACCCTGATCCGTTGACGTGAAGCGCAGTTCTTCGAGAAAGCAGGAGATCCTGGAGGCCCTGGCCAGGGAGCTGGAATCCAACCCCGGGGATCGCATCACCACCGCCCGGCTGGCTGCCGCCCTGGGGGTTTCCGAGGCGGCGCTCTATCGTCACTTCCCCAGCAAAGCGCGCATGTTCGAGGGCCTCATCGATTTCGCGGAGGAGGGGGTGTTCGCCCGCATCAACCAGATCCTGGAAGAGGACCGGGGTACCCGGCAACGGTGCGCGCGCATCCTCTACCTGTTGCTGGCCTTTGCCGAGCGCAATCCGGGTATCGTTCGGGTACTGTTGGGGGATGCCCTGGTGGGGGAGCACCAACGGCTCCACGGTCGTATCAACGCCTTCTTCGAACGGTTGCAGACCCAGTTTCGCCAGTTGCTGCGGGAGTCACAGATGCGTCAGGATGTCCTCCTCAGGGTGCCGCCGGAGTCTGGCGCCGAGATGCTGGTGATTCATGTGGAGGGGCGCATGCACCAGTGGTTGCGCAGTCGCTTCGGTATCTCTCCTCTGTCCGACTGGGAGCACCACTGGCAGCTGTTGGACAGCGGTCTGTTTCATCAGTCGGAGGGCTGAGGCTCTCCCTTTGCCTTTTCCTGTCCGCCCAGCACCGCGGCGCGGAAGTTGGCGCGGATCTCCTTTGCCTTCTCCGTCTCGCACCAGGTTTCGTTGGCCACCCGTTTCTTGCAGGAGACGTCCAGAAAGATGATCTCGGGCCGGTCCTTGATGGGATGCAGCCGGGAGACCGTGATGCTGATGTCTTCTTTTTTGCGCGGTGGCTGGGTCATGAACATGCGCTTGGTGTCCACGTAGGTCCGGGTGGTGGCCTGTTTCCGGGCATAGTCCCGTGCCCGTTGCCAGACTTGTTCGCAGTCCACCGAACCGTCGCAGACGATGACCGTCTCCACGATGTTGTCGCGCGCGCCCCGTTTCTGTTCCTGGCTCTCCTCCAGATTGGCCGTCTTCAACGCCTTGAGTTCGCGGAAGCGCTTGAGATCCGCGGCATATTTTTTGCGCAACAGCTCCTTGGCCCGTTCCTGGCGCAAGATGGACTCGTAGTTGGCCTTGATCTGGATGCGGGTGTTCTCGATTTCCCGCAGCAGCTTTTGCGGCACCTTGCGGCCCTTGCGCTCCAGGGCCGCTGCCTTTTTCTTCTGGGTCTCCAGCCAGGCCTTCAGCCGTTCGATGTTGGTGTAGGCGATGCGGATCTGGGCGTCGTAGGTGGCCAGCTTGCCGTCCCGGGCCAGGATGATGTCGTCCTCGCTGCGAAAGGTGTTGAGCAACACCTTGTCCCGGGCCTTCTGCTCTTCCAGCTGACGTTTCTGTTCCTCGCGCAGCCGCTTCAGTTCCTCTTCCCGGGCGATTTCCTCTGGTGTCTTGGCGCGCCCCTGTTTCTCGATCACCAGGCCGCGGTCGTCGAGCTGGGCGTGGGGATTTTTCACCGCCGCTGGCGGCAGCCGGTCGGAGTAGTGGACCTTGCCCTCCTCGTCCACCCACCGATAGAGCCGGGCCAGCGCGGGTTGCGCCAGTGCTAGTGAGAGCAGAAGGAAAAACAGGGTGCGCATGGTTTGGTTTGCCGTACACTTTGGGACCATTGCCAATGCCAGGATTATCTCCCGAAGGCCTTCCTTGGACCAGCTGATTCTCTTTGTCGTTTCCCTGATTGCCAACCTGTTCTCGGCTTTTTCCGGGGGTGGCGCCGGTCTGTTGCAGCTACCGGTACTGATCTTTCTCGGATTGCCTTTCGGAGTGGCCCTGGCCACCCACAAGGTGGCCTCGGTGGCGCTGGGAGTGGGCGCCACCCTGCGCCACATGCGCGAGGACACCCTGGAGCGACGCTTCACCCTCTTCGTCCTCGGTACCGGCCTGCCCGGGGTGGTGCTGGGCGCCAGCCTGATCCTGCAGGTGCCGGGGCGCTGGGCGGAGATCGCCTTGG
The DNA here is from genome assembly GCA_026992075.1 of Sedimenticola sp. Taxonomy (GTDB): domain Bacteria; phylum Pseudomonadota; class Gammaproteobacteria; order Chromatiales; family Chromatiaceae; genus Thiolapillus. The sequence goes on along the minus strand of JALXAM010000047.1, from coordinate 33,037 downwards.
GCTGCCTCACCCTGGGATTGGGGCTCTACTCGGGAATGCGGCGCCAGCTCGGCCAGCACTACCGGCCCAGCCACCGGGACCGGCGGGGCATGGTGTTGGGCGGGGCAGGGCTCTTCTTCCTCGGCTTTCTCAACGGCTCCCTCACCTCGGGCACCGGCCTCTTCGTCACCCTCTGGCTGGTGCGCTGGTTCGGGCTGGATTACAAGCGGGCGGTGGCTTACACCCTGGTGCTGGTGGGGCTCTTCTGGAACGGTACCGGCGCGCTCACCCTGGGCATGCTGGGCGACATCCAATGGAGCTGGCTGCCGGCGCTGCTGGCCGGTTCCCTGTTGGGCGGCTATGGGGGCGCCCACCTGGCCATTCGGCAGGGCAACCGCTGGATCAAGCGTGCCTTCGAGGTGATCTCGATCCTGGTGGGGATCAAGCTGATCTAGGTTGAACCGGGATTCTGGTAGCATTGAACCCCGCGATGGCCTATCGAGCAGGGTCGGGGAGGCTGTTCAGCGGACGTCGGCAGCCAGGGATGGCTGCAGCCGAGCCCCCTAGGGACGGGTTCACGGGCGTTCTGCTGAACAGCCTCCCCGACCCTGCCCCGAAAGCATATGAACAACGAAACCCTGAGCGAAATCCGGATATGAACCTGCACGAATACCAGGCCAAGGCACTCTTCGCCGAGTACGGTATCCCGGTGCCGCCGGGCGAGGTGGCCGATTCGCCCGCGGCGGCGGTGGAGGCGGCCCGCCGGCTGGGGGGTACTCTCTGGGTGGTGAAGGCCCAGGCCCACACCGGCGGGCGCGGCAAGGCGGGCGGGGTGAAACTGGCGCGCAGCCTGCAAGAGGTGGAGGCGGCAGCGAGGGAACTCATCGGCATGCGACTGGTGACCCGGCAGACCGGCCCGGCCGGCCTGCCGGTGAACCAGGTGCTGGTGGAGGCCGGCAGCGAGATCGAACGGGAGCTCTACCTGGGCGCCCTGCTGGACCGCTCCCGCTCGCGCATCACCTTCATGGCCTCCCGGGCGGGGGGCATGAACATCGAGGAGGTGGCGGCCGAGACGCCGGAAAAGATCCTCACCACGGTGGTCGACCCCGCCGCCGGGCTGCAGCCCTTCCAGGCCCGTCTGCTCGGTTTCGGCTTGGAACTGGGGGGTGACCAGCTCAAGGCCTTCGGCCGTATCATGAGCGGCCTCTACCGCCTCTATCTCGACAAGGACCTGAGCCTCATCGAGATCAACCCGCTGGTGATCACAGCAGGGGGTGACCTGCTGGCGCTGGATGCCAAGATCAACATCGACGACAACGCCCTGTTTCGCCAGCCAGCCATCCGCGAGATGCGTGACATCAGCCAGGAGGATCCGCGCGAGGCGCAGGCGGCGGAGCACGATCTCAACTACATCTCCCTGGACGGCAACATCGGCTGCATGGTCAACGGCGCCGGCCTGGCCATGGCCACCATGGACCTGGTGAAGCTGGAGGGGGGCGAGCCGGCCAACTTTCTCGACGTGGGGGGCGGCACCACCGCCGAGCGGGTCACCGAGGCCTTCAAGCTGATCCTGTCGGACGAGAAGGTGAAGGCGGTGCTGGTGAACATCTTCGGCGGCATCGTCCGCTGCGACCTCATCGCCGAGGGGATCATCGCCGCCGCCCGCAAGGTGAAGATCGAGGTGCCGGTGGTGGTGCGCCTGCAGGGCACCAACCACGAAAAGGGGCTGGCCATGCTGGCCGAAAGCGGCCTGGACTTCATCACCGAGGAGGATTTCACCGAGGCGGCGCGGAAGGTGGTGGCAGCGGCAAGGTGAGAAGGATCATCCTTGGTCTGCCCGTGAGCCGGTGGACGGTTCCTCGTAGCGGGACCTCGGCAGCAGGGATGCTGCCGCGGAGCCTACAGGGAGGTATTCACGGCGTTCCCGCTACGAGGAACCACCCACCGGCCCCGTGAAAGCGCCAGGAGATCCTGCCGTTCCATATCGGAAACCCCGAACAAAACGAGCCAGAAACATGAGCATCCTCGTCGACAAGAACACCAAGGTCATCTGCCAGGGCTTCACCGGCAGGCAGGGAACCTTTCACTCCGAGCAGGCCATCGCCTACGGCACCAACCTGGTGGGCGGGGTGACGCCGGGCAAGGGGGGGCAGACCCACCTCGATCGCCCCGTCTTCGACACCGTTCACCAGGCGGTGGCCGAAACCGGCGCCGATGCCACCATGATCTATGTGCCGCCGCCCTTCGCCGCCGACGCCATCCTCGAAGCGGCCGATGCCGGCATCCGCACCATCGTCTGCATCACCGAGGGCATTCCCGTGCTCGACATGCTCAAGGTGAAGGCGGCCCTGGCCGGCGGCGGCGCCCGCCTCATCGGCCCCAACTGCCCCGGCGTCATCACCCCCGGCCAGTGCAAGATCGGCATCATGCCCGGCGCCATCCACCGGCCGGGGCGGGTGGGCATCATCTCACGCTCGGGTACCCTCACCTACGAGGCGGTGGACCAGACCACCCGCGCCGGCCTGGGCCAGAGCACCTGCGTGGGGCTGGGGGGCGATCCCATTCCAGGCACCAGCTTCATCGACTGTCTGGCATTGTTCGAAGAGGACGAGCAGACCGAGGGGGTGATCCTGGTGGGCGAGATCGGCGGCAGCGCCGAGGAGGAGGCGGCCGAATACATCCACGACCACTTCAGCAAGCCGGTGGTGGCCTACATCGCCGGGGTCACCGCGCCACCTGGCAAGCGCATGGGACATGCCGGGGCCATCATCAGTGGGGGCAGGGGTACCGCCGAGGCCAAGTTCGCGGCCCTGGAGGCGGCTGGCGTCCATGTGGTGCGTTCGCCGGCGGAGATGGGGCGGCGGATGGCGGAGATCCTGGAATAGAAAAGAGAAAGCCGGCTCGAGGCCGGCTTCCTGGTAGATGAGAGTAGTGGCACCCGTCAGGACATCGCCTTGATGTGCGCGTTGAGGCGGCTCTTGTGGCGCGCGGCCTTGTTCTTGTGGATCAGCCCCTTGTTGGCCATGCGGTCGATGATGGGCACCGCGGCCTGGTAGGCGGCCACGGCGGCCTCGCGGTCGCCCGACTCGATGGCCTTGACCACCTTCTTGATATAGGTGCGCATCATGCTGCGACGGCTGGCATTGTGCTTGCGCCGCTTCTCCGCCTGGCGGGCGCGCTTGCGTGCTTGCGGTGAGTTTGCCACCTGTTCTGCTCCTGAAAATCCGGGTGTTCTCTGGAAAGACGCGAAATTATGGCGATGCGCATTGCCGCTGTCAACTGGAAATTGACGCTAGAATAGCGCCTTTCCCGCGCCTGGAAACCAAGGAGAAACGCCCTGGCCTCGCTCTTCAAATCGCTCACCACGGTGGGTGGCAACACCCTGTTGTCACGCATCCTGGGATTCGTGCGCGACCTGGTGCTGGCCCGGCTGTTCGGTGCTGACGCGGCCACCGACGCCTTCTTCGTCGCTTTCCGCATTCCCAACTTTCTGCGCCGCCTCTTTGGGGAGGGTGCCTTCGCCACCGCCTTCGTGCCGGTTCTCACCGAGTACAAGGAGACCCGTTCCTACGAGGATCTGAAGGGATTGGTGGACCACGTGGCGGGCACTCTGGGGCTGGTGCTCCTGGTGGTGTCGCTGGTGGGCGTGGTGGCGGCTCCCCTGGTGGTGTCGCTGTTCGCCTTCGGTTGGGTGCTCGAAGGCGCCGATGAGAAGCTGGCGCTGGCCGCCTCCATGCTGCAGCTCACCTTTCCCTATCTCTTCTTCATCTCACTCACCGCCTTTGCCGGTGGCATCCTCAACGCCCACAACCGTTTCGCGGTGCCGGCCTTCACCCCGGTGCTGCTCAATCTCTGTCTCATCGGCGCGGCACTCTGGCTCTCGCCCTGGATGGCGGAACCGGTGACGGCGCTGGCCTGGGGGGTGCTCATCGCCGGGGTGGTACAGTTTACCTTTCAGCTTCCCTTCCTGCACCGGTTGAAGCTGCTGCCCAGGCCCAGGGTGCGGCGTGATCACGAAGGGGTGGGGCGGATCCTCAAGCTGATGGTGCCGGCGCTGTTCGCCGTCTCGGTGGTGCAGATCAATCTGCTGCTGGATACGGTGCTCGCCTCTTTTCTGCAGACCGGTAGCATCTCCTGGCTCTACTATTCCGACCGGTTGATGGAGTTTCCCCAGGGAGTGCTGGGGGTGGCCCTGGGGACCGTCATTCTGCCGGCGCTGTCACGTGGCCATGCGGCGAAGGACCCGGTGGCCTTCGGTCGCACCCTGGATTGGGGGTTGCGCACCACGGTGATCTTCGGGTTGCCGGCGGCGGTGGGGCTGGCGGTGCTGGCGGGGCCCATGATCGCCACCCTGTTTCTCTCCGAGCGGTTCGACTTCCACGACGTGGTGATGGCGCGCCAGAGCCTGGTCGCCTACGCCTCCGGCCTGCTCGCCTTCATTCTCATCAAGGTGCTGGCGCCCGGGTATTACTCCCGCCAGGATACCCGGACCCCGGTGAGGATCGGCATCATCGCCATGGTGGTGAACATGGGGTTCAACCTGGCCCTCGTCCTGCCACTGCAGCATGCCGGGCTGGCGCTGGCCACCAGCCTGTCGGCCTTCGTCAACGCCGGTTTGCTCTACCGGGGACTGCGCAAGGCGGGGGTCTACACACCATCGGCTGCCTGGAAACGGCTCTGGTTCCAGGTGATCCTTGGTTGTGGCGTCATGGCCATAGTGCTCCTGCTGCTGGCGCCTGCCCTGGAAACCTGGCGGGACTGGAGTCTCTGGCAGCGGGCTCTGCAGCTCGGCTGGTGGGTGTCGGTGGGGGCCGGCAGTTACCTGTTCACTCTGCTGGTGCTGGGGATGCGCCCTGGCGATCTGGGCAGGCAGCCGGGATAGGGGGTAAAATGACCGGTTCTCGAACCGGGAGAGTATCCCTCGTGATGCGGCGCAAGATCCTACCACTGCTGGCGACACTCGCTCTGGCCGGTTTTCCGCCAGTGAAAGGAGAGGGTGTTTCCTCGGAGGATCTTTTGACCCTGGATCGGGGCGCGGTCATTCTTGCCCACTCCGGGCAGTACGACATCCAGTTTCCTGCCAATGCCCTCATCGACGGCCGCTTGCGCGACTACTGGGCTTCCGGCCGGCACCAGCTTTCAGGAGAACATACCGACAGCTTCATCATCGAGCTGGACCGGCCCTACCGCATTCGCCGGCTGGTGGTGGACAACCGGGACAACGACGAGATGCAGTATCCCGGCATTTCGGCCAGGGAGGTTCGGTTTTCCGCCTCCACCACCTCTCCGGCTGGCCCCTGGTCACCCGTCACGGTGGTGATGGGCAAGCCCTTCGGCCGCGCCGAGAAGGTGCTCCAGCGGCCGGTGGTGGCCCGCTGGCTGAAGGTGGAGGTGTTATCCAACCACGGCCACAAGTTGTTCACCGAGATCAGCGAACTGGAGGCTTACGGGGAACCGGTTGCCGAACGAGTGCCCGACGAGGTGTCGCCCGACGGTGTCTACGAGACCAACTATGGCCCGCTGCTGCTGAAGGTGAAGGGTGATCGGGTCGAGGGATGCTACGAGTTGGACAAGGGGTATGTTTACGGCACCACCGATGGTCGCGTTTTTCGTCTCAACTGGATCGAGCATGGGGGTGAGGAGCGTGGTACCGCAGTGCTGGTGCTCTCCTCCACCCAGTTCCTGAACGGACTCTGGTACGAGCAGGGTAATCTCTCCGGCACCTGGTTCGGCAACAAGCTGCCAGGCTCCGAAACCATCGATTGCGATCCGGTCACGGCGGCGGCTGGCGTAGGATTCCAGGTCGGCGAGTTGGCAGGTGGAATGGAGTGATGGAGCTGATCCGCGGCAAGCACAACCTCCGTCCCCGCCACCGGGGCTGCGTGGCCACCATCGGCAACTTCGACGGCGTCCACCTGGGGCACCAGGCGGTGTTCACGGCGCTCAGGGAGAAGGCCGAAGAGCACGGCCTGCCGGCCACGGTGATTCTCTTCGAGCCCCAACCCATGGAATTCTTCCGGCCGCAGCAGGCGCCCGCCCGCCTCACCCGCCTGCGCGAGAAGCTGGAACAGGTGCGGCGCTGCGGCATCGACCGGGTGCTGTTGCTGGAGTTCACCCGCGCCCTGGCCGGCATGAGCCCCGATGATTTCATTCAAGCGGTGCTGGTGGAAGGGCTGGCCGTCCGCCATCTCTACGTGGGGGACGACTTCCGCTTCGGCCGAGAGCGCAGCGGCGACTTCGCCTTGCTGAAAGAGTCTGGAACAGCACATGGTTTCGATGTGGAGAGCCTGGAGACGGTGAGCCTGGAAGGCTGCCGCATCAGCAGCACCCGCATCCGCGAAGCGCTGATGGCGGGAGATCTTGCCACTGCGGAAGCTTGCCTGGGGCGTCCCTACCAGATCTTTGGCCGGGTCAGCCGCGGCCACCAGCGGGGCCGCACCATCGGCTTTCCCACGCTGAACGTGCCCCTCCACCGGCGCGTGAGCCCGTTGCAGGGGGTGTTCGCCGTCACCGTGCAGGGGCTGGAAGCGGACGACCTACCGGGGGTGGCCAACATTGGCTTCCGTCCCACCGTGGGCGGTGACCAGAGGCCCCTGTTGGAGGTGCACCTGTTCGACTTCGATCGCCAGGTGTATGGTGCCCATGTGGGGGTCACCTTCACCCGTTTCATCCGTGAGGAGCGCCGCTTCGATTCCTTCGGCCAGTTGCGGCGCCAGATCGAGTTGGACGCCGCCGAGGCGCGGCGCATCCACGGCCTGCAACCGGCCGCCGCCGTTATCTGATTCACCACAACCCAGCCACAGGAAACCCAGTCCGTGAGCAAGTACAAGGACACACTCAACCTGCCCAAGACCGATTTCCCCATGCGCGGCAACCTCGCCCAGCGCGAGCCCGAGGCGCTCAAGCGGTGGGATGCCCAGGGGCTCTACCAGGCCATCCGGGAAGCGCGTGCCGGCTGCGAGAAGTTCATCCTCCACGACGGCCCGCCCTACGCCAATGGCGACATCCACATCGGCCACGCGGTGAACAAGGTGCTCAAGGACATCATCGTCAAGAGCCGCACCCTGGACGGCTACGACGCCCCCTACGTGCCCGGCTGGGACTGCCACGGCCTGCCCATCGAGCTCCAGGTGGAGAAGAAGGTGGGCAAGCCGGGACAGAAGGTGAGCCCGCGCCAGTTCCGCCAGGCCTGCCGCGACTACGCTCGCAGCCAGGTGGAGCGGCAGAAGGCCGACTTCAAGCGGCTGCTGGTGCTGGGCGACTGGGAGAACCCTTATCTCACCATGAACTTCCAGCAGGAGGCGGATATCGTCCGTTCCCTGGGCAGGATCGTGGCGGCCGGCCACCTGCACAAGGGCTCCAAGCCGGTGAACTGGTGTACCGACTGCGGCTCGGCCCTGGCCGAGGCCGAGGTGGACTACCTGGACAAGCGCTCCCTGGCCATCGACGTGCGCTTTCCGGTGGCGGACGAGGCCGCCTTCCTGGAACGGTGCGACATGGCGCAAGCTGGCGAAGGCCCCCTGTCGGTGGTGATCTGGACCACCACCCCCTGGACCCTGCCGGCCAACCGCGCGGTGGCCCTCAACCCGGAGCTGGAGTACCTGGTGGTGCAGGCCGGCGACCAGCGGCTGCTGCTGGCCGAGGGGCTGGCCGACCAGGCGCTGGCGCGCTGGGGGGTGGAGAACCCGGTGCGGCTGGGCCACTGCCGCGGCCAGGACCTGGAAGGGCTGGAGCTGCTGCACCCCTTCTATGACCGCAAGGTGCCGGTGATCCTGGGCGAACACGTCACCCTGGAGGCCGGCACCGGCGCCGTGCACACCGCCCCCGGCCACGGCCTGGAGGACTACCTGGTGGGGCAGCAGTACGGCATCGAGGTGGACAACCCGGTGCTGGGCGACGGCCGCTTCCGCGACGACCTGCCGCTCTTCGGCGGCCAGCACGTCTTCGAGGCCAACGAAAAAGTGGTGGAGGTGCTGCGGCAGAAGGGCGTCCTGCTGGCGGTGGAGAAGGTGGAACACAGCTACCCCCACTGCTGGCGCCACAAGACCCCCATCATCTTCCGCGCCACGCCCCAGTGGTTCATCAGCATGGACCAGAACGGCCTGCGCGACGCCGCCTTGGCCGAGATCGAGCGGGTGGAATGGCTGCCCGACTGGGGCCGGGAGCGGATCCGCGGCATGGTGGAGAACCGCCCCGACTGGTGCATCTCGCGCCAGCGCACCTGGGGCGTGCCCATCACCCTCTTCGTCCACCGCGAGAGCGGGGAGCTGCACCCGCACACCCAGGAGCTGTTCGAGGCGGTGGCCCGGCGCATCGAGAAGGAGGGCATCGACGCCTGGTTCGACCTCGACCCCGCCGAGCTGCTGGGCGAGGAGGCGGCGCAGTACGAGAAGGTCACCGACACCCTGGACGTCTGGTTCGACTCCGGGGTCACCCACGCCTGCGTCCTCGACCGCCGGCCGGAGCTGAAGCGGCCGGCCGAGCTCTACCTGGAGGGCTCCGACCAGCACCGGGGCTGGTTCCAGTCCTCCCTGCTCACCTCGGTGGCCATGACCGGCGAGGCGCCCTATAAAGCCTGCCTCACCCACGGCTTCACCGTGGACGCCGAGGGGCGCAAGATGTCCAAGTCCCTGGGCAACGTGGTGCAGCCGCAGAAGGTGATGAAGAGCCTGGGGGCCGACATCGTGCGCCTCTGGGTGGCGGCCACCGACTACCGTGCCGAGATGGCGGTCTCCGACGAGATCCTCAAGCGCATGGCCGACGCCTATCGCCGCCTGCGCAACACCCTGCGCTTCCTGCTGGCCAATCTGTTCGACTTCGATCCTGAAAAGGACGCCGTGGCACCGGCTGAGATGGTGGAGCTGGACCGCTGGATCCTGGACGAGGCGCGCAAGCTGCAACAGGCGGTGGTGGATGCCTACCGCGACTACAACTTCCACCTCATCTACCAGAAGGTGACCCAGTTCTGCGTGGTGGAGCTGGGCGGCTTCTACCTCGATGTGATCAAGGACCGCCAGTACACCTGCAAGAAGGAGAGCCTGGCGCGCCGCTCCTGCCAGACCGCCATCTTCCACATCGCCGAGGCGATGGTGCGCTGGCTGGCGCCCATTCTCAGCTTCACCGCCCAGGAGGCGTGGGAGAAGCTGCCGGGCGAACGGGACCCCTTCGTCTTCACCCAGCGGTGGCACAAGTTCCCGGAGGGGGAGGCGGAGCGCCGGCTGGAGGGCGAGGACTGGCAGCGGCTGCTGGCGGTGCGCGGCGAGGTGAGCCGGGTGCTGGAGCGGATGCGCAAGGCGGGAGAGATTGGTTCCTCCCTGGATGCCGAGGTCACCCTCTACTGCGACGATGACTTGCGCAACAGCCTGGAGAAGCTGGAGGACGAACTCCGTTTTGCACTCATCACCTCCTATGCGAAGGTTCAGCCCCTGGTGCAGGCCGCGGATGCGGAAGAAACCGAGCTGGCGGGGCTGAAACTGGCCGCGCGCCCCTCGGAGCATCCCAAATGCGTGCGTTGCTGGCACCACCGGGAGGACGTGGGGAGCAACCCCGAACATCCCGAGCTGTGCGGACGCTGCGTGGATAACGTCGAAGGCGAGGGGGAGAGGCGGCGGTTTGCCTGAGGTGGGTGTTCCGTTGGGATCCGCCCACCCCCGGCCCCTCTCCCTGAGGGAGAGGGGAGCAAGGGCATGGGTGAGGTCCAAACAAACCGCGCGCAGCGCTCTCCGTCCCCCTCTCCCGCTTGCGGGAGAGGGCTAGGGGTGAGGGCCAATTTTGTAGGTCGGACTTCAGTCCGACAGGGCATCGGTTGAGCATCGGGCTGAAGCCCGACCCACCTTTCGGGGAAACATGGCCATTGACCCATCGAAAAAAGTTCGCTGGTTGCTGCTGGCGCTGTTGACAGCCCTCGCCGACCAGCTCACCAAGTGGTGGATGCTGCACAGCTTCCGGCCCGGCGAGGTGCGCCCGGTAACCTCCTTTTTCAACCTGGTGCTCACCTTCAACGAGGGCGCGGCCTTCAGTTTTCTCAGTGACGCCGGCGGCTGGCAGCGCTGGTTCTTCGTGGGACTCACTCTGGTGGTGGCGGTGGCGCTGGTGGTCTGGCTGTGGCGGCTGCGGCCCGGCGAGGGGGTCACCGCCCTGGGGTTGTCCCTCGTCCTGGGCGGGGCGCTGGGAAACCTGGTGGACCGTCTGCGGCTGGGCCGGGTGACCGACTTTCTCGACTTTCACTGGCAGCAGTGGCACTGGCCCGCCTTCAACCTGGCCGACTCGGCCATCACCGTGGGGGTGCTGCTGCTCCTGCTCGGCAGTCGTCGCGGCGAGGCGCGTTGAATTTGACCCTGGACCGGTCAGCGGGTAGAATTCCGCGTCTTTCCATCCGGGGCCTGATCCCGGTGAGCAGAAATCCAAGATTTTCCGGAGACACCCAAAAATGTATGCCGTGATTCAGACCGGGGGCAAGCAGTATCGCGTGAGCGAGGGCATGACCCTGAAGGTGGAGAAGATCGATGCCGACGAGGGAGCCAGCATCGAGCTGGACAAGGTTCTCCTGGTGGCCGATGGTGACGACGTGAAGGTGGGCACCCCTTACCTGGAGGGGGCGGTGACCGCCACCGTGAAGTCGCACGGCAAGGGCCGCAAGGTGAGCATCGTCAAGTTCAAGCGGCGCAAGCACCACCTCAAGCGTCGGGGCCATCGCCAGCAGTACACCGAACTCGAGATCACCGGTATCAACGCGGGCTGAGGAGAGAGACAGATGGCACACAAGAAGGCAGGCGGCAGCAGCCGCAACGGGCGCGACTCGGAATCCAAGCGTCTCGGCGTCAAGCGCTATGGAGGCCAGGTGGTGAAGGCGGGCAACATCATCATCCGCCAACGGGGCACCCGGGTGCATGCCGGTCCCGGCGTGGGCTGCGGGCGTGATCACACGCTCTATGCGCTCACCGACGGCGTGGTGAAGTTCGAGAAGAAGGGGCCTCGCAACCGCAAGTACGTGAGCGTGGTGCCCGCCTGACCGCGCCCCGCAACGGGCAGCCAAAGGCCTCGCCACGCCGGCGGGGCTTTTTTGTTTGGAGAGTCGGCTGTTTGATGGTCGCGGCCTTCGGACTTTGACCATCCTACCGGTGTTGTCGGTGGCGAGACAGGTAGGGCGGGCAAAGCGCAGCGTGCCCGCCGGTCGATGGTCACGGCCTTCGATCTTGGTTCATCCCACGGCGTTATTCGTGAAAAGTAAAGTATAGAATCCAAGCCATGAAATTCGTGGACGAAGCCATCATCAAGGTGGAAGCGGGCGACGGCGGCAACGGCTGCGTCAGCTTCCGCCGCGAGAAGTACATTCCCAAGGGCGGCCCCGATGGCGGGGACGGCGGGGATGGCGGCAGCGTCTGGCTGGTGGGCGACGAGGGGCTCAACACCCTGGTGGACTTCCGTCACCAGCGGCTGCACCGGGCCGAGCGGGGCCAGAATGGCATGGGCCGGCAGATGACCGGGCGCAAGGGGGCGGACCTGGAGATCCGGGTGCCGGTGGGCACGCTGGTGAAGGATCAGGAGACCGGCGAAGTGATGGGGGAGGTGCTCTCCCATGGTCAGCGGCTGCTGGTGGCCCGGGGCGGCAAGCATGGCCTGGGCAACATCCATTTCAAGAGCAGCACCAACCGCGCGCCCCGCCAGGCCACTTCCGGCACGCCCGGCGAGAAGCGCACCCTGGCGCTGGAGCTGCGGGTGCTGGCGGACGTGGGGCTGCTGGGCCTGCCCAACGCCGGCAAGTCGAGCCTGGTGGCGCGCATCTCCCACGCCAATCCCCGGGTGGCCGACTACCCCTTCACCACCCTCTATCCCCAGCTGGGAGTGGTGAAACTGGGGGAGGGGCGGAGCTTCGTGGTGGCCGACATCCCCGGGGTGATCGAGGGCGCCGCAGAAGGAGCGGGGCTGGGGCTGCAGTTTCTCCGCCATCTCTCCCGCACCCGCCTGCTGCTGCACCTGGTGGACATCGCGCCGCTGGATGAGCGGGCCGACCCGGTGGAGGCGGTGCGCAAGATCGAGGCCGAGGTGACGCGCTACGGTGGCGAGCTGCTGGAACGGGAGCGCTGGCTGGTGCTCAACAAGAAGGATCTACTGCCGCCGGAGGAGTTCGAGGCCCGCAAGGCGCGGCTGGTGGAAGCGCTGGATTGGCAGGGACCGGTGTTCGGCATCTCTGCGGCCACCGGGGAGGGACTGGAAGCGCTGGTGCAGGCGGTGGCCCGTCACCTGGAGGAACAGGGCGAGAAACCGGCGGAAGAGGCGCTGGCCGACGAGCCCTACGACCCCACGGTGTCGGCATGATCGACCGCACCGACCTGCCTCGGATGCGGCGCTGGGTGGTGAAGATCGGCAGCGCCCTGCTCACTGCCGAGGGGCAGGGGCTGGACCGCCAGGCCCTGCGCGGCTGGGTGGACCAGATGGCCGACTGGCTCGAGCAAGGGGAGCGCGAGCTGCTGCTGGTCTCGTCCGGTGCCGTGGCCGAGGGGATGTGCCGCATGGGCTGGCAGCGGCGTCCCGAGACCCTCCATGAGTTGCAGGCGGCCGCGGCCATCGGCCAGATGGGGCTGGTGCAGGCCTGGGAGAGCTGTTTCAGCCGCCGGGGCCGTCATACCGCCCAGGTGCTGCTCACCCATGACGACCTCTCCGACCGGCGCCGCTATCTCAATGCCCGCAGCACCCTGCGCACTCTGCTCGACCTGGGGGTGGTGCCGGTGGTGAACGAGAACGACGTGGTGGCCAACGAGGAGCTGCGTTTCGGCGACAACGACACCCTGGCGGCCCTGGTGGCCAACCTGGTGGAGGCCGACCTGCTGGTGGTGCTCACCGACCAGGCGGGACTCTTCGACGCCGACCCGCGACAGGTGCCGGGGGCACGGCTCGTCGAACATGCGCGGGTGGACGATCCCCGCCTCGATGGTTACGCCTCGGGCAGCCGGGGCGCGCTGGGGCGCGGCGGCATGGCCACCAAGCTGCGCGCCGCCCGGGTGGCGGCGCGTTCCGGTACCGCCACCCTCATCGCCTCCGGCAGGGAGCCGGCGGTGTTGCAGCGCATCGCCCGCGGGGAAGCGGTGGGCACGCTGCTGGTGCCGGCGCAGGAGCCCCATGCGGCACGCAAGCGCTGGCTCGCCGGTCAGCTTCAGGTGCGGGGCAGGCTGGTGCTCGACGAGGGGGCGGTGAAAGCGCTGCGCGACCAGGGCAAGAGCCTGCTGGCCGTGGGGGTGAAAGGGGTGCAGGGCAACTTCTCCCGTGGCGAGGTGGTGGCCTGCGTGGATCCCCAAGGGCGGGAGGTGGCCCGGGGCCTGGTGAACTACTCCTCCGAGGAGGCGGCCCGCATCCAGGGTCAACCCAGCAACAACTTCGAAAACATCCTCGGTTACATGGATGACGAAGAGCTGATCCACCGGGACAACCTGGTTCTGGTCTGATGGATCTGCTGGTGGCGGGCTACGCCCTGACCGGTGTCGCGGCCGGCCTCCTGGCCGGGCTCATGGGGGTGGGAGGCGGCCTGGTGATGGTGCCGGCGCTGCTGTTCCTCTTCCACTGGCAGGGCCTGGAAACGGTTCACCTGGCGCAGCTGGCGGTGGGCACCTCCCTGGCCACCATTGTTCCCATATCCCTGGCCTCCCTCCTGGCCCATCGTCGTCGCGGGGCGGTGGACTGGCCTTTGGTCCTCTGGCTCACTCCTGGCCTGATGGTGGGAGCCTGGGGAGGCGCGTGGCTGGCATCGCGGATGAGTACCGGTTGGCTCAAGGGGTTGTTCGGCGCCTTTCTGTTATTGGTGGCGCTGCAGATGGCCAGCGGTTTCCGGCCCGAGCCTTCCGGAAGGAGGCCCGGGCGGGGAGAACTTGGGCTGGTGGGCAGCCTCATCGGCCTGGTGTCCGGCCTGGTGGGGATCGGCGGCGGCACCATGACCGTTCCCTACCTGGCCTGGCGGGGGACCGCCTTACCGAGGGCGGTGGGGACCTCCGCCGCCTGTGGCCTGCCCATCGCCCTCGCCGGGGCGGCGGGATTCATCCTGTTTGGCCAAGGGCTGACCCGTTCCGGGGACTGGGGTTTCGTGCACTGGCCCGCAGTACTGGTGATGGCGCCCCTGGCGGTCTACACCGCCCCCGTGGGGGCCTTGCTGGCCCACCGTCTGCCGGTGCCCATGCTGCGGCGGCTGTTTGCCCTGGTGCTGGTGGCGGTGGGTGTGCGATTGCTTTGGGGATCAGCGTTGTTTCCGGTCCAGTGGTAGACGTCGGAACAGCGCCAGCCTTCCCTGCTTGTCCCGCAGCACCATGCGGTCGCCCTGGATGGCGATGTCGAATTCCTCGCTCTGCCCTGTGCTGGTGTCGGTGAGACGCAGCCTGGGTGGCAACACCTCCAGCCTGAAGTCGCGGTATTTGTCCCTGGCCCAGTAGATGCGCCCGAGGCCGTCCTTGATGGCGAACAGCAGGTTGTTGTTGCTGGCCCAGGCACCATCGAGCTGGCTGGTGCTCTGCGGGGAAAAGGGTGGTAAGGTTGCGTTGTCGGGTCGTGGCCAGGCGCCGGGGGGTGGCGGCGGGTAGGAGGGCAGGCCGCGCCCGGACTTGAAGTCCTGGTAGAGCTGCATCATCTCGAACATGTTGAGCATGGAGCGCATCATGTCGAGAAACACATTGGCGCCATCGAGATCCGCCGCACGGGCCGTGGGCAGGCAGAGAAGCAGTAACAGGGGCAGGGTTCTTGCCATTCATCGACCGATGCTTGCGGGATTCACACCGGATTATAGGGTATTTGCCCCGTTGCCGAGGCTCGGCAGCAGCGGAACAGGATATTGACCAGATCATGAGTGAAACCGGTCTGATGCAAGGGTCTCTGGAACACGCCGTGGCGGAGTTGCTGCAGGAACGGGGACAGCTCCTTTCCCGCTTTTGCGAGCTGGCCGGCGCGGAGGGGGCGAGCGAAGCCGTGCGTCAGCGGCTGCTGCAGCGCTTCTGCCAACTGCTCGTGGATTACCTCTCCCTCTGGCAGTTCGAAGTGCAGGCGCTGTTGCTGGATCCTGCCCGGGGGACCGAAAGAGCGAGGGAGACACTGGTCCGGTTGCAACCCCTTCTGGACGAGACCAGCGATCTCTCCCTTGAATTCAACGACCGCTACGACCCCAGCGAGCATCCACTGGATCTATCGCGTCTGGACCATCACCTTTCCAGGTTGGGTGAGATGCTGGCCAATCGCTTCGACGCCGAGGACCAGGTCATTTCCGCCATTTGAGCCGGACATGGGAATACTGGACATCACAGGCTGGCACCCTTCCAAGGAATTCGTCCTGGAACATCTCAAACCGCCAAAACGGCTGCGGCTCAAGCTGGAAAGTTTTCCCCGGGGGCTGGACGGCGCCCGGATCGATGTCTGGCTGGGTGACCAGCTGCAGCAGGGCATCGCCGACCTGGTGGAGTTGGGTCTCGCCAAGCGCATGCAGACGCTGCAGCTCAGCAATGCCCCGGCCCTGAATGCCCTGGAAGCTTCCAATCGTTTCCAGGATGCCTATGACGCTGCGGCCCAGGCGGCCGCCCGACGTGCCCGCAGCGAGGGTCGCCGGGAGCTCTACCAGCTGTTTCACCTGGCGGTGGTGAAACAGATCCTTCTCGTCCTCGACGCCCGTATCCGCGCCTGGGGGGAGGGCGAGGAGGGCGCCATGGGGGTTGGGGCGCCGGAAACCGGCGGTCTGGCCCGGGCCGAGCGGCTGCGCCAGTTCCGGCGTTGCCAATCTCGCCTCCGTTACCTGGCTGCTCATGACGTACTGAGTATCGTCCACAGTCTGGACCGGGTGGCCCGCAAGCGGCGCAAGAGCCTGCTGGCGGTTTCCTGGCCGGTGGCCGAAGAGCTGCTCTTCAACCCACTGTTGCAACTGGATGACCTTGGGTGCGAGGAAAGCTTTCTGGAACTCTATCCGCTGGTGCTGCTCGATCCTCAGCGGTTCCGGGAGATGGAACGGGCGGTATTGGTACCTTTGCGGGAATGGCTGCCCCCCCAGTGCCTGCAGCAGCCACCACAGCTGGATGTGCAATCATTGAAGTCCCTGCCGGTGCGGCAGGATCAGGGGGAGCTGAACGGTTATGCCCAGGTGGAGGCCTACCTGCGCCGGGTGATGATTCCCGAGGAATATCAGCAGCGGATCGCCTGCTGGCTGGACCGTCCCCGCAACCTGGTGCGGTTGCTGGGAGGGGAGCGCAAGGGCGGGGGCACCGGCCCCTGGCGCCACGCCCGCTGGCCCGCTTTCCAGAAAGCGCTGCTGGAGGAGGTGGAGCGGGCGCTGGACCGGGAGGGGTTGTTGGAACCGCTCTATGCCAGCCTTTGTTTGCGCAAGATCTATCCTGAACTGGGACGTCGTGGTACCCCCTCGCTGCTGTTGGATTACCTGCTGGCCAAGCGCAGCCGACAGGAGGTTATCACCGCTCTGGAGCGGTTGGAGGAGATTCCCAATCTTCCGGCCTATCATGCCGCCCTCTCCCAGGCCCGCAAGGAGCTGCGGCAGGCCTCTCCGGCCACCCGGCGGCACTGGCTGCTCGAATCGCTGGAAGGCTTTGCCCGGCTGCGGCGGGATCTCAAGCTGGCCTGGGAGGGTTACAGTGCCATGGACGGCTTCCGCCTGTTGGAGCGCCGCGAGGATGTTCAGCTCTCGCGGGAGAATGGATTGCTGCAGGATTTCACTCCGGGGGCCGTCTCGCCGCGGCGACTGCAGGGTCATGTCATCCTCAAGGCGGATCTGCGGGGCTCCACCGAACTCATCGCCGAGCTCGGCCGGGCCGGTATCAACCCCGCCACCTACTTCACTCACAACCTGTTCGGTCCGCTCAATGGCCTGCTGCGCAACTTCGGTGCCGAAAAGGTGTTTCTCGAGGGGGATGCCGCCATTCTCATCATCGAGGAGGGAGGCGGCGATTCGGTGATGCCCGTGGCCCGTGCCTGCGCCCTGGCCCAGGAGCTCATAGCCCTGGTGGCCGAGCGTAACCGGGAGAACCGGCACCAGGGGCTGCCGGAGTTGGAACTCGGGGTGGGAATCGCCTGGGAACAGGGGGCGCCCACCTTCCTGTTCGATGAAGGACGTCGGATCACCATCTCGCCCGCCATCCATCGGGCGGACCGCCTCTCTTCTTCCGATCTGCCGCGGGCGTTCCTGGAGCGGTTGCGGGGCAGCGGGTTCTCCGCCACCGGAGTGGAGGAGGTGTTGTTCCGGGAATCTGCCAACCCCGTCTCAGAGCAGGTGCAATTACGCCGCTACAATGTCAATGGAATCGAACTCGACAGGCCCGCCTTCGAACATCTCCGGCAGGAACTGGTGATGAAGAGGGTGGAGGAGAGCGGCGGTCAGATAGGCCACCGGCACCATGTGGGCCGTTTCATGGACGATTCCGGAAAAACCCGCTGGCTGGTGGTGCGGGAAGCGCCGCTGCTGATGTGGGACGGTAGGGAGCTGGCGGTCATGGAAGGCGAGGGAGCGCGCCATTTCTACGAGGTGGTGGCATCCCCGGAGCTGGCCAGAAAAATTCGCAACCGGCTGGCTGGAAAGAACTGACCTTCCTGCGAGGTGGCAGACCAATGAAAGCCCTGAATCCACTCCATCGCAGGCTGCGCCTGCAAACCGCCCTCTGGGGAGAACTTCAGATGGCCGGCAGCACCGCCCGGCCCGTGCTGGTGGAACAGCTGTCGGAGCAGGGATTGAGCTTCCGTTGTGATTTCGCCACCAGCAGCCTGCTCATGCCCCTGGAAAGGCGGGCTCCCGGGTTCCTGCTGGGGATCCGAGTTCTGCTCTCCTTCCGCTTGCCGGGGCTGCAGCGTCCGGTGGAAGTGCCCTGTCGCCTGGTATTCTGTCGCCGCTATTCCCAGGACAGCTTCCGTTTCGATTGTGAATTCGATCCGAAAGAGACCTTGCAGCAACAACGCATCGTCGGCTTCCTCGAACGACAGCAGCAGATGCAGGGCAAGACCGAACGGGCCACCGTGGCCTGATTCGGGCGCGTTTCTGGCTCCTTTTTCTCCCGTTATTCGCGTGATCGAAGATGGCCGCCCTACAGAGTGGCCCGGGCGTTGCGCCGCTTCTGCGCCGTGCGTTGGGGGCTGTCTCCACTGATGGGTTGCAGCCGTTGAGACAGGCGAACGATCGCTTCCTTGCGACGATGGTCGTAGATCACCGCATAGGTGAAGACCCGCTTCACATATTTACGGGTCTCCTTGAAGGGAATGAGTTCGATCCACAGGTCCGCCGGCAGCTGTTCCCTGGGAAGCCAGCGTGAGACGCGGTGGGGACCGGCATTGTAGGCTGCCGTGGCCAGCACCGGGTTCTGTTCCAGCCGCGCGAGCACGTCGGAGAGATAGGTGGTGCCGAGCTGAATATTCACTTCCGGCCTGGTGAGGTCTCGCCGGCTGGGTGAGCGCTTTTGTTTGAGCAATTTTCGCGCAACGTAGCGGGCGGTGGCCGGCATCAACTGCATCAGTCCGTAGGCGCCGGCGGCGGAACGTACCGCGGGATTGAAGGCGCTCTCCTGACGGATCACGCCGAACACCCAGGAGACGTCCAGGTTGCGCTCTTCGGCCCGCTTCACCACGGTTTCAAGGTGCTCCAGGGGAAAGCGCAGCTCCAGGTCGTCCCAGTAGCCGGTACGAGCCAGGGTGAAGATGGCTTGATCATGCCAGTCCCAGGACTGCGCCAGCTTGGCTGCCGCCATCATCGCCTCGTCGTCGAGCTTCCTCGTGATCAGGCGCCACTCACGGCGGGCGTCCGTCCAGCGTTCCAGAGAGACCAGCTCCCGGGCCCGCTGGATGGCCGGTTCCCCCGCCACTCTGTCCAGCAGTTCCTGGTCCACCGGGGTGGGCTGATGCTCCAGGTGATAGGGCGCGCCCACATGGTCGGCGGCCAGGAAGCCGTAATAGCCGCGCTCCCTGGCCAGCTCCTGGAAGATCGGTTCGGCGCTGCCACGCTCTCCCAGCATCTCCAGGCTGCGCGCTTTCCAGTAGCGCCAGCGACTCTGCGAGCGCCGCTCCGGAGGCAGCCGTGAAATCCAGTCCAGCACCTGCTCCCACCGCTGGCGATAGAGCGCGGCCAGGATCCGCTGCTCCTGCAAGCCGGCATCGGTATCTGCACTGGGAAGCCGCAGGAAAAAGGACCAGGCCTCGGCACTTTCATTGCGCAGCAGGCGCCGGGCCAGAGCGCTCTCCACCTTTTTCGAGCCGGGTGGCAGCAACCCCTTGTCCTGGAGCTTCTGCCACAGGTCGAGGGCGGCGAGAGGGTTGCTGCGCGACTTGCGAATCACGGCATATTCGAGCATCGCCTGGCGCATGGCGTGGGGTCGTTGCAGTCGTTTCTCCTCCAGCGCCAGCTCGGGTTTCTTGCGCAGTTTCAACCAGAGCTCCACCTGCGGCCGTTCCTTCTTCGGCAGCAGCTTTTGGAGATAACGCACCAACCGCACCTGGCCCAGGTCCATGGCCAATGCGATCCTTTGCCAGACCAGCTCGGGGGTGAGGCCATCCGCCTCACGCCAGGCCTGGAAGACGGGATCGCAGGCCTTGGGACGGGAGCGCCCATGCAGCCAGATCGGCTCCACCCGGGCGAAAGCTGCCTCCTTTCGCCCGATTTCGATGAGCGCGCGCAGATGGTGGCACTGCCGTACCACGTTGCCGTCGTCCTGGTAGAACCGGAGATAGGTGTTCCAGTCGCCGCGCTCCGCCAGGAGATTGAGCCAGCGCACCCGCAGCCGGTGCGCCAGGGGGGTCTCCCGGTTGCGCTGGAGAAAGTCGGCCACCTCTTCGGCGGAGGCCTGGTCCAGCTTCTGCAACAGGGCCCGGTAATCCAGGTAAGGAAGCAGAGGGTAGCCTTTCAGGGCGTCCCGCAGTTTCTCGAACTGTTCCTGCTGACGGTTCTTCAGCGCCTGCTCCGCCACCAGGAACAGTTTCTGTTGAAGTGGATAGGCGGAATCGACGGCCGCCCGTGCGATAGGAACCAGGATCAGCAGGCCCAGCAACGGGCCCAGCAGTACCATCCCTTTCCTGTCGAATTTTTCCATGGTTCAACCCTAAGTTGTGCAAGCGCCGGCTTCAATTGGGGTTTTCCCTGCCGGCAGTCCGTGTTCGGCGGACAGAGCGCTAAGCTACAATGCCTTCAGTCTAGAACACAGAATCTCGTGGAGATGTGACATGGCCGATGATCGTGAACAACAGGACCGGGAAATGGCTCTGGGCAGCGGCATCGCCGCCTTCGAGGCCAAGCACTTCGTGCAGGCAGCAGAGCTGCTGGAGCCCCTGGCCGAGGCGGGGGATCCGGAGGCTCAGTACCGGGTGGCCATCATGGCACAGAACGGGCTGGGCATGGTGGCGAACCCCCTCATGGCCTACAAATACATGAAAGCCGCCGCCGAGTCGGGTCACGCCCTGGCGCAGCATGGGCTGGCTTTCATGTACCTGGAAGGGGAGTGCGCGGAGAAGAATCCGGAAAAGGCGGTGCACTGGTTCGAGAGGGCCGCCGAACAGGGGTTGCAGGGATCCATGACCACCCTGGGCATGATGTATCGGGAGGGTAATGGCGTGGAGGCCGACCCGGAAAAGGCCAGCGAGTGGTTTCGCAAGGCCGGGTTCGAGGAAATGTAACAGAGGCTTTTTTGGCTTCCTCCCCCTTCCCGTGGGAGGGGGAGAGGATCGTCATCCCGCGCGCCGCTGCCGTACCGCTTCCGCCAGCTCTTCCAGCAACGGCACGCTGTCCTCCCAGGCGAGGCAGGCATCGGTGATGCTCTGGCCATAGACCAGGGGTTTGCCGGGTACCAGGTCCTGCCGGCCGCCCACCAGGTGGCTCTCGATCATGGCGCCGATGATGCGCATGTCGCCCCGCGCGATCTGTCCCGCCACGTCGTGGCCCACCTGCAGCTGTTTCTCATGCTGCTTGCGGCTGTTGGCATGGCTGAAGTCGATCATCAGCCGGGGGGTCAGCCCAGCCTTTTCCATCTCCTCGGCGGCGATGTTCACCGATTCGGCGTCGTAGTTGGGGCGCTGGCCTCCCCGCAGGATGATGTGGGTGTCGTTGTTGCCGGTGGTGGAGAAGATGGCCGAATGCCCCTCTTTGGTCATGGACATGAAGACATGCGGGCGCTCGGCGGCGCGGATGGCATCCACCGCCACCCGCATGGTACCGTCGGTGCCGTTCTTGAAGCCCACCGGGCAGGAGAGGCCGGAGGCCAGCTCCCGGTGTCCCTGGCTTTCGGTGGTGCGGGCGCCGATGGCCCCCCAGGCGATGAGATCAGCGATGTACTGGGGCGAGATGAGGTCGAGGAACTCGGTGCCCGTGGGCAGCCCCATGCCGTTGATGTCCAGCAGCAGCTTGCGCGCCAGCTCCAGTCCCTTGTTGATCTCGAAGGATTCGTCCAGGTTGGGGTCGTTGATCAGGCCCTTCCAGCCCACGGTGGTGCGCGGTTTCTCGAAGTAGACCCGCATGACGATGAGCAGATCCTCGGCCAGGCGGTCGCGCTGTTCCTTCAGCCTGGAGGCATAGTCCAGGGCCGCGTCTGGATCGTGAATGGAGCAGGGGCCGATCACCACCAGCAGGCGGTCGTCCTCTCCGTGGAGGATGCGGTGGATCTGCTGACGCGCTTCGAACACCGTCCTGGCCGCCTCTTCCGTGATGGGATAGCGTTCGTGCAGGACGCACGGCGGCACCACCTCCTTGATGGCACGGATGCGCAGATCGTCGGTGGGGTACTGTGGCATCTGGCTCATGGGCGTGAAGATTCGAGTGAGCCACTCATTATATCGTCTTTTGTCGTTTCCGGGCGCGGCGTGCAAGCCATACCGCCAGGCCCTGGGCATTGAGCTCCAGGTCGATCTCCAGCAGTCGTCTGGCCGCATCCATCGGCAGTGACGGTTGGTGTTTCTTAAGTGCCTGCAGAATCCGCCGCTCCAGGGCCTCCCGCAGCCGCTTCCCCCGTCCCTCCGGCGGATTGGGCTCTTCCTCCAGGGCGACCCGGACGTGCAGATCGAGGCTGTCGCGCAGCCGGGATACCCAGCGCGCCGGCTCTTCCAATGGTCCGAAATGGGTGAGGCAGGCCCGTTCAGGCTGCAGCGCCATCATCCGTTCCAGGGAGTCCGACCAGACTTCCGGATCGAAGGCCACCGGCGTGGTGGTAGCCAGCAGGAAGGGCTCTTCATGGTGGTCCAGTTTCGGGTAGCGCAGACCGAAGGTGTCGCCGGTGAAGAGGTTGCCGGTGGGGGAATGGTGGAAACAGCCGTGGTGGTTGGCGTGGCCCGGGGTCTCCAGGAAGGCGATCTCGGTGGAGCCCAGCGGCAGCTGCTCCCCTTGCCACAAGGCCCGGCAACGGTTCTCCGGCGCGGGGACCAGCTCTCCGAACAGGGAGTGGAATGCGTTTTCACCGTAGACCGCCATGGCGCCCTGCTGCAGTTTCTGCGGATCGATGAGATGAGGCAGCCCTTTGTGATGGGTGGCGAGCAGGGCGTTGGGGCAGGCGGCCAGCAGGGCGCCCGCGCCTCCGGCGTGATCCAGGTGAACATGGGTGGGGAGGATGTACCGCACCTGTTCCGGCGTCAGCCCCAGGCTTTCCAGCACTTCCAGCAGGCGGGGCAGGCTGGTGGTGGCGCCGCAGTCCACGAAGGCCAGCTCATCGCCACTGCGCAGAAGGTAGCAGGCGGTATGTCCCGCCCGGTAGAGGCCGGTGTCGATGCACCAGGTGTGGTCGTCGACCTGGTAAAAGGGTGGGGCTGGCTGGGGGTTCATTTCGCTTCCGGGGTCGGGTAGGACGCCGGGTCAGCATACCTTTTCCTGCGGAGTGGCAGAAGGGTGTTCCAAAATATTTGGTTTGCGTGAAAAAAAATTGCCTGGATGACAATTTTTCGAGATCCCAGGGAGAGAGAAAGAAAAGGGGCGGCGGCCTGCAGGCCGTCGCCCCTTTCCTCCCCCCTTCGTGAATGGTTGCTCAGGCGGCGCGCAGGTTGTCGCCCCGCACCTCCCGCAACAACGGATAGAGATGCTCCACCTCGTCCTGGATGCGATCCAGTACCATGCCAAACATCTCGTCGGTGGCCTGGGAGAACTCCTCGAAGTTGGCCACCTTGAGCGCATGGTGTTTCGGGTCGCACCATTTTTTCAAGAAGGCGTTGAAGATGCGCCGGATCTCCTTGGAACCGCCCATGAACCGGTTGGCCACGTTCACCATACGGGTGTCGCCACTGGTGAGCAGCGGCGTGTAGAGTTTGCGATCGGTGATCTCCAGGTGCTTCTTCACCTCGTCCACGTACTGGTAGAAGAGGTCGCAGGTGATGCTCGAATCGCACAGCTGCCGGTCGGAGAGCAGCTTGGAAAGCACGTTGGTCAGTTCGGTGATGCGATCGTTCTGTGCATTGAGTTGTTCAAAGGTCAGCATGATTTCATCCTCCAGCTCCCGTCGGTGTCATCCTGCTTCTTGAGGAAGGCTTCCTGGGGGCATTCAAAAAGTGGTCTGAACAGGCCGTTGCTTTTGTTGTTGGTGGCCTCGAACGGCGATGCGTCCTGCATTGATAATAGTCAATGCAGATCCTGGGGTATTTGATGGCGATCAAACATTAATTTATGACCAAATGGTGATGAAGGGGCGCTCCCTGGACAGAGCCGCTTCATTCAAGGCTGTAGGATTGGAGAGTGGGGGGCTGATCGGAAAACTTTGGGGGCGGGAATACCGACGCAGAGCCTCCAAGATGTATTCACGGCGGTTTTCCGGGCAGGTATCCGCCCCCGTTCCAGGCTGGATGAGGTTACATTGGGTCATTCGAGACGCGGGCGGTTGTGAAACAGCAGCTGATCACGCCCCTCCTGGTGGAGGAAGCGGCTGATTCCGGCGTTGTCCACCTTCACCCGGTACCAGGCAGCCGCCGGCGCCTGGAGCACATGACCCAGGGCGGCACGAATCACGCCGGCATGGGCCACCACCAACACCCGTCGATCCGCGGCCTCTTTCACCAGCCGCTGGTAGCCTTTCGCCACCCGCTGGCCGAAATGGAGCAGATCCTCGGCACCCTCGGGCCTGCACCGCACCGGGTCGCGGTAGAAAGCCGCATGGCCCTCCGGGTCCTGCTGCCGTACCTCTTCCGGGGTGAGCCCCTCCCAGCGGCCGAAACCCACTTCCTGGAAAGTCGGTTCCACCTGCACCGGCAGCACATGGCGTTCTCCCACGGCCTGGGCGAACGCCAGGCAGCGCTGCAGGGGTGAACTCACCACCAGGTCCCAGTGGCAACGCGTCCCCACCGCCTGCCACATCTGCTGCCAGCCCCGTTCGCTGAGCGGATCGTCGATGCGGGAGCCCCGGTAGCGGCGGCCGCCTTCCGGTTCGCCGTGACGGATGAAGTCCAGGGTGATCATCCGCCGAGCCAGCGCACCAGGTAGTAGATGTGGGTTCCTTCCGAGGAGGTGGAGGGGCCGTAGACGATGGCGGCGTAGCGCTGGCGGGAGGCATCGGCCTGGGACAGGGCCTGGGACTCGTTCTCCACTAGGGTGACACACCCCTCCGCGAAGCGCTCGCGGGACCTGCGCCTGGTATGGACCACGGCAAAATGGTGATCCAGGGAACGGGAAGCGGGATCCACGATGACCTTTGGCATGGCTGGGCGGCTGGAAGCGAGTGTGGATGGAGGCATCATACCCCGCTCTTGCGGGCCAGGAACAGTATCGGGCCGGGGGATTCGGTGATCTCCAGCTCCAGGTCCCGGCGCGCCTTGAGCATGCGCGCCACCGCCACCGACTCCTCCTTGCCGCCGGGGTGACCACGGTAGGCGAGCACGCTCAACAGACCGCCGGGCCGTAAGGCCGCCAGCGCCTGCTCCAGGGCGGGAAGGGTGGTCTCCGGAAGGGTCACCAGCCCCTTGTCGCTGCCGGGGAGGTAGCCGAGATTGAACATCACCGCCGAGAGCCGGCCCCAGGCCTCCCCGGGCAGCAGCTCCTTCATCCGTTCGTGACCCGCCTGGTGGAGGGTCACCCGTTCCAGCAAGGACTGCTCCCGAAGCCGTTGGCGGGTTCGTTCCAGCGCGGTGGGTTGCAGGTCGAAGGCGAAGACCCTGCCTCCGGGTCCCACCTGCCGGGCCAGAAAGAGGGTGTCATGGCCGTTGCCGGCGGTGGCGTCCAGGGCCAGGTCCCCCTGCCCCAGATGAGCGGCCAGCCTGAGGTGAGCGATCCTGGTGAGCGGCGGCCTCATTCCGGGTCGCTGCCGAGCTGGTCGCGCACGAAAGGAAGAGTGAGGCGCCGGCGCTGGGCCAGGGAGAGCCGGTCGAGCCGTTCCAACAGCGCCAGCAGTTGCTTCGGGTCGCGGCTGCAGCGGGTCACCATCCAGCGGGCGGCGGCCGGCTGCAGCTGCAGCCCGCGGTGGTGGGCGTGGCGCAGCAGCAGTTGCAGACGACCCTCGTCGTCCAGCGGACGCAGGAGATAGCTGGTGCCCCAGGCCAGACGCGAGCGCAGGTCGGGTAGCGAAAGATCCAGAGCGGCGGGCCCACAATCCGCGGCGAAGAGCAGGCTGGTGTCCGCGCTCCGGGCCCGGTTGTACAGATGGAAAAGGGCCTGCTCCCAGGCTTGGTCACCGGAGGCGTGCTGAAGGTCGTCGATGGCCAGGAGATCGCTTCGGTCGAGGTCTGCCAGAAGCTCCGGAGAAAGTGGCGCCAGTTCTTTCAGGGGAAGATAGAACGCATGCAGACCATGATCGGCGGCCAGGGCCACGGCTCCGGCCAGGAGGTGGCTCTTGCCGCTGCCCGGTGGACCGGAGATGTAGAGTTGCTGGCCAGCGGGCTCCAGCGCCAGGCGACGAACCGCCGCCAACACCTGGTGGTTGTCCCCGGCAACGAAATCATCCAGCGAGACAGGGGAGGGCAGGCTCACCGCCAGCGGCAGCTGTCGGCTCATGCAAGTCGCTTGGCGATCTCCGCCAGCCGTCTCCCCAGCGCCTTGCAGAGGGATTTCTCCTCTTCCGAGAGTGGCAGGTTGCTGTCGCTGCCGGCCAGGTGGGAGGGGCCATAGGGAGTGCCCCCGGTGCGGGTGGTGAGCAGCTCGGTTTCCGAGTAGGGCAACCCGGTGATGAGCATGCCGTGATGCAGCAGGGGCAGCATCATGGAGAGCAGGGTGCTCTCCTGACCACCGTGCAGGCTGCTGGTGGAGGTGAACAGGCCGGCCGGTTTGCCGATGAGGGCGCCATTCAGCCACAGGGCGCTGGTGGAGTCGAGGAAATATTTCAATGGCGCGGCCATGTTGCCGAAGCGGGTGGGACTGCCCAGGGCGAGCCCGGCACAATGACGCAGGTCGTCCGGTTCGGCATAAGGTGCCCCTGATTCGGGCACGCAGGGATCCACTGCCTCGCAGGTGGCGGAGACTTCGGGCACCGTGCGCAGGCGCGCCTCCAGTCCGCCTTCCTCCACGCCTCGTGCCACCAGGTGGGCCATCTCCGCGGTGGCGCCGTGGCGGCTGTAGTAGAGCACCAGGATGTAACTCACAGCAGCTCCAGCACCTTTTCCGGTGGCCGGCCCAGTGCCGCCTTGCCATCCTTGATCACGATGGGTCGCTCGATGAGGCGCGGGTGTTCCACCATGGCCTGGATGAGCTGGTCACGGCTAAGGTTGGGAGCGTCCAGCCCCAGCTCCTTGTACTCCTTCTCCCGGCGGCGCATCAGCTCCCGCGGCTCCATGCCCAGGAGGTCGAGGATCTTCTCCAGCTCCTCCTTCGTGGGCGGCGTCTCCAGGTATTTCACCACCTCGGGTTCGATGTTGTTATCCTTCAGCAACTGCAATGTCTGGCGGGATTTGCTGCAGCGGGGGTTGTGGTAGATCTTCACGCTCATGGCGAATTCTCGGGAAACTGGCGACACGGCGATTCTAAACGGGAAAAAAGCCGCTCACAATCGTTCGGAAGCATTGTGGGCGCGCAGGCCGATGGCCCTGTTCCCTTATTTGAAAAAGACTCTGACCCGCTTCCTGGCACACGGCGGTTTGGAGCGGGCGGGTTCCCTCGCCTACACCACGCTGCTCTCACTGGTTCCGCTGATGACCGTGGTGTTCGCCATTCTCTCCGCTTTTCCGGTTGGTGAGCGGGTCAACGAGGCGATCCAGGAGTTCATCTTCAGCAACTTCATGCCCGCTGCCGGTGAGGTGGTGCACCAGTACCTCCTCGAGTTCAGTGCCAAGGCTTCCCACCTCACCGGTGTGGGCTTCCTGGTGCTGATCATGGTGGCGGTGATGCTGGTGGCCAGTATCGATCATGCCTTCAACGCCATCTGGGAGGTGGAACGCAAACGCCGGCCCCTCAATAAGTTCCTCATCTACTGGACGGTGCTTTCCCTGGGGCCGCTGCTGGTGGGCGCCAGCGTGCTGGCAACCCTCGAGCTCGCCTCATTGCCGGTGGTCAGCGAGGCCACCGCCACCGGTTTTGGCCAGCGGTTGCTGGGTTGGCTTCCAGTGGCCATGTCGGCCCTGGCCTTTGGCTTCCTGTATTGGCTGGTGCCCAACCGTCCGGTGAAGGGCCGGCATGCCTTGGTGGGAGGTGTGTTCGCCGCCATTCTCTTCGAGTGGAGCAAGCAGGGGTTCGCCTGGTATCTGAAGACCTTTCCAACCTACGAACTGATCTACGGTGCCCTGGCGGCCATACCCATTTTCCTCATCTGGATCTATCTTTCCTGGGTCGTGGTGCTGCTGGGCGCCGAGGTCACCTATGGTCTGGGCGCCTATGGTCATCTGTTCCAGGGGCGCAAAGGGCCAGCCAGTGAGCTGGAGGAAATGGTGCAGCTCCTGCTGCAACTGGCCCGGGGGCAGAAAGAGGGGCGTGCGCTTTCGCCCCGAAAGCTGCTGCACTGCTGTCGCAATGCGGAGAAGAGGCTGGCGCGTTTGCAGCAGATGGGATTGGTGGATCGCAATGAGCGGGGCCACTGGCTCCTCACCCGGGCAGCGGAAGACATCACCCTGTACGACCTCTACCTTGCTGCGGGGGAACGGCTGCCGGTCCCTGGGGAGCCCGGCTGGCCTGGGGATCAACGGCTCGCCACCCTCTTTGCCCGCTTCGATCAGTCGCTCTCCACCCTGTTGGATGTTCCCCTGTCCCAGTTTCTGGAGGAGGCAAGTGCCGGGAAGAACCAATCGTCTTAGCTCGATTGAGAAGGGTGTTTGCAATACCGATGACCTTGATCTAATTTGGTTCCTGAGTGGAAAAGTCGAACTCCTGCAAGGACGCGCCACGGGATCGAGGTGAGCAAATGAGAAGCGTGCTGGTTCTTTTGCTGGCGGCATGGTTCAGCGTGGCCGGATCGGTGGAGACACGCGATCCTGAATCCCATTTCTTCGATCAGACCTTCGGGGACTTTTCCGAAGAGCTGGAGAATGCCCGTGAGCAGGGCAAAAAGGGGATTCTCATCATGTTCGAAATGGAGGAGTGCCCATTTTGTCACCGCATGAGGGCCCGGGTGCTGAACCGCAAGGACGTGCAGGACTATTTCAAGGAGCACTTCCTCATCTTCACGGTGGACATCGAAGGCGATATCGAAATCGTCGATTTCCAGGGACGGCCCACCACCATGAAGGATTTTTCCTTCAAGCAGTTCCGGGTGCGAGCCACGCCGGTGTTCCAGTTCTTCGATCTGGAGGGCAGGCCCATCAAACGGGGCCGTTATACCGGTGCCACGCGGGACGCGGAGGAGTTTCTTCTCTTGGGCAGATATATCGTCGAAGAGGCGTGGAAGAGAACCAGCTTCAGTCGTTACAAAAGGGAACATCGCGACCGATGAACCTTCGTTGGCTGGCAGTCGCCGGACTCTGCCTGGTACAGCTGGCGAGAGCGCAGTCCGACCCATTGCCGCAACCACTCACGCTGGAGCAGGCGCTGCGTTTGGCTCAGGAGTCCCATCCTGTCATACAGTTGGCCCAGGCGCGGGAAGCAGCTGCCGAGGCCCGGCTGCAACAGGTGGAAGCCGAGAACGATCTCTCCGTGTCCCTGGTGGGGCGATTCGCCTGGATCGAACCCACCAAGCTGTCCAATTTCCAGAAAAACAATGACAGCAGCGGCCACCTTTTGATGAGCAAGCGGCTGTACGACTTCGGTTACAGTGAGGCACAGCTGGCGTCGGCCTCCAGTACCCTTGCGGCAAGCCGTTCCTCTGGGCTGGATGCCCGTCAGAAGCAGCAACTGGAAGTGATGAAGGCCTTCTTCGACGTACTGCTGGCCGATCTCCAGTATGCGCGGGACAACGAAGCCATGGCAGTCGCCTACGTGAGGCTCGACAAAGCTAGAAGCCGCCATGAACTTGGAGAGCTGTCCGATGTGGAGCTGTTCGAGATCGAAACCCGCTATCAGCAGGTGTTCAGTCGGCGAAGTGCTTCCCAGGCAAGGCAGCGCAGTGCCCGGTTGCGCCTGGCGTTGGCCATGAACCGTCCCGACCAGCTGCCAACGGAGCTGGCCGAGCCACACCAACCCGACATGCAACGGCCTCTGCCGGAGTTGGAGACGTTCCTGGAGGAGGTGTTCCGTGGCAATCCCAGAATACGGGAGCTGAAGGCGAAGGTGGAAGCTGCCCGCCACGCGCTGATCGCCGCCGACCGGCGTTACGGGCCTGTTCTTCGCGGGGAGTTGTCGGCAAACGCATACAATCGTGAAACCCGTTCCACCCATCCGTTCGAAGCGGCCCTGGTACTGGAACTGCCCCTGTACACGGGTGGGCGTGACGATGCCGAGACCGCTGCTGCCCGTTCACGGCTGCTGGAGGCGGAGGCGGAGCTGGCATTGCTGTACCACCGGTTGCGGGAAGAGGTGACCACTTTGTGGTTGGAACAGGACAACCTGAGGCACAAGGCCAAGGAGATGATGGTGCGTGACCAGTACCGCGAACTCTACCTGGACCGAAGTCGCACGCTCTACGAACTGGAGCGAACTTCGGATCTTGGGGATGCCATGGTACAGACCTCTACCGTGCGCTTGGAACTGGCCAGAATCCATTACCAGTGGTTGCTCAACCAGGCCCGGATGAAAGCGCTCTCGGGCCGGTTGCTGGATGAAGATCCGGAGGGATGATGAAGCTCCAAACATTCTTTCTTCTGCTGGTTTTGTCCTTCTCATCACTGGCCGCCGATGGTGTGAAGCTCGGCGTGCTCGTTTCCGGTGAGGTGACCGAGGTCAGGGTGGCGCAGGGACAAGAGGTGAGGAAGGGCGATCTTCTGTTACGGCTGGACGAAACCCTGTTCCAGGCCAGGGTGAATGAAATGAGGGTACGGCTTAGGGCTGCTGAAGCTGCGTTGCGCCTGGCCGAGGATGAGCTGGAGCGGGCTCGCGAGCTATACGACCGGACCTTGCTGGCCGACTACGAACTCCAGAAAGCGCAGCTGGAGAGGTTCCAAGCCGAAGCCGAGGTGGTCGCGGCAAGGGCCCGGCTGCTGGAGGCACGTACCGACCTTCGTCGCACCCGGTTGCGAGCTCCTTTCTCCGGGCGCATCGACCGGGTTTTCGCCTATCCCGGACAGGTGGTGCAGAACGGCTTCCAGGTGCAACCCCTGATCGAAATGAGCACAGCGACCGAACCGCCGAAAAGTCGATGAAATCAGGCCGGCTCTGTTCCGGGGAATGGAAGGATTCCAGGAATGACGCGCATGTCGATGTGAGGCACTCGGTTTAGTCCTTCCTTTTGCGCTCCACCAATTGTCGTTGCCGCTTCCACTGTTCACGCTGCTTGGCGGTGAGGCCTGTGGCCTCCAGGTAGGGCACCACACCTTGGCTACGGATGATCTTGCGGCCTTCCGCAGAGTGGGCGAAGCGGATGAAGCGTTTGATCTCCTTTAGCTTGGGGTTGTCACGTGGCATGTAGGTAATATAGAGGGGCCGATAGAGCAGATATTCTCCCTTGCGGATCTTATCGTAAGAAGGGCTGTTGCCCTCCAGGGAAAGCAGTTTCACCGCCCGTTTGCGGGCGCTGGAGATGCCGCTCACCGCGATGGCGTTGGGGCTCTTTTCCACCGCCTTTTCCAGCGGTCCGGAAGAGGGAAATTCGGCGCTGCCCTTGAACTCCTGTTCCGGATCAGCCCAGACCAGCTGGCGCAGGGTCCAGCCCACGCCGGAAATCTTGCCCTTGCGAATCAACAGCTCGATGGGCGCATCCTTGCCGCCCAGCTCTTTCCAGTTGGTGATCCTGCCCTCGTAGATGGCCTTGAGCTGGTGCAGGGTGATGTCGTCCACCGGGTTGGAAGGATGCACCATCACCACCAGGGCGTCCCAGGCCACGGGCGACATATGTACGCCGAACTCCTCTGGCGCACCGGGGATCTTGTTGCGGCAGGAGCCGCCGATGTCCACCTCCCGGTTGTGCACCCGGCGGATGCCCTTGGTGGCGCCACCTCCCTCCAGCTCGAAATGGACACCGTAGCGGCGCTCATAGGCGGCGGCCAGCTCCTTCATGAAGGCTTTCTTGGTGATGCCGCAGCCGGCCCAACGCAAGGTCTTGTTCGGGGAAGGTGCTGTTTCTGTGCCGGTTTCGGCGGCGGGGAGCAGGCTCCAGGCGAGCAGTGCGACAATCAGGGTCAGGTGCTTCAATCTCTTCCCTCCTTGCTGTGACCGCACGGATGCCTTCGGGATCGCAGCGGGACACCGGCCCTGGCATCGTGAGAGAACATCATTATATCCTGGTGAGGAAAAGCGCCGGGTTCCGCTGGAGCGGAACTGGATCACGTTTCCGACCGGGAAGTGTGCTGGTTGCGCGGTCTTCTTTCTTGGCCCAAGGGCACCTCGAAAAATTCGAGGTGCCCGTGCGGGACAAGGAAGTCCCGCCATTTTCAATCACGCAAGGGATTGAAAATGTAGCAAACCGGAAACCGCGTTTTCGGTTTGCGTGGAGAAAAATTGCCTGGACGGCAATTTTTCGAGATCCCCCTAAGGGCACCTCGAAAAATTCGAGGTGCCCGTGCGGGATATGGAAGTCCCGCCATTTTCAATCACGCAAGTGATTGAAAATGAAGCAAACCGGAAACCGCGTTTTCGGTTTGCGTGGAGAAAAATTGCCTGGACGGCAATTTTTCGAGATCCCCCTAAGTTTGTTGGGAATTCGAGAGGAGTATTCGTGAGATCGATCTTCGTTCTGATCCAGCTGCTTTGTCCCCTGCCGCTTTTGTCAGCCGCGGAGCAGGAGGGGCCGAGCCTCCATTTCTTCGGACTCCAGGGCAAGCCCATTTCCCGTGAGTGGCATATGGAGATCACGCGGGACGCGTGGGAGCTCCTGTTACCAGAACCTTTCGTCGTCGAGGGTATCTGGAAACGGGAGCACTTTCACCACTATCCGCAGGAGCGGCACGGCTGATGAAATGTCTGCATTGCATCGTTCGGGGCCGGGTGCAGGGGGTCTGGTTTCGAGAGACCACCAGGCGTCAGGCGCAGCATCTCGGCCTCACCGGATCGGCGGTGAACCTTCCCGACGGCAGCGTGGAGGTGATCGCCTGTGGTCCGGAACCGGGGCTGGAAGCACTGCGCGACTGGTTATGGGAAGGGTCCCCTCTCTCCCGGGTGGAATCGGTGGAGTGCAGTTTCCATGAGGAACCCAACCCGCCACCCCGCTTCACTACTGGTTGATGGATCGAGCGGGTTACCGGTGTGCACCGGTTTCAGGGCGTTCCCTCCAGCTCCGGTGGCCGGAAGCGGGGATCCGAACGCCCCGCCTGGGGAGAAGCCCGCAACGGAAAGGCATTGCCCGTTTCCTGGGGGTTGGAGAAGGGGCGAGGTGAGGGAGCTGCAGGTGGCGGTTGGATCTTGCGGCTCTTCTTGGTCTGTTTCTGTACTTGCGGTAGGCGTTTGTTGCCATTCTGATCCAGATACTGGGCATGGGGCGGTGCCTGATCCGGAGGTGGCAAGGTAACCTGATCCGGCGTGGGTGGGACCGCCGGTAACGGCTGGGGTACCGGAGGGTTGTAAACCGGCGCCACGGGCGCGGCCAGTGGGGGAACCGGGGGCGGCAGATAACCGGTGGGGCGATCCTCCTCCCGGCCACCAAAGAAGTTGTTCATGAAGCTGCCAGGATTGGGGATCGGCAGACCATAGCCATTGTGACCATTGTCGTAG
>JALXAM010000046.1 GCA_026992075.1 Sedimenticola sp. | reverse complement strand
GGAAGCCTACACCTGAAGAGACTGCGGTAATGCACAAAATTATGTCGAGTCCATGGAATGCCTAACAAAACGCTCGTTCGGACGCAAACAACGCTGCGCTTCGTTTGCGCCGCACAGCTTTATCGTTATGTCATGTATTAAGGAGGTTAACATGTCGAGTGTCAAAGAAAAGATGACTGAAGTCATTCGATCTCAGCCAGATGATGCGAGCTATGAGGAGATTATGAAGGAGCTTGCATTTGAGCGTATGGTTGAGAGAGGTATGGAGGATGCAAGAAAAGGTCGAGTAATTTCAAATGAAGAAATGAAGCGTCGGATTAAGACATGGTAGAGGTGCGATGGACTGAAGAAGCGGAACGGTGGCTTAGGGATATTTATGATTATATCGCGCTAGATAATCCATTTGCGGCGAAGAAGGTAATTTCAGGAATATTCGAAAAGGCACAGATTCTTACGGAATTTCCAGAAATTGGCCATAAATATCGAGACGAGAAGGAGGGCGAGATCAGGATTCTTCTCTACGGTCATTATCGGATCGCTTACCTTCGTAGAAACGAACAAATTATTGATATTCTAGGTGTGTTTCATGGTGCGCTTGATATTGATAGATATCTACCATGATATAGGCATAACAACCAGCTTCAGCGGACGCGCATACGCGCCGCTGAGCTGAGGCGTACGTGTATTTGTGTATTAAATATAGGTCCACGAAAGGAGGTTCTTATGTATAAGAAATTATTAAGTGCAGTAGTTATTGGTTTGATGTTGATGGTTTCTGCATGTAGCGGAGGTATAGAAGAGGATCTAAAAGCTGCTCTAAATAACGATAAAAAGCGTATGCAAATCTGTGGGAGTCGCGAGTCGCTCAGAACAATAACCATAGACGGGCTACACAAAACGAAGATAAGAATATATCCTATTGAAGGTGCTGACCTGGGGGCATTTTGGGATGATGCTGATCATTGTTTTGGAAGTCGCTCTGTTACGAACATTGTAGAATATACCACGCCCAGTGATTTCGGCGGCATGAAGATGACAGAAGTGGTATTTGATTATGATATGGAATTTAACGATTTGGCGAGAAACCTTCGAGTAGATAATCTTATTCGGGATGCATATGGAAAACCGCATCGGGCAAAGGCGGTACTTGTAGAAACAAATAATGGTTGGCGGGTCAGAAAGATAACTTGGTCCACTTATAACCTGTTTGATAAGGTCAAGGTAATTAGCTCGGAAAAATATGGTAGGGAATTAAGCCCCAATTGTGCTGCTTGCCAGGATATGATGCGAGATGGTGTGGATTTTGCTAAACTTCCTAAGAAGATTGTTGGTAAATTTAGGGATGAGAACCATTTTTCAGAAGCTTGTGCAAGCGTTAGAGAATCCTGTTCTAGACAATATGATGTTCGTTATTAACTAGAATTTATATAATATTCTGCTGCGCACGGATCGTTAAGCTTCCTCCGCAAAAGTTGACACCTCCAACTACCTCAAGGAAGTGAAAAATAGCAAGAATCAAAGGGCCAAGGAAGGTTCATCAGTACTGTGAGGATTTTAAGGTGACGGCCGTCAAGCTAAGCCGCTTGCCAAGCGCGCGGGTCAAAGGTGTGGTGGAGGTTCCCTAGACTTCCAGCACCTGGATATTGTATATTGTTGCTATGGCGCCAGGAGCTGGCGGTGTGACTGGATATCGACGTTGTCGGGGTAAGTTTCTTGTCATGGCATTGCTCATGATAATGTCATCAGCTTGCGCTTACTCAAACGAAAATGATGAATAAACGGCCGATGGGGGCGATAAATGTCCGAGCATAGTTTACGGGACCTATCCGCAATATCTCAGATCTTTGGCGAACTGCCGGTCCACGCCGAATTGTGAGGTGATTTATCCTGGTGAGTGTTTTTGTCCTCCGGGTGTGCAATGCATATGTGGGGGTGGGCCGCCGCCAAAATGCGTGGAGAAGGTGAACCAGGAATCGAAAAAAGATAATGAACCGTTGCCGGAAAACCCAGTTTCACCAATAAGGGGGCCAGGGAAGGATGGGACAGGAGAGAAAAAGGGAATGGACGCGGAAGGAAAAGGCGTGGACTGACGATAACGGCGTAATGGCGTCGGGCCGAAGCCCGACCTACAGAGTCGGGTTGTCGTTTTTGGATGGATTTAGGTGAAGCGCTTGGCACAGGTATGTTGCCACAGCGTCTCCCGCTTCTTTCAGGTCCATCTTTACACCGAGATCCGCGAGACTGGTGACGGTCTGGCCGGGGTGGCCGCAGGGGTCGATGCGGGAGAAGGGCTCCAGGTCCAGGTCCACGTTGAGGGCCAGTCCGTGATAGGTGTAGCCGCGCCGCACCCGCAGGCCCAGGGCCGCCACCTTGGCTTCGCCCACGTAGACGCCGGGGGCGTCAGGGCGGGCGTGGGCCTCGATGCCCTCGTCGGCCAGCAGTCGGATCACCGACTGCTCCATGGCGGTCACCAGTCCGCGGATGCCGAGGCCGGTGGCCTTCAGGTCCAGCAGGAGATAGGCCACCAGCTGGCCCGGCCCGTGGTAGGTGACCTGGCCGCCGCGGTCGCTCTGCACCACGGGAATGTCGCCGGGGGCGAGCAGGTGTTCGGGACGCCCCGCCTGGCCCTGGGTGAAGACCGGGGGGTGTTCCAGCAGCCAGATCTCGGAGGGGGTGCCGGGCTGGCGGGAATCGGTGAACTCGCGCATGGCCCGCCAGGTTTCCAGGTAGGGCCGCAGCCCCAGCCGGCGGATGATCACCGGCTGGCTCACAACCGCATCAGCACCCGCTCGTTGGCGGTGAGTTCGTCGTAGAGCGCTTCGAGCTGCTCGCGGCTATGGAATTCGGCTTCCACCGCCACGGAGACGTACTTGCCGGTGCGGCTGGGGCGGACGCTCACGGCGCCCTCGCCCAGGTTGGGGCAGTGGCGGCGCACGATCTCCACCACCAGGGCGTCGAAGTCGTCCTGGTCCAGCCCCATGGCACGAACGCGGAGGCGGCAGGGGAAGGTCATGCCTTCGGCATTGGTTTCTCGCTTTTCTTCAGTCATGGCAGCTGTCCATGGCCCGCTGGCGCAGGCGGATCTTGCAGGTGCGGTAGAGCGCATCCATCTCCTGCCACATGGGGCCGGGCCTGCCCTTTCCAACCGGACGGCCATCGAGCCGGGTCACCGGCATCACCTCCTTGGTGGAACTGGTCACCCACAGCTCGTCGGCCTCCGCCAGCTCCTCTACCGGGATCTCCCGTTCCCGGCAGGGCAGGCCCGCCTCCCGGGCCAGTTCCAGCACCAGGTCGCGGGTGATGCCGGGCAGCAGGTGGGCGCTCTTGGGCGGGGTGAGGATAAGCCCCTCCTTCACCAGGAAGAAGTTGGAGGCGGTGCCCTCCGTGGCCAGCCCGTCGCGCACCAGGATCGCCTCCTGGGCGCCGGCCTCCCGCGCCTCCTGCTGGGCCAGGATGTTGGCCAGCAGGGTGATGGCCTTGATGTCGCAGCGTTGCCAGCGGAGGTCCTCCAGCGTGATCACCGACATTCCCCGCTCCACCAGCTCGGGATCCCTCGGAGTGAGCGGGCTGGCCATGACGAACAGGGTGGGATGGACCTCCGCCGGGATGGCGTGCAGGCGCTTGTCGTAGCTCCCCCGGGTCACCTGCAGGTAGAGCTGTTGATCGGTATCGCCCCCCTGGGCCAGCAGGCGCTGGAAGATCTCCTCCCACTGTCGATGCTCCAGCGGCGGCTCCATACGAATGGCTCGCAGACTGCGGTCCAGCCGCTGCAGGTGTTCGCGCAGGCGAAAGGGGTGCCCTCCGTAGGCGGGGATCACCTCGTAGACGCCGTCCCCGAACAGGAAACCGCGATCGAGCACTGAAACTCGCGCTCGTTCCAGCGGCAGGTATTCGCCGTCGAGATAGACCAGCATGGCGTGGCCTACTCGAAGATCTGCAGGAGGCTGTCCACCAGGTTGTGGATCAGCCCCCCTTCGCCAACGTTCTCCAGCGCCACCAGGGGCACATCGGCCAGCACCTCGTCGTCCAGCTCCACCACCAGGCGGCCCATCTCCTCTCCGCGCCGCACCGGGGCGGTGATCTGGGGGTGCACGCGGGCGCGCAATTTCAGCCTTTCGTATTCACCCCGGGGTATGGTGATATGCAGGTCCTCCTCCAGCCCCAGGGAAAGCTGCTCCTGGTCGCCTTTCCAGACGCGAACCTGCTTGAGCGGCTGGTCGGCGGCGAAAAGGCGGTGGGTCTGGTAGAAGCGGAAGCCGTAGTTGAGCAGTTTCTGGCTCTCGTCGGCGCGCGCCTGTTCGCTTTTGGTGCCCATCACCACCGAGAGCAGGCGCATTCCCTCCCGCTTTGCCGAGGCCACCAGGCAGTAACCGGCCGACTTGGTGTGGCCCGTCTTCACCCCGTCCACCGAGGGATCGCGCCAGAGCAGCCGGTTGCGGTTCTTCTGGGTGATGCCGTTGAAGGTGAACTGGCGCTCGGAATAGATGGGATAGTACTGGGGAAACTCCTGGATCAGGGCGCGGGTCACCTTGAGGATGTCGGCCGGGGTGGTGTAGTGATCCGGATGGGGCAGGCCGGTGGTGTTGACGAAATGGGTGTTCTCCATACCCAGTTCCAGGGCGTACTTGTTCATCAGAGAGACGAAGGACTCCTCGCTGCCGGCGATGTGCTCGGCCAGGGCCACGCAGGCGTCGTTGCCCGAGACGATGATCATGCCCCGGAGCAGGTCTTCCACCGAAACCTTCTTGCCCACTTCGATGAACATGCGGGAGCCGGGTGTCTTCCATGCCTTCTTGCTCACCAGTACCTGGTCCTGCAGGCTGATGTTGCCTGCCTCCAACTCCTTGAACACCACATAGGCGGTCATGATCTTGGTGAGGCTGGCCGGCTCCAGCCGCTTGTCTCCGTTCTCTTCCGCCAGCACCGCTGCACTGTGGTAGTCCATCAGCAGATAGCCGCTGGCCTCTACTTTGGGCGGTGCCGGTGGCGCAGAGGCTTGCAAGGAGGTGGCCAGGAAGAGAAACAGCAACAGCGTCAGGATACGGGCCATCGAAGAGTTCCGGTGTCGGAAACAGGAGAACGAGAAAAAATCATTGTACAAGATGGTGGGGGCGGATGCCCCAGGCCTCCAGCAGGCGGGAGAGGTCTTCCAGCTCCGCCTGCGCCTGAAGTGGGCCCACGATCACCTTGTGCAGGCCACCCTCTTCCCGGATCGCCACCGGAACGTCATGCAGGCGCTGCAGGCGGCGTTGCAGGCTGCGAGCGTTGGGCAGGCTGGAGAAGGCGCCGGCCTGCAGGAAATGGCCGTGGTCGTTCGGCGGATCCCGGCGCTCCCGGGTGGTGGCGGAAGACGCTTCTCCAGGGATCAGGGCCACGATTTCCACCGGTGCCGTGCCCTTCGCCAATACCCCCAGCTTGGCCGCGGCGGCATAGGAGAGATCGATGATGCGCCCTTCGTGGAAGGGGCCGCGGTCGTTGACCTTGACCACCACCGAGCGGCCATTCTCCAGGTTGGTGACCCTTACCCAGGTGGGCAGGGGTAGGGTCTTGTGGGCCGCGGTCATGGCATACATGTCGTAGGGCTCTCCGCTGGAGGTGCGGCGGCCGTGGAACTTGGTTCCGTACCATGAGGCGATCCCCCGCTGGCGGAAGCCGCGTGCGTCGTCCAGTACGTGATAGGTTCGGCCCATCACCCGGTAGCTGGGGGGGTTGCCATACCGGCTCCTGGGCACCTTTTGCGGAACGGCATCCGGAATGCTGCTCAGGTCCACCGGATGCGAGGGGCCGCCATCCCGGGTGGAGAGGCTGCAGCCTGCCAGCCAGGGGAGCAACAGAATCCAGGAAAGCCACCTGATTCTCATGACTTCTCGCCCTGGTCGAAAGCCTGGCTCAGTTGATACACCGCCATGGCATACATGGGGCTGTGGTTATAGCGGGTGATGACGTAGAAATTGTTCAGCCCCAGCCAGTATTCGTCGCCCTGTTCGGTCTCCAACCGGATCAAGGCGGCCCGCAGAGCCTCGTTCACCAGGTCATCGAAACGGATGCCCGCCTGGCGCAGCTCTTTCAAGGTGAAGGTGGGCTTGATCCCTCCTTCGAGGAAACGGGCGTGGCGCTTTGGATCTATTCCTTTGGCGCGCAGGGTCACAGGGAAGTCCCTTTTCCAGCCATGGCGGGCGAAATAGTTGGCCACGCTGCCGATGGCGTCGGTCTCGTTCTTCCAGATGTCGCGATGGCCGTCCCCGTCGAAGTCCACCGCGTACTCCAGATAACTGCTGGGCATGAACTGGCCTAGTCCCATGGCGCCGGCGTAGGAGCCACGCGGCTGGCGCGGGTCCAGCCCTTCCTGGCGCGCCAGTAGCAGGAACTTCTCCAACTCGCTCTCGAAGAAGCGGCTGCGTTTCGGATAGTGGAAGGCCAGGGTGTAGAGGGCGTCCAGTACCCGGTCCTTGCCGGTGATGCGCCCGTAGAAGGTCTCCACCCCGATGATGGCGGTGACGATCTGCGGCGGCACGCCAAATTCCCGTTCCGCCCGTTCCAGCGCCGCCTTGTTGCGCTGCAGGAAGCGTCGTCCCTCCTGGATCCGCTTGTCGGTGAGGAAGATACGCCGGTACTGGCTCCAATTCAGGGTGCGCTCGGCGGGCTTGCGGATGCGGTCGAGTATGTCCTGCCGGAGTCGGGCATCGGCCAGGATGCCTTCCACCTCGCCCCGGTCGAAACCATGCTTTTCCACCATGCGTTGGACGAACTTCTGTTCGGCGTCGCCCGGCGCCGTCTCGGCCACGCCGGGGACCAGTAATAGGGAGAGCAGCAGGAGGAGTAGAGGCCTCATTTGGGCAGCAGCTTCCTATGAGTGTGGATCGACATCAGCATACCGAAACCGGCCATCAGGGTCACCAGCGAGGTTCCCCCGTAGCTCACCAGCGGCAGGGGTACCCCCACCACCGGCAGCAAGCCGCTCACCATGCCGGTGTTGACGAAGAGATAGACGAAGAAGACCAGCACCAGGGCTCCTGCCAGCAGCCGGCTGTAGCTGTCCTGGGCCTGGCTGGCGATCTGCAGTCCGCGCAGAATGACGAAGAGATAGAGCAGCAGCAGGATCCCGGCCCCCACCAGCCCGAACTCCTCTCCCAGCACGGCGAATATGAAGTCGGTGTGCCGTTCCGGCAGGAATTCCAGCTGGGACTGGGTGCCGTTGAGCCATCCCTTGCCATAGAGACCACCGGAGCCGATGGCGATCTTGGACTGAATGATGTGGTAACCGGCCCCCAGGGGGTCGCTCTCCGGGTTCATGAAGGTGAGCACCCGCTTGCGCTGGTAATCGCGCATGAAGTGCCACAGCACCGGCGCGGCGGCGGCGGCGGAGAGCAGCAGGCCGAAGATCAATCGCCAGCTCATGCCGGCGAGAAAGAGCACGAACAGGCCGCTGCTGGCCACCAGGATGGCGGTGCCCAGGTCGGGCTGCCGGGCGATGAGGACAACCGGCAGGGCGATGAGCGCCAGGCTCACCAGCAGCTGCTTCCAGTTGGGCGGCAGGCTGCGGCCGGACAGGTACCAGGCGATCATCATGGGGGTGGCCAGTTTCACCAGCTCCGAAGGCTGGAAGCGCATGAATCCCAGGTCCAGCCAGCGCTGGGCTCCCTTGCCCACGGCGCCCATCACCAGCACCAGGGCCAGCATGAGGATGCCGGCCAGGTAGAGCCAGGGGCTCCAGCGGCGCAGAGTGTGGGGGTGCACCTGGGATAGGGCGAAGAGTACCCCGAAGGCGATGGCCAGCCGCATGGCCTGGCGCTCCACTTGGGCCAGATCCTGGCCACTGGCGGAATAGAGCACCACCAGGCCGAAGGCGCAGAGGGCCAGCAGCCCGCTGAGCAGCGGCAGATCCAGGTGGAGGCGTGCCAGCGCTCCCCTGGGGCGGGCCGGCTCGCTGGGGGGAAGGCCGCTGGAAGAAGCGGTGGCGTGACTCAAGGGCTGTGTTCTCCCATGGGTGGTTGGTTCTTGGAGGTCTCCAGCAGCGGCAGCAGCCAGGCGTCCATGATCTTTTTCGCGATGGGGGCCGCAGTGGCTCCCCCATGGCCGCCGTTCTCCACGATCACCGCCACCGCGATCCTGGGGTCCTCCACCGGTGCATAGGCGATGAACAGGGCGTGGTCGCGCATGTGGCGAGCCACCTCTTCCTCATTGTATTCGGCGTCCTGGGCCACGCTGAAGACCTGGGCCGTCCCAGTCTTGCCGGCGATGCGGTAGCGGTCGCTGCGAATGCGGCGGGCGGTGCCATGGGGGTCCTCGATGACGTGGATCATCGCCTTACGAATTTCTTGCCAATCGGCCTCGTTGATCATGGGAATGGGGTGATCCTTCGTGGGCACCGGGGTACGCTTGCCGGTGCTCTCGTCGATGAGCTCCGCCACCAGGCGTGGCTCGAAGTAGTGTCCGCCGTTGGCGATGGCCACGGTGGCCGCGGCCAGCTGCAGCGGAGTGGCCTGGAAGCTGCCCTGGCCGATGCCGACGATCACCGTCTCGCCGGGAAACCAGACCTGGTTGTAGCGTTTTCTCTTCCATTCCCGGGAGGGCCGGATGCCCCGCTGTTCGCCCAGCAGGTCGATGCCGGTGCGCTCGCCGAAGCGGAACTGGGCCAGATATTGCTGCAGCCGGTCGATGCCGGTTTCATGGGCCAGCTGGTAGAAGAAGACGTCGCAGGACTGGGTGATCGCCTTGTCCAGGTCGGTCATACCGTGTCCGCCCTTTTTCCAGTCCCGGTACTTGTGCTCGCGACCGGGGAGTTGGAAGAATCCCGGGCAGTAACGCCGTGTCTGAGGAGTGATCACCCCCAGCTCCAGACCGGCCAGCCCCATGAACGGCTTGATGGTGGAGCCGGGGGGATAGGCGCCCTTGAGCGCGCGATTGAACAGGGGCTTGTCCGGGTTCGTACGCAGCGCCTGGTAGTCCCGTGAGCTGATCCCTTCGACGAAGGGGTTGGGATCGAAACCCGGTTTGCTCACCAGCGCCAGCACGCCGCCGTTGCGCGGGTCCAGCGCCACCGCGGCGCCGGTATAGTCGCCGAAGGCTTCCAGTGCCACCTTTTGCAGGCGGCTGTCGAGATGCAGCCGCAGGCTCTTGCCGGGCCGGGGCGGGGTTTCGTTCAGCACCCGCACCGTCTTGCCCAAAGCGTTCACCTCCACCTGTTGGAAGCCCACCTGGCCATGTAGCACCTCCTCGTAGGCGCGTTCCACCCCGATCTTTCCGATATAGGTGGTGCCGGCGTAATTGGAGGGGTCGATCCGTTTGAGGTCCTGGATGCTGATGCGTCCCACGTAGCCCAGCACGTGGGAGAGCGTTGCTCCCAAGGGATAGGTGCGGGTGAGCCGGGCGCGGATGGAGACGCCGGGGAACTGGTGCTGGTTGACGGCGAACAGCGCCGCCTCCTCGTCGCTGATGTCCAGTTT
The DNA here is from genome assembly GCA_026992075.1 of Sedimenticola sp. Classification (GTDB taxonomy): domain Bacteria; phylum Pseudomonadota; class Gammaproteobacteria; order Chromatiales; family Chromatiaceae; genus Thiolapillus. Next base: position 7,764 of record JALXAM010000046.1, on the reverse strand, counting down.
GATGGGGATGCTCTCGAAACGGCGGTGCTGTTTGCGCAACCGCTGAAAGCGCTCGATGTCGGTGGGGCGCAGCTCGATGAGCCGGGCCAACCGCTCCAGGGTGCCCTCCACGTCGCCAGCCTTCTCTGGCACGATCTCCAGATTGAAGGCGGGCCGGTTGTAGGCCAGCAGCCGGCCCGCCCGGTCGTAGATCAGGCCCCGGGTGGGGGGCAGGGGGATCAGCTTCACCCGGTTGTCCTGGGCCAGGGTGGTGAAGTGGTCGTGACGCAGCACCTGCAGGTAGAGGAGGCGACCGAAGATGGTGAGCAGCGCCAGGACGACCCCGATCCCGGCCACCAGCGCGCGCCGGTTGAACAGGCGGCTCTCGCGGCGGTAGTCCTTGAACTGGAACTCTTCGTTCACGGGGAGTGAAAGCGCCTGCGCAGGTCACGCATGATGATGAACAGCCAGGGCCAGATGAGCCCTCCCAGGAAGGGGGCCAGCCAGGATTCGGCGGACTTGGCCGGACGGCCGATGGCGCCGTCCACCCAGAAGAAGAACATGCGTTCGATGAGCAGCAGCACCACCACGAAGACCGATTGCTGCCACAGCGGGAAGACGCGCACCCGCCGGTAGGTCTTGATGGTGATGTAGGCGATCACCGAGAGCCCCAGGGCGTGCTGGCCCAGCAGGGTGCCGGTGAGAATGTCCAGCAGCAGTCCGGCGACGAAGGCCAGCCCCACGCCGGCCCGTTCCGGTACCGCCATGCACCAGTAGATGAGTACCAGTGCGGTCCATTGCACACGATAGAGCTGCAGGCTCTCCGGCATGGGCAGGACGCTCAGCACCAGGCTGATGAGCAGGGTGGTGTAGATGATGCCGTAACCGCGGCTCATGGCGCCACCTGCTCCACGGTGGGGGAGGCTACGGGGGGCGCCGGTTTCGCCGGTGGCGCCTCCTCCACCTCCGGGGGCTTGATCTCCCACACCAGCAGCACCTCGCGGGTACGGTCGAGGCGCGCCAGCGGGGTGGCGGTGACCCGGGCGAAGGGCTTGCCCGGCACCGGCTCCACGCTGGAGATGCGTGCCACCGGATAACCGGGGGGGAACTTGCCCCCCAGGCCCGAGGTGACCAGCAGGTCTCCCTTGCGGATGTCGGCGTTGTTGGGCAGGTAGGGCAGCTCCAGCTGGTCGATGCGGCCGGTGCCCACGGCGATGGTTCGCAGGCCGTTGCGCAGCACCTGCACCGGCAGGGCGTGGTGGGCGTCGGTGATGAGCAGGACGGTGGCGCGGAGGGGGGTGACATGGGTAACCTGGCCCATCACCGCGTGGGCGTCCAGCACCGCCTGGCCTGGGAAGACGCCCGAGGCGCTGCCCTTGTCGATCACCACCTGCTGCCGGAAGGGATCCAGGTCCATGGCCGAGAGTTCGGCCACCAGCACCCGGTTACCCACCTTGTAGGCCGAGCCGAGCAGGTCACGCAGCCGTTCGTTTTCTGCCTGCAGCGAGGCGAGCTGCTGCAGCTCCGCCTTCAGTTTCAGGTTCTCCCGACGCAGCTCGTGATTCTCTTCCTGCAGCCGGCTCCGACCTTGGAAGCTCTCCATCGCCCAGCTGCCGACGTGGGCCGGCAGCTCCGCCAGCAGCTGGATGGGGTAGGTCAGGGTGCCCAGCACGCTGCGCAGGGTCTCGGTCTGGTGGAACCGGTGGTCCAGCACCATGAGCAGGATGGATAGCATCATGGCGCCGATGAGCCGCGCGCCTGGCGAGGGTCCTTCTGCGAAGATGAATTTGATGACCAGGTTCCCCCTGGGTTACTCGACGCTGAAGAAGTCCCCCGCCTTCTCGTCCATCAGCTCCAGCGCCCGTCCACCACCCCGGGCCACGCAGGTCATGGGGTCCTCGGCCACGATCACCGGCAGGCCGGTCTCCTCCTCCAGCAGCCGGTCCAGCCCCTTGAGCAGGGCCCCGCCTCCGGTGAGCACGATGCCCCGCTCGGCCACGTCGGCACCCAGTTCCGGCGGCGTCTGCTCCAGTGCCTTGCGCACCGCGTCCACGATGCCGGTGAGCGGCTCCTGGATCGCTTCCAGGATCTCGTTGCTGTTGAGGGTGAAGCTGCGCGGGATCCCCTCGGCCAGGTTGCGCCCCTTCACTTCGATCTCCTGCACTTCGTTCCCCGGCCAGGCGGTGGCGATCTCGTGCTTGATCTGCTCGGCGGTGGCTTCGCCGATGAGACTGCCGTAGTTGCGCCGCACGTAGTTGATGATGGCTTCGTCGAACTTGTCGCCGCCGATGCGCACCGAGTTGGAATAGACGATGCCGTTGAGCGAGAGGATGGCCACCTCCGAGGTGCCGCCGCCGATGTCCAGCACCATGGAGCCACGCGCCTCGTCCACCGGCAGGTTGGCGCCGATGGCGGCCGCCATGGGCTCCTCGATGAGATAGACCTCGCGGGCGCCGGCGCCGGCCGCCGATTCCTTGATGGCGCGCCGCTCCACCTGGGTGGAGCCACAGGGCACGCAGATCAATACCCGGGGGCTGGGACGGATCAGGCGGCTCTCGTGCACCTTGTGGATGAAGTACTGCAGCATCTTCTCGGTGACGGTGAAGTCGGCGATGACGCCGTCCTTCATGGGACGTATGGCGGTGATGTTGGCCGGAGTACGGCCGAGCATCTTCTTGGCGTCCTCGCCCACCGCCGCCACCGCCTTCATGCCGCGGTTGCGGTCCTCGCGGATGGCCACCACCGAGGGCTCGTTCAGCACGATGCCCTGGTCCCGGGCGTAGATCAGCGTATTGGCCGTGCCCAGGTCGATGGAAAGGTCGTTGGAGAATAATCCGCGCAGACGTCTGAAAAGCATCAACTGAAATCCGAAAATTTGACCGTTCGCCGGAGCGAACCGTGGAAAGCCGGGAACAAGGGGGATGAAAAACCGGGGCCGGCGCCGGCCGGCCCGCGGGGTCGAGAGCGCTAATCTATCAACAGCCCCTCCCTCGGGCAAGGGGGGATTCCGACGGGCGGGCTGCCTGGCACCGGCGCCAATGTAAATTTGGCGTGATCTGTGCTAGTTTTCACACCCTTTCCAGCGCAACCGCTTGGATACGGAAGATGACCCTGGAACGCGAAGACGTGGAGAAGATCGCCCACCTGGCCCGGCTGGCGGTGGCGGAGGAACAACTGGAGACCCTGCGCGGCGAGCTGGCCGGCATCCTCCGGCTGGTGGAGCAGATGGATGAACTGGACACTGGTGACATCCTGCCCATGGCCCACCCGCTGGAGATGACCCAGCGCTTGCGGCCGGACCTGGTCACGGAAGAGAACCACCGGGAGGAGTACCAGGCGGTGGCGCCGCTGGTGGAGAACGGCCTCTACCTGGTGCCCAGGGTGATCGAATGAGCGAGCTGCACCAAAAGAGCCTGCGCGAGCTGGGAGAAGGGCTGGCCGCGGGGGCGTTCAGCTCGGTGGAGCTCACCGAGCATTTCCTGCAACGCATCCGCAATCATGATCCGGCGCTCAACAGTTTCATCACCGTGAGCGACCGCGAAGCGCTGCGCCAGGCCGGCGCCGCCGACGAGCGCATCCAGAAGGGCGAGGGCGGCCCCCTCACCGGCATTCCCCTGATCCACAAGGACATCTTCTGCACCCACGGGGTGAAGACCAGTTGCGGCTCGCGGATGCTCGACAACTTCATCTCCCCCTATGACGCCACCGTGGTGGAGAAGCTGGCCGATGCCGGCATGGTGATGCTGGGCAAGGCCAACATGGACGAGTTCGCCATGGGCTCTTCCAACGAGACCAGTTATTACGGCCCGGTGAGGAACCCCTGGGACACCGAGCGGGTGCCCGGCGGCTCCTCCGGTGGCTCGGCGGCGGCGGTGGCGGCGCGCCTGGCCCCGGCGGCCACCGGCACCGACACCGGCGGTTCCATCCGCCAGCCGGCGGCACTCTGTGGCATCACCGGCCTCAAGCCCACCTACGGGCGGGTGTCGCGCTGGGGCATGATCGCCTTCGCCTCCAGCCTCGACCAGGCCGGCCCCATGGCGCGCAGCGCCGAGGACTGCGCCCTGCTGCTGTCGGTCATGGCCGGTTTCGACGAGCGCGACTCCACCAGCGTGGACCGTCCGGTGGACGACTACCTGGCCGCCCTGGAACAGCCGGTGAAGGGGCTGCGCGTGGGGGTGGTGAAGGAGTTCTTCGGCGAGGGGCTGGACAGCGGCGTGGGCGCCTCCATCGGGGAGGCGATGAAGGTGCTCGAAGGGCTGGGGGTGGAGCTGGTGGAGGTGAGCCTGCCCCACTCCCGCTATTCGGTGCCGGCCTACTACGTGGTGGCGCCGGCGGAGGCTTCTTCCAACCTGGCGCGCTACGACGGGGTGCGCTTCGGCCACCGCTGCGAGGATCCGAAGGACCTGGAGGATCTCTACAAGCGTTCCCGCGCCGAGGGCTTCGGCGCCGAGGTCAAGCGGCGCATCATGATCGGCACCTACGCCCTCTCCGCCGGCTACTACGACGCCTACTATCTCAAGGCCCAGAAGGTGCGCCAGGTGATCGCCCAGGATTTCCGCAACGCCTTCGACCAGGCCGACCTGCTGCTGGGCCCCGCCTCGCCCGAGGTGGCCTTCCGCCTGGGAGAGAAGTCCGACGACCCGGTCTCCATGTACCTGTCGGACATCTACACCATCGCCGTCAACCTCGCCGGCCTGCCGGCACTGTCCATGCCCGCGCCCCGGGCCCACGGGCTGCCGGTGGGACTCCAGCTCATCGGCAACTATTTCGACGAGGGGCGGCTGCTCAACCTGGCCCATCAGCTTCAACTGGCCACTGACTGGCACCTGCAGACGCCGGAGGGTTTCGAGTGATGGCCTGGGAAACCGTCATCGGGCTGGAGATCCATGTCCAGCTCACCACCCAATCCAAGATCTTCTCCGGCGCCTCCACCCGCTTCGGCGCCGAGCCCAACACCCAGGCCTGCCTGGTGGACCTGGGCTTTCCCGGCGTGCTGCCGGTGCTCAACGAAGGGGCGGTGCGCCGGGCGGTGCTCTTCGGCACCGCCATCGAGGCGGAGATCGCCCGCCGCTCGGTCTTCGCGCGCAAGAACTACTTCTATCCCGACCTGCCCAAGGGCTACCAGATCAGCCAGTACGAGCTGCCCATCGTCGGCCGCGGCCATGTCGAAATCTTGTTGGAGAACGGCGAGCGCAAGCGCATCGGCGTCACCCGCGCCCATCTGGAGGAGGACGCCGGCAAGTCCCTGCACGAGGACTTCCACGGCTATACTGGCATCGATCTCAACCGCGCCGGCACCCCCCTGCTGGAGATCGTCTCCGAGCCCGACCTGCGCTCGGCCAGGGAGGCGGTGGCCTACGCCAAGAAGATCCACCAGATCGTCACCTACCTCGGCATCTGCGATGGCAACATGCAGGAGGGCTCCTTCCGCATGGACGCCAACGTCTCGGTGCGTCCCGTGGGCCAGGAGGAATTCGGCACCCGCACCGAGCTGAAGAACCTCAACTCCTTCCGCTTCCTCGAGCGGGCCATCGACTTCGAGGTGGAACGCCAGATCGACGTTCTGGAATCGGGCGGCGAGGTGGTGCAGGAGACCCGCCTCTACGATCCGCAGAAGGACGAGACCCGCTCCATGCGCACCAAGGAGGAGGCCAACGACTACCGGTACTTTCCCGATCCCGACCTGCTGCCCCTGGTCATCGACGACGCCTTCATCGAGGAGACGGTGCGCGACATGCCCGAGCTGCCCGAGGCGCGGCGCAGGCGCTTCGAGGAGCAGTACGGCCTCTCCGCCTACGACGCCGACGTGCTCACCGCCACCCGGGCCGCCGCCGATTACTACGAAGCGGTGGTGGCCGTGGCCGGCGACGCCAAGCTGGCCGCCAACTGGATGATGGTGGAGCTCTACGGTGCCCTCAACAAGGCGGGGCTGGAGCTGGCCGAGAGTCCCATCTCCGCCAAGGCCCTGGGCGAGCTGGTCCTGCGCATCGCCGACGACACCATCTCGGGCAAGATCGCCAAGACGGTCTTCGAGGAGATGTGGCAGAGTGGCAGATCCGCCGACGCCATCATCGACGAGAAAGGCCTCAAACAGATCACCGACAGCGGCGCCATCGAGGCCATCGTGGACGAAGTGCTGGCCGAGAACGCCCAGCAGGTGGAGAACTACCGCAACGCCGATCCCAAGAAGCAGCCCAAGATGCTCGGTTTCTTCGTCGGCCAGGTGATGAAGAAGAGCCAGGGCAAGGCCAACCCCAAGCAGGTGAACGAGCTGTTGAGAAAAAAGTTGGAGTAAAAAAGTAGGTTGGGCAAAGGCGCGCAGCGCCATGCCCGACAATACTCTGCCATTTTTCGTTGGGCACGCTTCGCTTTGCCCAACCTACGAGGCCGCTCCTACTCCTTCACCGCCATGGCCACGGTGTACTGCTTTCCTTGCTTGATCTTCTTGTGATTGCCGAAGATCTCGGTGAAGCTGCGCTTGATGAACTGGCGCAGGCCGGTGATCACCACCACGTAGAAGCGCCCGCCGGGTTCGAGCCGCTCGCGGATGTCGTGGAAGAAGAGGTAGTAGTGCTCCTTGCCGGTCTTGGCCGGCAGGTTGGTCACCGCCAGGGTGAAGCGGCGGTCGGCAGGCACCTGGTCGAGACCGTTGCTCAGCAGTACCTCCACGTTCCCGATGCCGTTGAGCGCGGCGTTCTTCCTGGCGTATTCCACCGCCACGAAGTCCTTGTCCACCAGGGTGCAGAATCCCTGCGGCGCCGCTTTGGCGATGACCAGCCCCAGCGGCCCATAGCCACAGCCCAGGTCCAGCGCCCGCTCGTCGGGGCGTACCTCCATGTGATCCAGCAGCAGCCGGGTGCCGGTGTCGATTCCCTTGGGCGAAAAGAGCCCCCAGGTGGTGTGAAAAGTGAGTCGATGGCCCAGCAGCGTCTCCTGGAAGACGGTGTCGCGGCGGAGCTGTTCCACGCGGTGACGGTCGAAAGGCGGCATGTTCAGTCCCCGCAGACCGGACAGCCGGGATCGGGCCGCAGCTTCAGGGTACGGAGTTCCATCGCCAGTGCGTCGAGCAACAGCAGGCGGCCGCTTAGGGGTTCGCCGGTGCCCACCAGCAGCTTGATCGCCTCGGTGGCCTGGATGGAGCCGATGATGCCCACCACGGGGGCGACCACGCCGTTGGCGGCACAACTGGCGTCGAGCTCGCCGCTGTCGCCGTAGAGACAGTGGTAGCAGGGCGCCTCGGGATGGTCGTTGAAAACCGCCACCTGGCCCTCCCAGCGGATGGCCGAGCCGGAGACCAGGGGTTTGCCCTGGCGCACGCAGGCGCGGTTGATGGCGAAGCGGGTGGCGAAGTTGTCGCTGCAGTCGAGCACCACGTCGGCTTCGGCCACCGCCTCCTCCAGCCCCTCGCCTTCCAGCCGCCCGTGGACCGGCAGGGTGCGGCAGCGGGGGTTGATCCGGCTCAGGGTCTGCTGCGCCGAGTGGACCTTGGGGGTGCCGATGGCCTCGTGGCCGTGGACGATCTGGCGCTGGAGGTTGGTCAGGTCCACCTCATCGAAATCCACCAGCACCAGCTCGCCCACGCCGGCGGCGGCCAGGTAGAGGGCCGCCGGCGCGCCCAGCCCCCCCAGGCCGATGATGAGCGCCCGCGAGTCGAGCAGCCGCTGCTGCCCCTCCAGGTCGATCTGGGGGAGCATGATCTGGCGGCTGTACTGGAGCAGTTCCTCGTCGTTCATGGTGTTTTTCCTTCCCTCACCCCAACCCTCTCCCTGGGGGAGAGGGAGCCAC
>JALXAM010000045.1:2764-5315 GCA_026992075.1 Sedimenticola sp. | reverse complement strand
GTCTCTTCCATGTCCCTGTACTTGCCGGTGCCCACCAGCAGGCGGGAAGTGAATGCACGGCCGGCGATGGTGAAGGTGTCCTGGGGTTCGCTCATTTGAAAAACTGCCTCGGGGGTAAGGGGAACGAAATTCTATCTGAAAACGGCAAAGGGCAGGAGCGGAGGTGGTCCGGCCATTCGCGGCGGAGACGCGGATCCTACCTGCAACAGGCTCCCTTGCCCTCCAGCTGCACCGGCGGACAGGGAAGGCTCCCGTAGGAGCAGAAGACGCAGCAGTCCCCCGGTCTTGGCTTCAGCAGGGTGCCGCAGCCGGTGCACTCGTAGTACCACTGGCAGGCGTCGGTGGGCATGGTCTCTTCCTTCGAGAGGCCGCACTCGGGGCAGGTGATCACCGACTGCAGGACCACCTCCATCAGCCGCCCCCGATGGCCTGCACCACCTCCACGCGGTCACCCTCCTGCAGGCGGTGGCGGGCGTGTTCGCTGCGGGGGACCAGCTCCTCGTTCACTTCGATGGCGTAGCGGCTGCCCTCCAGGCGCAGGTCGGCCACGAGCGACGACAGGGTTGCTCCTTCGGCCACCTCCCGGGGTTCACCGTTCACCTGGATCTGCATCGGATTCTCGCAAGGGGTGATTTCTACGGTAATTTTACACTAAACTCTTGCCCAGTTCGCCCATCTTCCAGGCCGATTCCAGCATGAAACAGTTCCACGAAAACCTCATCTCCGTGGAGGAGGCCCACACTCTGGACGGCCTGCTCGTGCGGCGCGTGCACCGTTCTCCCGACGGGCTGGCCTACCAGTACTTCGAGCGTGCCGACAAGCAGTGGCACAGCCTCACCTGGCGGGAGATGGCCGACGCCGTGGCCCGCTGGCGGCGGGCGCTGGCGCAGGAGGATCTCAAGCCCGGAGACCGGGTGGCGGTGCTGCTGCGCAACTGCCCCGAGTGGCTCATGTGGGACCAGGCGGCGCTCAGCCTGGGGCTGGTCACCGTGCCCCTCTACACCGACGACCGGCCCGACAACATCGCCTACATTCTCGACGAGGCGGGGGTGAAGGCAATGCTGGTGCAGGACGCCGGCCGCTGGAAGCGCCTGGTGCCCTGCCTGCCGGAAGAGGGGGACGGGCCGCTGCAGCGGGTGCTGCTGCTGGACGACAGCAAGGAGGCGGAGAAGTGCGAGCGCAACGATGACCGCGTGGTGCGGGTCTCCCGTTGGCTGCCGGAATCGGGGGGCGAGCTCACGGTGCGCAGGGAGGCCGACCCCCACGAGCTGGCCTCCATCGTCTACACCTCGGGCACCACCGGCCGGCCCAAGGGGGTGATGCTGAGCCACCACAACATGCTCTCGGTGGCCCACGGCAGCCTCACGGTGCTCGACTGTTACGAGGAGGACAAGTTCCTCTCTTTTCTGCCCCTCTCTCACACCCTGGAGCGGACCGCCGGCTACTACCTGCCCATGATGGCGGGCGCGGCGGTGGCCTTCTCCCGCTCGGTGGCGCAGCTGGGCGACGACCTGATGAAGGTGCGGCCCACCGCCATCATTGCCGTGCCACGCATCTTCGAGAAGGTGTACGGCCGCATCCAGGACCAGCTGAAGAAAAAGTCGCCCCTGGCGCGCCGTCTCTTCGACTTGGCGGTGGGAGTGGGCTGGAGCCGCTTCGAATACCAGCAGGGTCGCGCTGGCTGGTCGCCGAGGCTGCTGTTGTGGCCGTTGCTGGAGCGGCTGGTGGCGCGCAACGTGGTGGCGAAGCTGGGTGGCCAACTGCGGCTGGCGGTGAGCGGTGGTGCACCCCTGTCGCCCGAGATCGCGCAGGTCTTCATCGGCCTGGGCATCCCCATCGTGCAGGGCTACGGTCTCACCGAGACCAGCCCGGTGATCAGCGTCAACCCGCTGGAGAACAATGTTCCGGAGAGTGTGGGCCTGCCCATCCGCGGCACCGAGGTGCGGATCGGCGAGAACGACGAACTGCTGGTGCGCGGCCCCGGCGTCATGCTGGGCTACTGGAACAACCACAAGGCCACCACCGAGACCATCGATCCCGACGGCTGGCTGCACACCGGTGACCAGGCACGCATCGGTGAGGCGGGTCATATCTTTATCACCGGTCGCATCAAGGACATCCTGGTGCTCTCCAACGGGGAGAAGATCCCGCCCGCCGACATGGAGCTGGCCATCGCCCTGGACCCCCTGGTGGAGCAGGTGATGGTGGTGGGTGAGGGGCGTCCCTATCTCACGGCACTGCTGGTGCTCAACCCCGACCGGTGGCGGGAGCTGGCGGCCGAACTGGAGCTCGACCCGGAGGACCCGGCGAGCCTCTCTTCCAAGATGGTCCACGGCCGGGTGCTCAAGCGCATCCAGCAGGCACTGAAGGACTTTCCCGGCTACGCCAAGATCCGCAAGGTGCACCTGTCGCTGGAGCCCTGGAGCATCGAGGAGGGGCTCATCACCCCCACCCTGAAGGTGAAGCGGCCCAAGGTGCTGGAGCGCTTCGCCGGCGAGGTGGAGGCCATGTATTCCGACGGCCCGGCGCAGTGAGGTTCGGGTATAATGCG
>JALXAM010000045.1:0-2754 GCA_026992075.1 Sedimenticola sp. | reverse complement strand
GGTGTAGTTCAATGGTAGAACCTCAGCTTCCCAAGCTGATGACGTGGGTTCGATTCCCATCACCCGCTCCAATTTCCCCCTCCCTTCGCGATTGTCTTTTCACGGCATCGTCGGGAAGCGCGCGCTTTCCGCCGTTGCCCTTGTGTTAAGCTTCCCGGCCAGTCCCCGCTGTGGGCCGTATATGGATCCGGGCGCATGAATCTGAAGAAATTGGAGCGGCGACGGAAGCCCAGGTATCCCCGTATACAGCTGATCCGCACGCCAGCTCCCGGGGAGACGCATTTCCCGCGGCTGTCATTGTGAAAAAGGGAGAATTTCCGCCATGAGATTTCCATTCCTTGTCCTGGTCTTCGGGGCGGCCCTCAGCCTGCTCCTGGGTGGTTGCGAAAAACCTCGGGAACCGGCGGGAGAACCACCGGTGCGACCGGTGAAGACCATGCTGGTCGAGGCCGCCTCGACCGGTGGCGTGCGCCAGTTTCCCGCCCGCATCGACTCGCTGAACAAGGCCGATCTCGCCTTCCGCGTGCCCGGCAAGGTAAAGGAGATCCTGGTGGTCGAGGGCCAGGAGGTGAAACAAAACGACCTGCTGGCGAAGCTGGACGACACCGACTACCGGATCGTGGTCAACGACCGCCGCGCCACCTTTCAGCGCGCAAAGCAGGACTTCGAACGGGCGAAGAAGCTGATCAAGGACGGCTACATCTCGCGCACCGACTACGACAAGCTCGAAGCGGCCTTCAAGAGCGCCAGGGCGGCGCTGCAGGCGGCCGAGCAGGACCTGGCCTATACTGAGCTGCACGCGCCCTTCTCCGGCACCGTGGCCAAGCGTTACGTGGAGCAGTTCGAGGAGGTGAAGCCCAACCAGCCGGTGCTGGCGCTGAGCGACACCTCTTCCCTGAAGGTGATCTTCGATGTGCCGGAGAACATCATCCTCTCCCTGGAGAGTGGTTCCGGGCGCCGTCCCATCGAAGTGTGGGCCTCCTTCGAAGGGGTGCCCGAGAGGAGATTCGAGCTCCGTTTCCTGGAGGCCTCCACCCGCGCCGACCCCCAGACCCAGACCTTCCAGGTCACCTTCACCATGTCCAAGCCCACCGAGTTCACCGTGCTGCCGGGCATGACTGCCACGGTCACCGTGGACCTGAGCAAGGCACAGCGGATTGGTCGGGGTACGCTGCTTCCGCTCGCCGCGGTCACCGCCGATGCCGCGCTGAACCCCATCGTCTGGGTGGTGGATGAAAAGAGCGGCACCGTTCATGCCAGGAAGGTGAAGGTGGGTGAGCTCACCGGCAGCCGGATCGAGGTGCTGGAAGGGGTGGAGACCGGTATGCGCGTGGTCACCGCCGGCACCTCCTATCTTGCCGAAGGGATGAAAGTGCGCCTGCTGCCCGAGGTGGAGCAGGCGGAACCGCGCATGGATGACCTGAAGATCATGCTGATGGGTCGCTGTGATGCACCGCCCGCAGCGGCCGTTGGGACGGCTGCCGCCAAGGAGGGAGAGTCGGGCAAATGAACATTGGCGAATACTCGGTTCGGCGCCCGGTCGTCGCCTGGCTGCTCATCATCATCATGGTGGGCGGCGGAATCTACGGCTTCGATCGCATGGGCAAACTGGAGGACCCCAATTTCACCATCAAGCAGGCCAAGATCATCACTTACTATCCGGGCGCCACGGCGCAGGAGGTGCAGGACGAGGTGACCTATCACCTCGAGGATGCGGTACAGCTCATGGGGCAGCTCAAGCGCATCAAGATGTCCATCTCCCGCCCCGGTATGTCGGATATCACCCTGGAATTCAAGGACGAATACAGTGCCGAGGATTTTCCCGACATCTACGACGAGCTGCGGCGCAAGATCGCCGACATGAAACACAAGCTGCCGCCGGGGGTGAGTCCCATCGTGGTGGACGACTTCGCCGACGTTTTCGGTGTCTACCTGGCGCTGCACGGCCAGGGCTACACCTACCGTGACCTCAAGGACGTGGCCGATGACCTGAAAAAACAACTGGTGCTGGTGCCCGGCGTGCGCAAGGTGGTCATCGGAGGCGTCCAGCCCGAGGTGGTTTACCTCGAGATGTCCCGCCAGAAGCTGGGCGAGCTGGGTATTCCCATGGAACGCATCGCCTCAGTGCTCAAGTCGCAGAACGTGGTGGCGGATGCCGGCAAGGTGCGGGTTGGGGATGACTACATCCGCATCCAGCCCACGGGCGAATTCACATCGGTGAAGGCCATTGGCGATGTGCTGCTCGCCTCCGATGGAAAGAAGCTGGTCTACCTGAAGGACATCGCCAGGATCCACCGCCTTTACCAGGAGGTGCCGGACAAGCTCATCTACTTCAATGGCCGGCCGGCGCTCACCATCGGTATCTCCATGCGTTCCGGCGAGAACGTCATCGCCGTGGGAGAAGCGTTGAGGGAGCGGTTCCAGCAGCTCCAGGCGCTTGTGCCCGTGGGCATGGATCTCGACATCATCTACAGCCAGCCCGACGAGGTGGACAATTCGGTATGGGGCTTCATCGTCAGCGTGGGTCAGGCCATCGCCATCGTCATCATCGTGCTGCTGCTCTTCATGGGGCTCACCTCGGGGCTCATCATCGGCGCCGTGCTGCTCATCACGGTGGCGGGCACCCTGTTCATCATGCAGCTCTATGGCATCGAGCTGCAACGCATCTCCCTGGGTGCGCTGGTCATCGCCCTGGGGATGCTGGTGGACAACGCCATCGTGGTGGCGGAGGGGATGCTCATCCGCCTCAAGGGA
>JALXAM010000044.1 GCA_026992075.1 Sedimenticola sp. | reverse complement strand
TGGTGGTGGCCACACGGCGGGTCCACTGCAGCACGAACTGCTGCCGGTCACGCGGCAAGCGCGCCAGGCCGGCGGCGATCTCCTCGGTGTGGAGGAAGGAGAACTCCACCTCGAGGAAATCGTCCAGGTGACGGCCGATCTCCTCGGCGGTGAGGGGCGGGTGTCCGGACATGGAGGCAGTGTAGGACGGAGCTCAGCCCGGCAACAACCCGGAATTCATGGGCCTATGCAATGCCACGGGTCGAGAAAAACCGCGATTTCAGCAGACGGAGGTATGCCGGTTCTCTTTCTTGTTCCGCGTCAATCGAGCCCCAGCTCCTTCCACATCTCGTCCACCCGCCTCACCACTTCCGGATCGCGGGTGATGGGGCGGCCCCACTCTCGGCTGGTCTCGCCCGGCCACTTGGAGGTGGCGTCCAGTCCCATCTTGGAGCCCAGCCCCGACACCGGCGAGGCGAAATCGAGATAGTCGATGGGGGTGTTCTCCACCAGCACGGTGTCGCGCGCCGGGTCCATGCGGGTGGTGATGGCCCAGATGACGTCGTTCCAGTCGCGCACGTTGACGTCGTCGTCGGTGACGATGACGAACTTGGTGTACATGAACTGGCGCAGGAAGGACCAGACGCCGAACATCACCCGCTTGGCATGGCCGGGATACTGCTTCTTCATGCTCACCACCGCCAGGCGGTAGGAGCAACCCTCGGGGGGGAGGTAGAAGTCGGTGATCTCGGGAAACTGCTTCTGCAGGATGGGCACGAAAACCTCGTTGAGGGCCACGCCGAGGATGGCCGGCTCGTCGGGGGGGCGGCCGGTGTAGGTACTGTGGTAGATGGGCTCGCGCCGATGGGTGATGCGCTGGATGGTGAAGACCGGGAACTCCTCCACCTCGTTGTAGTAGCCGGTGTGGTCGCCGAAGGGACCTTCCGGCGCGGTGTCGCCGGGATGGATCACCCCTTCGAGGACGAACTCGGCGCCGGCCGGCACCTGGAGGTGGTTGCCCAGGCTGCGGGTCACCTCGGTGCGCGAGCCGCGCAGCAGGCCGGCGAAAGCGTACTCCGAAAGCGTGTCGGGCACCGGCGTAACCGCCGCCAGGATGGTGGCCGGATCGGCGCCCAGGGCCACAGACACGGGAAAGGGCTCGCCAGGGTGCTTCTGCTGCCAGTCGCGGAAGTCCAGTGCCCCGCCGCGGTGGGCCAGCCAGCGCATGATGACGCGGTTGCGGCCGATCACCTGCATGCGGTAGATGCCGAGGTTCTGGCGCGGCTTCTCCGGGCCGCGGGTGATCACCAATCCCCAGGTGATGAGTGGGCCGGCATCCTCCGGCCAGCAGGTCTGCACCGGGATCCGCGACAGGTCCACCTGGTCGCCCTCCAGCACCACCTCCTGGCAGGGGGCGCTGCGCCGCTCCTTGGGCGCCATATCCAGCACCTTGCGGTAGAGAGGCAGCTTGTCGAAGGCGTCCTTCATGCCACGCGGCGGATCGGGTTCCTTGAGTGCCGCCAGCAACCTGCCCACCTCGCGCAGGGCGGTGACCTTTTCCTCACCCATGCCAAGCGCCACCCGCTGGGGTGTTCCAAAAAGGTTGGTGAGCACGGGAATGTGGTGACCCTTGGGCTTTTCGAACAGCAGGGCGGGGCCGCCGGCGCGCAGCACCCGGTCGCTGATCTCGGTCATCTCCAGCTGGGGATCCACCTCCACGCTGACACGTTTCAGCTCTCCCCGCGTTTCCAGGAGGGAGAGGAAATCACGCAGATCCTTGTAGTTCATGCCGGAAAACCCCGCTGATGATGGAAACGAAAGCTGGCCGCGTCAGATCCAGATCGGCACGGCCGCTCCTTCCCGAATCGGAACCGAGCGTGCTCAACCGGACGATTTCCCACCGGCGGCTCTGGCTTCCAGCCAGGCGAGGCGCTCACGCACCTCATCGTCCACCCCGGCCTGCGCTCGTACAACCAGGTCCCGCGCCTGCCGGGCGAGCGTTTCCAGCTGATCCTGGTCGAACAGGCCGATAGCCGCCTCCACCTCTTCCTGGGGATCGGTGAGCAGCACCGCCGCCAGCTCGTCGGGCTGGATCAATGTATCAGGGTGGAGCAGGTCCGCCACCAGGGGAAACTCCAGCAACTGGAAATGGAGCCGGCGCGCCTCCTCTTCCTGTGCCAGCTCCTGTTCCGCCAGGGGATCCCCCGCCGCCGACTGGCGAATGGTGCGCATGATCACCTCGATGAGATGCCGGATCGCCTCCTTGTTGTTGCCCTGGGCGTCGGCCAGACCACAGGCCTCCTCGTAGTGCTTTTCCAGCTCCGCCTTGAGATCCAGCACCACCTGGGTCTCCTCGCTGGGACGCAGGGAGGCGGCGCGCTGAACCAGCTCTCTCAGCGACCTGAGATAGGCAAGCAACTCCTCGTGATCGAGCCGCTGCACCTCCAACAGATCGTCATCGGTGAACTCTCCCACCGGCCGTGGGAAGAGCGGATGCATACGCCGGCGGAAATGGCGCTCATGCCGTCCCGGCAGCTCGCTGAAGGGAACCCGCCGCATCAACGGAACTCTGGCGGCGGATTGGTGCGAAACCACTGTTTCGACGCTTCGTCGAACTCCCAGACCTGGTCGTCGACCAGCTTCTTCACCACCTGCCGGTCCCGGTGCAGGTACTCGATCCTCACCCGCCGCCGGATCCGCTTGTCCGGCTCCTCTGTGATGGTGGTGAGGGGCTCGTAGTCGGTGACCCGGATATTCTCCAGCCCCCTGGGCACCGCCAGGGGCTCGTCCCCGGGCTTGACGAAGGCATACATCTCCTCCAGGTCGCCCCAGCGCACGGCGTGGTCATAGCTCTGCAGTTGCAACTGCAGTTTCTTGCTGGAGCTGGCATGCTCCAGGCTGGAGCATGCGGCGATCAGCAGCAGGGCGGCGGCCAGCAGCAGACGACCACCAGGGTTCCAGGGATCGGCGAGCGGTCGGTACAAGGCGATATCCCGGTGAAACAATGCGTACTGGCTATTATCCCCGCTGCCGGCGACATTGGAAATCCCCGCCCGCACCGCAGAACGTGAAGTGGGCGGGATATTCCATCGATCGGGTTGGTTTATAGTGAGCGGGAGTACTTCTGCAAGGATCGATCCAGGATGAACCGACGCGACCTGGCCGCCCTGTTCCTCGTTGCGGCTCTCGGCTGTTTCCTTTCCCCGGCCCGGGGGGAACCGGTCCCGGTGACCGTGGTGCCCCTGGGCAAGCTGCTGTTTCATCCGGCCCGCGAAGCCCCCGCCAATGTGGTGAGTCTGAACGACGCCCTCATCAGTGCCGAGATCGCCGCCAAAGTGGAGACTGTCGCCAGACGCCCGGGGGACGAGGTCCGTGCAGGCGACCTCCTCGCCCGCCTGGACTGCACCACCTACCGGATCGCCCGCAAGAGGGCCGAGGCGGCCCTGGAAGCGGCCCGGGCCCGCTTCCGGTACGCCCGCAAGCGGGTCGAGGATGCACAGAAGCTGGTGAAATCGCGCAACATCTCCTCCGATGAGTACAACCAGCGGAGCGCAGAGTCCAACCGCTTGGCGGCCGAGGTCAACGTACGCGAAGCGGACCTGGAGGAGGCCCGTTGGCGCGAGGCGCGCTGCAGAGTCACCGCGCCCTTCGACGCCGTGGTGGTGGAGCGCCGTGCCAGTCAGGGCGATTATGCCACCGTCGGCACCCCCATCCTGCGCCTGGTGGACCTGACCCATTTGGAGGTGAGCGCCCTGGTGCAGCGGCAGGACCTGGAGGCCATGCGGCAGGCCCGCAGGCTGGAGTTCCGCATGGGCGACCACCATTATCCTCTGCGCCTGCGCGCCGTGATCCCCATGCTGAAGAAAAGGGTGCACAGCCAGGAGGTGCGCTTCATTTTCCAGGACCGGTCCGCCCCTCCCGGCGCCGCCGGTCGTCTCTACTGGGAAGAGGCCGAGCCGCAGGTTCCTGCCCGTTACCTGGTACAGCGTCAGGGGCAGCTGGGACTTTTCGTCGCAGAACAGGGCAAGGCCAGGTTCCATCCCCTGCCGGACGCGGTCCAGGGGCTTCCGGCCGCCGTGGACCTGCCCCCCGAAACCCTGGTCATCGATGCCGGCCGTTTCAGCGTTCAGGCGGGTGACACAGTCAAGGTGGTCGAACCCTGATGTACCGCAAGCTGCTGGAAAACCCCATCCTGGTGAACCTCACCTTTCTGCTGGTGATCGTCGCCGGGTGGTACAGCTACAGCAGCATGCCGCGGGAGCAGGATCCCTCGGTGGACTTCAACTGGGTGGTGATCTGGACCGGCTGGCCCGGAGCCTCGGCGCAGGACGTGGAGAAGAAGGTCACCGACCTGCTGGAGACCGAACTCGCCCGGGTGAGCGACATCCGCTTCGTCTCCAGCACCAGCCGCTACGGCGCCTCCAACATCGTCATCCGGTTCGAGGAGCTGCCGCCACGCACCTTCGACAAGCGCCTGCAGGAGGTGCGACGCGCCATCCAGCGCATCGAGGACCAGCTGCCGGAAGACGCCACTACCCCCTACGTCATCGAGGTCACCAGCGCCAACGTCTTTCCCACTGCGGTGGTGAGTGTCTCCGGCCTGGACGACAACGAGGAGCTGCGCAAGGCGGCCCACCAGACGCGCAAGGACCTGCAACGGTTGAGCGGGGTGGACCGGGTGGACGCCTGGGGGCTGCACGATCCCGAGCTGCTGGTGGAGTTCGAGCCCGAAGCGCTCATCGGTCTGGGCATCTCTCCCGGTGCCCTGGCCGACACGGTGCGTGCCTACTTCCGCGACCAGGCCCTGGGACGGCTGAAACTCAGCGGCCGGGAATGGCTGGTGCGGCAACAGGGCACCAGCCCAGACCCAGGGTACCTGGAGGGGCTGCCCCTGGTGGCGTTGGAACAGGAGGTTCCCCTGCGCAGCGTGGCCCGCGTCCGCCAGGGCAGGGAAAAGGCGGAACAACTGGTGAGCCATGAAGGACGGCCCGCAGTGATGTTGTCGGTCTTCAAGGGGGAGAAGGCCAACAACCTGGAGCTGCTGCAGCGACTGAAGGACTATATCGCGGCCCACAACCCCCGGCTGGAAAAGCTGGGTGTCCACCTTTCCCTGGCCCACGATCAGACCACCGCCACCCGTCGGGCCATCCAGGTGATGGAGAACAACGCCCTCATCGGCCTGCTGCTGGTGATGTCCATGGTGGCTCTGTTCCTCGGCTGGAAGATCGCCCTGTTCACCGGCATGGGACTGGTCTTCTCCCTGGCCGGCACCTTCTGGCTGCTGGACGTCTTGGGCGAGACACTCAATGTCACCGTGTTGCTGGGGGTGGTCATCGTGCTGGGCATGCTGGTGGACGACGCCGTGGTGGTGGTGGAGGCGATCTACACCAATCTGAAGCGGGGCATGACACGCCTGCAGGGAGCGGTGGCGGCGGTGCGCCAGATGTGGGTGCCGGTGACCGCCGCCACCCTCACCACCATGGCCGCCTTCCTGCCGCTGATGCTGATGGGCGGCGTGCTGGGACAGTTCATGCGGGTGCTGCCGCTGGTGGTATCGGTGGCGCTGCTGGTGAGCCTGGTGGAATCCTTCTGGCTGCTTCCCGCCCACGCGGTGGAATCCAGGGTGGATCCCACCCGGCCGGGCAGGGTGCAACGCTGGCGGGACCGGTTCACCCGCCGGCTGCGCCATGGCTACGGCCGCCTGCTTCTGAAGGTGATGCGACGCCCCGGCCTGGCCATCACGGCGGGAGTACTGCTCATGCTGCTCAGCGTGGCCGCAGTGGTGGGTGGCGCGGTGAAGGTGAACTTCTTCGCCAACGACCTGTTCCGCTATTTCTACGTCAATCTGGACATGCCGCCGGACACCGCGCTGTCGGAGACCCATGACACCCTGCAACGCATGGTGCGGCGAATCCGACAAGCGGTGCCCGAAGGGGAGATCGACAACCTCACCACCATGGCCGGCATGCAGCTCACCGAAAAAGAGCCCTACCTGAGCCCCAACCTGGGGCAGATCATGGTGAGCCTGCCCCCCGCCGACGGTCACCATCTGGAGGTTGAGGCGGTGATCCAGCGCATCCGGGAGGCATTGAAGGACCTACCCGGACCCAGCAGCATCTCCTTCCTGCGGCGCAAGACCGGCCCCCCCAGCGAAGCGCCGGTGAGCGTCAAGGTGCGTGGCGACGACATCGGCCAGCTGCGGGCCGCAGCGGCCCGGCTGGAACAGCTGATGGCCTCCATCCCCGGCATCCGTGACATCGACACCGACGACGTGCAGGCCGGTACCCGCCTCTCGCTGCAACTGGACGCCGACGCCGTGCAGCGCAGCGGGCTCAATCCGGCGGAGATCTCCCGGGCGCTGGCGCTCTACGTGGACGGCCTGGTGGTGGCCAGCCTGCGCCACAAGGGTGAGAGCTGGGACGTGCGGGTGAAGGCGCTGCCGAGAAACCTCCAGGATGTGAAGTCCTTTCTCGCCTACCCAGTGGGACTACCGGACGGAAGCGACATTCCCCTGGGAGAGCTGGTGAAATACCGCACCGAGCCGGCCGAAGGGACCATCCGCCACCAGGACTTCCGCCGTGCCCTTACTGTCACTGCCGACCTGGACAGCGACCGGATCGACACCGTGGGCGCGAACCGCCGCATCCGCGAGCTGTGGCAACAGATCGCCACCGACTACCCCGGGGTGACCCTCGACTTCTCCGGCGAGCTGGACGACATCAAGGAAAGCCTGAACAGCATGGGACGCCTGTTCCTGCTGGGCGTGGGGCTGATCTACATGATCCTCGGCACCCAGTTCCGCAGTTACCTGCAGCCGCTGCTCATCATCACCACCGTTCCCATGGCCTTCACCGGCGTGGTGATCGGGCTGCTGCTGAGCGGCATCCCCCTCAGCCTGGTCACTCTCTATGGTGTCATCGCCCTGGCCGGTATCGCCGCCAACGACGCCATCGTGCTCATCTCCACCGCCAACGCCAACCTGGCACGCAGCCATCGGCTGGCCCCGGCCATCGTCTTCGCCGCCCGGCGTCGGCTGCTGCCCATCCTCATCACCTCCCTCACCACCATTGCCGGGCTCTTCTCCCTGGCGGCAGGTTGGGGCGGCAAGTCGCTGCTGTGGGCACCGGTGGCCACCGCCATCGTCTGGGGACTGGGTTTCTCCACCCTGCTCACGCTCTTCCTGATCCCGCCCCTCTATGCCGTGAGCCAGCGCCGCAACCGCCGCCCGGTGGAAGCGACCAGTCTGCCGCCGCCCCTGGAACTGCTGGAGGAGGGCGGCGGCCTGCGCCGTTTGTTCAGGCAGCTGCGAGAGCCCACCTCCGAGAGCGACCGCGCCGAGCTGGCCGCCATCGCCCGCCAGCCCGAGCTGCGGGAGCACTACGCCGCCGGGCGGAAGAGCCTGGCGCAGGAGGCCACCGAAAAGGCGATCTGGCACCTGGAGCAGGTGGCCCGCGCCCTGCCGGACAGCTTCCTTGCCAACCTCTACACCGCCCAGGCCATGGTGCAGTGGATGCAGCAGACCGGCTGGGATGTGGGCTATACTGCCCGCGCCCGGCGCTACCTGCGCAAATCAGCCAACCTGCGCAGTGACGACCCGCGCGTCCGCCAGCTGAACCAACTGCTCGACCAGATCGACGAGCAGGCCGCAACGACCAACTCCTCCTGAACCAGGCAACGGAAGAATCCATGTCCCAGTCCGACCCCTCACAGCCCGAGGCGGCACTGCGCATCGGCGGCAGCCGGGTGCTGCTGCTCGGCACCGCCCACGTCTCCCGGACCAGCGCGGATCGGGTGGCCCAGCTCATCGAGAGCGGGGAATTCCAGGCGGTGGCGGTGGAGCTCTGCCCCAGCCGCTATCAGGCGCTGGTGGCCCCCGAGCGGATTGCGCAGATGGACCTGGCCCAGGTGATCCGCAGCGGCAGGGCCGCCATGGTCGTCGCCAGCCTGGCCATGGCCGCCTACCAGCAGCGCATCGCCGAGCAGTTCGGCATCGAGCCCGGGCTGGAGCAGCGCCGCGCCATCGAACTGGCGGAACGACACGGACTGAAGCTGCTGCTCATCGACCGCGACATCGGCATCACCCTCAAACGCACCGCCGCCAGCCTCTCCTGGTGGAAACGCTGGACCCTGTTCACCGGGCTGCTGCTCTCCCTGGTCTCCCGCGAGCAGGTGGAGGAGGAGGAGATCGAAAAGCTCAAGGAGGGCGACATTCTGGAGACCACCTTCGCCGAGTTCGCCCACGACCGGCAGGATCTCTACCGACCGCTCATCGAGGAGCGGGACGAGTACATGGCGGCCCGGCTGCTGCAGGAGGTCCGCGCCAAGGGCCCGGAGGCGATCCTCGCGGTGGTGGGGGCCGGCCATCTCAAAGGGTTGCGGGCCAACCTGGAGGCGGGCATGGAAGACCCGGACGCCCGTATCCGCGAGCTGGAACGGCTCCCTTCCCCTTCCCGCTGGCCCAAGCTGATCCCCTGGCTGGTGGTGGCACTGGTGGTGCTGGGGTTCGTCATCGGCTTCCAGCGCAGTCCGCAGCTGGGCTGGGAGCTGGTGGGCAACTGGGTCTTCATCAACGGTACCCTTTCGGCCATCGGCGCCGCCCTGGCGCTGGCCCACCCGCTCGCTGTGCTCACCGCCTTCCTGGCCGCCCCGGTCACCTCGCTCAACCCCACCATTGGCGCCGGCATGGTCACCGCCGCCGCCGAACTGTGGCTGCGCAAGCCCAGGGTACAGGACTTCCACGACCTGCGCCGTGACACCACCCGCTGGTCCGGCTGGTGGAGGAACCGTGTCTCCCGCACCCTGCTGGTGTTCCTGTTCAGTACTCTGGGATCGGCGGTGGGGACCTATGTGGCGGGGTTTCTCATCGCGGGGAAGCTGGCAGGGGGGTGAGGGTTTTTCGATCCACCCCAGCTCTGACGCAACCGTAGGGCGGGCAAAGCGAAGCGTGCCCGCCAGGAATCGATGGGCACGGCCTGGCGGCCTTTGCCCATCCTACGCTGCGCCCGAGGGGGAGGTCACTGGTCGTAACGGTCGTTGAGATTGGTGGGGCAGAGCACGGCACGCATGGTGCCGATGAGCTCCAGCAGCTTGCCGTTGCGGATGCGGTAGTAGATGCGGTTCGCCTCCTTGCGGCAGGTAACGATGTTCTTGTTGCGCAGCTGCTCCAGGTGCTGGGAGATGTTGCTCTGGGAGGTGCCGGTGGCGGCCACGATCTCCCCCACGGAAAGCTCCCGGTCCCCCAGGGTGCAGAGAATCTTCCACCGCAGGGGATGCGCCATGGCCTTCAGGGCGTTGGCGGTCATGGTGGGATCCTCGTCCGGCGGGATGCTGTCCGTCTTGTCGTTCATGGCAACCTCAAGCTCCTTCCTCTCGGGCCAGCGCCGCTTCTTCCACCCGGCGGTAGCCGCTCATATTCTTGGCGATGCAGATGATCTCGTCAATCTCGCCATTCTCGTCGGTGATGGCGGTGCGTGAAAAGAGGATCGGCAGGCGGCTGCCGTCGCGGGTGATGAAGGCGGCCTCGATGTCGCGCAGAGCGCCGGTGCGGATGAGCGCCTCCAGCCAGGTGCCCATGAAGGCCTTGGCCTGCTCCTGCCCCTCCTCCTCGAAGACATCGCCGATGCCCATCCCCACCAGCTCCTCTTCGGAATAGCCCAGCATGCGACAGGCGGCGGGGTTCACCTTCTTGATGCGTCCCTGGGGATCCAGGATCAGTAACGCCTCACCCATGTGGTTGATGATGTTCTCCAGGTGCTGGTTGGCCTGGCGCAGCTCGGCGGTGCGCTCGGCCACCTTCTGCTCCAGGATCCGGTTGAGCTCCCGCTCCTTCTCGATGAGACGGAAATAGGTGCTGATCTTGTTCAGCAGCTGGTTGTCGTCGATGGGCTTGAGCAGATAGTCGGCGGCGCCCACGTCGTAGCCCTTCTGCTGGAATTCCTCGGTCTTGAAGGCGGCGGTGAGAAAGATGATGGGAATATCGCGCGTCTTGCGGTGCAGCTTGAGCATGCGGGCCGTCTCGAAGCCGTCCATCTCCGGCATCTGCACATCGAGAATGATGAGATCGATGTCCGGGTTGGCGCGGGCGATCTCCAGCGCCTGGCGGCCGCTGGTGGCCTCCAGCAGCTCCACGTCCATGTGCTTGCGGATCAGGGAACGCAGGGTGAACAGGTTGTGGGCATTGTCGTCCACCGCCAGCACCCGGAAGCCGGCGTAACGTTTCATCTCGTCTTCTCCTCCTCCAGCGGGCGCAGGTTCGCCTGCAGCACAGACAGCAGCTGCCGGGGCTCCGGCTCCCGTGGCAGCACGGCATCCACGCAGGGCGCTGCCGGCTCACCTGCCTCGCCCAGGCCGATGAGGCGTGGGCGCGCCTCCCCCTGTTTTTTCACCATCACGGAAATGGTACACCAGTCCACCACCCCCTCGGCCAGCAGCAGCAGCTGGATGCCGTCCTCCTCCAGCACCTCCCGCACCTCCTCCTCGTCCTCGGCGGCGGTGACCTGCAGGTGCCACCCCTCCAGCCAGCGACTCAGCTCCAGCAGCCGGCCGATGTCCGATTCCACCAGCAGCACATGCGCTCCCGCCAGGTCGGCGCGGGGGGCAGCCGCCTCCAAGACCGGCTGCGGCGGCGTGGCGGTCGCCTTTTCTGCCCCGGGCTCCTCCATCGCCCCTTCTGCCGGCATCTCGCCGCAATTGGCCGGCAGCAGCAGGGTGAAACGGGACCCCTCCCCGGGGCGGCTCCGGACCCGGATCTCTCCGCACAGGATCTGCGCCAGTTCCCGGCTGATGCTCAGGCCCAGGCCGGTGCCGCCGAAACGGCGGCGGGTGGAGCCATCGGCCTGCTGGAAGGCCTCGAAGATCGCCTGCTGTTTCTCCGGCGGAATGCCGATGCCGGTATCCTGCACCGACAGTGCCACCGCATGGGGTTCCGCCGCCGGGGCCAGTTCCACCACCACCTCGCCCTCATCGGTGAACTTGAGCGCGTTGGAGAGGAAATTCTTGAGGATCTGCGCCAGCTTGTGCGGATCGGTGCGGATGCGCACCGGTGCCTTTTCGTCGATGCGCACGCGAAAGGCCAGTCCCTTCTCGCGAAACTGGGGCGCCAGCTGGTCGTGGATCTCCTCCAGCAGCGGCAGCAGCTCCACCTCCTCGATGAGGGGTTCCAGCCTTCCCGCCTCCATGCGCGAAAGATCCAGCACGTTGTCGATGAGCATGCGCAGGTCGGCGCTCGCCTCGTGGATCACCCGCAGCTGCTCCTGCTGTTCCCGGCTCAGACCGTCGGATTCCTTCAACAGCAGCTTGGAGAGCAGCAGAATGGAATTGAGCGGGGTGCGCAGCTCATGGCTCACATTGGCCAGGAACTCGCTCTTGTAGCGGTTACTCTCCTCCAGGGCACGGGCATGATCCTGCAGCTCGGCCAGGTTGCGGGCGTGGGTCTCGGACAGGCGGGACAGGTTCTCGCCCAGCTGACGCAGCTCGGCGCTCCCTTTCCATCGGAACTTCACCGGCTCGCCCTCCTCCACCACCTTGCGCACCCCCTCGAACACCCGCTTGCCCAGGCGCTCCATGCGGCCGGCCACCCAGGTGGAAACCAGGAAGATGACCACCACCAGCGCCAGAATGATGGCGCTCACCCGGAAGATGAGCGCATCCCGGAGCGCCATCAAAGGCTCCTCCCGCACCGGCCGCCCCACCCACAGCGGCTTGTCCCCCTCGGTGCGCAGCAACGGCACCCAGATCACGGTGCGACCATCCTTGCCCTCCCAGAGCACGATCTTGCGCGCGGCGAACTTCTCCTTCAGCCCGGGAAAATCCTCGAAGGCACTGCCGGAGCGCTGTACGATACCCGGCACGTTGAGATAACGGCCATCGTCGTGCACCCACAACGTGCGCTCATCACGCCGCACCAAGCCGCCGATGTCCAGGGTCATGGCCACTGCTCCATAGGTTTCCTTGCCTTCGGAAGGGCCCAGGGGCGCCATCAGCTGCAGAGTGACGGCACGGGAGAGGTCGGTGGCCTTTTCATCGATGGAAACCGGTGCCAACAGCACCACCGGCGCCTTGGCCGCCAACACCTGCTGGATGAGTTCCTCGGGAGGCAG
The DNA here is from genome assembly GCA_026992075.1 of Sedimenticola sp. Classification (GTDB taxonomy): domain Bacteria; phylum Pseudomonadota; class Gammaproteobacteria; order Chromatiales; family Chromatiaceae; genus Thiolapillus. The sequence continues at coordinate 44,228 of JALXAM010000044.1, read as the reverse complement.
ATGGGGTGGCGTGGTGGTGGGACGCCAGCGATGGTTCTCCGGATCGCGGGAGAGCCAGAACTTGGGCGTGCCGTCACGGCCCAGGAAGAGGATTTCCACGATATCCAGCTGGTCCTGCAGGATGCGGTTGATCCACTCGGTATATTTCAACCGGGCACGGGCGATCTGCGCCTGCCCCACCCGCGGATCCTGCCCCAGTACCACCCCTGGCTCGGGCAGCTTGGCCAGCAGCCGCAGCATCTCGTCGCGGCTGGCCAGATGGGTGTCCAGGTCCTGGAAGTCGGCGCGCAGGTTCTGCAGGAAAGCCTGTCGGTAGAAGAGTTCCACCCGGTCCAGCACCAGCGGCAGATTGATGGCCACCGCCCCCAGCAGCGGCAACAGGGCGAAAACGAAGAGAAACAGCAGAATGCGGGTTCGCAGGGACATGGAATAATATGCTTTCGCAAATGCTCCCGAAGCGGAGGCCCCAGATCACGTAAAGGGGATCTCGAAAAATTGCCGTCCAGGCAATTTTTCTCCACGCAAACCGAAAACGCGGTTTCCGGTTTGCTTCATTTTCAATCACTTGCGTGATTGAAAATGGCGGGACTTCCATATCCCGCACGGGCACCTCGAATTTTTCGAGGTGCCCTAAAGCCGATCCCTATAGGTCGGGCTTCAGCCCGACAGGGTACCAGGCTGATGTCGGGCTGAAGCCCGACCTATGGTTGGGTTCTCCGTGATCTCATTACCTTTTGCAGTGATTTCCACCCCAAATGTTTGAAATCCTGTACCAAGACGACCAGCTGGTGGCCATTCACAAACCGCCAGGGGCCCTGGTGCATCGTACCGCAGCCAGCCGCCGGGACGGCTCCGTTGTGCTCCAGGGGCTGCGCGACCAGCTCGGCCAGTGGGTGTGGCCGGTGCACCGGCTGGACCGGGCCACCAGCGGGGTGCTGCTGCTGGCGCTGGATCCGGAGAGCGCTTCCGCCCTAGCCCGCCAGTTCAAGGAGCGCCGGGTGGAAAAGCGCTACCTGGCACTGGTGCGCGGCTGGCCGGAATCCATCGGGACCATCGACCATCCGGTGCACAGCAGCGAGCAGAAAGATCCTGCCCGCAAGAAACCGGCCGTCACCCAATACCGCCGCCTGGCCCGGGTGGAGCTGCCGGTGGCGGTGGACCGCTATCCCACCAGCCGTTATGCACTGATGGAGGCGCACCCTCTCACTGGCCGTTACCAGCAGATCCGCCAGCACTTCAAGAAGATCAGCCACCCCATCATCGGCGACACCACCTGGGGCAACGGCAAGCACAACCGCTTCTTCCGCGACCACTTCCAGCTACGGCGGCTGCTGCTCCACGCCTGGCGCCTGCATGTGACCCATCCGGTGAGCGGCGAGACGCTGGAGCTGGAAGCGCCCCCGGACGAACAGTGGCAGGCGCTGTTTCACTCCTTCGGCTGGGAAAGCCCCCTCACCAGCTCCAGCACCTCGGCGGCGTGACCCTTGGGCGCCACCCCGTAAAGGGCGTGGCGAATGACACCCTCCTTGTCGATGATGAAGGTGGAACGCTGGACGCCGGTGCGCTTCTCCCCGTTCACCTCCTTCTCCTGGATCACGCCATAGGCCTGGCAGGCCTGGCCGTCCGGGTCGGCCACCAGCTCCACCCGCAGCCCGTACTTGTCACGGAAGTCGGCGTGGCTGATGCAGGTGTCCCGGCTGATGCCCAGCACCGTGGTCTCCAGTGCCTCGAATTCGTCCAGCAGCTCGCTGAAGTCGGTGGCCTCCAGGGTGCAGCCCGGTGTGTCGTCCTTGGGGTAGAAATAGACCACCAGGTTGCGCCTGCCGCGGAAATCGCCGAGACGGATCATCTCCATGTCGGCGGTGGGCAGCTCGAAATCGGGTGCCTCGTCGCCTGGTTGCAGCATGGTTCTCCTCCTCTTTGTTTTATTGTTTCGCCGCTCTATCGTGGGATGGGCAAAGGCCGCCAGGCCCTGCCCCTCGATTGTTTTTCTCCCCTCACCCCAACCCTCTCCCGTAGGGAGAGGGAGATCAACCCTCGATGCCGGAATGGCGCAACAGCGGCTCGATGCTGGGCTCGCGCCCGCGGAAGGCGATGAACAGCTCCATGGCATCGGCGCCGCCACCCTGCTCCAGCACCGTCTCGCGGAAGAGACGGCCGGTCTCGGGATCGAGCACGCCGTTCTCCTCGAACAGCGAGAAGGCGTCGGCGGAGAGCACCTCGGCCCATTTGTAACTGTAGTAGCCCGCGGCGTATCCGCCAGCGAAGATGTGCGAGAAGCCGTGAGCGAAACGGTTCCACTTGGGCGGCCGCACCACCGCCACCTCCTCGCGCACCTCGTCGAGGATCTGGTAGATGCGCCCACCCTTCTCCGGGTCATATTCGTGGTGGATGCGGAAGTCGAACAGGGCGAACTCCACCTGGCGCAGCATCTGCATGGCGGACTGGAAGTTGCGCGCCGCCACCATCCGCTCGTACAGCTCGTCCGGCAGCGGCTCGCCCGTTTGCCAATGACCGGAGACGAGGTTCAGCGCCTCGCGCTCCCAGCACCAGTTCTCCATCAGCTGCGAGGGCAGCTCCACCGCGTCCCAGGGGACGCCGGAGATGCCGGAGATGGAGGGCCAGTCGATGCGGGTGAGCATGTGGTGCAGGCCGTGGCCGAACTCGTGGAAGAGAGTCTGCACCTCGTCGTGGGTGAGCAGCGCCGGCTTGTCGCCCACCGGCGGGGTGAAGTTGCAGGTCATGAAGGCCACCGGGATCTGCTCGCGAGTGGCGGTCTTCATGCGCGACAGGCAGTCGGCCATCCAGGCGCCACCGCGCTTGTGCGGGCGGGCGTAGAGGTCGAAATAGAACTGCCCCAGCAGCTCGCCCGATTCGCGGTCGCGGATCTCGTAGAAGCGCACGTCGGGGTGCCACACCTCCACCGCTTCCTCACTGCGGTGGATCTTCACCCCGAAGAGCCGGCCGATCACCTCGAACATGCCGGGGATGACCCGGGTCTCGGGAAACCAGGGCTTGAGCTCCTCCTGGGTGATGGCGTAGCGGTGCTGGCGCAGCTTCTCGCTGTAGTAGGGAATGTCCCAGGCCTCCAGCACTTCCACGCCGTGATGCTGGCGGGCGTAGTCGCGCAGTTCGGCCAGTTCGCGCTCGGCCTGGGGCCTGGAGCGCCGCGCCAGGTCGCGCAGGAAGCCCAGCACCTCCTCCGGCGAGCGGGCCATGCGGGTGGCCAGGGCGCGCTCGGCGTAGTCGTGGTAGCCCAGCAGCCGGGCCAGCTCGTGGCGTCGGGCCAGGATCTGCTCCATCACCTCGCTGTTGTCGAAACGGCCGGCGTGGGGCCCCTGGTCCGAGGCGCGGGTGGCGTAGGCCTCGTAGAGTTCACGCCGCAGTTCGCGGTTGTCGGCGTAGGTGACCACGGGGTAGTAGGAGGGAAACTCCAGGTTGAAGAGCCATCCCTCCAGCCCCTTCTGCTCCGCCATCTGGCGGGCCAGATCCCTCGCCGACTGGGGCAGGCCGGCCAGCTCGGACTCGTCGGTGACCTGCTTCTCCCAGGCGTTGGTGGCGTCCAGCAGGTTCTCCTCGAAGCGGGCGGTGAGCTCGGAGAGCTCGGCCGAGAGCTGGCGGAACCGCTCCTTCTTCTCCGGCGGCAGGTCCACCCCGGAGAGGCGGAAATCCCTCAGGGCGTGCTCCAGCAGCTTGCGCTGGGGCGGCTGCAGCTGGTCTGCCTTCTCCGCCACCTGCTCGTAGGCGCGGAAGAGCGCCTCGTTCTGGCCCATCTCGGTGGCATAGTCGCTCAGCTTGGGCAGGCAGGCGTTGTAGGCGGCCCGCAGCGGCTCGCTGTCCATCACCGCGTGCAGGTGGGAGACCGGCGACCAGGCGCGCGACAACCGCTCCTCCATCTCCTCCAGGGGCTCGATGAAGTTGTGCCAGTCGGGCTCGGCCACCTCCTCCAGCAGCCGGGCCACGGTGGCGCGGTTTTCGGCCAGCAGGGTGTCGATGGCCGGCTCCACGTGCTCCGGCCGGATACGGGAGAAGGCGGGCAGCCCCTGCCGCTCCAGCAGGGGGTTGTCACCACCGTTCAGCTTCGGCTCACTCATTCCTGCCAAACTCCACCCGACCTCGCATCACCAGGCCCTGTTTCTCCCCGGAGATGCTGAAGGCGAAGCGGTCATAGAGTGAAGCGGTCTGCTTGATGGCCTCGTAAACCTCCCGGGCATCGTCCGCCTCCTCCCCCTGCATGGTCTGCATGGTGTGTTCCAAAGAAGGGCCGATCTGCGCCAGCAGCTTCTTCACGTCGTAGTCCAGCGCGAACAGCAGATGGGGGGAGGCGGGTGGCTCCGAGAGCAGAGCGGCGGCGTTTTCCGGCGCCTTGGCACCGAAAAACAGGCCCAGCGCTTCGCCCTTGATGGCCACCCAGCCCGGGGGCGCCGTGGGCAGGGCCTGCTTCAGCGGCAGGGCCACCGGCGTGCCATCCGACGGGATCTGCAGGGTGGCCAGCTGCGGATTGAGCATGCCTGCCATGCCGAAGATGCCACGCGGATCGGTGGCCGCCACCACCAGGCGCGCCTGCACCGACTTGGGCTCCAGGGTGTTGGGGTCCACCTGGATCTCGTCCAGCACCAGATCGAAGCCCTTCACCCCGGCCAGCATGGGATTGAGCATCATGTCCACCGACTGCATGGCCTGGGTCAGCTCCTCACGATCCACCCCCTCGCACTCCTTGCCCTGCTCCAGGATGGCCCCCAGCATCGCCTTGAGGCCGTCACGCACCTTGGGCAGGTTCAGCCCAAGCCCGATGCTGAAAGTGGCGCCCTTGCTCTTGCCCAGGCCCGGCACGCCGGACGCCATCTGTTCCAGCCACTGGCCCACGACAGGCGTGGTCTCCAGGATGGCTTCCGCGGAATAACCCTGGGCACTGGCCTCGGTGTATCCGAAGCTGATACGGGGCATCGACTGCACCAAGTACTTGGTGAGCTTGCGGCAACCGGGAGAGACCACCTCGGGCTCCACGCCCAGCGCGGCCAGGACCTGGGCGTTGGTGCCGGAAGCCTCGCCCAGGAACATGTCCACCAGCCGCACCAGGTCCAGGTAACCCTCGCCATAGCCCTTGAAACCGTGGCTTTCGGTGAAACGGGCGAACCCGCCGGTGTCGGCCAGCGACTTCTCCGGCTTCTGTTCCCCCAGCGCCAGCGGCAGCAGCGGCGCCTCGCCCGCTGCCGGAAGCAGGGCGATCACCAGATAGTGGCCCTTCACCGCGGCGATGCCGCTGAGCTCTCCGAAATCGAAGCGGCGATAGTCGGTCTGCCCCAGCTTGAGCCGCTTGGAGGGCTCGCCGGCGCGCTGCTCCACCCGGTCCAGCAGGGCGTTCACCCTCTGGGCATCCTTGATCTCGATCCAGGCCACCGGCAACACCCCCAGACCGTAGATGAGGCTGCGGCCGTTGAGCGGGAACCCCAGCGAATCCAGCCCTTCGGGAGTGAGCTTTCCGTTCAGCTCCTCGTTGACCGCAGTGAGCAGTCGAAGCATCCGTTTCTGACCGGGGTCTGTGGCCTCCTCCATACGGCTCTTGAGTCCAAAGGCCCGGTTGTCCTGTTTCAGGGAGGCCGCCTTGAGCATCCGCCTGCTCAGCTCCTCCGGCAGGGGCCGGCTGCTGGCCGCCACATAGGGAGTGTCCGCCGGCACCAGCTCGAACAGCTGGAATTTGGCCACGGCGCGCTTGCCCTTGTCCCCCTCGCTGCAGCCGGAGATGGCCAGCATCAGCAAGGAGAGAAGGAGGATGGCGCCGAAGGGTTTCCTGTGGTTCATGGTTCCTGGTTCCTTTTTTCGTTGGTGTTGATTTGGTTCGGGGTGGCTTTTTTGATCCCCTCACCCCAACCCTCTCCCGGAGGGAGAGGGAGGTTTATTCCCCATTGCGGCGGGCACGCTGCGCTTTGCCCACCCTACGGTTATTGTTTTTGATCCTCTCTCCCTGGCCCTCGTAGGATGGGCAAAGGCCGCCAGGCCGTGCCCATCAACCTCGCAGCATCGCTATCACCGGCGCGGTTTCCGGCCGCACGCCGCGCCAGATCCGGAAGGACTCGGCCGCCTGCTCCACCAGCATGCCCAGTCCGTCCAGCGCCTTCTCGGCACCATGGGCCTCTCCCCAACGCACGAAAGCGGTGGGCTCGGCTCCATACATCATGTCATAGACCCAGCCACCCGGGGCGAGGCAATCCTCGGGAATGGCGGGCACTTCACCTTTCAGGCCGGCGGCGGTGCCGTTGACGATGAGGTCGAACCGCCGGCCGGCCAGGGCATCCAGGCCGCAGCCCCGCACCGTGCCGCCCTGCTCCCGGATCTCCTGCGCCAGGGATTCCGCCCGGGCGGCGGTGCGGTTGGCGATCACCAGCTCCGCCGGCTCCTGTTCCAGCAGCGGCCAGGCCACGCCCCGGGAGGCGCCGCCGGCCCCCAGCAGCAGCAGGCGCTTTCCCGCAAAGCGAAAACCATGGTTCACCGCCAGGTCCCGCACCAGGCCCACGCCATCGGTGTTCTCTCCCAGCAGGGTCCCACCCTGCTCCAGCGCCAGGGTGTTCACCGCCCGCGCCCGCCGCGCCCGCTCCCCCAGCCGATGGGCCAGCTTCCATGCGCGCTCCTTGAAGGGCACGGTGACATTGAGCCCCTTGCCCCCCTCTGCAAAGAAGCGACGCACATCCTCTTCGAAATGCTCCAGGTCTCCCAGAATGCGCCCGTACTCCACCGGCTCCCCGGTCTGCCGGGCGAAGGCCTGATGGATACGGGGGGAAAGGCTGTGTTCGATGGGGTTGCCTATGACTGCGTAGCGGTCGGTCATTCCGGCTTGAGGCTGAACTCGATGAACGGCAACTATACGACAGCCGTCGGCGCCAATTCCATTTCCTTTTGACGGAAGGCAACCCTGTTTTCCCGGCTTTTGGGATAGAATCCGCCTTTCTCGAGAGCGAACCGTCACCGGGGCCTGTCACCCCGGGCCCGGAAGGGGGATCGACCACCGTGGAACTCAAGAACATCGACCAGATCGAAAGCGCCGCCAGCCACGGCCGCCCGGAGCTGTTCCGCCTGGGAATCGGCCTGCTGTTCATCATCGGCATCATGATGTACGCCGGCATGCGTTTCACCGAGATCCACAACGGGCTGATGCTCATCGCCGCGGCCATGATCGGCGGTTACATGGCGATGAACATCGGCGCCAACGACGTGGCCAACAACGTGGGACCCGCAGTGGGCTCCCGCGCGCTCACCCTGCTGGGCGCCATCGTCATCGCCGCCATCTTCGAAGCCATGGGTGCCCTGGTGGCCGGCGGCAACGTGGTGGGCACCATCAAGAAGGGCATCATCGACCCTGCCCTCATCGACAATGCCGACGTCTTCATCTGGCTCATGATGGCCGCGCTGCTGGCCGGCGCCATCTGGCTCAACATCGCCACGGCGCTGGGGGCGCCGGTCTCCACCACTCACTCCATCGTCGGCGGCGTGCTGGGCGCCGGCATCGCCGCCGGCGGCCTGGGCATCGCCAACTGGCCCAAGATGGGCACCATCGCTGCCAGTTGGGTCATCTCCCCGGTGCTGGGAGGGCTCATCGCTGCCGCCTTCCTCTATCTCATCAAGCGCACCATCACCTACCGGTCGGACATGATCGCCGCATCCAAAAAGATGGTGCCCATCCTGGTAGGTCTGATGAGCTGGGCATTCGCCACCTACCTCATACTCAAGGGACTCAAACACCTATGGAAGACCGACTTCGCTACGGCGCTGGGGCTGGGCTTCCTGGTGGGCCTGGTCGTGCTGGTGGTGGTCAAACCCCTGGTGGCCCGCCAGGCCCGGAACATGAGCAATGAAAAGGAGGCGGTGAACCGTCTGTTCACCGTGCCCCTGATCTTTGCCGCCGCACTGCTCAGTTTCGCCCATGGCGCCAACGACGTGGCCAACGCCGTGGGGCCGCTGGCGGCCATCAACGACGCCATCATCCAGGGCGGGGTGCACAAGAAGGCGGCCATTCCTCTCTGGGTGATGATGGTGGGCGCGCTGGGCATCGCCATCGGCCTGGCGCTCTACGGCCCCAGGCTGATCCGCACCGTGGGCTCGGAGATCACCGAGCTGGACCAGATGCGCGCCTTCTCCATCGCCATGGCGGCCGCCATCACCGTGATCGTCGCCACCCAGCTGGGGCTGCCGGTGAGCTCCACCCATATCGCCGTGGGAGCGGTCTTCGGCGTGGGCTTTCTGCGCGAGTTTCTCAAGGCCTCCTACGCGCGCATGATCGAGGAGATCAAGGCCCACCATGCCGGCGAGGATCACGAGGTGATCGAGGCCTTTCTCAACGAGTTCCGTCGCGCCTCGGTGAACGAGAAGGGCCGCATGCTGGCCGAGCTCAAGCGCCACAAGGCCAAGGCGGAGCTGACCAAGAAGGAGCGCAAGGGGCTGAAGAAGATCTACCGCAAGGAGCTGGTGAAACGCTCCGCGCTGATGAAGATCGTCGCCGCCTGGATCATCACCGTGCCCGCCTCCGGCTTCATGGCGGCCCTTCTCTACTTCACCATCCGGGGAATGATGCTGTAGGATGCGGGAAAGAGGACAACCCAGGGCAATGCGCATTGCGGGCGCAAACCCGCCATGAAGCATCTTCCCCGGCTCCTGCTCCCTTTGGCCTACATGGCCGTCATCTATCTGCTGTCGTCCATTCCCGACACCGGCGCGCCCCGGAACCTGGCGGAAAAAGTCCTCCAGTGGGCCACCCCGGAATTACAGAACCTGCTCCACATCCCCCTGTTCGGAGGCCTGGCGGCCACCTGGTACTGGGCCCTGTCGCCGCTGCTTCCCAACCGGAACTGGAATCTGTTCCTTTCCTTCCTCATCTCCACGGGGTACGCTTTTTTCGATGAGTGGCATCAGTTGCATGTGCCGGGGCGGTATGGCTCGGGAACCGACATCGCGCTCGATGTGATGGGTGTGTTACTCATCCTCTGGCTGATGCATCGCCGATATCCGTCTGGCAATTCCATGGGAATCGCGACGCCGAAACAACAGCCATGACCTCACGCATTGCCGTTGCTGCAATGGCGCTGCTGTTGCTTGGCTCCTTCACCAGGAGCAGCGCCGGCACCAGCCCGGAAACCACCCTGCTGGCGGTGAACGCCGACTCCCCGCTCTCCCTTACCGTGGCCAACTTGTGGATGGAGCTTCGCCCTATTCCCCAGCGGCATGTGGTCTGGCTGCATGACATTCCAACCCTGGAAACCATCTCCATGGAGGGTTTCCGTAACCGCATCCTGCAGCCGATTCAGAATTTCCTGAAAAAAGAGGAATTGGAAGGAGAGATCGATACCATCGTCTATTCCGCCGATTTTCCCTTCGCGGTGAACATCCAAAAAGTCTTAAAAAAGAACGGTATCCGAGATCATCATTACATCGGCAAATCCGGCGCTCTCACAGGCCTGACTTTTTTCACCAATGAGGTACTCGCTGGAAGGGCCGACTTCATCAAGAGTGTCTCCAACCACTATTTCCGCCGGCCACTGGACATTGTCCGGAGGCAACAGAGCTTTCTGCCGAGAGAAGCCAGAAAGAAACGGGACCGTGTGCGAAAGTTGTTGAGGAAAGGTGCTCCTTCTCAAGCAAGAAAGCTGGTGGAACAGCTGTTGCAAAAGTACACCACCATTCCACAGCTGTATGTTCTACAAGCGGAGGTGTTGGCCATGGCCGGTCAAGAGCAGGCTGCGATGGAAGCGCTGGAATCCGCCTACAAATCCGGATGGAACAACAGCTTGGTTTTGCGGAACGACAAGTGGCTTGCGTCGCTAAAGAAGCGCGAGGATTTCCGGGAACTGATGCAGCGCATCGATACACCACGGAGCAGATTCGAATCACCCCGAGGATTTCGCAATCGTTACCACTGGTCCCGGAGTGGTATTCCCGGTACCACCGACCTCGACCGCTATTACCTGAGCGCCCTGCTCGCCTACACCGGGCAAAGGGGCAACAGCCTGCCGGAAATCCAAAACTATCTCTCCCGCGCCGCACGAAGCGATGGCAGCCATCCTGCTGGCACCGTCTATCTCATGGAAAACCGTGATGTTCGAACCGAGACCAGGCAGCCCTGGTTCGCCGAGACCTGCGCCCTGCTGACATCCATCGGACATCGCTGCCGCATTCTAACCCGGGGCAAAGATGGCGAGGATGGCATATTGCCCAAGAAGCGGCGGGACATCATCGGCCTGGCGGCGGGCACCCGCACCTTCAACTGGAAGCGCTCCGGCAGCCGCCTGTTGCCTGGGGCCTATGCAGACTCCTTCACCAGCTATGCCGGGGACTTCGACAACGAATCCCAGACCAAACTCACTGAATTCCTGCGCCACGGCGCAGCCGGCTCCAGCGGAGCCGTGGTCGAACCCTACTCCTTCGCAGAAAAGTTCCCTTTGCCATTGATCCATTACTACTATGGCCTGGGCTACAGTCTGGGCGAATCCTGGTACATGTCGGTGGCGTCCCCCTACCAGAACATCCTGGTGGGTGACCCCCTGGCCCAGCCCTACGCGGACCCAACCCGGCTCCGCCTAGTCAGTCCCGATCCGGACCAACCCTGGCGTGGCAAGGTGCAGATCCAGCTAAACGAAAAACGACCGGGCAGCCAATCCACCGACCACTATGAACTCTGGGTGGATGGCCATGCCGTCGCCAGTTCTTCCACAGGACAATCCCTCACCTGGGACACCACCCGGGTTGCCGATGGCTACCATGAGATCCATCTGGTGGCAGTGGAGCCGCCGCCCCGGGAGGGACGCAGCAGCCGTCGCTATTGGATACAGGTGAAAAATGGGAACCGCATCGCCACCCTATCAGCACCTTTTTCGGAAGCCGCTTACGGCACGCCGTTCTTCCTCGAGGGCATGGCCCCGGCCGGCAGCCGCGTACGCATCCTCCAGGGAACCCGAGAACTGCTCTCGTTCACGACGAAAAACGACACCTGGGAAACCATCCTGCCCAGCTCGCCTCTGGGTTTGGGCAAAGTGACCATTCAGGCAGAGGTAGACACACCTGACGGCGAAACGGTCATCAGCAATCCCCTGATACTCGCCATTACCCGTGGACATCATTCCCGGGCTCGATCTTCTCTATTTCAAAGCCAGGAAGGGCTGCTCGCCAGGGTCATCACCAGCAATGAAAAAGGGGACCTCCAAATAAAAAAGAAGAAAGTGCCCGCCCTGAATGGAAAACTAAAGTGGCTGGTGAGCAAAGGCGACAAATTGGAACAAGTCACCTTCAGTGGTCAGTTCCTGGTGGACACCCGCGGGTTCCACCAGCTGGCGATCCATACCAGGGGCACCATCGAAATCGAGGTGGACGACCGCAAATTCCAGCGCACCGTGCCGGGTAACGACTACGGCATGGTTTATGTCCCCCTCTTTCTCGCAAAAGGATGGCACAACCTACAGCTCCACCCACAACCCTCCGGAGTGGAAAAACTGGAAGTGGTGCTCGCCGGAGAACAAACACCAACGATACTCGGAGGCAAGCGAACCAGAAGCTCGAAACTCTGATTGGCTACCGGCCGGCCCGATCCCTCACGATATTCACATTGCCGGCTGTTCCATGGGGTCTTGGAGCACCAGGAAGTCGCCAAAATGCAGAGATGATCACAACGCCCAAGACTCCGCCCAGGATCTCAAAAAACAGATCGGTGCTGCTCGGAACCTTAGAAGGCAGCGCCACCTGGCCGAGTTCGATGACAAAGGGCAAGGCGATAATCAGAAAAATCAGCAGCCCCCGAATCCATGCTCGCCCCAACCCTGCCCCAATACAATGCCATGCCAGGGCCGCTGCTCCACCCAATGGCAGGAACAGCAAGACCTTGTGCAGGACTTCCGTGACCGCACGAAACTCCGTGCCATAGTAATAGGCGTAGAAGGGCACCCGTGTGAGCGAGCGAACATGGCTGCGCAGGAATGACCGGTCCAGGTCGAAATCATAGGGGTACCAGAACACAGCAAGCAACAACATACCCACAAGCGTGAACGCCCCCAGACTCCACCAGAAGCAGGTTGAGCGATTTCCCCTGGCAATCGTCTCCACCCTCCTTTTCCCAGGCAACCGTTCCCCGAAAAACACGCCCAGCGTCCCTCCAAGCATGGCCGTCAGGATATCGGTGACATCGGTGACCCGGGAATAGACGAACAGCTGCAGCCCTTCCAACAGCACCGCCAATCCCACCACGAACGTCCAAGCCCGCAAGCGCCCCGCTCTACCTGAATAGACCAGCAAAAAAGAGACAGGCATCCACTGCAAAACATCCGTGCCTATCGCATAGATCCACTCCCAGCCATTGGCATGTCTGAATGCGAAAGGAACCAGGTTGATACCCCCTTCTTTCCATTTATGGTAGATCTCCACCGGACTGATGGTGAGATCCAAAGGCAGAACCCCATACAGAAAAAGGCCGGCCACATAGATTCCCAGCAGGTAGTCCGCCAGCGCCGGGCGACTGTGCAGCAACCGCACACGAGCCAACCACCTGTCCACTGCGGCGCCTTTCCACCACCAGAAAAGAATCCCGATGCCCGCGCCCATGGCTTCGGCCAGAATGTCGTTGAGGGAAACGGTCCTGGGTGGAAAGAACTGCTGGGTGAACTCGATACCCAGGCTCAACAGCAGCGCCAGCAGCCAGACAATGACGCTCTTGGCCAAACAATATCCCCTGCTGCGGCACAGGGCCTGCATCCAAAGAAAGGCCAGTGGAATGAAGAGCAGGATGTTGGCCACCCAGTCCGCCCTGGATCCGATGCCAAGCTTCAGATAACGGATTTTTAGAAAAGAATCCCAGGCCTGCGCCAGACTGCGGGGTCGAAATTCCAGCGGCACGAGGCTTCCATAGATCACGAATGCCAGGTAAGCGATGGCCAACAGGGGCCACGGATCGAACCTGCCGGGAAGGCCCGCCGAGCCAGACTGCCCTCTCACCGGAGCGCTCTCTCCCATCTGACGCTGCGACCTCCACCGCCGCCAGGAACGCTTTTCCGGCTCCGGGCGGCCTCCCCGGGAGTTTGCCACCCCGGCCCAGACGGGAAACTGGGCCACCCCCAGGAGGAAGGCCAGGGCCAGATGCGCCAGAACATAGCGACTGGCCAGCGCCAACCCATCCAGATAGTGCTGACGATCCACGCTCAGCAGGAAAGAGAGCGCGGAAAAATGGTGGCCGTATTTGAAAACCTGCTGTTCAGTGGCCAGGTTGATGACCAGGAAGCCTGCTCCCACCGACAGCGCCAGGAACAGCAGCACCACACTCCAGCTCCGTACCAGCCCCCCCAATCGCGTGCCGATCACGCTGCCACCCATGGCCAGCAACCCCATCCAGGCGGAAAGGAGCAGCCCGTAGCCGCCGCCGGGGCCGGTGACCAACAGCTCCACCAGGTTGTCCGTGGCCGCCTGCTCCACGACCACCCAGTAGCCCAGCGGCCAGACCAGGAGAAAAACCGGCAGCCAACGGCGTATCAGGGTCGTCCAGCGATATTGCGTAATCGACAACCAGAACAGCGCTCCGCCAACCAGCATGAGATCGAACCAGGAGAAGAGCGCCAGGAAACGAAGCGCCCGCTCCAGCTCCGGCGGCCAGCCGAGCACCGGCGACCCCACGAGATCGTGAATGCTTTCCAACGGTACGGCTATCCGCAGCCCCAGGTAGAGCAGAAACGCATGAAACAGGAGAAACGAGAGCAGGCGGGCGAGACCATGCCGCCCTTCTCTCTGCAGGTGAACCGCCATTCCCGCGGAAGGAGCGAACACGAGCAGAAAAACCAGCGCCAACAGTACCGCGGATACCGGCGCCGGCCACAGGTGAAACAGTTCCACCACGTTATAGGGTAGCGCCAGGAATCGCAGGGAAAGCCAAAACAGCAGGGAAAGGAGACCCACGACGCCGGCAAAGGCCCCCATCATGGCCCCAAGGCCCCTTCTATGCCGGTTTTCCATGAGCAAAACCCAGTTCCCCCGTTCCTTTTCCCTGGCCAATGAATCTCATCACAGAACCTGTGCCACCGGGCGCCTCATGGAGGCCAATCGCGTATGATGGTACTGCATCCGGGACAGCGATACAGGAGAGCTCCTCCCGGCACCGCGCAAGGATTCAACGATGAGACATCTGCTGAAACGCGCCAGAACCATTCTCGCTCCCGCCCTGGAACACCCTGTGCTGGTCATCGAGAGTGACGACTGGGGGCCGGGGCCGGAAACCCACGCCCTGGCACTGGAGCAGATCCGCTCCGTACTGAAACGCCATACCGACAGAATGGGCCGCCACCCGGTGATGACCATCGGCGTTGTGCTCTCCATCCCGGACATGCCAACGATCCAGGCAACCGGGAGCTATGCGGCGCGCTACCTGCATGAGCCCGATTTTCGCCCCCTTGTCGAAGTATTGAAACAGGGTGCGCGCGAAAAGCTCTTTTATCTTCAGCTCCACGGCCTGGCCCACTACTGGCCCGACAATCTCATGGCGGAACTGGATCGCAACCCGGCACTGGCGCAGGCCTTGGCGGAAGAACCCTGGCATACCGAGAAACTGCCTTCCTGGTTGCAAAGCCGCTGGCTGGATGCCCGCCGGCTCCCCTCCCGTACCCTGTCGGGAAAAGCCGTCGAGACGGCGGTTGACGAAGAGATCCGGGAATTCCGGCGCTGTTTCGGCTTCGCTCCCCATGTGGTGGTCCCTCCCACTTTTCTCTGGACCAGCGAGGTAGAAGGGGAATATGCCCGACAGGGCGTCGAAGTGCTCATCACCCCCGGGAGGCGTTACACCGGCCGGGACGAGAAGGGAAACCTTGCCCCCCCGGATCGAGAGGAGGTCAATGGCAGGCGCCTGCCTTCCGGGCTCACCACCCTGGTACGGGATCTCTATTTCGAGCCGGCCATGGGGCACACTGCGGAGAAACTGCTGCCGGAAATCGGCAGAAAGTGGTCGAGGCGGGAACCGGCCCTGCTGGAAACCCACCGTTTCAATTTCACCAGCGGGCGAACGCAGGCGTCGCTGGACAGCCTGGACACCCTGATCCGGGAGACGCTGCGCACCCTGCCGGAGACCCGTTTCCTGCACCCCCGGGAGGTTGCCCGGTTATTGCGCCAACGGCGTCCCGTACCCCCCTGGCAGCGGATCCAGGCCGCATGGCACAGAATGCACGCCTGACCGGGAAAAAGCGGCAGTTCACGAAATCCGCCATCGGATCGGGCGATAATAGAGCGCGTCATGGAAAGCAATCACAACATCCTGGTCCTCACCGAGCTATTCCTCCCCACCAAAGGCGGCACCGCGGTCTGGTTCGACGAAGTCTACCGCAGGCTCGGCGGCCGCAACATTCATGTGATCACAGCAGCCGTGGAAGGTGACAAGGAGCATGATCGAACGCATGCCAACACCATCCACCGCGTTCCCATGGCGCGCAAGCCCTGGCTGAAGCCGGAATCCCTGCCCATGTATTTCAACCTGCTGCGCAGAGGGATGGCCGTTTTGTGGCGCAACCCCATCGACCAAATCCATTGCGGGCGGGTGTTGCCGGAAGGGTTGGTAGGGTGGCTGCTCGCCCGGCTGTTCCGCAAGAAACTGCTCATCTACGCTCACGGAGAAGAGATCACCACCTGGATCCAGCCGGGGAAGCGCAAGGCCATGCGCTTCGCCTACCTTCATGCCGACCGGCTCATCGCCAACAGTGAATTCACCCGGCAGGAACTGCTCAAACTGGGTGTCGATGAAAACCGCATCTCCCTGGTCTCTCCGGGCGTGGATGTGCACCGCTTCCGCAAGGGACTGCCCTGCAACGATCTCAAGGCGCAGATCGGCCTGGCGGAGGGCGAGCACCTGCTGCTTTCGGTGGGCCGTCTGAGCCGCCGCAAGGGATTCGACATGGTGATCCGCGCCCTTCCGCTGCTGATGGAAAAAGGGCTCCGGCCACGTTACGCCATCATCGGCATCGGCGAGGACCATGATTACCTCTACGACCTGGCAAGGGAACAGGGGGTGACCGACCGGGTCCACCTGCTGGGCCACGTCTCCATGGAGGACCTGCCCCGCTGGTACAATGCCTGTGATCTGTTCCTCATGCCCAACCGGGAAATCGACGGAGACAACGAGGGTTTCGGCATGGTGTTCATGGAAGCCGCCGCCTGCGGCAAGACCTCCATCGCCGGCGACGCAGGGGGAACCGGCGCCGCGGTGCTCCAGGAAGAAACCGGCCTGCGGGTGGATGGCACCCGTCCTGAAGCGGTGGCCACGGCCATCGCCAGGCTGCTTGAGGACCCGGAGTTCCGGAATGAGCTTGCCGACGCCGCTCACCGCCGTGCCGTGGAAAAGTTCTCGTGGGAAGCGGTGGCGCAGAGCACTCGCCGGATCATGGACGAAATGACGCAGGAATCCGCCTGAAATGTTTCACCCCGCCAAGCTGCGCAAGCTGCTCGATCCCGAAATCCGGGCCAAGAACCTCCGGGCGTTGCGTTGGGCCGCAAGAGGCTACTGGTGGGATGTCACCCGACCGGATATGCCCGACCCGGTATTCGTGGTGGGCTGCTCCCGCAGCGGCACCACCATCACCTACGAGACCCTGGCCGCGGCCCCTCAACTTCTCTCCTTCGGCTACGAGATCCCCCAGTTCTGGGACGCTCTACACGGACCGTTGAACAACGGCTGGGAGTCAGAGGCGGCCACCGAAGCCGACGCCCGCCCCGAACATCGGGACGCCGCGTTCCGGTTTTTCTACCAGCGGCTTGGCCGCGGCCAGGTTCTGGACAAGACCTGCATCAACGTGATGCGCATCCCCTATCTGCTGGAGCTGTTTCCAAAGGCGAAATTCGTCTTCATCCATCGCGACGGCAGGGACAACATCAGCTCCATGATGGACGGCTGGCGCAAAGGACGCGTGGATGGAGGGTTCGGACTGTCGCAGTTCTTCGGTCCTTTTCCCGAACCCGTGGCGATCAACAACGGAGAATTCGACGAGTGGCACTTCTTCCTGGCACCCGGCTGGCGTAAATACAATTCGGCCAGCCTGGAAGAGGTTTGCGCCTTCCAGTGGATCAGCGCCAACCGGCTGGCCCTGGATGCCAGGGAGAAGGTGCCGCCGGAACAGTGGATCCAGATCCGATACGAGGAGATGGTATCCGACCCCGTGGCGATGTTCGGCAATGTATTCGAACGGCTCGACATTCCCTTCAGCACGGAGCTGAAACGACTCGCCGCAAGCCTGGACCGCCGGCCCACCAGTATCGTCACCGGACCGCCGGAACGACAGAAATGGCGCAAAAACAACCCCGAAGCCATAGAACGTATCCTGGAAACCATTCGACCCATGATGCTGGAGCTGGGGTATGATGCCGACGACTGAATCATCCGGCCCGCTGGTCAGCGTCATCATTCCCGCCTACAACGCCGCTCCTTTCATCCGGAGGGCGGTTGAGAGCGCGCTGGCTCAGACCTGGCCTCACAAGGAAATTCTGGTGATAAATGATGGCAGCACTGATGATACCGGATCGATCCTAAAACACTATGAACAGGTTGTTCGAATCTTCGATCAACGAAATGGCGGCCTTTCCAATGCCAGAAACCGTGGCATCAAGGAATCAAATGGCGAGTATATTGCATTTTTGGACGCGGATGATTACTGGAAGCCAAAAAAACTGGAACGCCAAGTAGAAATCTTGAAAAACAACCCTGACATTGGATTTTGTTCTACTTGCGCCATAGTGGAAGACCCAGAACATAATTTTCTAAACAAATGGCCATGCCCAGAAACGCAACAAGATATTTTGCATTCCATATTCCTTAATAATGGAATAATTCCTGGAAGCGGATCTGGCGTTATGGCAAACCGCAACCTTTTTGATATTGTTGGCATGTTTGATGAATCCCTAAATAGCTTGGAAGACATTGACATGTGGATGAGAATGTCAGCAGTAACCAGCTATCATTGTATTGATGATTGCCTAACAGTAATAGTAAAACAGCCGGGCAGCATGAGCAGCGATACAACTAGGATGCTGAACTCCATGACAACAGTAATGAAAAAAAACAGGCACCTGCTACCAACAAAAGACCAAGGGAGGTTTTGGAAAGCTGCCTATTCCGGAATGCTTACGGATTACGCAAAGCAATCATATCGAAATGGCAGCAAAGCAAAAGCACTTCGCCTCCTTTGCGAAGGTTTCTGCCACTCACCCTACTCAAATGGAAAACTGATTCTTAGCCTTTTTTACTCCATAATATTGAATAAGAATATTTGAAATCCAAAATGACATTGCTTTTCTACACAGCATTTTTTATCAAGGTTATTCGCAGAACACTTCCTGGGAACTAGGTACAAGCAATGAATATCGCGCCACGGAGTACAGTAACGAATAGTATTGTACGACAGCTTTTTATCACAGCCATTTTTGTGATGTTTCCAGCAACCTCTCATGCGATTGGAAACTTTCACCCGTCGGAAAGAGAATTGAAGTTACTCCCCTCTTACTGCAAACCAAGAGCCCACAACTGGGGAAATGACAGGAACGATCCTAGAACCAAGAAGTGGTACAGGATCTTCGGGAACAACTATATCCATATGCACCACTATTGCCAGGCAATATTATACCTGACAAAAGCGAATTTGGAATTCAATAGCCTACGAAGAACCCGTCTCCTTGAAAATGCTTTAGAAGAACTAAAATATATGGAAAAGCGGATTACTCCCGATTTCGTGTTGCTTCCGGAACTTTATATATATCTTTCCAAATCCTATAGGGGACTGAATGACCTAGGAAAAGCGTTCTACTATGCCGATAAGGCTGTCACTTTGAAACCTGATTACATAAAAGGTGTGATCGTTTTTGCAGATCTCGCCGTTTCCTTGGGTCAGCGTGATGAAGCTCTTAAAGCCATTGAGAAGGCACTCGAAAAGAAGCCTAAATCGAACAGCCTAAAGCGTAGATTGGAATGCCTAAAAACTCCGAATGCGAACATCAACTGCCCAGAAGGTTATATGGCAAGAGAAAAATGATGCGGAATATTTCGTTAGGAAAATTGCTTTCTTCCACCGCGACCGCAGCAGCCCTGTTCGCGCTGACACTGACCATAAAATCCATAATGGCCTTCAGCCGCCAAGGGCCTGCCATCCGTGAACAGATCGAAGCCCACTATTTCGGGTACGCAGCTTGGTCCGTTTTCCGGTTGGCCTTCTTGGCCTTCCTCGTAGCATGGTTATTGGCGATTTTAGGCGCCTTGGTTCAAACAGCCTTTTTGCCGGTAAAACGGCGTCAATGGGCTGTCAATTTCATCTCAGGGGGCTTGGGCATTGCCATCGGCACCGCACTGCAATTTGCAACCGTACTCATCCACGAACCGGGAACTATCATGGCAAGCTGGCTTTACAGCCCAGACCACCTTGTAAAAGCCTGGTTTTGGATAAATCCGGAGTGGCTTCCGACGTTCAAATATATTACTTATAGCATTGTAGCATTATCCATTCTGGTCAATACCCTCCGCTTTCTTCTATCGAAATATTATCTATCTGCCGCTGCTATTTTTCTTATTCCCCTTGTTGGTACGATCTCATTTTTCGCCTTCGAACATCGGCATCCATCCTGGCGTCCAACAAACCATGCCAAATCGCCGCAAAAACCGAACATAATCCTCATCGGCTCCGATACGCTTAGAGCGGATCGTTTTGGTATCGAAGGTTATCATCGCAAGCTTACCCCCTACATAGACCAGCTCTCTGAACAGGGATACTGGTTTTCCCAAATCTATACCCCCATTGCCCGAACCGCACCAAGCCTCACGACCCTCCTGACGGGAGCCTGGCCCCGCCAAACCGGCATAACCAGCAATTTCAATCCAGACTCTTCAGTGCACCTTCCAGTTACAGCGCTTCCCCAGATACTGCGCGCCGAAGGGTACTCCACCGGAGTTGTTTCCGATTGGGCAGGAGGGGATCTCGGAAAATTTGATTTTGGATTTGAAGAAATCCAAACCGCTCCGGACCAGTGGAATCTGAAATATTTGCTCAGACAGGGCCCGAAGGATCTTCGACTGTTCCTAAGTCTCTTTACGAAAAACGAAATATCCAGAATCTTACTTCCCGAGCTCTATTACCTTGCTGGCCGCCCTCTTACAACGGAGGTCGGAAGGGACACCAGAAAATTGATCGACCGGTTTTTGAGTAAAGAAAAACCTTTTTTCATAATGACGTTTATATCGACCACTCACGGCCCTTTTGGCAGCGAATACCCATATTACACCTTGTATAGCGGCCGCGATTATAAAGGTCCGGCGAAATTCTGCATTACGGAAGTATTTACCCCGGAAGACATCGCAAAAAGGCAAGCCCAAGGCGCCGAGTCCTTCGACGTGCAACAAATCATCGATCTGTACGATGGTGCCGTACGCCGATTCGACGATGAAGTCAAAAGGATCGTTGAACACCTCAAAAAGCGGGGAATCGCCAAAAACACCATTATCGTTATCTTCAGCGATCACGGTACTGACCTTTTTGAAAAAGGTACCTGGGGTCAAGGCAATACTGTCATGGGAAAGGATCCCAGTAACAGGATCCCCCTGTTGATCGTCGATCCCCGCCGCAACGAAAACCGAATCATCAATTCAACCGTCCGAGCATTGGATCTTCCTCCCACTTTACTGGAGCTATCCGGCACCGATCCCAAGCTCCTGGGAACCGATGGAAAGTCCCTGGTTCCCTATATGGATGACCAGGATACCCGAAATCGTTCGGCCTACTTTGCCACCGGCGCCTGGCTGGCTCGCGTACAGGGAATGGCGCAGGATCATGTCGAGGTACCTCCTCTCATGGAACTTCTGGAAATTCCGGATTACAAAACAGGCACCCTTTCGATTTCTCGCGCAGGGCGGGAAATAATTGAAAAATCCAGGGACCGTGCTCTTCGCTTTGGAGCGGCCAAAATGGTGCGCATACCTACCAATCAAGGACCCAAATACCACTGGGTTGCAACATCGACTTCACCGCAAAAGTCTGATGGAGATATTCGGCTAAAATATTGTATGAGGACAGGCCTGGAAATTTGGGCCAAGGCGCCCAAAGCTTATTCAATAACCGATTGCCTTTCTGTAGCCTTCGAGAATCAGCACGCACCCAAGAAAACGGAATCGCCTTCGAAACCGCCAGCATTAAAATAATAACGATGCACACGCTCCCTTACTCCCAGCTGCAGTAGAAATATCGCATCGATACAACCTCAAAAATGAACGAAACGACTTTTCCATTCAAGCGCCTCCCGACCACGCTTAGATATCAGTTCCACAAACCTTGATTCTACGGCGCTGAAAACAAAAATAGTAATGTCTTTACGAACACATACATTATGGAGCAGCTTCGGAAACATTTCCTCGCGCGCCATCACGTTCATTAGCTCCCTCATTCTAGCCCGCCTGCTATTTCCCGAAGATTTTGGTCTCGTCGCTTCGATTCAAGCCGTTACAGGGCTGGTTGGTTTAGCGGCCAGCAACGGATGGAGTCAAGCATTAATAAGAAAAAAAGACTTGGAAACAATTACCTGCCATTCGGTCTTTATTTTTCAAATAGCATATTACTCATTGTCATATATCCTATTGTTATCTTTATCCAAGCCATTATCAATATTTTTCAATGACGAACGCTACGCTCTGCTTCTACCCATTGCCGCTCTTGCACTATTTGGCCGCGCTTTTCAAACAATCCCCAGCGCTATATTAACCAGGCGCATGGAATTTCTTAAGATTTCCATCATCAACATTTCCGTATCGACAACATACCTATTATCTTCCATACTTTTTGCCCTGCTTGGCTTTGGCGTGTGGAGCCTCATATTTGGACAACTGGCATCCACTTTCTCCGGCTCAATACTCTATATCATTCTTTCCGGTTATATTCCTAAACTACGTTTTTCTATAACACATTTCAGATCTGTTCTCGTATTATCCTACCGTTTTGTCATTATAGCCGCTATGGAACATTTACACACATGGGCACCCATTGCCATTACTTCAAAATACCTTGGATTCACGTCAGGAGGGCTATTTCAAAGAGCGTTAGGGACAGCCCAATTGCCCACCGAACTTATTTTCCAGTCAATGTGGCCCCCTTTGTTCAGAAAATTCAGCGATTCTGACAAGAAAGATATGGGTTTATATTTTGAAAGGTCACTTGGTGCCACTATTTTATACGTCTGGCCACTAGCCTATATGACTTATAAATTTGCACACGAGATTATATATTATCTATATGGCTATAAGTGGCTTGACACAACACCATTACTCCAATTGCTGTCTCCCTATTTATTATTGTTTTCAATTTACCTTCCTTGCAGAGCAGCAGTTTCTGCAACCACCAACCTGAAATACCTTACGGCCATCAGAACAACCTCAACTCTTTTATTATTGCTTTTCGTATGGCATCTGTCCCAAATCGGGTTAACATATGTTGTATTATCATTTGTTGTACTCTACCTTATTGAGACAACACTGCTATATACGTTTGCCGCAAAGCTCATCGCATTCCCTTTGATACGCATCTTACCAATCGCCACTCCTTCCATCTTCGGTATTATAATTGGACACTACTCGCTACAATTTATTGGTTCTTGGGATTCTATTTATGGGACCATATTCCGTATATTATTATTCACAGGGATTTACACTATAGTGTCTGTTTTTGCAATCAGGCTAAACCCAGAGGCAGAGTTCCTTCGTAGGTTTTTTATTATGAGAGCAGGAAAATATGCTTCCAACGAGGATTAGGCTCCTGCCACCTCCCCGGGTGATATAATATTTAACAACACCATACTTTTTTTCCAAAGCAACTCTACACGAAGATGAGAGACTTTGCGGTCATAGCCCTGCTAATATTTTCCGTCATATATTCATTATATAAGCCCTGGCTCAGCGTATTGTTTTTGGCCTTTTTCAGCTACGCGAATCCACACAGATATGCATGGGGGTTCGCCACCCATTTTCCTGTATTCCAGATTTTAGTTATTGCGGCTTTTGTGGCCTTGCTCAAAGCCAAGGACCGACAGCCTGTCCCGATGGATTGGAGGGTACTGATATTTTATATGCTTTGGATATGGTTTTTCATCACTACAGTAGCCTCCCCGATAGGGTGGGCGGCTTGGCCAAAACTATGGGAAGTTTCCAAGGTTTACATTCCTCTTATATTAACCCTCGTTCTTATAAACAATAGAGAAAAATTGTTTTGGTTGCTTACCACGATAGGCTTTTCTTTTGGCCTGCTGGCTGCCAAGGGAGGACTGTTTGCAATAACCAGGGGGTTTCACTATAGGGTATGGGGACCAGATGGGACAATGTATGGAGGAAATAACGAGTTTTCAATAGCCACTTTGGCCTCCATACCGCTACTTGTTCTAACAGCACGGCGTTTGAAAGGTGCCTCTGACTGGAGGCGATGGCTTAGGATTCTGGCAATTCTTATAATACCGCTTGCTATCGCATCAGCAATATCTTCATGGTCAAGAGGCGGAGCTCTTACCTTGGCTGCACTAGTACTTGTTTTATGGTGGCACAGCAAGAAAAAACTGCTGCTTTCCGTCTTAATAATAGGAGCGGTTCTGGCCGCTCCAAACTTTCTACCGTCGGAATGGTTTGCCCGTATGGGCACTATAGAAAACTACCAAGAAGATGCCTCGGCTATGGGACGCATAACAGCATGGACTGATGGCCTGCGGTTTCTGGCAGACCATCCCATACTTGGCGCCGGATTTGACGGTTGGCGCTATGTCACCAAACGAGACTGGCATAGCAGTTATGTAGAGATCCTGGTTGAGCACGGAGTTCCCGGCGCGGTCTTGTGGGGTCTTTTGTTAATCGGCACCATCATTAATTTAACCAAAATTATTAAGCTTTCAGACACACGTGAACAAGTTAAATGGGCAAAAGATTTTGCAATTATGCTCAGAGCATCGTTAATCGCCTATTCTTTCGGCAGTCTTACACTGGGTATTACTTATTGGGATTTATTCTATCAGTTAGTATTTTGCTCCATTCTTCTTAATGTTTTTGTAAAAAGAGAGCTTTCAAAACTGGTAAAAGTCAGCGCATTCTCACCCAAGCCATCCGTTAACCACACATTTAACCAGAATAAACAAAAATTTCATTTATAACGTAATTATTATGTCATGTTCTCACTGTATGTATATTTATGCAAGTCAGATTGCGCCTCTTCAAGCCTTCCTTAAGAAGGATATTTTTGCTATCAACAAGGCCTAACTCGACAACAACTCATATTAAATCACTAAATACAATCTGAAGAAATACCAAACGGAGATTCACGAAATTATCATGACCTCCGTGCGTACCGCCTACGCCACGCTTGTTCCAGTATCCGCAAGCCTGTGTCAAACAGGCCTGTTTTTAGCATGAGGCTTTTATTATTTTCGACCGGGCGGTCGGGGCTTAGGTTTCGGAAGCCCCTTACCCGAAAAACATCACGGTTACGATCTAAAAACCGACAGAGTTTGCGTAGCCGGCGATCCACTACATCATCAAGGCGGTTTTTAGCAGGATTAAGCACTTCAAAGTTATGAAACAGAAACACAAAAGAGTTCTTGTTTAACTCTACCGCTTGCCACAACAGGCTTTCCAGTTCTTTCCAAGAGCAACTGGTCAATTGGGCTGGACGCATCCTGCCCACACCGTCTCTGAAAGTAGTCATAGGGTACTCCCATACCCCTTCCCACAGAAATGGATCCGTTGGTTCGATATCTGGCATAACACCACTTTCTGGCCCATACATACACGTGTTATAACTGCTATCAAAATCCACCCCGACTTTCGCCAATGCGCGCAGGGTGTCATTATTAAATCCAAAAGAACCCGCCCTAAAAGCATTGATAGGCGGGGCACCCGCATTTCTTAGCATCGCGATGGCTCGCCCAATCAACTCAACCTGCTCTTCGATGGTGAACATAAAAAGGTGCTGCCGCTTTACACTGTTGTCCGGAATCAACGGCGTCAAAGCCTCGTCAACCCACTCGGTATGTAGGTGCGCCTGAATTTCATGATCTCTTTCATCAATCAGCCCAACAATCTCCGCCAATGGTTCATTACCAAATCGCGCCGAGAATAAAGGCTCTACAAAGCACGTTGCCAATAGTCCATGATCCCGCAATAAGTCTAATTGATAAGGCAGGCCATAGCGTCCTTTTGGGGTAACTCCATAAACATATTTATCAAATGCAGACGGAAATTTTCGGTCAATATCATCCCACCCATCGCACCATATCTCGACATCCATCGTCAAAAATACATTTATTTCACCCCCTTCTTCAGAATGCATGGGTGCCACTAACTTTTTCGTTATTGTCATTGTTTCAACAACACTATTTGGTAGACGTTTGATATTCCCAACGAAGTCTTTCCCAGTGACCAATGAGGGTTTTAACTCGGACTCCCAACTTGTCATCTTCCAGAGCCTGCTCAACCGACATCCATATCTTTATATCGGAAAACAAAACTTTTCGCGTAGCAAAATCAAGTAACGTTCGCACACCACCATAACGAACCGTGTCGATAATCACAGGGTTCTTTAGCGATCCTATATACTGAAATTGCACCTTATCAGCATCCTGCCACCAGGAAGATTCAAAACGCCCTGTGGCAAGCGTTACCAGCAAGTCAGCAATATCCATTTGCCCCACCGCTTGTTTTAACTTTAAATCTTTTTGGTTGATGATTAATGGAATCCGAGTCTGGATTTCATTCAACAAGAAACCATGCCCTAGATGCCCATCCTCGAATAGAGACTCTCCATGATCCCCCAGCACCACAACCACGGTATTCTTATAGACACTTTTCTCTTTGAGGATGCGGACCAGTTGACCAAAGGCATTATCCGCCACCGATATGGCGTTCCAGTAGGTGGCCTGCACCTCTTTCTTGTGTTCTGGCCGGATGTCCGACCTTGCAATCGGTTTGTCGATAATGCGCATTGGCATCCCGGGATGGCTATAGGGAAAATGGGCTGCCTGGAAGTTCACATAAAAGAAATTTGGTTTGTTCCAGTCCACCTGTTCCACGCGATCCCGAAAGGCTTGCACCACCCGCGCCTCGCTCAATCGTAGGCTACCGGGATCCTTGCTGGGATATACCCGGTCCTCGATGGCCACGCGTGCGTCGAAAAAATAATTTCCGGGTGCATTCATCCCAGTAAGCGTAGCTACATCTCCAAAGGACTCGTCTTGTCCGGAGATGATGGAAATTTGATAACCCGACGCCTTTAAATAATCGAGAAGTTTCACACGATTGCTCTTCTCATTCAGGCTGCGGTTGAACAGGGCCAGCAAAGAGCTCGTCGTGTAAGCGGTATGAGTGTAGGCATAATCCGCATGGCTGTACTGCTCAGCCATACGAGTAAGGTTTGGCGCCACGAGCTGGCCGTTCCACCGCTTGCCCAACAGATCCGCTCGTGCACTTTCCAGTACCACCAGCAGGATATGCTTGCCAGGTTGGGGCGGCAGTTCCGCCAGGAGATCCGGTCTTGGCCCTTTCCAGTGAAAATCGCCCCCAAAGCCATCCTGGTCGATGCCATCGTCGGGCACATCCAATGCTCCGGGATGGATTCTGGGGTCCCAATTGTCGGGATCGAAGGGAAACCGGAACAAACCGTGTCCGTCATCATCGAAATCCGAAGCCCAATCCAAGGCAGAAGCAATCAACGTGTAGGTGGTCGTTTTCCGGAGGCCATAGCGCAGCTGGGGGGTACGGCTCACCCAGGCAACGAGCAATACGGTAACCAACAGGAACAGAGGAAGCAGATAACGCAATCGCAAGCGTGAAGGAACGTATGCCGGTGGCGGCCGGTGACGTAGATACCGGCACAGCAACCACCAGCCCAACAGGTAGCCCAGGAAGAGCAAACCCAAAACCAGGAGAAACAGGATCGAATCGTCCGCGACGTAGTGCATGGCCACGGACAGGTTTCCACCGGCAAGATTCTTCGCCACCACGAAATCCAGGGTATCCGCGAAATAGGTGAGCACCTTGAATTTCAGCGCAAGCCAGACACCGAAGCCCGCAACCGTCAGGTAGACGAAGTGATAGACCGCCAGCAGGGGATGGAGACGCGCCCGGTCCGCCAACCAAAACCAGGCCTGCCCCAATGATCCAAAAAGCAGCAGGTTCATCCAGACGGTCAAAAGGATCAACAGCGTCCGATCGCCAAGGCTGCGGAAGCTGTAGGGCTGCAGGAATCCTCCGGTGAAAAGCTGGTATTTTGCATGTAGCAGCAATAGCTCCATGAACTCCACCAAAGCCACGACCAGCAGGATGGCCGGCCAGCGGTAACCGGTTTTTTGATACAAGGTGGAGCGCATGCTCTGCCCGTCATCGGAAGGATAGGTCAATTATAAGCCCATCGGCCCACTCCCCTTTGTGCGTAGAACCGCAGGATTTGGCCAGGCTGGGGTAAAATGCGGGCACTCGGAATGAGGAGCGTGGATCGACACCACTCCTCAGCGTAACCTGGAAAAACCAGATGGGCTTCATTTTTGGCTGGGTCGGTCCGCAGATCGAACCCAACAACAGGGTTCTGGATGACATGATCGCGCAGGCTGCCGCGGCAAAGCAGCCTGTGGTTCGCGCAGAGAGTGCGCATGGGGCTTTGGCTTCGGCTGGAAAGGAGCACAGCCATGCCACCACCCAGGCAAACGGGACCAGTGCCGCCATCGAGGGGCACCCCAGCTGGAGCGATCCCTCCCTCACCCGGCTGGCCGCCGCCGAAGGCCCGGCCCATGCCCTTTTGCAGGGATATCGTGAACACGGCCCGGCGGTGCTCGACCTGGTCCACGGCGATTTCGCCCTGGCCGTCGTCGACTCCGAGCACAACCGGGCACTCCTGGCGGTGGACCGCCTCGGCATCCGACCGCTGGCCTGGACCCTGGCCGGCGACACCCTGGTCTTCGGCAGCCAGCTTTCTTCGATACTGGCTCACCCGACGGTGAAATCGGGGATAGACCCCCAGGGATTGTTCAATTACCTCTATTTCCACATGGTGCCCAGCCCCGGCACCCTCTTTCGCGGCCTGCACAAGCTGCAGCCCGGGGAATGCCTGGAATACCATGAGGGCCGGATCGAGCGCCGCTTTTACTGGCAACTGGAATTTTCAGAGGAGCCAGCCAGTTTCAATACACTCTCCGACGAGCTGCACCGGCGACTGCGCCAGGTGGTGCGCGGCAATCTGCCGGAAGGAGAGCCATCGGGCACTTTTCTCAGCGGCGGGCTGGACAGCAGCACCGTCACAGGCGTGCTGCAGCAGCTGCAATCAGAGCCGGTGGACGCCTTCGCCATTGGGTTCGACGCCGAGGGCTTCGACGAGATGGAGTACGCCCGGGCCACCGCAGACCATTTCGGTGCCCGGCTGCACGAATATTATGTGACCCCGCAGGACGTGATGGAGGCGATCCCCCTGGCCGCCCGCGCCTACGACGAGCCCTTCGGCAACGCCTCGGCCATTCCCGCCTACTACTGCGCCAAACACGCCCGCGAGCAGGGCAAGTCGGTGCTGCTGGCCGGCGACGGCGGTGACGAGATTTTCGCCGGCAACGCCCGCTACGCCAAGCAGAAGCTGTTCGATCTCTATGGCCGATTGCCGCCCCTGCTTCGCTCGCTGCTCATCGAGCCGCTGGCCTTCCACCTGCCGGGGCTGGGCAAGGTCCGGAGCTACATCGAGCAGGCCAAGGTGCCCATGCCGGAACGTATGGAAACCTATAACTTCCTCCACCGCTTTGCCCTGGACGAGATTTTCGATCCCGCTTATCTACAGCAAGTGGATGGCGAAATGCCGCTCGAGCTGCTCCGCCAGCGCTGGTACCAGTGCGGTGAAGCGCCGCTGGTGAAACGGATGCTCTTTCTCGACCACAAGTTCACCCTGGCCGACAACGACCTGCGCAAGGTGAACCGCATGTGCGAGCTGGCCGGGATCGACGTGCGTTACCCGCTGTTGCAAGAGGAGATGGTGGAGTTCGCCGCCCGCGTACCGGCCGAGCTGCTGTTGAAAGGCCAGCAGCTGCGCTATTTCTACCGCCGCGCCATGCGCGGCTTCCTGGCGCAGAAGACGCTGGAGAAGCACAAGCACGGCTTCGGCCTTCCCTTCGGCCTCTGGATGAAGGAGTACCCGCCCCTCAAGGCCTTCGCCCACGAACGGCTGGAGCAGGTCAAGGCGCGCGGCTTTCTCAACAACCACTTCATCGACCGCCTCATCCAGGCCCACGAAACCGGCCACGCCACCTACTACGGCGTCTTCATCTGGGTGCTGGTGATGCTGGAGGAGTGGCTGCAGGCCCACGGCCAGGAGCTTGGCCAATCATCATAGGGCGGGCAAAGCGCAGCGTGCCCGCCGAAGAATGATGGGCACGGCCCGGCGGTCTTTGCCCATCCTACCCCGCTGAAGGTCTCCGCAGGGTGGGCAAAACGCAGCGTGCATAGCGGCGACGTCCCGATCGACGCGGCGCGCGATCTCCTGGGCCGAAAACCTGCCAAAGCGTACACGGGGCTTTATGCTCATTCCAGTGACGGTGACCTCTTTCAAGGGGTTAGGCCATCACTGCGACTGTTTGCTTTTTACCGTGGGGCGGAGGGGCACACGGACTGTCTGCCCCACCACCGGCAGGTGTAATTCGAGGATGCCGCCCTCGGCAGGTTTGTAGTCGCGGTAACGATAAATCACCAGCTCCTGGTTTTTCAGCGGCGGGCGGTTGCTCTCCACCGGGATGCGCGTCATCTCGGTGAAGGGGCCCTCCCGCAGATAGCGGCGCAGCTCCTTGTGGATCTCCACGCCACTGGTATCCCTGGATTCGACCATGATCATCTCTATGCCATAACGGTCGAGAACATTCCTTATCCCCTTGCGGTCCTTCACATGGACGCTAAGGCGGTTGGTGGCAGATATGGAAGAGCTGGTCAGCAGCTTGTCCGCCCGCAACACATACATGCTTCTTTCGGGGTCCAGCGCCCGCATGAAAAAGGTGAAGTAACCATTGTTGTAGGCGTCCACGAACACTGTGGGGGATTGACTGTGGGTCAGTATCCATGCAGCCGCCTGGTCGTAGCCGGTGGCGTGGTTGGGGGGCTTTTCATAGATCTTGTAGGTGTCGTAGCCGGCCACGAGGAGCAGCAGGCCCGCAAACAGGTTTCTCAGCGCGGGGCGCTGGCGCAGCAGATAGACCGGCAGTGCAGCGAACAATGCGAAAGAGGGCAGCCAGAATATGGTGTATCGTTCGTTCTTGTGGATCACGTAGGAAAAGAACAGGAAAGTCACCAGGATGAAGAGGGCGAAGAAAATCGCCCTGCTTTCCCTTTTTACCAGGGCCGCTACCATGCCTACCACCGTGAGGAGCAGCATGGGAATGGTGGTCTGATAGAAGACGATGTTTCGAAAATGCTCCGGCAATCGTTCCAGGCGGACAAGCCAGGGAGACTTGCCGGAACCCAACCCCTTGCCCACCGACTGGGCCAGGTTCTGGTCCCCCAGCCAAAGGGTGATCAATGCCAGCGGCACCAGGAAGAGCACGACCAGGATCAGTGCGATCCAGGTTTTCTTTTCCTTTATCCGCTCCGTCAAGGCGCCTTGCACGGCGAGGTAAAGCAAGAAGAAAAACCCGATGTAGAAGGCAGTCTGCTTGGTCCAGACCGTAGCCGTGAAAGCAGCTGCCGTGAGAAACAGGTGCTTGGTGGAGTCGGTTTCCACATACCGATAGAAGAGATAAAGGGTGAGCATGGACATGGAGAGCAAGGGCAGCTCGCCCATGGTGTACCAGCCCCACTTGGCCACGAATGGCAGGGTGATGAGCAGCAGGGTGCTGAAAAATGCCGTGGCGTCATCGAAAATACGCCTGACCAGAGCGAACCAGGAGGTGATTCCCACCAGGCCGAAGAAGAGCAGTGCCAGCCGGCTGCTCCAGGTGTTTACGCCAAAGATGAAATGGAAGATTCCTTCGACAAAGGGGAAGAAAGGCGGTCGATAGCCGATACTGAGCGCGGGATACTGCCCGTAGTAGTTGACGGTGTATTCGTAAATGTGGAATAGGGGAAGGTCTTGCAGAAAATCATGGATGAAAACGCCGTCCATGAGAATGCGGTCGGCGTCTGGATAACCCAGTGACGAATCGAAAAGTGCGCGGGTGAAAAGGACGGATGCAATGGTGATTAGAATGGCGAGCGATATCCATTTTTTTATTTTTTGTTTGTTCATTTAGAGCTGTGACCTTAATTGGTAATTTCCCAGTTATACGTGGACGTTTCTACTACTGGGCCTGTAATCAATGCATCCTTTGGAAGGACTTGTGGCATAATCTTTTCTGATGCGACTTTTCAAGAAGTGGTAGAAAAAACGACCAAAATCGTTCAGCACTACGGAGTGGTCTGTTTGGGTTTGACAACATAACGAGGCGTTAGTTTGGCATGAAGTCGATGATTCAGGGGCCAGAAATATAATCTTCATAGTCATTTCCGATCCTGAATTTTTTTGCCGCGTTAACCACATGCTCCAATGCCTTATAATTCAGTTGATGTGATCGGTTGTATTCCAGCGGGCGGCATATGCGTTCATGTGGGGCAAGTTTCAAAAGCATGTTCCTGCCAACCCGCTCAAGCGGATCCCTGATTGAGTAATTTCCAAAGCGCTCCAGAGATCGGCCAACGATTGCTTCCATTTCTGCCCGATCGCAGCCAAGAGTCGCTTCCAGGTAGTCAATGTAACACATCCCGGCCATCCATAATTGCTCATACAAGTCCTTTTGTTCAATTACATCAGATATGTAGCGACATCCTGCGGGATATCCAAGATAGGCTGCGCAGGCATGCAGGCCGTTTACCAAAAACAATTTCTTTTCTGCTTCTTGCAATATGGTGTTCGAGAGC
The DNA here is from genome assembly GCA_026992075.1 of Sedimenticola sp. GTDB lineage: Bacteria > Pseudomonadota > Gammaproteobacteria > Chromatiales > Chromatiaceae > Thiolapillus. The sequence goes on along the minus strand of JALXAM010000044.1, from coordinate 12,325 downwards.
ATTTTTGTGTTACTGCAAATTTCTCTGAAGCGATCATCATGTTGAATTCTTAAACGCGCATAGGGTTCTGCAACGACACGGGTCAGTCCATCGAATTCCGTAACGATTCGGTCGAGTACAGTGCGCAATATGGTGAACCGGTTTGGGTCCGCCCCCAGCTTCAGTAGCTGGTCGCGCAGGATATCAACAGCCTCGAATGAGTTTTCCATCGGTGCGATGAAGACATGGCGACTGTTCTGCTTGACAATATTAGTGATAAAAGGAGATACGTCAGGCAGGTTACGAACGATTACCGAGGTCGTGATCAAGTCCACGTCTTCATGGACAAACTCATCATAGGTCTGTATAGAAAAACCGGTTACTTGTTCTTCTGTCCTTGTTCCATACCACGCTAAATGTATTGAGTAGCCGTTTCTTGAACGTATCGCATCTACTTTTTTCTGATTGCGGTCAACAACTGTTACTTCGTTATCAAGAAGAAGAGTCGGAACTATCAATCCCAATCCTATACGCCCCGCCCCCAAGTGCAAGCACTTCATGCAGGCCGCCCGCCGCTGATGAACCTGTGTAACAAGTCAAGATCCGATGGATAGGTTACCTTGAATAGGCGCTCGTTACCCTTGACAATTTTCACTTTACCACCGTTGTTCATGAAAAGGCCGCACAGGTCGATGTCATCGGGGTTATGTACTGAATCAATATCTCCACCAAGTCGTTCCAACAATTTAGTCAACACATAACCTTGGGGGTTCTGTCCAATGAAGCTTTTCTTCTTATCGACGACCTCTCGTATATATATGCCATCATCGGACAGCATGATAGTATCCACAACCGGAAATAGAGTATTGGTTGCCTCATGGGTTTGTAATTCTTGGATGTGAGCATGAACGGTTTCCGCGTCAATAAGGGGGCGGGCCGCTTCATGAAGAATGAGTTTGTCCTCTGGCGTAATGTTTCCTGCAAAGATATGATGCAGAATATTCATTACCGACTCGTGGCGCGTTACACCACCTGGCACCATGCGGACTTTGGTTGCTCCCTCGCTCAATCCGGACACGATGGATTCCATCGTCGCCATATAATTTGGATTACAGGCGACAATGACACGGTCGACCTCCGGTAGTGAGCAAAACAGCTCCAACGGATAGCTGACCATAGGCCTGCCATCCAGCTCTAGGAATTGTTTCGCCGTCGCGCTGCCGACGCGTTCGCCCTTTCCTCCTGCCAACAGTCCAGCAAATACCATCTTTACCTCCCGGTGTCTCGCGCCCCCTGGGTGCGTGCCAGGATTTCGTTGCAGACCCGCTTCGAGCTTTCGCCATCAACATAGGTCCAATACTGATCCCTGAGCCGCCGTCTCTGTTCGCCGTAAGTATCGGCCTGTTGGAAGATCGCCTCGATCTGTCGCATCACCTCGGGCCAGGACCGGGCCACCGGGCCGGGTGTGATGTCCTCGTAGCGTTCGTAGAGTTCCCGGTCATTGGTGATGTAGTCCTCCAAGTCGAACGGTGCGAAGAGTATCGGCCGGTCGAGCAGCAGGTAATCGAAATAGATGCTCGAATAGTCGACGATCAACAGGTCGGTGGCCAGCAGCCACTGCTGGGGGTCGTCCGTTGGCGGCGGCTGTAGGAATTCGATGTGTTTGTAATCGGCATCAGGAATCAAGCCGTAGTCATAGAAATGGAACTTGAAAACGAAGCGCGCCTTCAGTCGCTCCATCAATGCCGACAGCGCTTCAAACTCCTCTTGTGAGGGGATCACCAGTCGGGTTTTGCCTGAACCGTCGCCTCGGTGCGTCGGCGCATAGAGTATGGTTTTGACATCGTGATCCTGTTGGAGGTTCTCCGCAAAGAATATATCGTTACGTGGATAGCCCAGCACTGGAATCCGTGATCGGGGCAGTCGAAAGGCCCCGGAGAATCGTTCCTGCATCAATGGTGAAGTTGCGATCAGCAGGTCGTAATTCAGCTCGTTTCGGAGAAACGGCACCAGCCGGTGTACCAGTTTCTTCAACGGCGGGTACTGCCGCTGCCTGGTGTCATACAGGATCTTCTTGTTGCCACCGACACCATGCCAGAGCTGAACATTGAAACTTCGGGTGGTAATCAGGTGCCAGTCCAGATCCCTTGTCGAGGCGGTCATCACCACCACGCCGGCCCGGCAGATGGTATGGAATCCGCGCAGGGTACGGCGCTTCAGCACCCTCACCCCCCGTGCGGAGAGATACTCGAACACCTGGTCGTTGTTGGTAATCCAGACTGCGTCGATGGCCGGGTGATGTTTCAGTACATACTCGAACAGATACTTGCTGTTGTCCGAATATTTCTCACCAAACCAGGCGCCGAACACCCAGAGGTTGCGGTCCTTTGGATAGAGCCAGGAAACCATATATTTCAGGCTTCCGAGCATAATCTCGCGGACCGCTCTGATGGCCTCTACGGGTTTCATTCCTGCAACAACCTCCTTCGCCCGGTTAGGGATAGCGGGCACCATCTACAACGATCGGTACCTTGAGAACTCATCAACATTAACAGTCCCATCATTACCCCTTACTGCAACCAATGACTGAGGTCCCGGCCGACAAGCTGTTGCAACTCCTCGATGTCTGAGCGATACAGGTCGATCAGGTAGGCCTTGTCTTCTGGCGATATCTCGTCATATTTCTTCAGGTTGACCCTGGCCTCGAAGAGGCGAATCCCGGTCGCAACCCGAGTGCGGACCGACTCGGGAAACAGCCGTTGCATCAGGCTTCGGAACCAGTTGTCACCTTGCAATACCTGGTATACGAACCGATGCAGCCGTTCGTTTTTCGCTATCCCGCCGCTGTTATGACGGGTATCGTCGCCGGGATAATGGCCGGTCTCTATATCGAGGAAGCGGTAAATCGTATCGAGCACTCCATCACGGTCCCTGCACAGGTCCTCATAAAAAAGAATCAGGATCTGATCACGGCTGAAGTGATCGAGATAGTGCCGCAATTGCTGTCCATAGAAACCGAGCGAGGCGTAATGCCAGATATCCCCATACCCTTTATCGATTCGCTCTTGTTCTGCATTTAGTGCATCGGAAAATTTCTCGTAGGGCTCGCGCTGATCCCGGCGAAGGTGCATATAGGCGGAATAGGCGCGCTCCACCGGGTTGCGCAATATGGTAATTAGCCTCGCGCTGGGGGCGTGACGTTTTATGTTTTCTACTGCACGTGGGTCATGCAGGTACATGGGTGAGGCCTCGCCCCGGAGCATGTTCCTGCCACACCCGTGGAAACAGGCTTCATAATCCTTGATAGAGGTTACCGCGTATCTATATGCGGACTGCATGTCTCCCGGCCCCAAAAACTCCACCTTTCGCCCTTCGAGAGAGAAGAACATGGTTTCCTTGATCCGGCTCATACAAATCCTGGGATGCACCTTCAGGTAATGATACAGCGACGTCGTGCCCGCTTTCGCGGCGCCCAAGATGATGAAATCAACCGGTTCGGTATGTTGTTTGGTCATCGATTACCCCCAAGCTGGCATGTGCCGCATGGGCACTGAATCTGCGCAGATGGTCGGGTTTGGGCGCACCATCCTCCCATCACGGCTGCCTCCTGAAAAGGTGTGCCGAGAGCAGATCGATCTCGGATCGAAGGATGATGCCAGCCAGCACCCAGCCGGCGGACATCAGCCCCGCGGCTCCGGCAAATGCCAGATAGGGAGAGTGAGACCGCAACAACTCGACCCAAAGCCCGGCGATGGTCAGCAGCGCAAACGGACGTAGCAAAGCGGTGGATAGATCCAGCGAGTGATTCTTCCTGTGCAGGCGAACCAACAAAATCAACCGGAGGAGCTGCCCGGCTGCCATTGAGATCAGGATGCCGGGGAAGCCGAAATAGGCAATAGCAGGGTAGAAGCTGCCAGTAAAGAGTGCGACGGAGAAAAAGGTATCTCGTGAGATCACTCCATACCGGCCTTCAGCAAGGCTCGGCCTAGCGATGGTGACGGCACAACTGAAGAGCACCAGGATCAATACCATATAACCCAAGTTTCTTCCAGCAAGCGCGTAGTCCGGGCCGAAAATCAACACTACGAGCGGTTCGCCAAAGGCCAACAGAAACAACCCGGCCAAGCCGCCAATGAAGATGATGATGCGCAGCATGCCGTTAACGAAAAGATCGGATTTTCCGTCTTGCCTGATCAGCGAGCGTGTCAGGATTGGCAGTGCAGCATTGCCGATGGCTACCGGAATTGATGAGAGCATGAGAAACACCTGAATCATCAGGGTCAGCTGTCCAAGGGCGGGCACGAAACCTTCGAGACCTCGAAACATGACGATCGGCCCTTGAACAAACCAAGTGGCAAACAGGCTGGTAAGACCAAGTGGAATTGCAGCTTTGAGAATTTTTTTGGCTACGACAGGTTCAAGGCGGGGGTATATCGTGGGCTCCAGCTGCTTCAGCAATCGCAGGCTCCAAAAGCCCTGTATCCACCAGGAAAGAGTATGCACAAAGGCGATGGCGATCAGCCCTCCCCCCTGTAGCAGAACCATCAATCCGACAAGGACTTCCGCCGGGCGCAGAAGCGCGTCCAACCGGAACGAATGCCGCGCTGCTTCGATAGCGGTAAAAGCACTCTTGCCCCAGAGAAACAGACTGCGTCCGAGCAATGCCAGCGACAGAACGATAATCAGCAGAACGACATCGGGGTCTGGTTCGACCAGCCAAGCTGCGATTGATGACGCCAGCGTCAACAAGAGAGTAATGATAATCCGAATCAACAGAATATTACTGATGATCTCGATGCCTTGCTCACGATTCCTTCCAACCTCACGGCTCATCAATACATCGAGCCCAAGAATGGTGATCGGTAACAGGATGAGATACCAGGAAAGACCATAGTTGAAAGTGCCGTAGACCTCTGGTCCTAGAATACGTGCCAGGGCCACAGAATAGATTGCCCGTGCGATGGTATTGATGCCCTGTCCGCCAATCAGATAACTGGCATTCCAAATGATGGATTTCAGGCCGCGGTTCTTCAATTTGCCCCACTTTGATAGATATAGATAGAAGTTTCCCTATCCACTTCTGACCAGCTGCCAGATCATTGCCGCCTGGGCTTTACGACCATGCGCGATACGTATCAGCCATTCGATGATCAAGAAGCTTCGTACAAAGGGCATACAGGAGGGGAAAAAACGTCGTGTTATTTTTAATCGGTTTGCCATCAGATAGGAGTCCGATAGCACGCTGCGTTGCGAAGACTTATTCGATGAACCTATACTGGCGCCGGCCTTGTGATAGACCCGGCTGAGTTGGGCATAGCCGAGGCAGAACTGCTGCCTGCCTCGCAAAGCCCAATCGAGCTCCTCGTAGTAGAGAAAATAATCTTCCGTCATCAGGCCGATGGCCTCCAGGAATCGTCGAGGCACGAACATCGATGCGCCCAAGATATAGCCCAGATGTGCTTCCACCTTGGCTTCATCGATCTCACGTAACCGATTACGGAAGCGCCCAATGTGCATGCTAAGCCCAATACAGGGAAAATATCGTGCTCCTCCAAACGCCTGCACCCGTTTTGGATCCTCGTAATAGAGTACCGTAGATCCGATGATGCCCGCCTTTGGGTTCCTTGCCGCTTTGTCCCGCAAAAACTGCAACGCATTGGCATCAATCACCGTATCATTGTTCAGCAACCAGGCTGAGTCCATGTCTGGCTGGCGCAACGCAAAACGCAGGCCTACGTTGTTTCCACCGGCAAAGCCTAGGTTTTCCCCGCAATCGATCAGAACCAGCGGGGCTTCTGCTTTTATATTGGTTTGTTCGGCCTCCGAGCGCGTCAATCTCTGCGTGGCAAGGGGTTTCTTGCATGGGGGGGTGCTGTAGGTGGCCATTTCCGGGATAGTGCTAATCGCATTCCTTTCTCCTTGTGCCCACTCGTGAATTCGTTCGAGTGACTTATCGTTGGAACCGTTATCGCATACCACAACACGAAAATGCAGCCCCTGCTGTCGGAAGATACTTTCCAAGCATTCGAGTGTATCTTCCCAGCCATTCCAGTTGACCAGGATAATGTAAGTTATGCCTTCCATGGATGGTGAGGTCACCTATTCAACAGGAGTTCGGCCAGTCGCTCCCATGTCAATGATCGTTTCAAGTCCTCAATTTGAGGCACCATGGTACGACCGATATCCTCGGTTAGCGTTCTGATCCTGTCCGCAAGTATCCCAGGGTTGTCTGGTGGCACGATGTATCCTGTTTTCCCATCTATGACCACGTCGGGCAACCCGCCAACCTTGGCGACAATGACGGGTTTTTTGTAATGGTAAGCGATTGGAACCACCCCACTACCAGTGGCGCTCCGATAAGGAAGAATGACAAAATCCGCCCGCGCGAAAAGTTCAGCGGTTTCTTCGTCGGTGTGGTAACGAGGCCTTAACTCCACCTGATCTTCGATTCCAAGTTGTTTGATTTTGTTGCGGGTTTCCTCTTCACCCTCCCAGAATTCGCCCGCAATGGTCAACTGAATATCCTCTCCTTTCAGGCGCCCCATTGCCTCTACGAGAATATCCAGGCCCTTGTAGGGACGGACGAAACCATAGAAGAGGAGCTCCAGTTTTTTTCTCCTGGGCAAGGTTCCCTTGGGTTCGGGAAATTGGTCGTAGATGGGGTGAGGGTGCACAGATATGTCGGCTGAAGGGAGCAGCGCCCGCAGGTTGGCTTCGTCTTCCCGGGTGTGCACCACGAACCGGTCTCCGAGCTGTAGCACTGAGCGGCTCAGGTGGGTCTTCCACCGTGCGGCCTCGTGATCGACCACATTGTGACAGAAAAAGACGATTTGCTTTCCTTTTCTTTTCAGGGCCCTTGCCATGTATCCAAAAGTCGGCATCCAGAATATGGTCCACCAAGGGAAGACCACTTCATTGGCGCCGAAATCCATGATCTCTTTTACCGCCCGACGCCAGGTGAGGGGGTTGAGCGAGTCGATGAGATACTCAACCCCCGGTTCCACATGACCCTCATAGGCGGGATCACGGTCGCTTTCCCCGGGGAACAGCCAAGCGGGATACTGGCGGGAAAAGGAGTAGGTCCGGGTTTCCGCCAATTCCTGCAGGGCGCGGTGGAGCATGGTGGTGTGCTGCGCGATGCCCCCACGGAAAGGAAGTACCGGCCCCACCATGGCAACCTTTCTGTCCGTGATTGTCCGGTCGTTCACGGTTTGATTTGTTTCGTCCGGTAGCGCCCGTGAGAGTGGCTAAAATGACCACGTGATTTCAACAGCCTTCGGATGTGGGGCAATGGTCCCAAATCACCTGTCCGAATCATCATGGAAAAACCAGTTTCTCCGTCTGGAGCCCTCAATGCGCCATTTCCGCTGGTGAGTTATCTGGTGCTCACCATGAATCGCATGGAGGAGCTTTTACTGTGCCTGGAGAGTATACGGCAACAGGATTATCCAAACATTGAAATAGTCGTGGTAGATAACGCTTCCGATGACAATACCGAGGCGGTGGTACTGGCGAGATTCCCGGAAGTTCGGTTGAGGCGTCTGGGGGAGAATCTGGGAGCCGCGCAGGGGCGCAACGAGGCTTTTTCCTTGGCCCGGGGTGAAATATGTGTCGTTCTGGATGATGACGCATCGCTCACAAAGATGGGAGCCCAGAAAGCCCGTGCCGCCGGTGACCAGTATGGTGTCTCTCAAATCCTTGGATTATTCATTCCTGGTGATTTCTTGTTCCAGCTCCATGCGCCGCACCTTCTCCAGCGTCATTTCGATCAGCTGACGATTGAAACCGATGAGGTCGGCCACCAGTCCGATGAGATAGGCGATGAAGCCCATCATCAGGAGCACGCCTCCCAGTACCAGCGACTGGATGTGGCCGGCCCCACCGGTGGTGAAATAGAAATAGATGAAGCGGATGATGGGTATGAGGCCCAGCACCGAAAGAAAGGTGCCGATATAGAAGAACACCCGCATGGGCTGGTACATGGCGTACATGCGGATGATGGTGCTCAGCTGCCGCTCGATAAACTTGGGGATGCTGGTGAACAGCCTGGATTCGCGCGTCTTGGGGTTGGTCCGCACGGGCACGGAGGTCACCGCGATGTCCTTCTTTCCAGCCTGGATCACCGTCTCGATGGTGTAGCTGAACGAGGAAACGATGTTCAGCTTGATGGCGGCTTCCCGGGAAAAGGCCCGGAATCCGCTAACCGCGTCCGGCACCCAGACGCCGGCCAGTTTTCTCACCACGCCGCTGCCAAGCCACTGAAGGAATTTTTTCACCTTGGAAAAGTGCTTGATCTTGCTGGTCTGGCGGTCGCCGATCACCATTTCGGCCCGGCCTTCGAGGATGGGCTGGATCAGCTTGGGAATGTCGGCGCCGGCGTACTGGTTGTCGCCGTCCGTGTTGACGATGATGTCCGCGCCAAGATGGAGGCAGGCATCCAAGCCCTTGCGAAAGGTGCGCGCCAGGCCCATGTTGATCTTGTTGCGCACGATATGATCGACGCCCAGCTCCCGGGCCACTTCCACGGTACGGTCGGTGCTGCCATCGTCGATGACGAGTATCTCCACCTCATCGACACCCTCGATCTGTCGCGGAATGTCGGCGACCGTTTGTGGCAGGGTCTTTTCTTCGTTATAGCAGGGGATCTGGACGATCAGTTTCATGGCTGCGGGTATCCATTTTCAATGCAACCGGTCATGGCCTTTCCTTTTCTCTGGCTGATCCTGTCAGTCTACCCATTCGGGGGTTGTTTGCCACCCGGAAAATGGTGATTCTTGAAGCAGGTCGCGCGGGTGGTCCAATCTGTGTCCGCCATCAGTCCTTTCCAATCCAGAAATGAGCCTGAAGAGCGGGGGGGGGTGAGTGAGGTCCCTCAAGCAGCTGGGTTTTGGGCATTGTTGATGTAACGAAATAGTTCGGCCCCAGCCTCGTTGAGGCATTGGACCGCCTCATTGTCGCTCATGGCGTAGGCGATGTCATCGAGTACCTCATCCAGGCCCACGAAACCGGCCACGCCACATACTACGGCGTTTTCATCTGGGTACTGGTGATGCTGGAGGAGTGGCTACAGGCCCACGGCCAGGAGCTTGGCCAATCATCGTAGGGCGGGCAAAGCGCAGCGTGCCCGCCAGATCTATGGGCACGGCCTGACGGCCTTTGCCCATCCTACCCCGCTTGGCCAATCATCACCGTAATGCCCGCAAAACGCTTTCAGGCAGCGCCGTGCAGGAAGAAATCGACGTGCACCTGGTCGTAAGGAAACCGAACCTGTCTTGCTTCGTTTCGCTCTACGAGCCCTGCGTTCTCCAGGGCCTGGATATTCCGGTGCACGGCAGCGACGTCCCGATCGACGCGGCGCGCGATCTCCCGAATCGAAAGCCAGCCTTGGCCGGCCATGGCCTGCAGCAGCTCCATTTTGCGGGGCGAGAGAATTTTCCATAGGGCTTCAACACTATCGAAACTGATTCGTGAGGGCAGACGCCGCCCCTCCCTCACGGCCTTGGCGACATCATCGATGACCTTGTCGAAACGCCTGATTTCAAGTTGAACCGTTTTCATCTCGCCACCTCGTGATGTCGGTGCGGAAATCTTCCAGCAATTTTTCCATGCTGACAAAGGCGTACGGAGCTTCCTGCCCATTCCAGTGGCGGTGATCTCCTTTGCCCCTTTCGTTGTCGTATCGCAAAACACAGTTGCCTTCCACAACGAAAGCCAAGCTGTATTTGTAGTGGCGCAAGGAGCCAGCCACCGGCTGCGGCACTTTCCAGATCCGAATATGAGCGAAAGAAATTCCATCCGGAAAAGGGTGCCGTTCATCCACGAGTAATTCCGCTCGCATGTTGATAATTATGTCAACAACATGCTTTCAAAACAATAACTTCACCCGGCGTTTGCTTGTCCACCAACCATCGTAGGGCGGGCAAAGCACAGCGTGCCCGCCGAAACAATGATGGGCACGGCCTGGCGGCCTTTGCCCATCCTACTGCTTTGTCCGCTCCGCCCTTCATCGTCCCTTAACAGGCTATAATCTCCCGCTGTTTTTCCATCACTCGGAAGGAATCATGAAGGTCACCATATTCGGAAGCGGTTACGTGGGCCTGGTCACCGGCGCCTGCCTGGCGGAGGTGGGCAACGACGTGATGTGCATGGACGTGGACCAGGAGAAGATCGACAAGCTCCGCCAGGGGATCATCCCCATCTGGGAGCCGGACCTGGACCAGATGGTGGAGCGCAACATGGCCGCGGGGCGGCTCCACTTCACCAGTGACCCCAAGGAGGCGGTGGAGCACGGCCTGTTCCAGTTCATCGCCGTGGGCACCCCGCCCGACGAGGACGGCTCGGCCGACCTGCAGTACGTGCTGGCGGTAGCCGAGACCATCGCCGAGCACATGACCGAGTACCGCATCGTGGTGGACAAGTCCACGGTGCCGGTGGGCACCGCCGACAAGGTGCGCGAGCGCATCCGCCGCACCCTGGAGAAGCACGGCAAGGAGGTGGAGTTCGACGTGGTCTCCAACCCCGAGTTTCTCAAGGAGGGGGCGGCCATCGAGGACTTCATGAAGCCCGACCGCATCGTGGTGGGCACCGACAACCCGCGCACCACCGAGCTGCTGCGCGCCCTCTACGCCCCCTTCAACCGCAACCGCGACCGCCTCATCGCCATGGACATCCGCTCGGCGGAGCTCACCAAGTATGCCGCCAACGCCATGCTGGCCACCAAGATCAGCTTCATGAACGAGCTGGCCAACCTGGCCGAGCGGCTGGGCGCTGACATCGAGAAGGTGCGCCACGGCATCGGCTCCGACAGCCGCATCGGCTACGCCTTCATCTATCCCGGCTGCGGCTACGGCGGCTCCTGCTTCCCCAAGGACGTGCAGGCGCTGGAGCGCACCGCCCACGAGGTGGGCTACAACGCCGAGCTGCTCAGCGCCGTGGAGTCGGTGAACCGCAAGCAGAAGCGGCGCCTGTTCGAGAAGATCCGCGACCACTTCGACGGCGACCTGGCCGGCAGGACCATCGCCCTGTGGGGCCTGGCCTTCAAGCCCAACACCGACGACATGCGCGAGGCACCCAGCCGGGTGCTGATGGAGGCCCTATGGGAGGCCGGCGCCCGCGTCCAGGCCCACGATCCCGTGGCCATGGACGAATGCCGCCGCATCTACGGCGAGCGCGACGACCTGGTACTGGTCGACTCGCCCGAGGCCGCCGCCGACGGCGCCGACGCCCTGGCCGTGGTCACCGAGTGGAACCTCTTCCGCAGCCCCGACTTCGAGGCGCTCAAGCACAAGCTCAAGCAACCCGTCATCTTCGACGGCCGCAACATCTACGACCCGCAACGGCTGAGGGAGCTGGGCTTCAGCTACTACGGCATCGGCAGGCATTGAAGTTCACACAGAACCTGTAGGTCGGACAAAGGCGCAAAGCGCCGTGCCCGACGTTGTTTCCGGTTCGTTGGTCAGGCTTCTTGTTGGGCACGCTTCGCTTTGCCCAACCTACGGCTACTACGGCCTGGGAAGGGAGTCCCATGTGATATGATTATCAATATGTAAAACGATATACATATTTACACATGGCCGCCATTTCCCTCAATCTCCCCGACGACCTGGCACAGGAGAGCAAGGTGATCGCCGAGCAGATCGGCATCACCCGCACGGAGCTGATTCGCCAGGCCCTGCGCCATGAACTGGACCAGATCAAGGCCAGGATGGAGCGCCTGGCCATGGCCGAGGCGCTGCGGGCGATGAAAAACGACCCTGAATACCTGCGCGAGAGTAAGGAACTGGACGAGGGCCTGGCAGAAGGCCTGCCCGGCGAAAAGGGCGCCTGGTGGCAAAAGTGAAGCTGACCCGGGGTGGGGTCTACCTTGCGAGGCTGGACCCGGCCAAGGGAGCCGAGGTCGGAAAGCTGCGTCCGGTGGCGCTGCTCACCGACCAGGCACTGCTCGATACCGAGCCGCCGCAAGTTTTCATCTGTCCCCTGAGCAGACACTCCAAGTCCACCTACCAGGCGTTGCACTTGAAGCTGCCGCCCCGGGACGGCCTGGAGGTGAAAAGTTACGCCCTGGCCGAGCACTGCCGCTCCATCTCCATCCGCCGCATCCGTTCCGAACGGCTGGCACGCCTGGATGCCGACGAGATCGGCGAGATCATTCACCGATTGCAGCGCCTGATCGGCGCTTGAGGAATTACCGCCATGGAGACCACCTCCCGACCCATCCTGGTCACCGGCGCCGCCGGCTTCATCGGCTCGGCCCTGGTGCTGCGGCTGCTGGAGCGGGGCGACCGGGTGATCGGCATCGACAACCACAACGACTACTACGATCCAGCCCTCAAGGAGGCGCGCCTGG
>JALXAM010000043.1 GCA_026992075.1 Sedimenticola sp. | reverse complement strand
GGAGGGCAAGTACCTGTTCAAGAAGGCGCTCGAACCGCTGCTGCCGAAAGAGATCCTGTATCGCCCCAAGATGGGGTTCGCCATCCCGCTGGCCTCCTGGTTCCGCGGGCCGCTGCGTGAGCGGGTTCGGGATGGCATACTCGGCAGCGCCATGGCCGATTCAGGACTTTTCCGGCGTCAGTACCTGGAGAAGCTGGTGACCCAGCACCAGTCCGGGGTGAGGGATTATTCCGCCCCCCTCTGGACACTGCTCATGTTCGAATCCTTCCTGCGGAAGAGCTGAATGGAGGCGTAGACAGGGAAGATGAAGATATTGCACGTACTTGACCATTCCATCCCCTTGCACAGTGGTTACACTTTCCGCACAAGGGCCATCCTGGAACAGCAGCACAGGCTGGGGTGGGAAACGGCCCACGTCACCAGCAGCAAGCACCAGGGTGCCCTGGCCGACGAGGAGGATGTGGATGGGCTGCATTTCTACCGCACCCGCCCTTCATCGGCGCTGTTGTCACGGCTGCCGGTCCTGAACCAGCTGGACGTGGTTTCCAGCCTCGCCAGAAGGCTGGACGAAGTGATCGAGCGGGAGAAGCCGGAGATACTGCATGCTCACTCTCCCAGCCTGAACGGACTGGCGGCCATCCGGGCTGGAAGGAAACATGGGCTGCCGGTGGTCTACGAATGCCGCGCTTTCTGGGAAGATGCCGCCGTGGATCACGGCACCAGCAGAGAAGGCGGCCTGCGTTATCGTCTCACCCGTGCCATGGAGACCCGTGTGTTCCGTGAGGCGGATGCCGTCACCACCATCTGCGAGGGACTCAAACGGGATATCGTCGATCGGGGCATTCCTCAGGAGAAGGTTACGGTGATCCCCAATGCCGTGGACCTGGAGCGTTTCACCAACCAGGGAGAGGTCAACCGGGAACTGGCAGAAAAACTGGGACTGGAAGGAAAGGTGGTGCTCGGCTTCCTCGGTTCCTTCTACGCTTACGAGGGGCTGACGCTTTTGATCCGTGCCTTGCCGGCCATCCTGGATGCGATCCCGAAGGTTCGGGTGCTACTGGTTGGAGGTGGCCCGCAGGAGCAGGAGCTGAAGAGCCTGGTGAAAGAGCTGGATCTGGAGCAGTGGGTGATCTTCACCGGCAGGGTACCCCACGAGGAGGTGGCGGACTACTACCGGCTGGTGGACATCCTCGTCTATCCGCGCTTGAACATGCGTCTCACCGACCTGGTGACGCCGTTGAAACCCCTCGAGGCCATGGCCCAGGGCAAGCTGGTGCTTGCCTCCGATGTGGGAGGGCACCGGGAGCTCATCAGCAGCGGGCGCAACGGCATCCTCTTCGACGCGGGAGACGAGCAGTCGCTGGCCCGATCGGTCATCGATCTGGTGAACAACGATGACAGCTGGGAACTCATCAGGAGGCGGGGGCGCCTCTACGTGGAAGAGGAGCGCAACTGGCCCACCAGCGTTGCGAACTACAAGCGGGTCTACGCCCGTGTCTATG
>JALXAM010000042.1 GCA_026992075.1 Sedimenticola sp. | reverse complement strand
CCCGCGCACTCTGCAGGTCATAGCCGAATGGTTTTTCCACCACCACGCGGCGCCAGCCGCCGTGCTCCTCGAGCAAGCCCTGTTCCCCCAGCCTCTCCACCACCTGGGCGAACTCGGCGGGGCTGATGGCCATGTAGAAGGCGATGCTCGGGGGAAGATCGGCCTGCCCGGCCAGCCAGCTCTTCAGCCGCGGCCAGGTGGCCTGGTCACGCAGGTCGCCGCGGAAATAGCGCAGGCGGGCGGCAAAACGCTGAAAGACCGCCTCGTTGATGTTGCCGCGGCTGCGTTTCTCCACCCAGCCCCTGACCTCCCGGACCAGGCGTTCGTCGTCCCAGTCCCGCCGGCCGCTGGCCACGATGCGGGTGTCGGCGCAGAGTTCGCCCGCCAGGTCCAGGTGGTAGAGCGCCGGCATCAGCTTTTCCCGTGAAAGATTGCCTGTGGCGCCGAAGATGACATAGGTGCAGCCTTCGAAATCAGGCATCGCGTTCCTCCATGGTGACCGGACCGGTATTGTCTGCTCTGCTCATCGCTATCGTCCCTGGATGTCCGGATCCCCGCACCCGGAGGCCGGAGATCGCCGACAGGGCCCTGCATGATACCCTGTAAGAAGATCCTTTTCCTTCATCGAAAGCGCAAAACGGAGCCCCGGCAGAACCAATGAAACGCACACCTCTGTTCCTCGCCAGCACTCTCCTGCTGGCCGCCTGCTCACCCCACCCCGGCACCGGCAACTGGACTGCAACAGGAGAAAACGGTGCCGGCATAGCCGCCCTGACCCTCTCCTATGACGGGCGGGCGCTGTTCACCACCGAGGTTCCCAAGGCCAGCTGGCACTGCTTCTGGAGCGCCGAAGGGGCCCGCGACGCCGTGCTCGACTGTACTCCTTCCAGCCACCCGGATCAGGAGGTGCGCTACCATTTTCGCGTGCGGAAGAACGGTGAGGGAGAACTGCTGCGCGGAGAAAAGGTGCTGGGCCGTTTCCGGCGCACCGGGGGAAAACCGGAGATCTCCTGAACCTGTAGCGGCCGACCAGGCTTACCCGCGGTAGGTGGCACCCGGCAGCAAGGCCTCGTCGAACTCGTCCGGCAGGTTCTCCAGCAGCACCAGCGCCTCCTCCACCGGCATGCGTTTCTGCAGGATTCCGGTGGATTCCGGGAAGAGCAGTTCCACCACCATCTCGCGCCCCGACAGGTAGAGCTGCAGGATCACCTCGTTGGCGTCCACCACGCCCAGGTAGTTGTCCTCGGCCACCAGCAGCTGCTCCGCCAAGGGCACCAGGCGGTCGGCCGCCAGCAGCTCCGGCTTCGACGAGCTGATGCTCAGGTCGCGGAGGAAGTCGCAGTAGAAGACGGGGAAGCTGCGATCGGCCATGGATTTCAGTTCATCACCTCTTGCCAACAAACGAATTTCATCTTCTGTGTTTCCTTGTCCTTGCGTCCCGTAGGTCGGACTTTGGTCCGACATGACAGTAGCGATGGTCGACTCACATCGTCGGGCTGAAGCCCGACCTACCCCCTATTCC
>JALXAM010000041.1 GCA_026992075.1 Sedimenticola sp. | reverse complement strand
CTCTTTGGACTGGACCAGGGGACCTGCGGCGGCCAGTGTCAGGCTGAGGAGGGTGTTGGCTAGGAATCTGCGGTTCATGGCTGCTGCTCCCCTTGTTTTTTGGATGCCACCTGCCGGTCGATCCAGCTCCGGTTGGCCACGGTGAGGTATTTTGCCGCCACCCGGCGGATGTCGTCGGGGGTCACCGCCTGGATGATCTGCGGATAACGGTTCACCAGATCGGCATCACCATGCAGTTTCTGGGTGATGGCCAGGTAGTCGGCCCGGTTGATGTTGCGGGCCAGTTCCTTGTAGAAGTCCGCCACCATCTTGGTCTGCACCGCCTTCAGGCGGGCGGGATCCACGCCGTCGCGGGCGATGCCGTCGATCACCGCCTGGATGTCGTCCACGTTCTGCCGGGCCGGGCTGCCCGGCTTGTAGATGCCGAAGGCCACCATCAGCGAGGGACCGGCGAACGTGAGCGGATCACCCAGGGGCCAGCCGAAGCCGCCGCTGATCGAGAGCATGGTCTGTCGCTCCTTGACCATCTTCTGGTAGAGCAGGCTGGCGTCGCCATCGAGCAGCAGGGCGCCAAGCACCGCCAGCGGGTAGTAGTCGGGACTGTCGGGTCCCGGCATCTTCCAGCCGATGGCCAGCGCCGGGGCAGTGGCGTGTGCATCGGTCTGACGTTCGAAGCGCTCCCCGGTGTTGAGGGATTCGGAAACATCGGGGCGCGGCGGCAGCGGCGTGGCGGGGATGTCGCCGAAATACTTCTGTACCAGCCTGTACACCTGTTCCGGGTCAACGTCACCGGAGACGGCGATCACCGCGTTGTCGGGCGCATAGTAGGTATCGTGGAAATGTTTCACGTCCTCGATGGTGGCCTTGTCCAGGTCCACGAAGGAACCGTAGCCGTCGTGGGCATTCTCCCACTTGTCGAAGGCCAGCGCCGCCAGGTCGGTCCAGAAGAAGAGGCCGTAGGGACGGTTCTTGACATTGACGCGGATCTCCTCCTTCACCACGTCCCGCTGGTTGTCGAGATTTTCCCTGGAGAAGTCCAGGTGGCGCATGCGGTCCGCTTCCAGCCAGAGCACGGGTTCCAGCGCCGATACCGGCGCGGTGGAGATGTAGTTGGTGTAGTCGTAACGGGTGGAACCATTGAGGGAACCGCCACCTCCCTGGATGATCTTGACGAAACTGCCCTTGGGCGCATTGGGTGTGCCCTCGAACATCATGTGCTCGAAGAGGTGGGCGAAACCGGTGCGGCCACGCGGCTCGAGACGGAAGCCCACCCCGTAGACCACCGACAGGCCGAAAATGGGCGTGGTGTGGTCCTCGGAGATCACCAGTGTCGGGCCGTTGTCCAGCTTGAAAAGGGTGATGGGGAGTTTCATCTGCCCAGCCGCCACCGGCTGGAGCAGCAGCAAGGCAAGCAGCAGGAGCGCTCGCTTGCTGCCTCGTGGAATTTCCATGTGCATGAAGAAGTAGCCTCTGGCATATATTAGTGGACACTAATATGTTAGGGTGGTTTCCGGCAATTCTAGCACTCCTCGCA
>JALXAM010000040.1 GCA_026992075.1 Sedimenticola sp. | reverse complement strand
GTGGACGAGCTGCTCAAGCAGTCGGGCACCCTGGGCGAGCGCTTCGGCGAGGTGGAACGGGTGATGGACTCCAACGAGCTGGAGCGGGAGCGGGGCATCACCATCCTGGCCAAGAACACCGCCATCCGCTGGGGCGACTACCGCATCAACATCGTGGACACCCCCGGCCACGCCGACTTCGGCGGCGAGGTGGAGCGGGTGCTCTCCATGGTGGACTCGGTGCTGCTGCTGGTGGACGCGGTGGAGGGTCCCATGCCCCAGACCCGCTTCGTCACCCAGAAGGCGTTCCAGCACGGCCTCAAGCCCATCGTGGTGGTGAACAAGATCGACCGTGAGGGAGCGCGGCCCGGCTGGGTGGTGGACCAGGTGTTCGATCTCTTCGACCGGCTGGGCGCCAGCGACGAGCAGCTCGACTTCCCGGTGATCTACGCCTCGGCCATCCAGGGCTACGCCGGAGAAGAAGAGGACGTTCGCGAAGGAGACATGACGCCCCTGTTCCAGGCCATCGTCGAGCACTGCCCGCCCCCCGAAGTGGACCCCGACGCTCCCTTCCAGATGCAGGTCTCGGCCCTGGACTACAACAGCTATGTGGGCGCCATCGCCGTGGGGCGCATCACCCGGGGCAGCGTCCGGCCCAACCAGGCGGTCACCGTGCTCAAGGCCGACGGCCGCGAGCAGAAGGCGAGGATCGGCCGGGTCTACGGCTACCTGGGGCTGGAGCGCCACGAGGTGGAGGCGGCCACCGCCGGGGACATCGTCGCCATCACCGGCATCGAGGCGCCCAACGTCTCCGACACCCTCTGCCATCCCGACCATCCCGAGCCCCTGCCGCCCCTCACCGTGGACGAGCCCACCGTCTCCATGACCTTCCAGGTCAACACCTCGCCCTTCGCCGGGCGCGAGGGCAAGTACCTCACCTCGCGCCAGCTCAAGGAGCGGCTGGAGCGGGAGCTGATCCACAACGTCGCCTTGCGGGTGGAGGAGGGGCCCGACCCGGAGAAGTTCAAGGTCTCCGGCCGGGGCGAGCTGCATCTCTCCATCCTGCTGGAGAACATGCGCCGCGAGGGCTACGAGCTGGCGGTCTCCCGCCCCGAGGTGATCTTCCGCGAGATCGACGGCGAGCTGTGCGAGCCCTGGGAGCAGCTCACGGTGGACGTGGAGGAGGCCCACCAGGGGGCGGTGATGGAGGCCCTGGGCAGGCGCCGCGGCCAGCTCCAGGAGATGATGCCCGACGGCAACGGCCGGGTGCGGCTCGACTACCTGATCCCCTCACGTGGCCTCATCGGCTTCCAGACCGAGTTCATGACCACCACCTCGGGTACCGGCCTGCTCTACCACGTCTTCGACCACTACGGCCCGGCCCAGCCCGGTGGCATCGCCCCGCGCCCCAACGGGGTGATGGTCTCCAACACCACCGGCAAGGCGCTGGCCTACGCCCTGTTCAACCTGCAGGAGCGGGGCAAGCTCTTCGTGGAGCACGGCGAGGAGATCTACGAGGGCCAGATCATCGGCCTCCACTCGCGGGAGAACGATCTCACCGTCAATCCCACCAAGGGCAAGCAGCTCACCAACATCCGCGCCGCCGGCAAGGACGACGCCCTCATCCTCACCCCGCCGGTGAAGTTCAGCCTGGAGCAGGCGCTTGAGTTCATCGAGGAGGACGAGCTGGTGGAGGTGACCCCCGCCGCCATCCGGCTGCGTAAGAAGCACCTCAAGGAGCACGAACGCAAGCGCGCCCGGCGGAGCGGGTGAGCTGCGGATCAGGCGGCGATGTTTTCGATCTTGTCGAGGCTTTCGCTGGCAGCCTTCCTGGCTTCTTCCAGATCGTAATCCGCCTGGAGTCCCATCCAGAACTGTTCCGAAGTGCCCAGGGCCCGGGCCAGGCGCAAGGCCGTGTCCGCCGTGATCGCCCGCTTGCCATGCACGATTTCATTGATGCGCCGCGGCGGCACGCCCATGGTTCGCGCCAGCCGGTTCTGGCTGATGCCCAGGGGTACGAGGAATTCCTCCAGCAGCACCTCGCCGGGGTGGATGTTCGGCAGGTCGTTCATGGCCTTCCTCATCTATGGTAATCGACGATCTCCACGTCACTCACGTGTCCGTCGTCCCAGATGAATCAGATGCGCCACTGCCGGTTGATGCGAATGCTGTACTGCCCTTTTCGAGATCCTTTGAGCGCTTCCAGATGATTGGCTGGAGGCACTCGCAGGTCGTTCAGGCTGGCGGCATTGTTCAACATGCGCAATTTTCGGCGCGCAATGAGTTGAATGTCACCGGGGAGCTTTGTTGGAAAAACGCCCTTCCCAGATCCTTCTGGTTTCTGCGTCCCTGAAACCGGTAATCATGAAAAGAGCATAACGTCTGGCGACATATATCGTCAAACGTCATGGCCAAATGTCCGTAGGCCCGTAGGATGGGCAAAGGCCCCCGGCCGTGCCCATCAACCGGATCTGAATGCTGCCTGCAACCCAACACCCACCATCTTCAACACCAGCCAGGCGAACGCCAGTATCCTGAACGGCAGCAGCAGAAGCGCCTTCCAGCCCGGTTCGTTGCCGGACTCCGCCTCCTTGGTCTTGGGAAAAGCGATGCACATGGGCCAAAGCTATCCACCATCTCGCCCACTCGCCATGACAATTGTCAGCCACAGCAGGGGAAGGCCTTTTGGTATATTCGAGACATGATCCGGATTGCTCTGTTTCTACTCCTCCCACTGCTGCTGGCAGGTTGCGCAACCCCCCTGCCCAGCGCCATCTTCGAGCCGCCTGCCCGGCCCTTCAGTGTGCGCGATGTGCAGAAGAATCCCGGAGCCCATCTGTCGAAGGAGGCGCGCTGGGGCGGCGAGATCCTCGAGGTGCACAACCCCAAGGATCACACCGACGTGCTGGTGCTGGGGCGCTCGCTGAAGAAGAACGGCAGGCCGGAGGACAATGGCGTGGTGGACGGCCGCTTCATCGCCCGGTTCAGCGGTTTCGTGGATCCCGGCCAGCTGCCCGAGGGGCGGCTGCTCACCGTGAGCGGCCCGGTGATCGCCGTGGAGACCCACAAGGTGGGCGACTATCCCTACCGCTACCCGGTGGTGCAGGTGGTGGCCTGGCACCTGTGGCCCAAGCCGGAGCCCCGCTACTAC
The DNA here is from genome assembly GCA_026992075.1 of Sedimenticola sp. Taxonomy (GTDB): domain Bacteria; phylum Pseudomonadota; class Gammaproteobacteria; order Chromatiales; family Chromatiaceae; genus Thiolapillus. The sequence goes on along the minus strand of JALXAM010000040.1, from coordinate 2,477 downwards.
TACCGGGATCCCTGGTGGCCCTATTACCCGGGCTATCCCTGGTATCCTCACTGGTGGTGACCACAGGTCCGCCTCGTAGCGCCAATCCCTGCCCCAATTCACTGTGTTCGAGACCATGAGATTCCTGTATTTCTTCCTCCCCCTGCTCTTTCTGGCCGCCTGCCAGAGCAATCCGGTGGCCCCCACCATAGGACCCGTTCCCGCGCAGCTCTCGGCCAGCGCCGATTCCTCAGTTAAGGGTCAGACCTTCACCTGGGGCGGCAGCGTCATCAGCATCCGTAATCTCCAGGATCACACCCTGCTGGAGGTGATGGCCTATCCACTGGACACCGAGGGGCGTCCCCGCACCGACCTGAAATCGCAGGGGCGCTTCCTGGCCCACTACGACGGCTTCCTGGAGCCGGCCGAATATCCGGTGGGCAGGCTGGTCACCGTCACCGGCCCCATGCTGGGGTACAAGGACGGCAAGGTGGGGCAGGCCGACTACCGCTATCCCGTGCTCCGGGCCGACCAGATCCGCAGCTGGCAGCAGCGTTCCTCCAGTAGCTGGAACAGCCGGCCGGCGGTGAGCGTGGGCGTCGGCGTGGGCGGCGGCAGCGGGGGAGGGGGCTGGAGCAACATCGGCATCGGCATCGGGTTCTGACCATGGAACTCACCGCGCTCTACCGCTACCCGGTCAAGTCCCTGCGGGGCGAGTCGCTGCAGCGCCTGCGTGTCGGCCCCCGGGGCCCGGAGCTGGACCGCCACTGGATGGTGGTGAACGACAAGGGCCGTTTTCTCACCCAGCGCGAGCTGCCGCGCATGGCCCTGGTGCGGCCCCGGGTCACCGGCCAGGGGCTGGCGCTGGAGGCACCGGGCATGCCGCCGCTGGAGGTGGCTCCCGAGGGGGAAGAACTGTTGCAGGTCCAGGTCTGGAACGACCACCTGGCCGCCCGCGTGATGAATCCCGAGGCCGACCGCTGGCTGAGCGAATTTCTCGGCCTTCCCTGCCGGCTGGTCTACATGCCGGAGGAGACGGAGCGGCAGGTGGACCTGGAGTACGCCCGTCCCGGAGACCAGACCGAATTCAGCGACGGCTTCCCCTTTCTGCTCATCTCCCGGTCTTCACTGGACGATCTCAACCGCCGCATGGGTCGGTCCCTGCCCATGGAACGTTTCCGCCCCAACCTGGTGGTGGAGGGGTGCGAGCCCTACGCCGAGGACCACTGGAAGCGCATCCGCATCGGCGACATCGAATTCCGAGTGGTCAAACCCTGCTCCCGCTGCGTCATCCCCACCGTCAACCCCGAGACCGGCCAGCGCGAGGGCAACGAACCCCTCAAGACCCTGATGACCTACCGCAAGGAGGGCAACAAGGTCTTCTTCGGGCAGAACCTCATCCACGACGGCACCGGCGTGCTGGAGGTGGGGATGCCGGTGGAAGTGTTGGAAGAGAGGTGATGGGCTTTGCGCGTTGATGGGCACGCTGCGCTTTGCCCATCCTACGGGGTTGGTGGTTTGGAAATAATAGGTACTGCACTATCTCGTAGGATGGGCAAAGGCCGCAGGCCGTGCCCATCAACCCTACAACCCAACCGATCAAGGAGGATCGAATGGAATTCAGAAGAGCCAGGATTCCCGGCGCGACCTATTTCTTCACCGTCGTCACCGCCGAAAGGCGGCCTCTGCTCATCGACAATATTTCCCACCTCAGGAATGCATTTCGCTCGGTAAAACACCGATATCCATTTCACATCGAAGCCATCGTCGTGCTGCCCGACCATCCGCATGCCATTTGGCGCCTGCCGGAGGGGGATGCCGCCTACCCATTGCGCTGGTCGCTCATCAAGCACCACTTCTCCATCGGCCTGCCCGCCGGCCGGCGAACCGCATCCCGACGTTCCAAGCGGGAGAAAGGGATCTGGCAGAGACGTTACTGGGAACACTGCATCCGGGATGAGAACGACCTGCGCAGGCACCTCGATTACATCCATTACAACCCGGTGAAGCACGGGCTCGTCAATCGCGTGGCGGATTGGCCGTACAGTTCTTTCGATAAGTGGGTCGCGAAGGGGATGTATCCCGAGGATTGGGGTGGCCAAGCGCCGTCGAGAGTGGAGGGGATGGAGTTGGAATGAAGGGGGTGATGGGGATGCTACGCTTTGCCCATCCTACGCGAGATCGGCTTGTAATCCGTAGGATGGGCAAAGGCCGTCAGGCCGTGCCCATCACCCCCCAACCGAACCGATCGAGCCTGTGGGATGGGCAAAGGCCGCAGGCCGTGCCCATCGGGCTGTGTGGCGGGCACGCTTCGCTTTGCCCGCCCTACGGGATCAAGCAGCTTCTACTCCGTAATACTCCCGGTACCACTCCACGAACCGCCCAATCCCCTCCTCCAGCGGCGTGTTCGGCCGATAACCGAAGTCCCGCATCAGGTCGCTCACGTCGGCATAGGTGTCGGGCACGTCGCCGGGCTGCAGGGGCAGGTATTCCTTCTT
>JALXAM010000039.1 GCA_026992075.1 Sedimenticola sp. | reverse complement strand
TCATCACTGGCCCCGGCACCGCCGGGGCCTTGTTGTTGTTTCGCCGGCAGGCATTGATACCTCCTGCCCGTAGGTCGGGCTTCAGCCCGACCAGGAACCGGCGGAATGTCGGGCTGAAGCCCGACCTGCCATTGCCGAGTTTGTTTCCAAACACAAGGTAACACAAGACATGCGTACTCACTACTGCGCCGAACCCGGCGTTGCGGAAATCGACGAGACGGTTGAACTGTGCGGCTGGGTGAACCGCCGCCGCGACCACGGCGGGGTCATCTTCATCGACCTGCGAGACCGCACCGGCATCATCCAGGTGGTCTACGACCCCGACCTGCCGGAGGTCTTCGCCACCGCCGAGCGGGTGCGCAACGAGTACGTGCTCCGGGTGAAGGGACGGGTGCGCCGCCGCCCCGAGGGGACCGTCAACCCGGACATCCCCACCGGCGAGATCGAGGTGCTGGGACAGGAGCTGGAGATCCTCAACGCTTCGGATCCGCTGCCCTTCATGCTCGACGAGGAGGAGGTGTCGGAAGAGGTGCGCTTGCGCTACCGCTATCTCGACCTGCGCCGTCCGCGGATGCTGGCCAACATGCAGCTCCGTTCCCAGGTGACCCGCCTGCTGCGCGACTACCTCGACAGCCACGGCTTCATGGACATGGAGACCCCCATGCTCACCAAGGCCACGCCCGAGGGGGCGCGTGACTACCTGGTGCCGAGCCGCACCCACGCCGGCCGCTTCTTCGCCCTGCCCCAGTCGCCGCAGCTCTTCAAGCAGCTGCTGATGATGTCGGGCATGGACGCCTACTACCAGATCGTGCGCTGCTTCCGCGACGAGGATCTGCGCGCCGACCGCCAGCCGGAGTTCACCCAGCTCGACGTGGAGATGTCCTTCATCGACGAGCACCTGATCACCAACATGATGGAGGAGATGATCCGTCGGGTGTTCAAGGGGGCCCTGGGGGTGGAGCTGCCCGACCCCTTCCCGCGCATGAGCTATGAAGAGGCGATGCGCCGCTTCGGTTCCGACCGCCCCGACCTGCGCTGCCCATTGGAGCTGGTGGACGTGGCCGACCTCATGCAGGGGGTGGAATTCAAGGTCTTCGCCGGCCCCGCCGCCGATCCCAGGGGGCGGGTGGCGGCCCTGCGCGTGCCCGGCGGCGGCAAACTCACCCGCAAGGAGATCGACGACTACACGAAGTTCGTCGGCATCTACGGGGCCAAGGGGCTGGCCTACATCAAGGTCAACGACTGGGGCGGGAAGGGGCGCGAGGGGCTGCAGTCGCCCATTCTCAAGTTCCTGCCCGACGAGGCGGTGGCCGGCATCATGGAGCGCACCGGCGCGGAGGACGGCGACCTGATCTTCTTCGGCGCCGACAAGGCCACGGTGGTGAACGAGGCCCTGGGCGCCCTGCGGGTGAAGCTGGGCGAGGATCTTGGGCTGATGGAAGAGGGGTGGGCGCCCCTCTGGGTGGTGGACTTCCCCATGTTCGAGTGGGACGAGAAGGAGAACCGCTGGATCGCCCTGCACCACCCCTTCACTGCGCCGCGGGAGGAGGACCTGGAGAAACTGGAGAGCGATCCCGGCGCCTGCCTGTCACGCGCCTACGACATGGTGATCAACGGCTCCGAGGTGGGCGGGGGCTCCATCCGTATCCACCGCCGCGAGGTGCAGGAGAGGGTGTTCCGCCTGCTCGGCATCTCCGAGGAGGAGGCGCAGGAGAAGTTCGGCTTCCTGCTCAAGGCCCTGGGCTACGGCTGCCCGCCCCACGGGGGGCTCGCCTTCGGCCTGGACCGGCTGGTGATGCTGATGGCCGGCGCTTCCTCCATCCGCGACGTCATCGCCTTCCCCAAGACCCAGACCGCCACCTGCCTGCTCACCGAGGCGCCCTCGGAGGTGTCGCCGGAGCAGTTGCGTGAACTTCACATCCGGGTGCGGTTGCCGCAGAAGGAGCAGCCGTAGGAAGCACGCCCTTGTACCGAACGATCTAAGGTAGGTCGGGCTTCAGCCCGACAGATTGCATGTTGTTTCAACACGTTCGCGGGGCCGGTGGGGGACCCTTGCTGGCGGGGACGCCGTGAATACATCCCTGTAGGCTCTGCGGCAGCATCCCTGCTGCCGAAGCCCCGCCAGCAAGGGTCCCCCACCGGCCTTCAAGCCTTGTCGCGTGATTTGTCGGACTGAAGCCCGACCTACCTGCCCCCCTCTCCCTCCGGGAGAGGGGTGGGGGTGAGGGGATCGTAAGCCCTCTCCCGCAAGCGGGAGAGGGGGACGAAGTGCGCTTGCGCGCAACCTCGTCAGTCCCTCGGCGGCGGAGGCGGTGTGGGGGAGTTGGGCACGATGCCCACCTCGTCGCCATCCTCCAGCCGGGTGAAGGGCTCGGCGAACTGGCGGTTCACCGTCACCCGCACCGTCTCCGGCGCCAGCAGGTAGCCGCGGTCGAGCTTGCGCCGGGCCAGCACCTTGAGAAAGGACTCCACGTCCGGCGCCAGGCGGCGGGGCAGTTTCACCATCTCTTCCTGCTTGCCCAGCTTGTTCACAAGATAGTTGAAATAGAGCACCCTGAGGGTGATCTCGTCGCTTTCGTCGTCGCTCTCGCGCTGGTAGCCGGCCGCCTTCACCCGCTCCAGGTACTCCTGCCAGTATCTCTCCTGGTTCACGCCCAGGTCGTAAAGGGTCTCCCAGGAAAAGGCGGTGGTGTCGTGGCCGTCGTCGAAGACGATGCGGATGGCGTAGTTGCCCTGGGGCTCGATGCGGTCGATGTTGACCTTCTCCTTGCCTACCACCGGCGTGTCCCGGGTCACCTCCTCGGCGGCACGCGAGTGGACGCGCAGGAACTCGCAGGGAAAGCGGAACCTCTGGCCGTCGGAGAAGGCGACCTCCAGCAGTCGCGACTTGCGGTGCAGGTTGATCTCGGTGGGTACCGGGTGTTCTTTCTCGCTCATGGTATCCGGCTGATTTCGAGGAAAAATCCTGAGGGCCGGCAATGCTGGCACGAAGCGGCCGTTGGCGCAACGGTTGAAAACTGTGCTTGCAAGGTCGGTGCTTGGTTTGCCGGTGGCCGGGAGGGGGTGTCCCGGAAAACGTCTGAGGCAGGATGCCGAAGCCGAGCCTACAGGGATGTATTCACGGCGGTTTTCCGGGACACCCCCTCCCGGCCGCTCGGGGAGCCTCGCCATGCTAGAATTCACCCGTTCTTTCATTCGGGGTTCCATATCATAAAGAGGTTGGACAATGGCAGGTCACAGCAAGTGGGCCAACATCAAGCACAAGAAGGCGGCGAACGACAAGAAGCGGGGCAAGCTCTGGTCCAAGCTGATCCGCGAGGTGACGGTGGCGGCCAAGGAGGGGGGAGGTGACATCGACGCCAACCCCCGGCTGCGCTTGGCCGTGGACAAGGCCAAATCCGCCAACATGCCCGCTGACACCATCGAGCGCGCCATCAAGCGGGGCGCCGGCGGCATGGAGGGCGAGAACTACGACGAGATCCGCTACGAGGGCTACGGCCCCGGCGGCACCGCCATCATGGTGGACTGCATGACCGACAACCGCAACCGCACCGCCTCCGAGGTGCGCCACGCCTTCAGCAAGCATGGCGGCAACCTGGGCACCGACGGCTCGGTGGCCTACCTGTTCGAGAAGAAGGGGATCATCAGCTTTGCCCCCGGGGCCGACGAGGAGGCGGTGATGGAGGCGGCCCTGGAGGCCGGCGCCGAGGACGTGGAGACCAACGACGACGGCAGCATCGACGTTTTCACCACCCCCGAGACCTTCCAGGCGGTGAAGCAGGCCATGCTCGACGCCGGCCTGGAGCCGGTGAACGCCGAAGTGACCTACGACGCTACCACCAAGGCGGAGCTGGACAGTGAAACGGCGGAAAAACTGATGAAGCTCATCGATGCGCTGGAAGACCTGGACGACGTGCAGGAGGTCTATTCCAACGCCGACATTCCCGACGAAGTGATGGAGCAGCTCCAGGCTTGATCATCCTCGGCATCGATCCCGGTTCCCGCGTCACCGGCTACGGCGTCATCGAGAGCGACGGCCGCCACAGCCGCCACCTCCACTCCGGCTGCATCCGCACGGGATCGAAGGATTTTCCCGCCCGCCTGGGCGAGATCTACACCGGCATCCAGGCGGTGGTGAGCGACTATGGGCCCGACGAGGTGGCGGTGGAGCAGGTCTTCATGGCCAGCAACGCCGCCTCGGCCCTCAAGCTGGGACAGGCGCGGGGCGCGGCCATCAGCGCCGCGGTGGTGGCCGGGCGGCCGGTGTTCGAGTACACACCGAGAGCGGTGAAGCAGGCGCTGGTGGGCACCGGCGGCGCCGAAAAGGAACAGGTGCGGCACATGATCCGGGTGCTGCTGGGCCTGCGGCGGAAGATGGGGCTGGACGAGTCGGATGCCCTGGCCGTGGCTCTCTGCCATGCCCACACCTCGGTGACCGTCGCCCGCCTGCGGGGGTCGGCATGATCGGCCTGCTGCGGGGCCGGGTGATCCAGCGCCAGCCGCCCTTCCTGCTGCTGGAGGTGAACGGCGTGGGCTACGAGGTGGAGGCGCCCATGTCCACCTTCTACGACCTGCCCGCCGGCGACGAGCCGGTGACCCTCTACACTCATCTCATGGTGCGGGACGACGCCCACACCCTCTTCGGCTTCGTGCGCGAGCGCGACCGGGCGCTGTTCCGCATGCTGCTCAAGGTGAGCGGGGTGGGGGGCAAGATGGCCCTGGCCATTCTCTCCGGCATGACCGCCGACGAGTTCAGCCTGGCGGTGCAGGGCGGCGACGTGGCGGCCCTGACGCGGCTCCCGGGGGTGGGCAAGAAGACCGCCGAGCGGCTCATCGTGGAGATGCGGGACCGGCTGGAGAAGCTGGAGATGGCGCCCGCTTCCGGCGCTCCCGCCACCACTCCCGCTGCCGGTGGCGCCGACGCCGACGCGGTGGATGCCCTGGTGGCGCTGGGTTACAAGCCGGCCGAGGCGAGCCGCATGGTGCGGGCGGTGTTCCAGCCCGGCCTCGGCACCGAGGCCCTGATCCGGGCGGCGCTACAGGGGATGGCGAAATGAGCGCCTTCAGAACAACTTGCGCGCAGCGCTCCTCGTCCCCCTCTCCCGCTTGCGGGAGAGGGTTAGGGGTGAGGGTGAAAAGATCCTCTCACCCCCGGCCCCTCTCTCTGAGGGAAAGGGGAGCAGGTAGGTCGGGCTTCAGCCTGACATCTGATCAGCCGGCTCACCTGCCAGCCGTAGCTTCCTGCAGCCTGAAGAGTGTCGGGCTGAAGCCCGACCTACATCGATCGTTTGGCGCGGGGGAGTTGTTGGCATGAGTGACCAACCCCGCCTCATCGACCCTGCCGCCGCCGGCGACGAGGCGGCGCTGGACCGGGCCATCCGGCCGCGCACCCTGGCCGACTACGTGGGCCAGCCGGCGGTGAAGGAGCAGATGGAGGTCTTCATCCCCGCCGCGCGCCAGCGGGGGGACGCCCTGGACCACGTGCTCATCTTCGGCCCGCCGGGCTTGGGCAAGACCACCCTGGCCCATGTCATCGCCAACGAGATGGGGGTCAACCTGCGCCAGACCTCCGGCCCGGTGCTGGAGCGGGCCGGGGACCTGGCGGCCCTGCTCACCAACCTGGAGCCGGGCGATCTGCTCTTCGTGGACGAGATCCACCGTCTCAGCCCCGTGGTGGAGGAGATCCTCTACCCCGCCATGGAGGACTTCCAGCTCGACATCATGATCGGCGAGGGGCCGGCGGCCCGCTCCATCAAGGTGGACCTGCCGCCCTTCACCCTGGTGGGGGCCACCACCCGCGCGGGGCTGCTCACCTCGCCCCTGCGCGACCGGTTCGGCATCGTCCAGCGGCTGGAATTCTACTCGGTGGAGGAGCTGGCCGGCATCGTCACCCGCTCGGCGTCGATCCTGGGCATCGGCATCGATCCCACGGGCGCGCGGGAGATCGCGCGCCGCTCGCGGGGCACCCCACGCATCGCCAACCGGCTGCTGCGGCGGGTGCGTGACTACGCCCAGGTGAAGGGCGACGGTCACATCACTGTCGCCATCGCCGACGCCGCCCTTTCCATGCTCAAGGTGGACGCCAACGGCTTCGACCACATGGACCGGCGCCTGCTGCGGGCGGTGGTGGAGCAGTTCGACGGCGGGCCGGTGGGGGTGGACTCCCTGGCCGCGGCCATCGGCGAGGAGCGGGGCACCATCGAGGACGTGCTCGAGCCTTACCTCATCCAGCAGGGTTATCTGATGCGCACCCCCCGCGGCCGCATGGCCACCCGCCGCACCTGGGAGCACTTCGGCCTCAAGCCGCCGGGCGGTGTGGTGGTGGACGACCTCTTCGGGGAGGAACCATGAGTTTCCGCTGGCCGGTGCGCGTCTACTACGAGGACACCGATGCCGCCGGCATCGTCTATTACGCCAACTATTTCCGCTTCATGGAGCGGGCGCGCACCGAGTGGCTGCGCCACCTGGGCTATGAGCAGGACGACCTGCGGCGCGACCATGGCATCGTCTTCGTAGTGCGCCGCGCCCAGGCCGACTACCGTGAGCCGGCACGCTTCAACGACCTGCTCTGGGTCACCGGGGAGCTGGTGGATCATGGCCGCAGCGCGCTCACCATCCGCCAGGAGGTGCTGCGCCAGCGCGATGACAAGCTGCTCTGCATTGGCGAGGTGGGCCTGGTCTGCATCGACATCGAACGCTATCGCCCCAAGGCGATTCCCCGGGAAATCCTGGAGAAGATGACCGATGAATAACGAACTTTCTTTCCTGCAGCTGGTGCTGGATGCCAGTCCGCTGGTGCAGCTGGTGATGGCCAGCCTGCTGCTCGCCTCCATCTTTTCCTGGGCCGCCATCTTCGAGCGCGCCCGCACCCTGAAACGGGCGGTGCGCGAGGCGGATACCTTCGAGGACCGCTTCTGGTCCGGGGTCGATCTGGCCGACCTCTACCGGGGCCTGGATCGCAAGCGGGAGGAGCTGCAGGGGATGGCGGCGGTGTTTCACGCCGGCTTCCGGGAGTTCGCCCGCCTGGAGGAGACCGCCGGCATGGGGCCCATGGCGGTGATCGAGGGCACCCGCCGCGCCATGCGGGTGGCCATGAGCCGGGAGATGGACGGACTGGAGCAGTACCTCTCCTTCCTCGCCACCGTCGGCTCCACCAGCCCCTACGTGGGGCTGTTCGGCACCGTCTGGGGCATCATCAACGCCTTCCATGCCTTGGGCAACGTCAAGCAGGCCACCCTCAACCTGGTGGCGCCGGGCATCGCCGAGGCGCTCATCGCCACCGCCATGGGGCTTTTTGCCGCCATCCCGGCGGTGGTGGCCTACAACCGTTTCGCCGACCAGGTGCAGCGGCTGGAGGCCAGGTATGAGGATTTCGCCGAGGAGTTCGCCAACATCCTCCAGCGGCAGGCCCACCTCATGGGTGGTGACCACTGATGTCGCGTCGCCACCGCAAGCTGCGGCCCATGGCCGAGATCAACGTGGTGCCCTACATCGACGTGATGCTGGTACTGCTGGTGATCTTCATGATCACCGCGCCCCTGCTCACTCAGGGAGTGAAGGTGGAGCTGCCGCAGGCTGCGGCCGAACCCATCCAGGACGAAGCCAAGCGGCCTCTGGTAGTGAGCGTGGATGCCGAAGGCAACTACTATCTCACCTATGAGGACAACCGCACGCGGCGGCTGGACGAGCAGGAGCTCAAGCGCCAGGCCGCCGCCATCCTCGCCAACAATCCCGGCATTCCGGTGCTGGTGAAGGGAGACCGGGCAGTGGACTACGGTCGCGTGGTGCAGGCCATGGTGCTGCTGCAATCGGCGGGTGCCGACAGCGTCGGCCTGCTCACGGAGCCGGGAGAGTGAGCCGCCCCGCATGTTGGAGCTGATCCGGCGCTATCCACTGGGTTTCGCCCTGGCGGTGCTGCTGCACCTGCTCATCGTGCTGCTGATGGTGTTCGGGCTCGACTGGCTCAATCCGCCCGAGCCACGCAAGCCGGTGCAGGTGGTGCAGGCCAGGCTGGTGGATGCCAGCCAGCTGCAGCAGGCCGCCCGCAAGAAGCAACAGGAGGAAGAGAAACGCCGCCAGGCGGAACTCGAGCGCAAGCGCCGGCTCGAAGAGAAAAGGCGGCGCGAGGCCGAAGCGAAACGCAAGGCGGCGCTCGAGCAGAAGAAAAAGCAGGAGGCCGAACGCAAGCGCAAACTGGAGCAGGAGCGCAGGAAAAAGCTGGAAGCCGAGCGCAGACGCAGGGAGGAGGCGCGCAAGAAGGCCGAGGCGGAACGCCAGCGCAAGCTGGCCCTGCAGAAGAAGCGTGAGGCGGAGAAAAAGCGGCAGCTGGAACTCGAGCGCAAACGAAAGCTCGAAGAGAAGAAACGCCGGGAAGCGGAAGCCAGGCGCAAGGAGGAGGCCCGCCGCAAGGCCGAGGCGGAACGCAGGCGCAAGGAGGCGGCGCGTGAGGCGGAGCTGGCCGCCCAGTTTCAGGCCGAACGGGAGGCGCGGGAGCGGGCCAGCGTCATCGCTGCCATCAAGCGCCAGGTGGAGAGCAGCTGGTTGCGTCCCCCCTCGGCGTCGGATCGGAACCTGGAGGCCAAGGTGCGGGTGCGCGTCAACGAATCCGGGGCCGTGCTGCTGGTCAAGGTGATAAAATCCAGCGGCAACGGCGCCTTCGACCGCTCGGTGGTCACCGCGGTCTACAAGGCCGAGCCGCTGCCCATGCCCAAGTCACCCCGGTTGCGGCAGGAGTTCCGGGATTTCACCTTCATCTTCAAACCCACGTCGCAATGAAGCCACTGCTGCAGCTTTTCCTTCTTCTGCTGGTTCTTGGCGCCCAGGCGGGTCGTGCCGAGCTGGTGATCGAGATCACCGAGGGCGTGGAGGGGGCACTGCCCATCGCCGTGGTGCCCTTCCGCTGGAGCGGGGATCCCGCCTCGCCGCCGCCACAGAAGGTGGGACGCATCGTCGCCGCCGACCTGCATCGCAGCGGTTATTTCAAGCCGCTGCCGGAGTCGCAGATGCTCGCCTTCCCCGCCACCACCGCCGAGGTGGACTTCCGCGACTGGCGTGCGCTCAAGCAGGAAAACCTGGTGATCGGCGAGATCGCGCCCAATGGTCCCGGCGGCTACAAGGTGAATTTCAAGCTGTTCGACGTCTACAAGGGCGAACAGCTCATGGGCTACAGCTTCGCCACCACCGCCCGGGACCTGCGCAGCGTGGCCCATCACATCGCCGACCTCGTCTTCGAGACCCTCACCGGCAAGCCCGGCGCCTTTGCCACCCGTATCGCCTACATCGTCTCCGAGGGCACCATCGAGAAACCGCGCATCTCGCTGCGCATCGCCGACTCCGACGGCCACAACTCCCAGGTGATCGTCTCTTCCAGCGAGCCACTGATGTCTCCGGCCTGGTCGCCGGACGGGCGTAAGCTGGCTTACGTTTCCTTCGAGAACGGTCGGCCCTCCATCTGGATCCAGGAGGTGTTCACCGGCAAGCGGGAGAAGGTGACAAGCTTCAAGGGGATCAACGGTGCTCCCGCCTGGTCTCCGGACGGCCGTTTTCTCGCCATGTGCCTCTCCAAGGATGGCGACCCCGACATCTATGTGATGGACCTGGCGCGCCGCAAACTGCGGCGGCTGGTTCGGCACTGGGCCATCGACACCGAGCCCGCCTGGTCTCCGGACGGCCGCTATATCGTCTTCACCTCGGACCGGGGTGGTTCGCCCCAGATCTACCGCATCCCGGTCACCGGCGGCAAGGCGCAGCGGCTCACCTTCGAGAACGGTTACAATGCACGGGCCTCCTACTCCCCGGATGGCAAGCTGCTCACCTTCATCACCCGGGTTGGGCGCCAGTTCCGCATCGCGGTGATGGACCTGGCGCGCGGCTCCACCACCGTGCTCACCGACGGCTCCCTGGACGAGTCGCCCAGTTTCGCGCCCAACGGCAGCATGATAATTTATGCCACGCGCTACCGCGGCAAGGGGGTGCTGGCGGCCGTCTCCACCGATGGACGGGTGAAACAGCGCCTGGCCACCCAGAGCGGCGACGTGCGCGACCCGGCCTGGTCTCCTTTCTACCAATAGGTGTTCGTCATGAAGAGAATCTCCCGGATCCTGTTTCCCCTCCTGCTGCTGACCCTGTTGCTGGGCGGATGTGCCACCACCAAGGTTCCCTCGGGTGAAGAGGGCGCTGGGGGCGGTGCAGGCGGCGCCGGTGGTATGGGCAGCGCCGAGACCTCCGCCGCCACCGCGGGCGGAAGCTGGAGCGGATCGCCCCTGGAGGATCCCAACAGCCCGCTTTACCAGAAGGTGATCTATTTCGACTTCGACAGCTCGGAGATCAAGCCGGAGTTCCTGCCGGTGCTGCGGGCCCATGCGGATTACCTGATCCGGACCCCCTCTGCCCATGTGATGATCGAAGGGCACTGTGACGAGCGGGGATCGCGGGAGTACAACATCGCACTGGGCTGGCGGCGGGCCAATGCGGTGAAGGAGTTCCTGGAGGCCGAAGGGGTGAGCCCGCTGCAGCTGGAGACCATCAGCTACGGCGAGGAGCGTCCCGCGGTGCCCGGCCACAACGAGGAGGCCTGGGCCAAGAACCGCCGGGCGGTGCTGGACTACCAGTGAGAATGGGACGGAAAGGGCTGCCGTTTCTACCGCTCCTCCTGGTCCTGTTCGCCGGGGCTGGTGGCCAGGTTTGGGCGCAGGACAGCGTGGAGAGCCGGCTGCAGCGGCTGGAGCGGCGGGTCTCCATCATCAGCGACCTGGTTTTGCAGGTGGAGGGGCTGAAACGCGCCAACCGAGAGCTGCTCGGAAGAGTGGAGACTCTGGAATACCGGCTCCAGAAGCTGGAGAAGAAGCAGCGCGAGCTCTATCTCGACCTGGATCAGCGTATCTCCGCGTTGCAGGGCGAACAAGCGCCGACATCTCCCCATGTGAATGAGGGGGAAATGCCGCCCGCGGACACTGATACCAACGCGGAGAAGCTTCCCTCGCCCGGGAAAGCCGGGGAGGTGGAAAAGGCTTCGCGTCGGGTGCAGAGGGAGTACGATGCCGCCTATGCCCTGCTGCAACCGGCCCATCGCGACTACAAGAAGGCCATTGCCGCCTTCCGCAAGTTCATCGAGCGCCATCCCCACACCGATCTCACCGACAACGCCTATTACTGGCTGGGGGAGACCTATTACGTCACCGGTGACAACGACGCAGCGCTGGCCAGCTTCGATGCCCTGCTGCAGCAGTTCCCGGGCAGCGAGAAGGTGCCCGGCGCCCTGCTCAAGAAGGGTTACATCCTGCAGGCCAAGGGGCGCAAGGAGGAGGCCCGCAAGGTCTTCCGGCAGCTGGTCCGCGACTATCCCGATGCCTCCGTGGCCCGCATGGCGAAGAGGCGCCTGCAGCAGTTGAAGTGAGTTCGCTGCGCGTCACCGAGATCTTCCGCTCGCTCCAGGGAGAGGGGCTGGATGCCGGCCTGCCCACGGTGTTCGTGCGCCTGACAGGCTGCCCCCTGCGGTGCCGTTACTGCGACACCGAATACGCCTTCAAGGGCGGGGAGAGCATGAGCCTGGAGGCGGTGTGCCGGAAGGTGCGCGATCTCGGCACCCGCCATGTCACCGTCACCGGCGGCGAGCCGCTGGCCCAGAAGGCGGCTTTCGACCTGATCCGGGCACTGTGTGACCAGGGACATGCCGTTTCGGTGGAGACCAGCGGCGCGGTGGATCTCCACCGGGTGGACCCCAGGGCAACCCTGGTGATGGATGTCAAGACTCCTGGATCGGGTGAGGCGGAGCGCAACCACTGGCAGAACCTGGAACAGCTGAAGCCGCGGGACCAGATCAAGTTCGTCATCTGCGATCGCAGGGATTACGAGTGGAGCCGCCAGCAGGTGGAGGCGCGTCGCCTGGGCGATCGCTGCCATCTGCTCTTCTCCCCGGCCTGGGGGGAGCTGGAGCCGGCCCTGCTGGCCGAATGGATCCTGGAGGACGCCCTGCCGGTGCGGCTGCAGCTGCAATTGCACAAGATATTGTGGGGCGAGGAGCGAGGACGATGAGCGGAAAAGTGGTGGTGCTGCTCTCCGGCGGCCTGGATTCGGCCACCGCGCTGGCGGTGGCGCGGGCGCAGGGATATGCCTGCCACGCGCTCAGTTTCGACTACGGCCAGCGCCACGAGGCGGAGCTGGAGGCGGCGCGGCGGGTGGCGGCCCAGCTCGGGGTGGAGGAGCACCGCATCCTGCGCCTGGGGCTGGACCAGATCGGAGGCTCTGCCCTCACCGACCCGGGCATCGCCGTGCCCGAGACCCCCCAGCAGGGGATCCCGGTAACCTACGTGCCCGCCCGCAACACCATCTTTCTCTCTCTAGCCCTGGGCTGGGCCGAGGTGCTGGGGGCGCGGGATCTCTTCATCGGTGTCAACGCAGTGGACTACTCGGGCTATCCCGACTGCCGCCCGGAATACATCGCCGCCTTCCAGAAGCTGGCCAACCTGGCCACCAAGGCCGGGGTGGAGGGGGACGAGTTCCGTATCCACGCCCCCCTGATCGAGATGAGCAAGGCGGAGATCATCGCCACCGGTACCCGGCTGGGAGTGGACTACAGCCTCACCGTCTCCTGTTACCAGGCCGACGCCCAGGGCCGGGCCTGCGGGCGCTGCGACTCCTGCCGGCTCCGCGCCGAGGGTTTCGCCGCCGCCGGCGTGCCGGACCCCACCCGCTATCGCTAAGGGGGCTTCCGGCGGGACGATCTTCGCTGTATAATGCGCGCTCTTTCGGGCCGTTAGCTCAGTCGGTAGAGCAGCTGACTTTTAATCAGTTGGTCGCAGGTTCGATTCCTGCACGGCCCACCATCTTCCGGCAGAGGGTTGAAGCCAGTGGCTTCAACCCTTTGTTTTTCTGCTTGCTTTGGCGAACCGGATGGTGCGACTTAAAATCCCTCTTACCCCCACTACACTGGATTAACAAGAGACAACTTTAGGCTGCCCTCCTTTTGGGTGCGCGTAACGCGCCACAACCCGTTTGTTTTATACTCCATCCGACGATAACCATGCAAATTGTGCGTCATTTCGGCTTTCCACTCCAGGGCTGATCGGGGATCAGCGGCATCTGTTCGGCCGTCTTCCGCAGGTCGTCCATCTCCACCTCCACGTACTCCAGCGTGGTATGGATGGATGTGTGCCCCATGAGCTCCTGAACGTACTTGGGCGGGGCGCGGCGCACCAGTTCGGAAGCGAACCGATGGCGGAAACGGTGCGGGGAGATGGCGTGCTCGCCGCCGCTTCTACGGCGCAGCCTGTTGTAGAAATCGGATAGCTGCGTTTCAGTCAGTTGGTCACCGGCGTAGGCCGGGTTGAACAACGTGACGTTGAAGACCTGACCGCTTCTCAGGTAGGCCCTGCCGGCCACGGCGCGGGTCTTTTCCCACAGTCGAAGGAGCGGCTCCAGGAGCGGTTCGCTGATGGGGATGCGCCATTCCCGGTAGTTCTTGCTGGTCTCCGAACGGAGCAGGATCACCCGCTCCTCCAGATCGATGTCGGACCAATGCAGCCCCACCAGCTGACGGCGCCGGATGCCGGTGTAGTAGAAGGTCAGTGTCACCGTCCACCAGAACCAGCCGTCTTCCCGGTGTTGCAGCGCCTTCTGGTAGTAGAGGATCGCGTCGTCCTCGATCACCCGTTTGCGTTTTCTGGGCGTGCGGACGAGATCGATTTCCAGAAAGGGGTTGGTTTTCCGGTAGCCCCTTTTCACCGCGAAATTGAACAGCGCCCGCAGGTGCCGCAGGTAGGTGTTCCAGGTGGCGCCCGAAGCACGGGCCAGCACCTCGTCACGCCATTGCGCGAGCTCTTCGACGGTGATGCGGCGGACGCTTTTCGGTTTCCTGTCCTTCTTGAACACCCGCACCGCAGTGGTGTAGGAGCGGGCCGTGGCCTCGGCGACCTCCTTGAGCTCCAGGTATTCCTCCAGCAAGCGATCGATCGTGCAATCCCTGTTCCTTGTCATCGCTTTCCTCCTTGTGTTCCCTGCTCCAAGGAGGCGTTACCATACTCCACGGAGCCCTCGTCCTGCGGGGCCTCCTTTCTTCGGAGATGGGTGTTGGGTTCCGGCAGCGCCAGTCCCGGGAAGACCTCTTCCCAGGTGCCATTGGGCAGCAGGTAGCCCTTCACCACGCTTCGCTTCCTGCTTTTCTCCCCCAGCACGTCGTACACATGGATGTTGGTGCCGTTGGCCCGCTTGCGGTGCAGCTTGAGACGGGAGAAACGGCGCTGGACCTGCTGCCAGCTTGCTTCCGGATTGGGATCCCGGTAGTCCTTGAAGATGCCCGGGCTGATCAGCAGCAGCCCCTCGGCCACCCGGTGAACCCGCCCGGACGGCGTGTTGACCTCCAGCAGGCCCTTGGCCAGGTTTTCCCGCAGCCAGGCCAGAAAGCGCTGGCCGGATTCCGACAGGGGATACAGCATCTCGTTCGATGACTCCTCCGCTTCTTCCTGGATGGAAGGGGAGGGCGGGGCGCACCGGACTGATTGAGCCTGCTCCAGCTCGGGGAAGCTCTCTGCGAAAATCGAGGCTTCGTCCGGATCCCCCGTTTCGGCAGATTCCGGGCTGTCCGGTTCGGCCGTCACGGCTTCGGCGTCCGGCGAACCCTCCCTGTCTTCTTCCGCCGCCGGCGCCGGTTCGCCCTCCACGATCACCGAACCCTCGAAGGCGGCGGGTACGGCGTTGGGATCCGGCCAAACCTTGTGAAGAGGGAATCTCAGAACGGTCAGCTCCGCCGCCTTCGGCCAGGAATCGGCGATCACCCGGACATGCCAGATCGCCTTGTCGCCGTTGGGGACCAGGCATCCCGACTGCTGCAGCGCATCCATGAGCCGGTCGTTGCGTTGGGGGATGCCGCCGTGACCTTCGCGCTCCAGGTGCTCGCGCAGCGCATCGAGGGCGCGCTTGGAGACCAGCCAGAGGCTCTCCCGGTCCACCCAGCCGGCGGCCCCCCGGCCGTTCAGGGGCAGCTCGCCCTGGTCCAGCAGGTATCGCAGCCCCGTCATCAACCGTTGGTGCAGGGGTTTCTGGCGCGCGCCCGGGGTTTGCCGGTGTTCTCCCGCCAGGTCCTCTGCCACGGATCGCGCGTCGGCCTCCTGCACGATCTGCCCGATGGCGCCGGCCTGGTCCCAGGCCCCCACCATGGCCGCACTCCACTCCTGGAACACGTCGAGGTCCTCCGCGATCCACTCCAGCCCCGGCAGGGGCATCAGCCGATGCAGATGAAACGCGGGCACCCGCTCATGCAGACCGTGCCGCCGGTCCCGGCGGTACTGCATCCGGTAGGCCACGCATCCCTGTTCGCCCATGGGACCGCGCCAGGGTTTCCAGGTATTCAGGTACTTGCCCTCCTGGTCCAGCATTTCCACGATCAGATCGGTCAACGGTTTGCCGAAGTCGTGGAACAGGGCCGCCGACACCACCGCATAGGTCCATCGGTCCTGTTTGGCCGCCAGCTCTTCCGCCGTGGCGCCCACCGGCAGCAGCATCTTCCGGCGGATTTTCATGGCGTGCAGCGCCACCTCGATGCCGTGCCGCAACGCGCCCCCAGGGGAACAGTGATGGTGCGCCTCCGAGGCGGGCAGTTCCTGGCAATAGGCGGCGTGCTGCAAAAACAAAGGCTTGTAGAGGGCTGCGTAATGGTTGTCCGGCAGGCCCACCATTCGCCGGATCTCCTGGAGCAGGTCCTGGTGCCGGCGCAGCAGCCGGTTGGGGGCCTGGTGGAGAAAGACGCCAGGCGGAAAGGCGCTCCTGCGTTTCCGGAAGCGGAGAAAGGGAAGTTTCATCTGGCCGGGATTTCCGCACGTTGGCTGCAATCGTCACAGCGTGGCAGGGACGACCGGATAGATCGAGAGGAAATCGATCATCCGGTCCGGGAGATTTCGTGCGGGCGGATCCCGGCCTGCCGGACGGGTGCGTCGGGGCTGTCGGTGAAAAAAGAAGGTCAGGTGCGGATAGAAGGAAAGGGCGCTGACGCCGGAGAGCGACGACCAGAACGGTCATCCGATCGGCTTGGGAGGAGAACGCCCCGGTACGAGTTCCATGTGGACATGGGGGATGCCCGTGCGCCGGGACGGATAGGGCTTGCCGGAGCAGAGAAACCCATGGCGGACATAGAATCCCGTTTTCGCCGCCCTGGCTTCGAGCACCACCTTGTCGATCCGTTCCCGTTCACACAGCTCGATGAGCCAGGCCAGCAGGATGCTCCCGAGTCCCGATCCCTGCCGGGCGGGAACGACCACCATCTGGGAAATCTTCGCTTCGTTATGAGCGATGAACGTCAGGCGGGCATAAGCGACCAGCCGTTCTTCCTCCAGCAGCGCAAAATGTCGGCTCGATCGCTCCAGGTCATCCATGACCACTTCCGGGGCGAGGCCGTGTGGTTCGAAGAACACTTCGTACCGGAGTCGCAGCGCGTCACCATAGAGCGCGTCCTCCGGGAACAGCTCGCGCTTCATGATCTTTTCTGCTGTCCCATTACCTTCGCGCATTGGCACCCAACAGCTCCATCACCCTGCGCCAGCCCGCCTCGGCTTCGGGGCCAGCCTTGCGGAACACCTCGGCCAGTTGCATGCGCTGCTCCCCGGTGAGCTTTTCCTCCAGCCGCCGCCCCTTGGGGGTGAGCCGCAGCCGCTTAACCCGCCGGTCCCGCGTGTCCCGTTTCGACTGGATGTAGCCGTCCGCCACCAGCTGCCGCAGCGGCCGGTTCAGGTACTGTTTGCTCACCCGCATGATGCCCAGCAGCTCGTTGACGCTGCAGCCGGGGTTGCGGCCCACGAAATAGAGGATCCGGTGGTGCACGCGCGAATAACCCAGGACCCTAAGCCGTTCGTCGGGGTGGGCAGTGATGGCGCGAAAGCCGAAGTGAAGGGCCTCCAGGGCCTGGTTCAGCCGCTGTCTTTCTTTCGGAGAGTCATTCGAGTCAACCATGTTGACATTCTAGCGGGAATGCGGGCATGATACGAATGGTCAATTCTATTGACCTGTCATGGAGGGTTCCGTGAAAGAAGGTGTCTGCTGGCTCCACGGCGAAATCCTGCCCCTGGAACAGGCGCGGATTCCCGTGCTGGACCATGGTCTGCTCTACGGAGACGGCGTATTCGAGGGGATCCGCTTCTACGCGGGCGTTCCTTTCCTCTTGAACGAACACCTGCGGCGGCTGCGGGATTCGGCCCGCGCCATCGCCCTGGAGATCCCCTGGGAGGACCAAGAGTTGAGCGGGATCACGGCGGCGGTGGTCGAAGCCTTCGAGGGCGACGACGGCTACCTCCGCATGATCGTCACCCGGGGCGAGGGGCCGCTGGGCATCGACCCCGCCCAGTGCAGAGCGCCGCGGCTGATCGTGATCGCCAGCCGCCTGGAAATGGTCAACCACGCGGCCCGCACCGAGGGCGTCCGGCTGATCACCGCCGCCATCCGCCGCCTGCCGCCGGACGGTCTGGACCCGCGCATCAAGAGCCTCAATTATCTCAACCACATCCTCGCCCGCATCGAGGCCAACCGGGCCGGCGCCGACGAGGCGGTATTGCTCAATGCGCAGGGGCGCGTGGCCGAGGGGACGGCGGACAACCTGTTCGTCGTCCGCGACGGCAGGCTGCTCACCCCTCCGGTGATCGACGGGACCCTGCCGGGGATCACCCGCGCGCTGGTCATCCGCCTGGCCGGCGAAGCCGGCATTGATGTCCGGGAGCGATCGCTTGCGCCCTATGACCTCCATACCGCGGACGAGTGTTTCCTCACCGGCACCGGCGCCGAGCTGATCCCGGTGCGTGAGATCGACGGGCGCGCCATGAAGGCCTGTCCGGGGCCGGTATTCCGGTGTTGCAGCGAGGCCTTCCGGCAGGAGATACGACGGCATTGTGGAGGAGAGAGGCGATGAACCGCGACAATCCCATCCTGAACATCGACGAGGTGCCGCTGCAGGATTGGCGCCATGGCGAACGTTTCGAAGCCCGCATGGCCCAGATCGGCCGACCGTTGGGTGCGAAGAAGCTCGGCTACCGCGTCGTGGTGCTGCCGCCAGGCAAGGTCGCCTGGCCCGTGCATGCGCACCTGGTCAACGAGGAGATGTTCTTCGTCATCGAGGGTGCCGGCAGCCTGCGGCTGGGTGAACGGAGCTGGCCGCTCAAGGCCGGGGACGTGGTGGCCGTGCCACCCGGCCCCGACACTCCGCACCAGATCCTCAACGACAGCGATGCCGACCTGAAGTATCTCTGCGTCAGCACCATGGAGGAGCCGGACATCGTGATGATGCCTGACTCGGGCAAGGTGAACGTCATGGCCGGCAGCCCGCCCGGCGGGGACAAGTCGGCCAGGAC
>JALXAM010000038.1 GCA_026992075.1 Sedimenticola sp. | reverse complement strand
GCGTAGCGCGCGCTGGCGCTGTCCGGATAGCGCCGGGCCAGCTCCTTCATCAAGCGCAGCTTGTCTTCCCGGGTCTCCACCGAGAGTATGCTGGCCAGCTCCAGGAAGCCATCCTTGTTCAGGGCCTTGCTGATGCGCAACACCGCTTCCGCCTGCTTCAGGGCTTCGGACAGGTCGCCCTGGCGCAGGGCCAGGATCATGCGCAGCTCCCGGGCCTTCACCGAGTTTGGGTCGTATTCCACCCAAAGGTCGGCGGCGCGCACGGCGCGAGCGATGTCGTTAATGCTCAGGGCGGCCTGGGTGGCCTGGGCGGCTGCAATGGGATCCTTGGCCCGGCGGGCGGCTTGCAGCAGGTATTCATAGGCGGCGTTGCGGTCGCCCCGTTGGGTGCCCAGCTCTCCCGCCAGGTAATCGAACACCAGATCGGCATCCAGCTCCTTTGGCGGCGTTACCTGGCGCTGGAAAGGCAGCTCCGGAGGCTTGGGGCTTTCCTGCCGCTGCGCAGTTTTCTCCGGGAGGCTTTGACAGCCGCCAGCCAGGGCGAGGAAAAGCGCGGCCAGCAGCAGAATAAGGGGATTGCTCATCAAAAAAATTATACTAGAATATCGCCGCCTGGCGTCAGGCCCGCTGGAGATCCACTGGCGCGGGGCAGGGCGCTTTGGCTGTTGACAAGCTCAGAAAATTCGAGGAGAATGCATCCTCTTTTTTGGAGGGGTTCCCGAGTGGCCAAAGGGGGCAGACTGTAAATCTGCTGGCTCAGCCTTCGGAGGTTCGAATCCTCCCCCCTCCACCAGGACAGAGTAAATGGCCGGGCGATGCGTCGGCCAATGTGAATCCCCCGGAGGATCCCAGGGGAAGGCCCGCCGGGGGCGAGTGAGACGGCGGAGTGGGGGCCACGTTTTCAGTGCGGGTGTAGTTCAACGGTAGAACCTCAGCCTTCCAAGCTGATGACGTGGGTTCGACTCCCATCACCCGCTCCAACTACTGGTTCGAGGCCAGGAAGTGAGTCGCGGGGCTCCTTATTCGAAAGTTTCATGCCCAGATAGCTCAGTTGGTAGAGCACACCCTTGGTAAGGGTGAGGTCGGCAGTTCAAATCTGCTTCTGGGCTCCATGTTGCAGGGACCCGGAGTTCCGGGTCCAAGCCAGTTCCACTGGCCGGGAGTGCCGCCGCAACGAGCGGTTTTACTGAAATTGACGTTGACCACTTGAATCTGTTTTCGGAGATTGTCCAGCGATGTCTAAGGAAAAATTTGAAAGAACGAAACCCCATGTAAACGTGGGCACCATAGGTCACGTTGACCACGGTAAGACCACCTTGACGGCGGCGATCACGACGGTGCAGGCGGCCAAGTTTGGTGGGGAGACCAAGGCGTACGACCAGATCGACAATGCGCCGGAGGAGCGTGAGCGGGGTATCACCATTGCCACGGCGCACGTGGAGTACGAGTCGGAGAAGCGTCACTACGCGCACGTGGACTGCCCGGGTCACGCGGACTACGTGAAGAACATGATCACGGGTGCGGCGCAGATGGATGGTGCCATTCTGGTGGTGAGCGCTGCCGACGGCCCCATGCCGCAGACCCGGGAGCACATCCTGCTGTCGCGGCAGGTGGGGGTTCCCTACATCGTGGTCTACCTGAACAAGGCGGACATGGTGGACGACGAGGAGCTGATCGAGCTGGTGGAGATGGAGGTTCGGGAGCTGCTCAACGAGTACGACTTCCCGGGTGACGACACGCCCATCATCGTCGGATCTGCGCTCAAGGCGCTGGAGGGTGACACCTCCGAGATCGGGGTTCCCTCCATCGAGAAGCTGGTTCAGGCGCTGGACGACTACATTCCGGAGCCCGAGCGTGCCATCGACGGTCCCTTCCTGATGCCCATCGAGGACGTTTTCTCCATTTCCGGTCGCGGCACCGTGGTGACCGGTCGTGTGGAGCGGGGCATCATCAAGGTGGGTGAAGAGGTGGAGATCGTGGGTCTTCGCGACACCCAGAAGACCACCGTCACCGGTGTGGAGATGTTCCGCAAGCTGCTGGACGAAGGTCGCGCGGGTGACAACATTGGCGTGCTGCTGCGTGGCACCAAGCGGGACGAGGTGGAGCGTGGGCAGGTGCTGGCGCATCCTGGGACCATCACGCCGCACACCCACTTCGAGTGCGAGGTGTACGTGCTGAGCAAGGACGAGGGTGGGCGTCACACGCCGTTTTTCAACAACTACCGTCCGCAGTTCTATTTCCGGACCACGGACGTGACGGGTGCGGTGGAGTTGCCCGAGGGTGTTGAGATGGTGATGCCCGGAGACAACGTGAAGATGACGGTGAAGCTGATTGCGCCCATTGCCATGGAGGAGGGTCTGCGCTTCGCCATCCGCGAGGGCGGCCGCACCGTGGGCGCCGGCGTGGTTTCCAAGATTATCGAGTGATCTTCACTACGGCTCGGTCGAGCCGGGGCAGGGTGCAGCCGGAAACGGCTGCGCCCGTTGCCTTTTGCAAGGCCGGGCCTTGCAATCGAATTTCAGGCCAGTAGCTCAATTGGCAGAGCAGCGGTCTCCAAAACCGCAGGTTGGGGGTTCAAGTCCCTCCTGGCCTGCCATACAAGCGGGTGGCGGCGCCTTGGGCGTCGGCTCCCCGAGTGGGCGGGATGAGCACGAAAACTGACAAGGCCAAGGCGGCTGGCGCCAACCCTATGGACACGGTGAAGCTCGTGCTGGCAGTGCTGCTGCTGGCGGGGGGCATCGTTGGCTTCTATCTGCTGGAGGAGAAGCCGTTGTGGATGCGCCTGCTGGAGATCCTGGTGGTGGCGGGCATCGCTGTCTTCCTGTCGCTGCAGACCGAACCTGGCCGCCGCATTCAGGGTTTCTTCAGCGCCTCTTACATGGAGGTGCGTAAAGTGGTCTGGCCCTCCCGTCAGGAGACTCTGCAGACCACCTTGGTGATCTTCGTCGTGGTGCTGATCACCTCCCTGTTCCTCTGGGGGGTCGACTCCATCCTGTTCGTGCTGGTGCGCCTGTTCACCGGCCAGGGAGGCTGACATGGCTAAGCGTTGGTATGTGGTGCACGCCTTCTCGGGTTACGAAGGCAAGGTGAAACGCTCCCTGGAGGAGCGCATCAAGCGCTTCGGCATGGAGGACTATTTCGGTGAGATCCTGGTCCCCACCGAGGAGGTGGTGGAGATGAAGGGCGGTCAGCAGCGCCGCAGCGAGCGCAAGTTCTTCCCTGGCTACGTATTGGTGAACATGGAGATGACCGACGAGACCTGGCACTTGGTGAAGGACGTGCCGCAGGTGCTCGGTTTCATCGGTGGCACCGAGGACAAACCCGCGCCGCTGAGCGACAAGGAGGCGGAAGCCATCCTGGAACGCATGCGCGAGGGAACCGAGAAGCCTCGCCCCAAGGTGCTGTTCGAGCCGGGGGAGGTGGTCCGGGTCATCGACGGCCCCTTCAACGACTTTACCGGGGTGGTGGAAGAGGTGGATTACGACAAGAGCCGGCTCAAGGTGTCGGTTTCCATCTTCGGCCGCTCCACGCCGGTGGACCTGGAGTTCAGCCAGGTCGAGAAAAGCTGAACCGGGTGTTGGCGCGGCGGTTGATGGGCACGGCCGGCGGCCTTTGCTCATCCTACCTTCGTCGCCACCGCGCTCAGTGGTAGCCGGTAGGTTGGGCAAAGCGAAGCGTGCCCGACCACGGATGCCGCAATCAAACCGGGGAGGCAGGGTGAGAGTCCCTGCCGATCGAACCCAAACCAAGAGGTAAGTCATGGCCAAGAAGATCGAAGCCTATATCAAGCTTCAGGTTCCTGCACAGGAAGCCAACCCCAGTCCTCCCGTCGGTCCGGCGTTGGGTCAGCACGGGGTGAACATCATGGAGTTCTGCAAGGCGTTCAACGCCCAGACCCAGAACATCGAAAAGGGCATGCCGGTGCCGGTGGTGATCACGGTCTACAACGACCGTTCCTTCACCTTCGTGATGAAGACGCCGCCCGCCTCCATCCTGCTGAAGAAAGCGGTGGGTATCCAGTCGGGCAGCGGCCGGCCCAACACCGAGAAGGTGGGCAAGGTGACCCGCGAGCAGCTGGAGGAGATCGCCAAGATCAAGGAGCCCGATCTCACCGCCGCCGACATGGACGCCGCGGTGCGGACCATTGCCGGTACCGCCCGCAGCATGGGCATCGACGTGGAGGGTGTGTAAATGGCCAAGCTGAGCAAGCGCCTGCGCGCGATTCGTGAAAAGATCGATCCCACCCGTGCCTATGACGCGGAGGAGGCCTTCAAGCTGCTGAAGGAGCTTTCCAGCGTCAAGTTCAATGAGTCGGTGGACGTGGCGGTGAACCTTGGTGTCGACCCGCGCAAGTCCGACCAGGTGGTGCGCGGCTCCACCGTGCTGCCCCACGGTACCGGCAAGGCGGTGCGGGTCGCGGTCTTCGCCCAGGGGCCCGCGGCCGAAGCAGCGAAGGAAGCGGGTGCCGACAAGGTGGGCATGGAGGACCTGGCCGAGGAGATCAAGGGCGGCAACCTGGATTTCGACGTGGTCATCGCCAGCCCCGACGCCATGCGGGTGGTGGGTCAGCTGGGCCAGATCCTCGGTCCCCGCGGCCTGATGCCCAATCCCAAGGTGGGTACCGTGACCCCGGACGTGGCCCAGGCGGTGAAGAACGCCAAGGCGGGGCAGGTGCGCTACCGCACCGACAAGAACGGCATCGTTCACGCCTCCATCGGCAAGGTGGACTTCGAGCCCAGCGCGCTCAAGGAGAATCTGGAAGCCCTGCTGGCCGACCTGAAGAAGGCCAAACCCAGTTCGTCGAAGGGTGTGTATATGAAAAAGGTCTCGGTCTCCAGCACCATGGGGCCGGGCCTCACCGTGGACCAGGGCTCATTGAGCCTTTGAGAGATTTTGGGAGCGGCGGTGGCGACACCGCCCGCTGTCAAAGACCGCAGGTGCTTCTCTTCGGGGAAGCTTAATCCGCCTGCGCAGACGGCGCTCCGAATTCAGGGCTTGCTCCTGATGACGGTGCACCGTGAACCGGGAGGCGATCCGCTTCCTGTAACCGAAACGGGAATGGCGACATTCCCCATCGTTGTCGGGAGGTGACGACATTGGCACTCAATCTCGAGCAGAAGAAAGCCATCGTCGCCGAAGTGGCTGAAGTGGCGAGCAGCGCCTACTCCGCCATCGCCGCCGAGTATCGCGGCCTCACCGTGGATGAGATGACCGCATTGCGCAAAGAGGCGCGCAATGCCGGCGTCTACCTGCGGGTGGTCAAGAACACTCTGGCGCGGCGAGCGGTGGAGAACACGGATTTCGCCTGCATGCAGGAGGGCTTCGTCGGTCCCCTGCTGCTGGCCTTCTCGCAGGAGGATCCGGGTGCTGCCGCACGCGTCATCAGCGATTTCGCCAAGGAGCATGATCAGCTGGTGGTCAAGATGGTTGCCCTCAATGGCAAGCTGCTGGCCCCCTCTGACATCACCACTCTGGCGAAGATGCCCACCTACGAGCAGGCGGTCAGCATGCTCATGGGAACCATGCTGGCTCCCGTGCAGAAGCTGGCCACCACGCTCAACGAGGTACCGGGCAAGCTGGTGCGTACCCTTGCAGCCATTCGCGACGCCAAGGAGGCCGCCTGAGGTCAGGCGCCCTCCGGCATCAACCCTTTCAATCTTTCAACCAATCAGAGATCAGGAGCCCTGAAAATGGCAGTTTCCAAAGAAGAGATCCTCGAAGCCATCGCCAACATGTCGGTCATGGAGGTGGTGGAGCTGATCGAGGCCATGGAAGAGAAGTTCGGTGTCACCGCGGCCGCGGCAGTGGCCGCCGTGCCTGCTGCAGGTGGCGAGGGTGGTGGCGAAGCCGCCGCCGAGAAGACCGAATTCGACATCGTGCTCACCGGCTTCGGTGACAAGAAGGTCGGCGTCATCAAGGCGGTGCGCGCACTCACCGGCCTGGGCCTGAAAGAGGCCAAGGAAGCAGTGGAGGGCGTGCCCACCGTGCTCAAGGAAGGTGTGAGCAAGGAAGAGGCCGAAGAGGCCAAGAAGGCACTGGAAGAAGCTGGCGCCACCGTCGAGATCAAGTAACGCCGATCTTGACGAGCGTCATCGCAAAGCCGGAAATGGCTGGTGGCTTTCGGGCCGCCGGCCTTTTCCCGCTTGTGCCGGTTTTGCCCGTGAGGGCCATGGCCGGAGGCGGCCGCAAACCAGTCGGATCAAACTGAGGGAAGGCAAAGCATGGCCTATTCTTTTACTGAGAAAAAACGCATTCGCAAGGATTTCGCCAAGCGCGGCAGCGTGCTCGAGATCCCCTTTCTGCTTGCAACGCAGATCGATTCCTACCGCAATTTCCTGCAGGCGGACAAGAAGCCCGAGGAAAGGGCCATGCAGGGCCTGCATGCTGCATTCAGCTCGGTTTTCCCCATCGTCAGCCACAACGGCAGCGCCGCCCTGGAGTATGTGAGCTACCGCCTGGGCGAGCCCATGTTCGACGTGCGCGAGTGCCAGCTGCGTGGCGTCACCTATGCCGCGCCGCTGAGGGTGCTGGTGCGCCTGGTGATCTACGATCGGGATGCGCCGGCCGGGGTCAAGCGGGTCAAGGACGTGAAGGAGCAGGAGATCTACATGGGCGAGCTGCCGCTCATGACCGAGACCGGCACCTTTGTCATCAACGGCACCGAGCGGGTCATCGTCTCCCAGCTGCACCGTTCCCCCGGGGTCTTCTTCGATCACGACAAGGGCAAGACCCACTCCTCGGGCAAGCTGCTCTTCTCCGCGCGGGTGATTCCCTACCGGGGCTCCTGGCTGGACTTCGAGTTCGACCCCAAGGATCTGGTGTTCGTGCGCATCGACCGGCGCCGCAAGATTCCGGCCACCATACTGCTGCGCGCGCTGGGCTATGACACCCAGGAGATTCTCGACTATTTCTTCGAGACCGACACCTTCACTTTCGACAAGGACAAGATCAGGCTGGACCTGGTGCCCAAGCGGTTGCGTGGCGAGACCGCCCTCTTCGATATCAAGGCGGGCCGCAAGGTGATCGTGGAGGCCAACAAGCGCATCACCGCGCGCCACATCCGTGAGCTGGAGAAGGCTGGGGTGGAACGGCTGGAGGTGCCCGACGAGTACCTGGTGGGCAAGGTGCTGGCCCACGACGTAGTGGATCCCGAGACCGGCGAGCTCATTGGTGCCGCCAACGACGAGATCACCCCGGAGATGGTGCAGGCCTTCAAGGAGAAGGGGATCAAGGAGCTCAAGACCCTGTTCACCAACGACCTGGATCACGGCCCCTACATCTCCGACACCCTGCGGCTGGACCCCACCTCCACCCAGCTGGAGGCGCAGGTGGAGATCTACCGCATGATGCGTCCCGGCGAGCCCCCCACCAAGGAGGCGGCGCAGAACCTGTTCCACAACCTCTTCTTCACCGAGGAGCGTTACGATCTCTCCGCGGTGGGACGAATGAAGTTCAACCGCCGGCTGGGGCGGGAGGAGACCGAAGGGCCGGGCATCCTCTACGACGGCAAGTATTTCTCCCAGCGTGACGACGAGGAATCCAGGGCGCTGGTGGAGAAGTACGGCGACAGCTCCGACATCGTGGAGGTGCTCAAGAAGCTGGTGGAGATCCGCGACGGCAAGGATACCACCGACGACATCGATCACCTGGGCAACCGCAGGGTGCGCTGCGTGGGCGAGATGGCGGAGAATCAGTTCCGCGTCGGCCTGGTGCGCGTGGAGCGCGCCGTGAAGGAGCGCCTCACCCTGGCCGAGGCCGAGGGGCTGATGCCGCAGGAGATGATCAACGCCAAGCCGGTCTCCGCCGCCATCAAGGAGTTCTTCGGCTCCAGCCAGCTCTCGCAGTTCATGGACCAGAACAACCCGCTGTCGGAGATCACCCACAAGCGGCGCGTCTCGGCGCTGGGCCCCGGTGGTCTGGCGCGGGAGCGGGCCGGCTTCGAGGTGCGCGACGTGCACCCTACCCACTACGGCCGGGTCTGTCCCATCGAGACTCCGGAAGGGCCCAACATCGGCCTGATCAACTCGTTGGCGGTCTATGCCCGCACCAACGAGTATGGCTTCCTGGAGACCCCCTACCGGGTGGTGAAGGATGGCAAGGTCACCGACGAGATCCACTATCTCTCCGCCATCGAGGAGGGACGCTATGTCATCGCCCAGGCCTCGGCGGCCACCGACGAGGAGGGGAGGCTCACCGAGTCCCTGGTCTCCTGCCGGCACCAGAACGAGTTTTCGCTCTCCACGCCGGACCGGGTGCAGTACATGGACGTCTCGCCCAAGCAGATCGTCTCGGTGGCGGCGGCGCTCATCCCCTTCCTGGAGCACGACGACGCCAACCGGGCGCTCATGGGCTCCAACATGCAGCGCCAGGCGGTGCCCACCCTGCGCGCGGAGAAGCCGCTGGTCGGCACGGGCATCGAGCGCAACGTGGCGGTGGATTCCGGCGTCACCGTGGTGGCGCGCCGTGGCGGCACCGTGGTCTCGGTGGACGCCATGCGCATCGTGGTGAAGGTGAACGACGACGAGACCGTGCCCGGCGAGCCCGGTGTGGACATCTACAACCTCACCAAGTACACCCGCTCCAACCAGAACACCTGCATCAACCAGCGGCCGCTGGTGATGGTGGGCGACCAGGTGGCGCGTGGCGACGTGATGGCCGACGGGCCCTCCACCGACATGGGCGAGCTGGCGCTGGGGCAGAACCTGCGCGTGGCCTTCATGCCCTGGAACGGCTACAACTTCGAGGACTCCATCCTGATCTCCGAGCGGGTGGTGGAGGAGGACCGCTTCACCACCATCCACATCGAGGAGCTCACCTGCATGGCCCGCGACACCAAGCTGGGTCCCGAGGAGATCACCGGCGACATCCCCAACGTGGGCGAGGCGGCGCTGGCCAAGCTGGACCAGTCGGGCATCGTCTACGTGGGCGCCGAGGTGAAGGAGGGCGACATCCTGGTGGGCAAGGTGACGCCCAAGGGCGAGACCCAGCTCACCCCCGAGGAGAAGCTGCTGCGCGCCATCTTTGGTGAGAAGGCCTCGGACGTGAAGGACACCTCCCTGCGGGTGAAGTCCGGTGTCTCCGGCACCGTCATCGACGTGCAGGTCTTCACCCGCGACGGGGTGGAGAAGGACGCCCGCGCCCTGGAGATCCAGGAGGCGGAGCTGGCGCGCATCCGCAAGGACATCGCCGACCAGCAGCGCATCATGGAGGACGACACCTTCGCCCGGGTGGAGAAGCTGTTGCTGGGCAAGGTGGCCGATGGCGGCCCCAACAAGCTCAAGGCGGGCAGCAAGATCACCAAGACCTACCTCAAGGGGCTGGAGCGCGACAAGTGGTTCGAGATCCGGCTGCGCAACGAGGAGGCCCAGAAACAGCTCGAGGCCATCGCCCGCCAGGTGGAGGAGCAGCGCGAGAAGTTCCGTGCCTACTACGAGGACAAGAAGCGCAAGCTGAGCACTGGCGACGACCTGGCGCCCGGGGTACTCAAGATGGTGAAGGTCTACGTGGCCATCAAGCGCCGCATCCAGCCGGGTGACAAGATGGCCGGCCGCCATGGCAACAAGGGGGTGATCTCCCAGATCGTGCCGGTGGAGGACATGCCCTTCGACGAGAACGGCGAGCCGGTGGATATCGTGCTCAACCCCCTCGGCGTGCCCTCGCGCATGAACATCGGCCAGATCCTGGAGACCCACCTGGGCTTCGCCGCCAAGGGGGTGGGGCGCAAGATCGGCGAGATGCTCGACGCCCAGCGCAAGGTGGCCGAGATCCGCGAATATCTCGACCAGGTTTACAACTTCTCAGGTAAAAAAGAGGATCTCGATTCGCTCAGCGACGAGGAGATCCTGGAGCTGGCGGAGAACCTGCGCGGCGGCCTGCCGGTGGCCACGCCGGTGTTCGACGGCGCCAACGAAGAGGAGATTCGCCACCTGTTGAAGCTGGCGGGGCTGCCCGAGAGCGGCCAGCTCACCCTCTACGACGGCCGCACCGGCGAAGCTTTCGAGCGGCCGGTGACCGTGGGCTACATGTACATGCTGAAACTGAACCACCTGGTGGACGACAAGATGCACGCCCGCTCCACCGGCCCCTACAGCCTGGTCACCCAGCAGCCGCTGGGCGGCAAGGCGCAGTTCGGTGGCCAGCGCTTCGGCGAGATGGAGGTGTGGGCGCTGGAGGCCTACGGCGCCGCCTACACGCTGCAGGAGATGCTCACCGTCAAATCGGACGACGTCAATGGCCGCACGCGGATGTACAAGAACATCGTGGACGGCAATCACCAGATGGAGGCGGGCATGCCCGAGTCCTTCAACGTACTGGTGAAGGAGATCAAGTCGCTGGGCATCAACGTGGAGCTGGAGCAGGACTGAGGTCCCCTTCGGTATCCGTCGGCGAACAAGTGGAGATGAATTCGTGAAAGATCTGCTCAAGATTCTCAAGCAACAGGGCCAGAACGAGGAGTTCGATGCCATCCGCATCGGTCTGGCCTCGCCGGAGATGATCAAGTCCTGGTCCTACGGCGAGGTGAAGAAGCCGGAGACCATCAATTACCGCACCTTCAAGCCGGAGCGGGACGGCCTCTTCTGCGCCAAGATCTTCGGCCCGGTGAACGACTACGAGTGCCTGTGCGGCAAATACAAGCGGCTCAAGCACCGGGGCGTGGTGTGCGAGAAGTGCGGCGTGGAGGTGACCCTCTCCAAGGTGCGCCGCGAGCGCATGGGACACATCGAGCTGGCCAGTCCGGTGGCGCATATCTGGTATCTGAAGTCGCTGCCGTCGCGCATCGGCCTGCTGCTGGACATGACCCTCAAGGACATCGAGCGCATCCTCTATTTCGAGTCCTACGTGGTGGTGGACCCGGGCATGACCATGCTCGAGCGGGGCCAGCTGCTGAACGACGAGCAGTACCTGGAGGCCATCGAGGAGAACGGCGACGAGTTCGATGCCCGCATGGGGGCGGAAGCGGTCTACGAATTGCTCAAATCGCTGGATATTCCCGGTGAGATCGCCAAGCTGCGCGAGGAGATCGAGGCCACCAAGTCGGAGACCAAGATCAAGAAGATCGCCAAGCGGCTCAAGCTGCTGGAGTCACTGGAACAGTCGGGCAACCGCCCCGAGTGGATGATCCTCAAGGTGCTGCCGGTGCTGCCGCCCGAGCTGCGGCCGCTGGTGCCCCTGGATGGCGGCCGTTTCGCCACCTCCGATCTCAACGACCTCTACCGCCGGGTGATCAATCGCAACAACCGGCTCAAACGGCTGTTGGAGCTGGTGGCCCCCGACATCATCGTGCGCAACGAGAAGCGGATGCTGCAGGAGGCGGTGGACGCCCTGCTGGACAACGGCCGCCGCGGCCGCGCCATCACCGGCACCAACAAGCGCCCGCTCAAGTCGCTGGCCGACATGATCAAGGGTAAGCAAGGCCGTTTCCGCCAGAACCTGCTGGGCAAGCGGGTGGACTACTCCGGTCGCTCGGTGATCGTGGTGGGGCCGACCCTGAAGCTGCACCAGTGCGGCCTGCCCAAGCGGATGGCGCTTGAGCTGTTCAAACCCTTCATCTTCTCCAAGCTCCAGTCCCTGGGGCTGGCTACCACCATCAAGGCGGCCAAGAAGATGGTGGACCGGGGGGCCCCCGAGGTATGGGACATCCTGGAGAACGTGATCCGCGAGCACCCGGTGCTGCTCAACCGGGCACCCACCCTGCACCGCCTCGGCATCCAGGCCTTCGAGCCGGTGCTCATCGAGGGCAAGGCGATTCAGCTCCATCCGTTGGTCTGTACCGCCTTCAACGCCGACTTCGACGGCGACCAGATGGCGGTGCACGTGCCGCTGTCGCTGGAGGCGCAGCTCGAGGCGCGTTCGCTGATGATGTCCTCCAACAACATCCTCTCGCCAGCCAACGGCGAGCCCATCATCGTGCCCACCCAGGACGTGGTGTTGGGGCTCTATTACATGACCCGGGAGCGGGTGAACGCCAGGGGCGAGGGGCTGGTGTTGGCCGACACCAGCGAGGCGCGCCGTCTCTATGAGAATGGCCAGGCCGACCTTCACGCCCGGGTGAAGGTGCGTATCACCGAATACCAGCGCAATGATGACGGAGAGGAGACCGCGGTCACCTCCCTGCAGGAGACCACCGTCGGTCGCGCCATTCTCTGGGACATCATCCCGAAAGGGCTGCCCTACGAGCTGGTCAACACGGTGCTCAACAAGAAAGCCATCTCCCGCCTGGTGAACGAGTGCTATCGCAAGCTGGGGCTGAAGGACACGGTGATCTTCGCCGACCAGCTGATGTACACCGGTTTCCGTTTCGCTACCAAGGCAGGGGTCTCGGTGTGCGCCGACGACATGGTGGTGCCTGCGGAGAAAGAGGCACTGCTGGCCGCCGCCGAAGAGGAGGTGAAGGAGATCGAGGAGCAGTACGCCTCGGGCCTGGTGACCAACGGCGAGCGCTACAACAAGGTGATCGACATCTGGTCCCGCACCAACGACCAGGTGGCCAAGGCGATGATGGCCCAGCTCGGTACCGAGAGGGTGGTGGACAAGGACGGCAACGAGGTGGAGGAGCCCTCCTTCAACTCCATATTCATGATGGCCGACTCCGGTGCCCGGGGCTCCGCCGCCCAGATCCGGCAGCTGGCCGGCATGCGGGGGCTGATGGCCAAGCCCGATGGCTCCATCATCGAGACCCCCATCACGGCCAATTTCCGCGAGGGGTTGGACGTGCTGCAGTACTTCATCTCCACCCACGGCGCGCGCAAGGGTCTGGCCGACACCGCGCTCAAGACCGCCAACTCCGGTTATCTCACCCGCCGTCTGGTGGACGTCTCCCAGGACGTGGTGATCACCGAGGAGGACTGCGGCACCGACCAGGGCATCCTCATGCAGCCCATCATCGAGGGCGGCGACGTGGTGGAGGCGCTGCGGGAGCGAATCCTTGGCCGGGTCACCGCCCAGCCGGTCTACAAGCCGGGCAGTGAAGAGGTGCTGGTGGAGGCCAACGTGCTGCTGGACGAACCGCTGGTGGACATGCTCGAGTCCCATGGCGTGGACCAGGTATGGGTGCGCACCGCCATCGCTTGCGAGGCGCGCCACGGCATCTGCAGCCGCTGCTATGGCCGCGATCTGGCGCGGGGCCATGCGGTGAACATCGGCGAGGCGGTGGGCGTGATCGCTGCCCAGTCCATCGGCGAGCCGGGCACCCAGCTCACCATGCGCACCTTCCACATCGGTGGTGCCGCCTCCCGTTCCGCCGCGGTGAGCAGCATCGAGGTGAAGAACAGCGGCACCGTTCATCTGTACAACATCAAGACGGTGGAGAACTCCGCTGGCAAGCTGGTGGCGGTCTCCCGTTCCGGCGAGGTGATCGTGCAGGACGAGCGCGGCTCCGAGCGTGAGCGTTACAAGCTGCCCTACGGTGCCATCCTGCAGGTGCGGGATGGAGACAAGGTGGAGGCGGGTCAGATGGTGGCCAACTGGGATCCCCATACCCATCCCGTCATCACCGAAGTGGAGGGCATTCTCAAGTTCGTCGATTTCGTGGACGGGGTCACCGTGGAGACCCGCACCGACGAGGTCACCGGTCTCACCTCTCTGGAGGTGATCGATCCCAAGCAGCGTCCCAGCAGCGGTAAGGACATGCGTCCCATGCTCAAGCTGGTGGACGACGAGGGCAACGACGTCAACATCGCCGGCACTTCGCTCCCGGCCAACTACGTGCTGCCTCCCGGCGCGGTGGTGAGCGTACAGGACGGTGCACGGGTGCAGGTGGGCGACGTACTGGCGCGGATTCCTCAGGAGTCCTCCAAGACGCGTGACATCACCGGTGGTCTGCCGCGGGTGGCCGACCTGTTCGAGGCGCGCAAGCCCAAGGAGCCGGCCATCCTGGCGGAGGCCACCGGCACCGTGGGCTTCGGCAAGGATACCAAGGGCAAGCAGCGGTTGGTGATCACCACCGCCGAGGGCGAGCAGGTGGAGACCCTGATCCCCAAATGGCGTCACGTGGACGTGTTCGAGGGCGAGCATGTGGAGAAAGGGGAGGTGATCGCCGAGGGTGAGCTCAATCCTCACGACATTCTGCGCCTGCGGGGCGTCACCGCTCTGGCCGAGTACCTGGTGCAGGAGATCCAGGACGTCTACCGCCTGCAGGGGGTGAGGATCAACGACAAGCACATCGAGGTGATCATCCGCCAGATGCTGCGCAAGGTGGAGATCGTCGATCCTGGTGACACCCGCTTCCTGCGCGGCGAGCAGGTCTCCCGCAGCAAGGTGCTGGAGGAGAACGAGAAGGTGGAGAAAGAGGGCAAGATGCCAGCCACCTGGGAACCGTTGTTGCTGGGCATCACCAAGGCCTCCCTTGCCACCGAGTCCTTCATCTCTGCCGCCTCCTTCCAGGAGACCACTCGGGTACTCACCGAGGCTTCGGTGCGCGGTGCGAGGGACGAGCTGATCGGTCTCAAGGAAAACGTCATCGTCGGCCGCCTGATCCCGGCCGGCACCGGTCTGGCCTATCACGAAGAGCGCAAGCGCAAGCGCCACGAGAGCCTGTTGGCCGGTGAGGGTGGCGGCGTGGAGATGGCTGCGGAAGAGGTGGAGGCGGTGATCAAGGAGGCACTGGAAAAGGAGGCTTCGGAAAGCGCTCCGGAAAGCACTCCGGCCGAGGAGTGAGCCCGTGCCGTCGGGCGGGAAAACGCTTCCCGCCCGACGGCACGGATTTTTTCCTTTTCCCGCTTGACACCAGGGCGCGGTCTGCCTAGAATGCGCGTCCTTCGCAGTGGACTGGCTCCGGCCGGTCTCTCTTTTTCTGCGGCGCAAGCCGCTGGGCGATAACCGATTCTGCACGATGGGATCCTGCTCCGGCAGGGCTCGTCCTCTGCACGAATTTTTTGGCGCTTCGGCAAGACTGAAGCGTTTGGAGACGTTTTTTTATGTCAACGATTAATCAGCTGGTACGCAAGCCGCGCAAGCGCAAGGTCGAAAAGAGCAAGGTGCCCGCGCTGGAGGCCTGTCCCCAGAAGCGGGGGGTCTGCACACGGGTCTATACCACCACACCCAAGAAGCCGAACTCGGCGTTGCGGAAGGTGGCCCGTGTGCGCCTCACCAACGGCTACGAGGTGACCTCCTACATCGGTGGAGAGGGGCACAACCTGCAGGAGCACTCGGTGGTGCTGATCCGTGGCGGCCGGGTGAAGGACCTGCCGGGGGTGCGCTATCACGTGATTCGGGGAGCGTTGGATACCTCCGGTGTGGAAGCGCGTCGCCAAGGCCGTTCCAAGTACGGCGCCAAGCGTCCCAAGAAATGATCGATCGATTCAGGATTCAGAGTAGAGCGTCATGGCAAGAAGAAGAGTAGCGGCCCGCCGCGAGATACTGCCGGACCCCAAGTTCGGCAGCCAGACCCTGGCCAAGTTCATCAACATGGTGATGAAGGATGGCAAGAAATCGGTGGCCGAGCGCGTGCTCTATGGCGCGCTGGACCAGATCGCCGAGAAGAAGGGCGGCGACCCGCTGGAGGTGCTGGAGGCGGCGCTGGAGAATGTGCGACCCCTGGTGGAGGTGAAGTCCCGTCGCGTGGGTGGCGCCACCTATCAGGTGCCGGTGGAGGTGCGCCCGGTGCGCCGTAACGCCCTGGCCATGCGCTGGCTCATCGAGGCAGCCCGCAAGCGCAGCGAGAAGTCCATGGCCGCCCGCCTGGCGGGTGAACTCATGGATGCCTCCGAGTCGCGCGGCAGCGCCGTGAAGAAGAAGGAAGACACCCACCGCATGGCGGAGGCCAACAAGGCCTTCTCCCACTACCGCTGGTGATCGCCGGCTGGCGGCAGGATCTTTAACAGACAGGTTTTATCGGGACGGAAACAACCGTGGCACGCACTACACCCATCGAACGCTATCGCAACGTCGGTATCATGGCCCACATCGACGCGGGCAAGACGACGACCACCGAGCGCATCCTCTACTACACCGGCGTCTCGCACAAGATCGGCGAGGTGCACGACGGTGCGGCCACCATGGACTGGATGGAGCAGGAGCAGGAGCGGGGCATCACCATCACCTCCGCCGCCACCACCTGTTTCTGGAGCGGCATGGCTCGCAACTATCCCGAGCACCGCATCAACATCATCGACACTCCGGGCCACGTGGACTTCACCATCGAGGTGGAGCGTTCCCTGCGGGTGCTGGACGGCGCCGTCTTCGTGCTCTGTGCCGTGGGTGGCGTGGAGCCCCAGTCGGAGACCGTCTGGCGTCAGGCCAACCGTTATGAAGTGCCGCGCATGGCCTTCGTCAACAAGATGGACCGCATGGGGGCCAACTTCTACCGGGTGGTGGAGCAGCTCAAGGAGCGCCTGGGCGCCAACGCCGTGCCGGTGCAGATCCCCGTGGGGGCGGAAGAGGGCTTCAGCGGGGTCATCGATCTGATCAAGATGAAGTCCATCATCTGGGCGGAAGAGAACATGGGGGTGGAGTTCCACTATGAAGACATCCCCGACGATCTCAAGGAGACCGCCGAGGAGTGGCGCTCGGTGATGGTGGAGGCCGCCGCCGAGGCCAACGACGAGATGATGGAGAAATATCTCGAAGGCGAGGAGCTCACCGAAGAGGAGATTCTCAAGGGTCTGCGCATCCGCACCCTCAACCTGGAGATCACCCCGGTGACCTGCGGTTCCGCCTTCAAGAACAAGGGCGTGCAGGCGATGCTCGACAAGATCATCGAACTGCTCCCCTCGCCGGTGGACATCCCGCCCGTGAAGGGCGAAACCGAGGACGGCGAAGAGGCGGTGCGTCATGCCTCCGACGACGAGCCCTTCTCGGCCCTGGCCTTCAAGATCGCCACCGACCCCTTCGTCGGCACTCTTACCTTCTTCCGGGTCTATTCTGGCGTGGTGAACGCCGGCGAGACCGTCTACAACCCGGTGAAGCGCAAGAAGGAGCGCATGGGGCGCATCCTGCAGATGCACGCCAACCACCGGGACGAGATCAAGGAGGTGCGCGCCGGCGACATCGCCGCCGCGGTGGGGCTGAAGGATGTCACCACCGGCGACACCCTGTGTGATCCCAAGAACATCATCATCCTGGAGCGCATGGAGTTCCCCGAGCCGGTGATCTCGGTGGCGGTGGAGCCCAAGACCAAGGCCGACCAGGAGAAGATGGGCATCGCCCTGCAGAAGCTGGCCCAGGAGGATCCCTCCTTCCGGGTGCACACCGATGAGGAGTCTGGTCAGACCATCATCTCCGGCATGGGCGAGCTGCACCTGGACATCATCGTCGATCGCATGAAGCGGGAGTTCAAGGTGGAGGCCAATGTGGGCGCGCCCCAGGTGGCCTACCGCGAGACCATCCGCAAGAAGGTGGAGGCCGAGGGCAAGTTCGTGCGTCAGTCCGGCGGTCGTGGCCAGTACGGCCACGTCTGGCTTCGGGTGGAGCCGCTCACCGATTCCGAGGAGACCTTCGAGTTCGTCAACGAGATCGTCGGCGGCGTGGTGCCTCGGGAATACATTCCTGCTGTGGAAAAGGGTGTGCAGGACGCCATGGAGAGCGGCGTGCTGGCCGGCTATCCGGTGGTGGACGTGAAGGTGACCCTGTTCGACGGCTCCTATCACGAGGTGGACTCCTCCGAGCAGGCCTTCCGCATCGCCGGCTCCATCGGCTTCAAGAACGCGGCCCAGCAGGCCGATCCCGTACTGCTCGAGCCCATCATGAAGGTGGAGGTGGTCACCCCCGAGGAGTACATGGGTGACGTCATCGGCGACCTCAACAGCCGCCGCGGCATGGTCCAGGGAATGGAAGATGCTCCCACCGGCAAGATCATCCGTGCCGAGGTGCCGCTGGCCTCCATGTTCGGCTACGCCACCGACCTGCGCGGCGCCACCCAGGGCCGGGCCAACTACAGCATGGAGTTCGCCAAGTACGCCGAAGTGCCGCAGAACATCGCGGAACAGATCATCAACCAGTGACAACCGATTCGTTGAAAGGGTAGCCAAAAGTGTCCAAGGAAAAATTTGAAAGAACGAAACCCCATGTAAACGTGGGCACCATAGGTCACGTTGACCACGGTAAGACCACCTTGACGGCGGCGATCACGACGGTGCAGGCGGCCAAGTTTGGTGGGGAGACCAAGGCGTACGACCAGATCGACAATGCGCCGGAGGAGCGTGAGCGGGGTATCACCATTGCCACGGCGCACGTGGAGTACGAGTCGGAGAAGCGTCACTACGCGCACGTGGACTGCCCGGGTCACGCGGACTACGTGAAGAACATGATCACGGGTGCGGCGCAGATGGATGGTGCCATTCTGGTGGTGAGCGCTGCCGACGGCCCCATGCCGCAGACCCGGGAGCACATCCTGCTGTCGCGGCAGGTGGGGGTTCCCTACATCGTGGTCTACCTGAACAAGGCGGACATGGTGGACGACGAGGAGCTGATCGAGCTGGTGGAGATGGAGGTTCGGGAGCTGCTCAACGAGTACGACTTCCCGGGTGACGACACGCCCATCATCGTCGGATCTGCGCTCAAGGCGCTGGAGGGTGACACCTCCGAGATCGGGGTTCCCTCCATCGAGAAGCTGGTTCAGGCGCTGGACGACTACATTCCGGAGCCCGAGCGTGCCATCGACGGTCCCTTCCTGATGCCCATCGAGGACGTTTTCTCCATTTCCGGTCGCGGCACCGTGGTGACCGGTCGTGTGGAGCGGGGCATCATCAAGGTGGGTGAAGAGGTGGAGATCGTGGGTCTTCGCGACACCCAGAAGACCACCGTCACCGGTGTGGAGATGTTCCGCAAGCTGCTGGACGAAGGTCGCGCGGGTGACAACATTGGCGTGCTGCTGCGTGGCACCAAGCGGGACGAGGTGGAGCGTGGGCAGGTGCTGGCGCATCCTGGGACCATCACGCCGCACACCCACTTCGAGTGCGAGGTGTACGTGCTGAGCAAGGACGAGGGTGGGCGTCACACGCCGTTTTTCAACAACTACCGTCCGCAGTTCTATTTCCGGACCACGGACGTGACGGGTGCGGTGGAGTTGCCCGAGGGTGTTGAGATGGTGATGCCCGGAGACAACGTGAAGATGACGGTGAAGCTGATTGCGCCCATTGCCATGGAGGAGGGTCTGCGCTTCGCCATCCGCGAGGGCGGCCGCACCGTGGGCGCCGGCGTGGTTTCCAAGATTATCGAGTGAGGCAGTAATGGCCAACCAGCGTATCAGAATCCGACTGAAGTCCTTCGATCATCGGCTGATCGATCAGTCCACCAAGGAGATCGTGGACACCGCCAAGCGTACCGGTGCCCGGGTGAAGGGGCCCATTCCCCTGCCGACGCGCAAGGAGCGCTACACGGTGCTGATCTCGCCGCACGTCAACAAGGACGCGCGGGACCAGTACGAGATCCGCACCCACAAGCGCCTGATGGACATCATCGACCCCACCGACAAGACGGTGGATGCGCTGATGAAGCTGGACCTGGCCGCTGGCGTGGATGTTCAGATCAAGCTGAACTGAGGTTTCGAACATGGCATTAGGATTAGTGGGACGCAAGGCGGGCATGACCCGCGTGTTCACCGAGGACGGGGTCTCCGTTCCGGTGACCGTGGTGCAGGTGGAGCCCAACCGGGTCACCCAGGTGCGCACGCCGGAGCGTGACGGTTACCAGGCCGTGCAGGTCACCGTGGGGCGGCGCAAGCCGAGCCGGGTGAACAAGCCCATGGCGGGACATTTCGCCAAGGCCGGCGTGGAAGCGGGTCGCGGCCTGTGGGAATTCCGCCTGGACGATCACGAGGGCGAGATTCCCGAGGTGGGCAGCGAGATCACCGTGGAGCTGTTCGAGAGCGGCCAGAAGGTGGACGTGAGCGGCATCTCCAAGGGCAAGGGGTTCCAGGGGCCGGTGAAGCGGCACAACTTCCGCACCCAGGATGCCACCCATGGCAACTCTTTGTCCCACCGAGCGCCCGGCTCCATCGGCCAGTGCCAGACCCCGGGCCGGGTGTTCAAGGGCAAGAAGATGGCGGGCCACATGGGCAACAAGCGGGTCACGGTACAGACGTTGGAGATCGTGCGTGTGGATCCCGAGCGGGGCCTGCTGCTGATCAAGGGCGCCGTGCCCGGCGCGCCCGGCGGCGATGTGGTGGTCACCCCTGCGGTGAAACTGAAGAACAAGGGGTAAGTCATGGAGCTCAACGTACAAGGCGGGGCGTCCCTGCAGGTATCCGACGTCGTGTTCGGCGCCGATTTCAAGGAGCCGTTGGTGCACCAGGTGGTGACCGCTTACCTGGCGGGCGCCCGTGCCGGCACCAAGGCCCAGAAGAACCGTTCCGCGGTGAGCGGCGGGGGCAAGAAGCCCTATCGCCAGAAGGGCACCGGGCGCGCCCGCGCCGGCACCATCCGCAGCCCCCTCTGGCGGGGCGGTGGCGTCACTTTCGCCGCCAAGCCGCGCAGCTACGCGCAGAAGGTGAACAAGAAGATGTACCGCGGCGCGCTGCGCTCCATTCTCTCCGAGCTGGTGCGTCAGGACCGCTTGGTGGTGGTGGACGGCTTCGGTGTGGAGGCGCCCAAGACCAAACAACTGGTGGGCAAGCTGAAAGAGCTTGGCCTGGATGATGTGCTCATCGTTACCGAGCAGGCCGATGAGAACCTCTATCTGGCGGCGCGCAACCTGTATCACGTGGACGTGCGCGACAGTGAGGAGCTGGATCCGGTGAGCCTGGTGGGTTACGAGAAAGTGTTGATGACCACCGAGGCACTGAAGAAAGTCGAGGAGCGCCTGGCATGAACAAGGAACGACTGATGAAGGTCCTGCTGGGGCCGGTGATCTCCGAGAAGAGCGCCATCGGTGCCGATGCGGCGCGCCAGTTCACCTTCCGAGTGACCCGCGACGCCACCAAGCCCGAAATCGCAGCGGCGGTGGAGATGCTGTTCGACGTCGACGTGGAGAAGGTGCAAACCCTAAACGTGAAGGGCAAGCGCAAGCGTTTCGGGCAGATTCCGGGCAAGCGAAAGGACTGGAAGAAGGCCGTGGTGCGCCTTGCCGAGGGCCAGGACATCGATTTCGGAAGCGGTGCCTGATCCCGGGCGGATTCACCAGACTAAAGAGAATTCAGCGGAAGCAGAAAGATGCCAATCGTCAAAGCCAAGCCGACATCACCCGGTCGCCGCTTCGTGGTCCAGGTCAAGACCCCGGGGCTGCACAAGGGCGAGCCCTATGCCCCCCTGGTGGCCAAGAAGTCCAAGACCGGTGGTCGCAACAATCAGGGCCGCATCACCACCCGGCACCGGGGCGGTGGCCACAAGCGCCGTTACCGCATCGTCGATTTCAAGCGCAACAAGGATGGCGTCCCGGGCATCGTGGAGCGGATCGAGTATGATCCCAACCGCAGCGCCCATCTCTGCCTGATCAAATACCTGGATGGTGAGCGGCGCTACATCATCGCGCCCAAGGGGCTGGAGGTCGGCGACACCATCCTTTCCGGGGTGGAGGCGCCCATCTCCGTGGGCAATGCCATGCCCCTGCGCAACATTCCCGTGGGTACCACCATCCACTGCGTGGAGATGAAGATCGGAAAGGGTGCACAGATCGCCCGCAGCGCTGGCACCTCCGCCCAACTGGTGGCGCGGGAAGGGGACTATGCCACCCTGCGCCTGCGTTCCGGCGAGATGCGCAAGATCCACGCAGACTGCCGTGCAACCATCGGAGAGGTGGGCAATGCAGAGCACAACCTGCGCAAGCTGGGCAAGGCGGGCGCCTCCCGCTGGCGGGGCATCCGGCCCACGGTGCGGGGCGTGGTGATGAATCCGGTGGATCACCCGCACGGGGGCGGCGAGGGCCGTACCTCCGGCGGCCGTCACCCGGTGACCCCCTGGGGCGTGCCCACCAAGGGTCACAAGACGCGCAAGAACAAGCGCACCGACAAGTTCATCGTGCGCGATCGTCGCCGCAAGTAATTCTTCGGGGTAAAGAGCAATGCCACGTTCAGTACGCAAGGGGCCATTCGTAGACCACCACCTGATGAAGAAGGTGGAGGAGGCGGTGGCCAGCAACAATCGCCGTCCCATCAAGACCTGGTCGCGCCGCTCCATGATCGTGCCGGAGATGGTGGGCCTGACCATCGCCGTTCACAACGGTCGTCAGCACGTGCCGGTGCTCATCACTGAGAACATGGTGGGCCACAAGCTGGGCGAGTTCGCGCTGACCCGGACCTACCGGGGCCACGCCGCGGACAAGAAGGCGAAGAAGCGCTGAGGAGGCTAGCGATCATGCAGACGAAAGCAGTATTGCGTTACGCGCGCATCTCTCCGCAGAAGGGGCGGCTTGTGGCCGACCAGATCCGGGGGCTACCGGTGGAGCAGGCGCTGGAGCTGCTCCAGTTCAGCAAGAAGAAGGGCGCGGCGCTGATGAAGAAGGTGCTCGATTCGGCCATAGCCAATGCCGAGAACAACGAGGGCGCCGACGTGGACGAGCTCAAGGTGGTGGCGGTTATGGTGGACGAGGGTCCCACCATGAAGCGCATTCGCGCCAGGGCCAAGGGTCGGGCCACGCGCATCCTCAAGCGGAC
Source organism: Sedimenticola sp. (assembly GCA_026992075.1). GTDB lineage: Bacteria > Pseudomonadota > Gammaproteobacteria > Chromatiales > Chromatiaceae > Thiolapillus. The sequence goes on along the minus strand of JALXAM010000038.1, from coordinate 122,777 downwards.
CAGCCATATCACCGTCGCAGTGGGCGACGAGTAAGCGGATTTCAGGAATATGGGCCAGAAAGTACATCCAATCGGTATCCGCCTGGGTATCGTCAAGCAGCACAACTCCAAATGGTATGCGGACAACAGCAGCTATGCCGAGCTGCTGAACCAGGATCTCCAGGTGCGCGACTTCCTGCAGAAGAAGCTGGCGCACGCCTCGGTCTCCCGGATCCAGATCGACCGCATGGCCAACAACACTCACATCACGGTGCACACGGCGCGGCCTGGCCTGGTGATCGGCAAGAAGGGCGAGGACATCGACCGTCTGCGCAAGGAGGTGGCACAGATGGTGGGTGGTCCGGTGCACATCAGCATCGAGGAGATCCGCAAGCCGGAGCTGGACGCCAAGCTGGTGGCCGAGGGGATTGCTCAGCAGATCGAGCGCCGCATCATGTTCCGGCGGGCCATGAAGCGGGCGGTGCAGAACACCATGCGCCTGGGTGCCGAGGGCATCAAGGTGAGCATCGCCGGGCGCCTCAACGGTGCCGAGATCGCGCGCACCGAGTGGTACCGAGAGGGCAGGGTTCCCCTGCACACTCTGCGGGCCGATATCGACTATGGCACCGCCGAGGCGGAGACCACCTACGGCATCATCGGTATCAAGGTGTGGATCTTCCGCGGCGAGGTGTTCGGTGATCAGCCTGCGGAGGAAGCCGTCAAAGGCGGCAAGAAAGGCAAGAAAGCGGCCGGGAGAAGTTAAGTCATGTTGCAGCCCAAGCGTACGAAATTCCGCAAGCAGCAGAAGGGCCGGAACCGGGGCCTGGCGCACCGCGGCAACGAGGTGAGCTTCGGTGAGTTCGGGCTCAAGGCAGTGGGGCGCGGCCGTATCACCGCCCGCCAGATCGAGGCGGCGCGCCGCACCATCACCCGAAAGGTGAAGCGGGGCGGTAAGCTCTACATCCGTGTCTTTCCCGACAAACCCATCACCAAGAAGCCCCTCGAGGTGCGCATGGGCAAGGGTAAGGGCAACGTGGAGTACTGGGTGGCGCTGATTCAGCCGGGCCGCATGCTCTACGAGATCGAGGGCGTTCCGGAGGAGCTGGCGCGGGAGGCATTCAAGCTGGCCTCGGCGAAGCTGCCGGTGGAGACCACCTTTGTCAAGCGGACGATGATGTGATGAAAGCGAGCGAACTGCGGGAGAAGTCCCAGGAAGAACTGAAGGAGACGCTGCACGAACTGCTGAAGGAGCAGTTCAACCTGCGCATGCAGCGTGGCACCGGCCAGCTGGCCCGGCACCACCAGGTGCGCCAGGTGCGTCGCGACATCGCACGGGTGAAGACGGTCATGAACGAGAAGCGGAAGGCAGGCTGAAGATGAGCGAGCAACAACCAACCAATCGCACGCTGCAGGGACGAGTGATCAGCGACCGCATGGACAAGTCCATCACCGTGCAGGTGGAGCGCCGGGTGAAGCACCCCCTGTATGGCAAATACATCCGCCGCTCCACCAAGGTGCATGCGCACGACGAGAACAACGAGTGCCGTATCGGCGACACCGTGGTGGTGGAGCAGTGCCGTCCGCTCTCCAAGACCAAGAAGTGGCGGCTGGTGAAAGTGGTCGAGCGTGCCAAGTGAACGGGGCACCCGCGAACCGGTCGAAGCATAAACGATTCAAGATTGGGGTAATGTCATGATCCAGATGCAGACCATGCTGAACGTGGCCGACAACAGCGGCGCCAGGAAGGTTCAGTGCATCAAGGTGCTGGGCGGTTCGCATCGTCGCTATGCCGGCATCGGGGACATCATCAAGGTCTCCGTGAAGGACTCCATCCCGAGGGGCAAGGTGAAGAAGGGCGACGTCTACAACGCCGTGGTGGTGCGTACCAAGAAGGGCGTGCGGCGTCCCGACGGATCCGTGATCCGCTTCGATGGCAACGCGGCGGTGCTGCTCAACAATCAGCTGCAGCCCATCGGCACCCGCATCTTCGGCCCCGTGACCCGGGAACTGCGCGGGGAGCGCTTCATGAAGATCATTTCGCTGGCACCCGAGGTGCTCTGAGGTAGGTCATGGCTAGAAAGATTCGCAAAGGCGACGACGTCATCGTCATCGCAGGCAAGGACAAGGGCAAGCGGGGCACCGTTCTCCGGGTGCTGGAGGACCGGGTGGTGGTGGAGAACATCAACCTGGCCAAGAAGCACGTCAAGCCAAACCCCATGAAGGGCGAGCCTGGTGGCATCATCGAGAAGGAGATGCCGCTACACATCTCCAACGTGGCGCTCTTCAATCCGGTGACCAACAAGGCCGACCGCGTGGGCTTCAAGACCCTGGAGGACGGGCGCAAGGTCCGTGTATACAAGTCCAACGGCGAGATCGTGGACGTTTGAGGCAGGCAGTCCAATGGCAAGATTACGAGATCACTACAAAGAGCAGGTTGTGCCGGCACTGATGGAGAAGTTCGGCTACAAGAGCGTGATGCAGGTGCCGCGCATCGAGAAGATCACCCTCAACATGGGGGTGGGCGAGGCGGTGGCCGACAAGAAGGTGCTGCAGTTCGCCATGGACGACATGGCCAAGATTTCCGGGCAGAAGCCGGTGATCACCCGGGCACGCAAGTCGGTGGCCGGTTTCAAGATCCGGGAGGGTTGGCCCATCGGTTGCAAAGTGACCCTCCGTGCCGAACGCATGTACGAGTTCCTCGACCGCCTGATCAACATCGCCATTCCCCGGATCCGGGACTTCCGCGGCCTGAGCGCCAAGTCGTTCGATGGCCGGGGCAACTACAGCATGGGCGTGAAGGAGCAGATCATCTTTCCCGAGGTGGACTACGACAAGATCGACGCACTGCGCGGCATGGATATCACCATCACCACCACGGCGCGCTCGGACGAGGAGGCCAAGGCGCTTCTCGACGGCTTCAACTTTCCCTTCAAGTAATCGGGAGCGGTAACAGAATGGCGAAGAAGAGCATGATTGCCCGGGAGAACAAGCGGGCACGGATGGTGGCCAGGTACGCACAGAAGCGGGCCGAGCTGAAGGCGATCATCAAGAACCCCAACAGCACACCGGAAGAAATCGACGCCGCGGTGCTGAAACTGCAGAAGCTTCCGCGCGACTCCAGCCCGGTGCGCAAGCAGCGCCGTTGCCGCATCACCGGCCGGCCCCATGCGGTCTACCGCAAATTCGGCCTGTGTCGCAACAAGTTGCGGGAAGCGGCCATGCGGGGTGACGTGCCGGGGCTGCGCAAAGCCAGCTGGTGATCTCTCTGGTCACCCGAGTGGGTGGCGAAAACACTGGATTTATCGATTCCAATCCTTTATCCTAGCCGGCTCCCTTTCGTGGGTGCCAGACTTTCATCATTGGGTATCGGACTCCGCTCCAGGAGTTGGCTGACCCGAGGAGCCAAGAACAGATGAGTATGTCAGATCCCATTGCGGATATGCTCACGCGTATCCGCAACGGCCAGCAGGCGGGCAAGGCCAGCGTGCGCCTGCCGGCTTCCAAGAAAAAGATGGCCATTGCCAAGGTGCTCCAGGACGAGGGCTACATTGCCGGCGTGAGCCTCATCGAGGAGGACGGCAAGCCCACCATGGAGATCAAGCTCAAATATCACCAGGGCCAGCCGGTGATCGAGATGATCAAGCGGGTGAGCCGTCCCGGGCTTCGGGTCTACAAGGGCAAGGAGGAGCTGCCCAAGGTGCGCGGCGGCCTGGGAATCGCCATCGTTTCCACTTCCAAGGGTTTGATGACCGACCGCGAGGCCCGTAAACAGGGCCATGGCGGAGAGGTCATCGCCTTCGTCGCCTGACCGGGAGGTAGCTGCCATGTCACGCATTGCAAAGGCACCGGTGCCCGTGGTCTCCGGGGTGGAGGTGAAAGTGGAGGGGCGCAAGGTCACCGTGAAGGGACCCAAGGCCACTCACGAATACGAAGTGCATCCGTTGGTAGAGGTCTCGCTGGAAGGCGACCAGATACGGGTGAGCCCGGTGGACCCGGAGAACAAGGCGGCCTGGGCCATGGCCGGCACCATGCGCGCGCTCATCAACAACATGGTGGTGGGTGTGAGCAAGGGGTTCGAGAAGAAGCTGCAGCTGGTGGGCGTGGGTTACCGTGCCCAGGTGAAGGGCAAGGTGTTGGATCTGAGTCTCGGCTTCTCTCACCCGGTGGAATATCCCATCCCCGAGGGCATCACCATCCAGACCCCGTCGCAGACCGAGATCGTCGTATCTGGCAGCGACAAGCAGAAGGTGGGTCAGGTGGCCGCCGAGATCCGGCGGTACCGTCCACCGGAGCCCTACAAGGGCAAGGGTGTGCGTTACGCGGACGAACACGTGGTTCGCAAAGAAGCGAAGAAGAAGTAAAGAGGTCACGACGATGGACAAGAAAGCAAGTCGGCTGCGCCGGGCCCGTCGTGCCCGTGCCAAAATCCGGGAACTGGGCGTCCCCCGCCTCACCGTGCACCGCACGCCACGTCACATCTATGCCCAAGTGATCGCCGCCAACGGTACCGACGTGGTCTGCAGCGCCTCCACCGTGGACAAGTCGCTGCGCGACAGTATCGAAGGTTCCACCGGCAACGTGGCCGCAGCGGCCGTGGTGGGTCGGGCGGTGGCGGAGCGGGCCCGGGCCGCCGGTATCGAAAAGGTGGCCTTCGACCGTTCTGGTTTTCAGTATCACGGTCGGGTGAAGGCTCTGGCCGAGGCGGCCCGTGAGGCCGGGCTCCAGTTCTGAGGATTCAAACGATGGCAAACTACGATACCAATCCTGCGGGCGAAGAGCTGATCGAGAAGCTGGTCGCCGTCAACCGGGTGGCAAAGGTGGTAAAGGGTGGCCGCCAGTTCGGTTTCTCCGCCCTGGTGGTGGTGGGCGACGGTGACGGCAAGGTGGGCTACGGTATGGGCAAGGCCAAGGAGGTGCCGGTGGCGATCCAGAAAGCGATGGAGACCGCGAAGCGCAACATGCAGACTATCAAGTTGAAGGACGGCACCCTGCAGTACCCCATCATTGGCAAGCACGGCGCGGCCAAGGTCTTCATGCAGCCCGCTTCCGAGGGTACCGGCATCATTGCCGGTGGAGCCATGCGCGCCATTTTCGAGGCGGTGGGCGTGCACAACGTGCTGGCCAAGTGCATCGGCTCCAACAACCCCATCAACGTGGTGCGTGCCACCATGAACGGCCTGGTGCAGATGCGCAGCCCGGAAGAGGTGGCCGCCAAGCGTGGCAAGACGGTGGAAGAGATTACGGAGTAAGGACCGTGGCGGAAAAGAAGACGATGAAGGTGAAGCTGGTGCGGAGCATGAACGGCCGGCTGAAGAGCCACAAGGCCTGCGTGCGTGGTCTGGGGCTGCGGCGCATGCACCAGGTGGTGGAGGTGGAGGACACCCCTGCCACCCGCGGCATGCTGAACAAGGTCTCCTACATGGTACAGCTGGTGGAGGAAGCATAAGATGCGCCTGAATACCCTCAAGCCCGCAGCGGGCAGCCGCCAGGAGCGCAAGCGCGTTGGCCGGGGCATCGGCAGCGGGCTGGGCAAGACCTGCGGCCGCGGCCACAAGGGGCAGAAGTCCCGTTCCGGAGGTTTCCACAAAGTGGGTTTCGAAGGCGGCCAGATGCCGCTTCAGCGGCGCCTGCCCAAGGTGGGTTTCCGCTCCCGCAAGGCGAAGTACACCGCCGAGGTGCGTTTGCATGAGATCGACAAGGTGCCCGGCGACGTGATCGACATGAACGCCCTCTACGAGGCGGACATCCTGCCGCGCACCATGAAACGTGCCAAGGTGATTCTCTCCGGCGAGATCAACCGCCCGGTGACGCTCAAGGGGATTGGTGCCACCAAGGGTGCGCGCGCGGCCATCGAGGCAGCGGGCGGAAAGGTGGAGGACTGATTCCTCCATGGCCTTGAACCCTTCTGCAGCGGCCGGCGGGATCCAGCTCGGGCAGCTCACCGAGCTGCGCCAGCGTTTCCTGTTCCTGCTGGGGGCGCTGGTGGTGTTCCGTATCGGCACCTACATCCCGGTGCCGGGGGTCAATCCGGCGGCGCTGGCGGCGCTGTTCGACCAGCAGCAGGGCACCATCCTGGGCATGTTCAACATGTTTTCTGGTGGGGCGCTCGAACGAGCCTCCATCTTCGCCTTGGGAATCATGCCCTACATCTCCGCTTCCATCATCGTGCAGCTGATGACGGCGGTGATCCCCAAGCTGGAACAGCTGAAGAAAGAGGGTGAGGCCGGTCGTCGGAAGATCACCCAGTACACCCGGTATGGCACCGTGGTGCTGGCCACCTTCCAGGCGGTGGGCATCTCGGTGGCGTTACAGTCTCAGTCTGCCGGTGGCATGTCGCTGGTGATGGCGCCGGGCATGGGCTTCGTCTTCACTGCGGCCGTCTCCTTGGTGACGGGAACCATGTTCCTCATGTGGCTGGGCGAACAGATCACCGAGCGGGGGCTGGGCAACGGCATCTCCATGATCATCTTCGCCGGCATCGTTGCCGGCTTGCCGGCGGCTTTCGGTTCCGTGGCGGAGCTGGTGCGCAACGGCGAGATGAATGCGTTGTTCGCGCTCTTTCTGATGCTGTTGGCGGTGGCGGTGACCGCTTTCGTAGTCTTCGTCGAGCGGGGACAGCGGCGCATCACCATCAACTATGCCAAGCGCCAGCAGGGGCGGCGGCTGATGGCGGCGCAGAGCAGTTTTTTGCCGCTGAAGCTGAACATGGCGGGGGTCATCCCGCCCATCTTCGCTTCCAGCATCATCCTGTTCCCCACCACTTTGGCTTCCTGGGCCGGGAACACGCCCAACATGCGCTGGCTGCAGGACATCGTGGCCAAGCTGTCGCCAGGTGAACCGCTCTATGTGGGGCTCTATGCAGGCGCCATCATCTTTTTCTGTTTCTTCTATACCGCGTTGGTGTTCAACGCGCGGGAGACGGCCGACAATCTCAAGCGCTCCGGGGCCTTCATTCCCGGCATTCGCCCCGGGGAGCAGACGGCACGCTACATCGATGCCGTGATGACTCGGCTCACTCTGGCCGGTGCCATCTACATCACCGCCGTCTGTCTGTTGCCGGAGTTTCTCATCGTCGGCTGGAACGTGCCCTTCTACTTCGGTGGTACCTCGTTGCTCATCGTGGTGGTGGTGATCATGGATTTCATCGCCCAGGTGCAGTCGCACCTGATGTCCCACCAGTACGAGGGGCTGATGAAGAAAGCGAACCTCAAGGGGCAGGGCAGCAGTGGAATGATCCGCTGAGCCTGTCATCGAACCATCACCAGGTAAAGAGCCATGAAAGTACGAGCATCGGTCAAGAAGATGTGCCGCAACTGCAAGATCATCCGCCGCAAAGGGGTGGTGCGCGTGATCTGCAAGGAGCCCCGGCACAAACAGCGTCAGGGCTGAGTCTGGCAACTCTATTGAAAGGCCTGGCGCACCCGGTTATAATTTCGCGTTTCCTCGCGCCGGTTGCGCTGGAAGTTGAATCACAGGAGAAAAGAGAATGGCCCGCATAGCAGGCGTCAACATTCCTGACCGCAAGCACGCGGTCATTGCGCTGACATCCATTTACGGCATCGGCCGCTCGCGTGCGGCGAAGATCTGCGACGACGCAGGAGTGCCCCGCGATCGCAAGGTTATGGACCTGAGCGAAGAGGAGGTGGATCGCCTGCGCGCCGAGGTGGCCAAGTACACGGTGGAGGGCGATCTGCGGCGGGAGATCTCGATGAACATCAAGCGCCTGATGGACCTGGGCTGCAATCGCGGGATCCGCCACCGCCGCGGGCTGCCGGTGCGTGGCCAGCGGACCAAGACCAACGCCCGTACCCGCAAGGGACCGCGGCGCCCCATCAAGCGCTGACAGCAAGCTGAACGCATACAGGTGACACAGGCATGGCCAAGACAACCACCCGTACCAAGAAAAAGGTCAAGAAGACGGTGACCGATGGGATCGCGCATATCCATGCGTCTTTCAACAATACCATCATCACCATCACCGATCGTCAGGGAAACACCCTCTGCTGGGCCACTTCCGGCGGCTCCGGTTTCCGTGGCTCGCGCAAGAGCACGCCTTTTGCCGCCCAGGTGGCCGCGGATCGTGCCGGCCAGATGGCCAAGGACTTCGGGGTCAAAAACCTGGACGTGAACGTGAAGGGCCCGGGTCCCGGTCGGGATTCCGCCGTGCGTGCCCTGAACAATGCCGGCTTCAAGATCCTCAGCATCACGGACGTGACGCCCATTCCGCACAACGGCTGTCGTCCGCCCAAGAAACGTCGCGTTTAACACTGGAGTTAGAAGAACATGGCCAGGTATCTCGGACCCAAATGCAAGTTGATGCGCCGTGAAGGTACGGATCTGTACCTCAAGAGCCGGGTGCGTTCCGTCGACTCCAAGTGCAAGATGGACAAGCTGCCGGGGCAGACCCAGGAGCGTCGCCGTCGTCTCTCCGACTACGGCGTGCAACTGCGGGAGAAGCAGAAGGTTCGCCGCCTCTACGGCGTGCTGGAGCGGCAATTCCGTAACTACTATGCCGAGGCCGATCGGCAGAAGGGCCCTACCGGCGAGAACCTGCTGCAGTTGCTGGAACGGCGGTTGGACAATGTGGTCTACCGCATGGGTTTCGGCTCCACCCGCAACGAGGCGCGTCAGCTGGTGAGCCACAAGGCCATCGAGGTGAACGGCAAGGTGGTGAACATTCCCTCCTACCTGGTGAAGCCCGAGGATGTGATCTCGGTGCGTGAAAAGGCGCGCAAGCAGGTGCGCATCCAGAACGCCCTGGCGCTGGCGGAGCAGTACGGCTTCCCCGACTGGGTGGAGGTGGACGTGAAGGGGATGAGCGGTACCTTCAAGCGTGTCCCCGAACGCGCCGACCTGCCGGCGGAGATCAACGAGCAGCTCATCGTCGAGCTCTATTCCAAGTAATACAGGAAGGTACAGTTCATGACGGACGCCGTCACAGATTTCCTCAAGCCTCGTATCGTCAACGTCGAGAAGCTCAACGATCACCGTTCCAAGGTTTCGCTGGAACCGCTGGAGCGGGGTTTCGGCCACACCCTGGGCAACGCCCTGCGCCGCATCCTGCTCTCCTCCATGCCCGGCTGCGCCATCGTCGACGCCCAAATCGAAGGGGTGGAACACGAATACAGTGGTATCGAGGGGGTGCAGGAGGATGTGCTGGAGATCCTGCTCAACCTCAAGGGGGTGGCCATCGTCATGGAGGATCGCAACGAGGCCGAGCTGACCCTCGATGTGAAGGGCCCCGCCGTGGTCACTGCTGGTGACATCCAGCTCACCCATGGGGTGGAGGTGGTGAATGGTGACCATGTCATCGCCCATCTCACCGACAAGGGTGAGCTGAAGATGAAACTGCGGGTGCGGCGTGGCCGGGGTTACGAGTCGGCAGCGGCCCGTGAGAGCGCGGCCGGCGAAGACCGCCCCATCGGTCACCTGCAGCTGGATGCCGCTTTCAGCCCTATCCGCCGTGTCGCCTACAGCGTGGAAGCGGCGCGGGTGGAACAGCGCACCGACCTGGACCGATTGGTGATCGACATCGAGACCAACGGCACCATCGATCCCGAGGATGCCATCCGCCGTGCGGCCACCATCCTGCAGCAGCAGCTGGAGACCTTCGTCTACCTGGAGGAGACCGCTGCGGAGGCGGAGCCCACGGCCCAGCCGGAGGCGCCGGCCATCGATCCCATCCTGCTACGCCCGGTGGACGACCTGGAGCTCACGGTGCGTTCGGCCAACTGCCTGAAGGCGGAGAACATCTTTCTCATCGGCGATCTCATCCAGCGCACCGAGGTGGAACTGCTCAAGACGCCCAACCTGGGCAAGAAATCGCTCAACGAGATCAAGGACGTGCTGGCCACCCGTGGCCTGTCGTTGGGCATGCGGCTGGAGAACTGGCCGCCGGAGAACATCCAGGAACTGGTGGCGAAGTAATCGCCTTTCATTGAACCCCGAGAAATTCAGGAAGTCGACCCATGCGTCATCGCAAAGCCGGACGGCAATTGAATCGCAACAGCGCCCATCGCAAGGCGATGTTCCGCAACATGGCTGCCTCGCTCATCGAGCATGAGCTGATCAAGACCACTCTTCCCAAGGCCAAGGAGCTGCGGCGGGTGGCTGAACCCCTCATCACCCTGGCCAAGGAGGACAGCGTGGCACGGCGGCGGCTCGCTTTTGCGCGCCTGCGTAACGAGGCGGCGGTGGGCAAGCTCTTCAGCGAGCTGGGGCCGCGTTACCAGGACCGTCCCGGAGGCTATCTGCGCATCCTCAAGTGCGGGTACCGTCCCGGCGACAAGGCGCCCATGGCCTACGTGGAGCTGGTGGACCGGCCTGTGAGCGAGGATACGGAAGAGATGTTCGAGGACTGATCCCGGCTCTTTCGCGGAGGATTGCAGCAGGAAGCCGGGCGGCCGCCCGGCTTCCTGCCGTCTGGGGCACCGGTTTGGATAACGACACCACGCCAATCGTCCATTTCTTCACCGATTTCGGTGCCGGCGGTCCCTATTTGGGGCTGATGGAAACGGCGCTGCTGGCCCAATGTCCTTCGGCCCGGGTGGTGAACCTGGCCGCAGATGCGCCCGCCTTTTCACCGCGCCACGCCGGATATCTCCTGGCGGCCATGGTGCCCTGGATGGCCCGGTCGGCGTTGGTGGTTGCCGTGGTGGATCCCGGTGTGGGCGGGCCACGGCGTCCCCTGCTGGTGCAGGCAGGAGCGCGGCGCTTCATCGGGCCCGACAATGGCCTGCTGGCTCCACTGTGCCATGGCGAGGGGCCGGTGCAGGCCTGGGCGATCGGCACCTCCGGCTTCCAGCTTTCGGCCAGCTTTCACGGCCGCGACCTCTTTGCTCCCGCAGCGGGCCGGTTGCTCAGCGGCCGACCGCTGGAACTGGAGCCGTTGCCTCTGGAAAGCCTGACGGGGTACCAATGGCCGGAAGAGCTGCCGGAAGTGATCTATCTGGACCAGTATGGCAATGCAATGACGGGCCTGCGTCCGCCAACGGGGCCAGAGGAGCAGCCTCTTCGGGTAGGTGATCGCCTGATAGCTCGCGCGGGCACTTTTTCCGAAGTGGCGCGGGGAGAGCCCTTCTGGTATGTCAACTCCCTTGGGTTGGTGGAGGTCGCCGTGAACCAGGGACGGGCGGACCATCTGCTGCGGCTGGCTGTGGGCTCACCGGTGAGCTGGGGCTGACGGGCGGGGGCAGCTTGGCAGCGGAGGCAAACCGCGATAGCATCGTGAACATGTCGAGACGAATGCCACTGCTTTTCCTGTTCCTGGCTCTGCCGGCCCTCGCCCAGATCTACAAATGGGTGGACGAGCAGGGTACGGTGCATTACACCGATGATCCGGCCACGCCGGGGGCGCGGCCGGTGAAGGATCTGCCGGGGCTCTCCACCTATGAGCCGCGCCAACTTCCCGAGACGGTGCTGGAGGAGGAAAAGGATGCGGAGGCAGGGGATTCGTCGTCCCAGCAGGCCGGCTACAGGGTACTGGAGGTGATCAGTCCGGAACCGGAAGGCACGGTGCGCAGTTCGCCAGGTGAAGTGCCGGTCTTCGTGGCACTGGATCCACCCCTTCAGGGCGAGGATTACCTGCAGGTGATCCTGGATGGCAAGCCCTGGCCGGGGAAATTCACCAGTACGGTGATCAAGCTGGAAAACGTGGATCGCGGCGAACACAGCATCGCCGTGGCCGTCTACGACGGCAAGGGGCGCGAGCTGAAGCGCTCGGATAGCCATATCTTCTATCTGCACCGCACCATCGCCAGGCCCCAATAGGCGCCGAAATAGGATCGGGCTTTCCGCATTGCCCGGATCGGTCGGCGGTTTCCCCATGGCACCGCAACAGGCACGCGATTCTTCTCTTTCCCAAGCGCTGGCTGAGCGCATAGTCGCCAACCAGGTGACAGCCCTGCTGTTGCTGGACCAGGCGTTGCGGGTGCGCTTCATCAATACCGCTGCGGAAATGCTTTTCTCCGTGAGCGCCCGTACCGCGGTGGGCCAGCCGGTGGGGCAGTTGCTGCAGTGCGTGGCAGGCTCGCTGGAGGAGCATGCGCAGGTGGTGCTGGAACAACAGCAGCCGGTAACCGAACGCCAGGTGGCGGTGGAGCTGGCGGATGGTCATACGGTGACCCTGGATTGCACCATGGTGCCGATGATGGAGGAGTCCCCGCCCATGATCCTGATGGAGCTGCGCCAGGTGGACCGGCAGCTTCGGCTGAGCCGGGAAGAGCAGCTCATTCGCCAGAATTCGGCCACCCGGACCCTGCTGCGGGGGCTGGCCCACGAGATCAAGAATCCCCTGGGCGGGTTGCGGGGCGCGGCCCAGCTGTTGGAGATGGAGGTGGCCGATCCGGAGCTGAAGGAGTACACCAACATCATCCTCAAGGAGGTGGACCGGCTCGGCGCACTGGTGGACAACATGCTCGGGGCTCGCAAGCTGCCGGTGAAGCGGGCGGTGAACATCCATCACGTGCTGGAGCGGGTGGCCTCGGTGATCGAATCGGATCCCGACAACCGGGTGAAGCTGGTGCGGGACTACGACCCCAGCATTCCGGAGCTGCAGGGAGACCCCGACCAGCTCATTCAGGCCTTGATGAACATCGTGCGCAACGCGGTGCAGGCCAGCAGCGGGGGGGGCGAGGTGCTGTTGCAGACCCGGATCCTGCGCCAGTTCACCCTGGCCAGCCAGCGCCACCGCCTGGTGGTGCAGGTGAACGTGGTGGACAGCGGCCCCGGCATTCCCCCGGAGTTGCAGCATACCGTCTTCTTTCCCATGGTCACCGGCAAGGCGGAGGGCACCGGGCTGGGGCTCTCCATCGCCCAGTCCCTGGTGCACCGCCACGGGGGGCTCATCGAGTTCGAGAGCGAGCCGGGCCATACCGTGTTCACCGTCTATCTTCCCCTGGAGAGCGAATCGTGAAACCGGCAGGTTCCGTCTGGGTGGTGGACGACGACCAGTCCATCCGTTGGGTGCTGGAAAAGGCGTTGCAGAAGTCGGGCTTCGAGGTGCGTACCTTCGAGTCGGCGGGTGCTTTGTTACAGGCCCTGGAAGAGGAGGCCCCCGGGGTGGTGATCACCGATATCCGCATGCCGGGCATGGATGGCATCGCTCTGCTGGACCGTCTACAGCGGCAGGTGCCGGGGCTGCCGGTGATCGTCATCACCGCCCACTCGGACCTGGACAGCGCGGTGAAGGCCTACAACGAGGGGGCATTCGACTACCTGCCCAAGCCATTCGACGTCCACGAGATGGTGGAGCTGGTGCGGCGGGCGGTGGCCCGGGTTCCGGATGAGATCGACAACGAGACCGTTGCAGGAGAGGCCTCCCGGCTCGGGATCATCGGCCAGGCGCCTGCCATGCAGGAGGTGTTTCGCACCATCGGACGCCTTTCCCGCTCCAACATTTCGGTGCTGATCACCGGCGAGTCCGGCACCGGCAAGGAGCTGGTAGCGCGGGCGCTGCACCAGCACAGCCCCCGGGCCGGTCGACCCTTCGTCGCCCTCAACATGGCTGCCATTCCGCGGGAACTGATGGAGGCGGAGCTCTTCGGGCATGAAAAGGGGGCCTTCACCGGTGCGCAGAGTCGCCGCGTGGGCCGGTTCGAACAGGCCGAGGGGGGTACGCTGTTCCTGGATGAGATCGGCGACATGCCCTTCGAGGCCCAGACCCGGTTGCTGCGCGTGTTGGCCGACGGGGAGTTCTACCCCGTGGGCGGCGTGGAACCGGTTCGGGCCGACGTCCGTATCCTGGCGGCCACCCATCAGGACCTGGAACGGCTGGTAGAGGCGGGAAAATTCCGGGAAGACTTGTATCACCGGCTCAACGTCATCCGGATCCGGATTCCTCCACTCCGGGAGCGGCGCGAGGACATCCCGCTGCTGATGGACTACCACCTGCGCCGGGCGGCAGAGGAACTGGAGGCGGAACAGAAGGTGCTCACCGGAGAGGCGCTGGCGCTGCTGCAGGAGTTTCACTGGCCTGGCAACGTGCGCCAGCTGGAAAACCTGGCGCGCTGGCTCACGGTGATGGCGGCCGGTCGTGAGGTGAAGGCCCGTGATTTGCCACCGGAATTCCAGCAGGGGCAGGAGCACGGGGGCTCCAGGGCACCTTCCGGCGACTGGCGCCAGCTGCTGGAAATCTGGGTGCGGGAGCGTTACCTGCAGGGTGACACCGGATTGGAACAGGAGGTGGAACGGGCCCTGATTCAGGCGGCCCTCGCCGCCACCGGTGGGCGCAAGCAGGAGGCGGCCAGGCTGCTGGGCTGGGGTCGCAACACTCTCACGCGCAAGCTCAAGGAAATGGAGGGCTGATCACCATTTCCACGGCTTCAACAAGGCGATCACCAGGGCCACCAGCGCTAGAATCAGAAACAGTTCGATCAGCATCATGTCGAGTCAACCATGGACCTTACCAGCATAGAACTGCCGGGTTCCGTCATCCAGCGGCTGCGGGTGGAGGGAGACCAGGTGCGTATCCGTTTCGAGCCCGCCTACCTCATCCAGACCATGACCGGTTCCGAGGAGCGCACCCGCTGGCGCCAGAACATCGAGCTGGTGTTTGGTGGTGCAGAGCTTCTGGAGGGCGGTGACTTGAACCTGCCGGCCACCTGCGCCGGGGGCGACGTGATCCTGAACGTCTACACCTATCGGGACATGGTTCCGGTTCCCTTGGAGGGACGCGGCCGGGCCGGCTGCTTGCTCAGGGTGGAGGGGGACGACCAGCCCATTCGCGTGGAGGCGGAATCGGTGCAACTGGAGCGGGAGGACCTGCCCAAGTACATCGAGCACATCCGCAATCGTTGATTCTCGTGCCGGGCGGGCAGGGCGTGTGGGAGTCCTTTCCCTCACGCTTCCTGCGCCTGCTGCGGTTCCGGGTTCCGGGCTGCCGGCTTGCGCTCCAGCCGCAACAGCTCCCGGGCCTCCGACACCGCCTGGATCACCAGATTCTGCAGCGCCTGGCCGCGGCTCGAGCGGGGGTCCACCAGCCCCAGTTTGCGGAGGGCGGGGACCTCTTTGAGCGGTTTCTTCTTGCGCGTGAATCTGGTGTAGAGCCGGGCAGCAATGAGCACGTCCCCCAGGGTGGCCTTGCTGCCACCGTGCTCCTGGGACCATTCGAAGGAGTCGGAGATGCCGCGCACCAGGGAGTGGGGCAAGTTCCAGTGGGTGAGGACCATGCGCCCGGTCTCCTTGGAGAACATCTGCACGCAGCTCTTGAGCTCCTCCAGGCTCACCTCCCGGTAGAAATTGTGCGCATAGCTGATGAGCGTCAGTTTGCCCACGTTGTGCAGCAGACCGGCGAGAGCCACGCTCTCCACCGGTACCAGCCCCTGTTCCAGAGCGAGTTCGGAAGCCAGGCGGGAGACGGCGATGGCCTGTTCCCAGCTGTTGCGGAAGATCTCGTTCATGAAATGGGTGTGGGGCCGGCAGGATTCCCGGAACAGGTTGAGAAAGGCCAGCCGGTGGGTGCCCTCGATTCCCAGGGTTCGCACGGCACTGTCCACCCGGTCGGGAATCTCCTTTCCGTCCCCTGCCCCGGCTTTACGGAGCAGCTTCAGCGCCAGCACAGGGTCCAGCATGGCCAGCCCCGCCTGCTTGTCGCTCTCTTCCTTCTCGTCGAGGATGCGCGCGGTGATGGGCAGGCTGGCCGGCTGCCAGGAGAAGATCAGCAGCCGGTTCTGGTGCAGGTCTTCGTAAATCTGCGCCAGTACCTGGGTGGCGAAATCGGTGTCGCCCCCGCTTTCCGGCCCCTCTTCCACCACGTAATAATGGGAGGAGATCATCTCCGACGCCTCCTCCTCTTCCAGGACCCGGTCCAGCAGGGTGTTGTCGATCTTCACGTACTGCACCGGCGTAAGGGCGGTGACGCGGTAGCGGCTGGGGCGCAGCCGGGAGAGAGGGGAGCGGGCGGCCGGGTCGGTGTGCTTGATGATGCGCTTGCGACCGTCGGCAGCTTCCAGCAGGATGTTGCCCTTGACCAGGAAGATGCTGTGCTCGTCGGTGTCTCCCAGGTCCATGAGCACCGATTTCTTGCCCGCCTGCAGCCACTCGGCCTGCCGGGCGATCTCCGCCAGCTGCTCCGGCGGCGCCTCGTCCAGCGGGGTGAACTGCTGCAGCAGCTCCACCGAGGGTTCAACGGGTTTGGTCTTACCGAGCATGGTCGAGGTTCCTGTTCTCCAGTGGGCTTCAGACAAACTGCCGGTGGCTCGAACTCCATCGGCAGCCTCTCAGTGTAATCAAGTGCCACATCCGCAGCCTGGCGCGTTCTGCGAATTGAGTCTCAGGCTGCCGGTGATCTGTCCCACCCGGGCGAGCTGGTGGCGATCCAGGTATTCCAGGATTCCCTGGTTGATGCGCTTGCACACCAAGGGGTCGTAGAAAAGGGCGGTGCCCACCCCCACCGCCGTGGCGCCCGCGATGAGAAACTCGATGGCATCCTCGGCGCTGGTGATGCCCCCCTGGCCGATGATGGGCACGCCATGGTCCCGGGTCACCTGGTAAACCTGATGCACCTTGAGCAGGGCCACCGGCTTGATCGCCGGGCCGGAAAGGCCGCCCTGGTTGTTGCCCAGCACCGGGGTACGGCTCTCGATGTCGATGGCCATGCCCATCAGGGTGTTGATCACGGAGAAGGCGTCGCTTCCCGCCTCCAGGCAGCGGCGGGCGTTCTCGGCGATGTCGGTCTGGTTGGGAGAGAGCTTGGTGATGAGCGGCTTGTTGGTGGCGCGGCGACAGACCTCCACCACCCGCGCCGACATCTCGGGGTCATTGCCGAAGCTGGCGCCACCCTCCTTCACGTTGGGACAGGAGATGTTGATCTCGATGGCGTCCACCGGTGAGTCGTCGAAACGCCGGGTCACCGCTTCGTACTCCTCCAGGGTGGAGCCGGAGACGTTGGCGATGAAACGGGTCTCTCCGAAGTCGAGCCTCGGCAGAATCTTCTTCACCACATGATCCACGCCGGGGTTCTGCAGACCGATGGCGTTGAGCATTCCACCCGGGGTCTCGAACACCCGGTGGGGAGGGTTGCCCAGGCGCGCCGTGCCTGTGGTGCCCTTGAGGCAGATGGCGCCCACGTCGCGGTTGGTGAAGCCTTCCACCCGGGTGTATTCTTCGCCAAAACCCACGCAGCCCGAAAGCAATACCAGCGGGGTCTGAAACTGCAGACCGCAGAAATCGACAGCCAGTCTGGGATCGGGCGCCTGGTTCATGCCCAGCTTCACTCCGGAAGAGTCGGTGTTCGACGTCGCATTGTATCAGCCTGAAATTCCCCCCAACACGGGAAATGTCATTCGGCTCTGCGCCAATGCCGGTTGTCGCCTGCACCTGGTGGAGCCGCTTGGTTTCCAGCTGGACTCGGCCCGGTTGCGCCGTGCCGGACTCGATTATCATGAGTTCGTGCAGGTGCGGGTGCACGCTTCCGTCGACGCCCTGTTGGAGGCCTTGTCACCGCCGCGCCTGTTCGCCTTCACCACCCACGGGCGTCGCTGGCACAGCGCGGTGCGCTACGCGCCGGGGGACCTGCTGCTGTTCGGTCCGGAGACCCGGGGGTTGCCAGGGGAGCTGCTGGAGCGGTTGAAGCCGGAACAGCGCCTGCGCCTGCCCATGCGGCCCGGCCAGCGCAGCCTCAACCTCTCCAACGCGGTGGCCATCGCCGTGTACGAAGCGTGGCGCCAGCTCGACTTCTCCGGAGGGTGGTAGGGCGCCCGCGTCAGCGCGGGCTGGAGAGGGATTCCCCCTCTTCGCGGGGGTGGCGCGCCAGCAGTTCGCGCACCGCTGCCGCAGGCTCCAGTCCCTCGTAGAGAACCTCATGCACTGCTCTGGTGATGGGCATCTCCACCCCCAGCTCCTGTGCCTTGCGGTGAAAATCCCTGGCGGCTGCCACCCCTTCCACCTCCTGTCCGATCCGGAGTCGGGCGCTCTCGACGGTTTCCCCCTGGGCCAGCGCCAGTCCCATGCGGCGGTTGCGGGACTGGTCGTCGGTGCAGGTGAGCACCAGGTCGCCAAGGCCCGCCAGGCCCATGAAGGTGTCCCGGTGGCCGCCCAGCGCCAGCCCCAGCCGGGTGATTTCCGCCAGCCCCCGGGTGATGAGCGCGGCGCGGGCGTTGGCGCCGAAACCCAGCCCATCGGAAATCCCGGCGGCGATGGCCATCACGTTCTTCGCGGCCCCGCCCACCTGCACCCCCACGATGTCGCTGGAGGTGTAGGCCCGGAAGGTGTCGCCATGCAGCGCGGCCGCCAGGCGGCGGGCGTGCCCGGCATCCGGGGAGGCGACGGTGACGGCGGTGGGCAGGCCTTTCGCCACCTCCATGGCGAAGGTGGGGCCGGAGATCACCGCCAGGCTGGCCTCGGGGAAACAGGCTCCCGCCGCCTCATGCAGCAGACGTCGTCGGCCCGGCTCCAGCCCCTTGGTGGCCCAGGAGAGGGAGGAGGGGCGGATGCCAGCCTGGGTGACGCGCTCCAGCACTTCGACGAAGGCATGGCTGGGCACCACCAACAGCAGCTCCTGGGCACCCTCCAACGCGCTCTCCAGTTCCACCACCGGCTCCAGGCCGGGCGGAAAGGGGATGCCGGGGAGGTATTGCCGGTTCTCCCGCTGCTGCTGCAGCTTCCGCAGGGCGTCGGGCTCGTGCCCCCACAGCCGCACCTGGTGTCCGTGGCGGGCCAGCAGGATACCCAGGGCGGTCCCCCAGGAACCGGCGCCCAGAAGAGCGAAACGCTGCGGTGGTGCTTGCTCCATGTGGGAGTGAGGTTCAGTGCCCGGGCTGCTGGCCTTCCTGTTGCTGCTGCATCTGTTGTGCGTAGAGCGCTTCGAAGTTCACCGGCGCCAGCAGGAACTGCGGGAAGCTGCCACGGGTGACCAGGTCCGAGACCACTTCGCGCACGTAGGGAAAGATCACGTTGGGGCAGTAGATGCCCAGCAGCGGTCCCATCTCCTCTTCCGGAATTCCCTTGGCCAGGAAAATGCCGGCCTGGGTCACCTCCACCAGGAAGGCGGTCTTGTCACCCACTTTGGCGGTCACCGTCACCGTGAGTGAAACCTCGATGTTGCCTTCGCCGAGATCCTGCACCGCGTTGTTGATGTTGACGCTAATCTGCGGCCGCCATTCCTGCATGAAGATCTCGGGAGTGTTGGGGGTTTCGAAAGAGACATCCTTGGTATAGATTCGCTGGATGGTGAATTGTCTTTCCTGGTTTTCTTCGCTCATCGGGGATTTCCTGTTGCCATAGTTTTTCGAGAGGAGTCGCCGGGATTCAGGAACGTTTCACCGGCAAGCCGGCGTTCTCCCACGCCATCATGCCGCCGCGCAGGTTGTGCACGTTCTGGAAGCCCTTCTTCAGCAGCATCTTCACCGCCATGCCCGACCGGGAACCGGAGCGGCAGGCGACGATGATGGGCCGGTCCCGGTATTTCTCCAGCTGTTGCAACTGCTTGGCCAGACTGTTGAGGGGGATGTTCACCGCGTTCACGATGTGACCCTTGTTGAACTCGGCGATGGAACGCACGTCCAGTACCACCGCGTCCTCGTGATTGATCAGCGGGGTTGCCTGCAACGGGGTGACGGCCGATTTGGCCACGGGGTCGAAGAAAAGGTTCCAGACCAGGGCTGCCGCCAGGCCCACGAAAGTGAGCACCAGCGCCAGGTGGTTGGTGGCGAATTCCAATAGCTGTTGCATCCGGATTGATCTTGGCCGGGTTGCGGGGAAAGGCGGGAATTATAGCGCAACCGGGCCGGGCAGGAATGACGGGATGGAGGTCCCGCGGGCTTCTCTCCAGGGGACTTGAAGAGGCCGGTATTGGGTCGACAAGGTATCGTGGCCCGTTAAGAGTGACTGCAGAATACCTGCCGCATCATGCCGATGAGCTGCAGGGTTCGGGCGTCGGCCACACGATAGTAGACACGGTTGGCCTCCTTGCGGGCGTCCAGGATCCCCTTGTCTCTGAGGATGGCCAGATGTTGTGAGATGTTGCTCTGTGAAGAGCCCACCTGACTGACGATGTCGTGCACGCTCACTTCGTTCTCACCCAGCGTGCAGAGGATCTTCAGCCGCAGGGGGTGTGACATCGCCTTGAGCGAACGTGATGCCCGCTCTATGTCCTTGTCGCTGCCCAGCAGCGACCAGCCTTGTTGCATCTCTTCCTGCCTTTCGGCTTTGCTGGAGGCCTTTTTCGTCACCACGGATTCCTCGCCTGTCAACGTTCTCTTGATTCGCTTATAGCAACTGATCTTGCTGACACGTCCCTGTGAGGGAGGGTGGTCCGGTTTTTCGGACTGCCCCACCAAAAAGCAATGGAAAAACGGCTTTGGCCTGTTCGGGTTCAGCACCGCGGTGGCTGGTGATGGCTGGGGTCCCGAAGCAACTGCTGTCGGGATTTTCGCCGCGGTTCCACCGCGCCAAGATTCGAAGATCATTATACAATGATACACTGCTTTACCCTGAAAGCCGAAAGGAAATGGGAGGCCTATCGGTGGTTCGCCTCCCCGGTCGGCGGACGGCTCTGATAGAATCGCCCCTTTCCATGCCCACCTCTTCGCCGCCGTTCGGGTCAGGCCGATGGCGGGAAGTTCTCAGTATCCGAGGCGACACCAGAAACAATGAGCAAATCACCGCGCCCCGTCGTGCTCATCATTCTCGATGGCTGGGGAATCAGCGAAGAGACCGAGTACAACGCCATAGCCGCAGGTCGTACCCCAGTGTGGGACCGGCTGTGGCGGGAATGTCCGCACAATGTGCTGCACACCTCCGGTTCCGCGGTGGGGCTGCCCAGCGGACAGATGGGCAACTCCGAGGTGGGGCATATCAATCTCGGCAGCGGGCGTGTGGTGTACCAGGAGTTCACCCGGGTGAGCCGCTCCATCCGTACCGGTTCTTTCTTCAACAATGCCACCCTCACCGGTGCGGTGGACCTGGCGGTGGAGCACGACAAGGCGGTGCACGTCATGGGTCTTCTCTCTCCCGGCGGCGTGCACAGCCACGAAGAGCATATCCACGCCATGGTACGGCTGGCGGTGGAACGGGGAGCAAAGCGGGTCTATGTGCACGCATTCCTGGATGGGCGCGACATGCCGCCGAAGAGCGCCGGCCCCTCCCTGGAAGCCATGGACGAGGTGTTCCGGGAGCTGGGCACCGGGCGCATTGCCGGCATCGTTGGCCGCTACTATGCCATGGACCGCGACCACCGTTGGGATCGGGTGAAGCTGGCCTACGACCTGATGGTGGACGCCAAAGCGGAATTCGAGGCGCCCAGCGCAGAGCAGGGGCTGGAGATGGCCTACGCGCGGGGTGAGACCGACGAGTTCGTCAAGCCCACCCGCATCGTGCCGCCCGGCGAAGAGCCGGTGCGCATCGAGGACGGCGACGTGATGATCAGCATGAACTACCGCTCCGACCGGGTACGGCAGATCGTGCGCGCCTTCATCGAGCCGGGCTTCGACTGTTTCGAGCGCAGCCGTTGGCCGCGGCTGGCCCAGTTCGTCACCCTCACCGAGTACCACAAGGATTGGGATCTGCCGGTGGCTTTTCCCTCCGAGAAGCTGAAGAACGTGTTCGGGGAATACATCGCCAATCTGGGTCTGCACCAACTACGGTTGGCGGAGACCGAGAAGTACGCCCACGTCACCTTTTTCTTCAACGGCGGGCGCGAGGAGCCCTTCGAGGGTGAGGATCGGATCCTGGTACCCTCGCCGAATGTGCCCACCTATGACCTCAAGCCGGAGATGAGCGCCCCAGAGGTCACCGACCGGCTAGTGGAGGCCATCGAAGGGGGAAAATACGACGCCATCATCGTCAACTACGCCAATGGCGACATGGTGGGCCATACCGGCAACTTCGAGGCGGCGGTGCAGGCGGTGGAGACACTGGACGAGTGCCTGGGACGGGTGACCCGAGCCATTCACAAGGTGGGGGGGGCCATGCTGCTCACTGCCGACCATGGCAATTGCGAGAAGATGCGGGACGAGAAGACCGGCCAGCCCTACACCGCTCACACCACCAACCCGGTGCCCATCGTCTATTTCGGCGAGCGCCCGGCCCGGGTCATCGATGGAGGCGCCCTGTGCGATGTGGCCCCCACCCTGCTGCAGATCATGGGGCTTCCCCAGCCCATGGAGATGACTGGCCACCCTCTGTTGGAGTTCCTTGATCAGGACGAGGAAAAAGATCAAGACTGAGTATGGCCTGGTGGGCCTGCTGCTGTTCTTCCTGGCGGTCAGTGGGCCGTCGGCAGCCGCCGGCGATGGAGAAGCGGACGCACAGCTGCGGCAGGCCATCGAGAGGCTGCGCAACCAGCAACAGCAACTGCGTTCCCGGCGGGACCGCCTTGGCAGCGAGCTGGCCGCAACGGACCAGCGCATCGGCGAGCTGGCCCGGGAAATGCGGCGGCTGGACGAAGAGCGCCGGATCCTGGAGCAACGCCTTGGGCAACTGCGCCAGGGACAGCACCGGCATCGCCAACAGGTGCAGCTTCTGCGCCGCCAGCTGGCGGCTCTTGTACGAGCCGCCTACCTCTCCGGGCGGGAGGAGCGTCTCAAGCTCCTACTCAATCAGGGCGATCCCGCCCTACTGAACCGCATGCTCGCCTACCACGACTACTTGGCCCGCACCCGGGTGGAGAAGATCCGGCAGCTGGAGACCCGGCTGCAGGAGCTGCAGGAGCTGGAGAGGCAGGTGCAGCAATCCCAGACCGAGCTGGAGCGAAACGTCAGCCGGATCGCCGAGCAGCGCCGTCTTCTCCAGCAGGAGAAGAGGTCGCGCGAGCAGCTGCTGGCACGGCTGGAGCGCGAGTTGCGCAAGGGTGACGAACGGCTGCGGCGAATGCAGGAGGATGCCCGCCGCCTCACCGAGGTGGTGAAGGAGAGCGCTCGGGCGTTGCGGGCGCTGGAGCTGCCCGAACAGGTTTCGTTCGCTCAACGCCGGGGCAAGCTGGAATGGCCTCTGTCCGGCCGCCTGCTGGTGCCCTATGGCCGGGAGAAAATCGGTAACCTGCGTTGGGACGGCGTTATAATCGGGGCTCCCGAGGGCCGTGAAGTGAAGGCCGTGCACAGCGGTCGGGTGGCTTATGCCGACTGGCTGCGCGGCTATGGTCTGCTGATCATTCTCGATCACGGCGATGGTTACATGAGCCTCTACGGGCACAACCAGAGTCTCCTCAAGGAGACCGGGGACTGGGTGGAGACCGGCGAGGTGATCGGCCTGGCAGGTCGCAGCGGTGGTCTTCGGCGGTCCGGTATCTATTTCGGCATCCGACACGATGGCAAGCCGGTGGACCCGGTGCGGTGGTGCCGCAGGAAATCCGGCCGTAAGACGGGCCGAGGAAAGTCATGAAGCTTTTTTCCAGACCAACTCTGTTCACCGGGCTGATGATGGCCCTGCTGGTCTCCGTTACCGGTTTGGCGCCGGCGCGGGAGGCGGCCGCCACCGCGGAGAAGGCGGCCCTGCCGCTCAAGGAGCTGCGCATCTTCGCCAACATCTTCGGCCGCATCAAGCAGGACTACGTGGAGCCGGTGAGCGACAAGGAGCTGCTCGAGTACGCCATTCGGGGCATGCTGGGCGGGCTGGACCCTCATTCCGCCTATCTCGATGAGGAGGACTACAAGGAGCTGCAGGAGGGGACCAGCGGCGAGTTCGGTGGCCTGGGCATCGAGGTGGGCATGGAGGACGGCTTCATCAAGGTGATCGCCCCCATCGACGATACCCCGGCGCAGCGTGCCGGGATCAAGGCTGGTGATCTCATCATCCGCCTGGATGGCCGGCCGGTGAAAGGGATGAGTCTCACCGAAGCGGTGAAGATCATGCGCGGCACGCCGGGCACAAAGATCAAGCTCACCGTGCGCCGGGCCGGCGAGGCCAAGCCTCTGGTGTTCGAGATCACCCGCGCCGTCATTCGCCAGGCCAGTGTCAAGTGGAAGATGCTGGCGCCCGGCTTCGGCTACGTGCGTCTTTCCCAGTTCCAGGCGCCTACGCCGAAAGAGATGTTGCGCGCCATCCGCAAGCTGGAGAAGAAGAACGGAGGCCGTCTGAAAGGGTTGGTGCTGGATCTGCGCAACAACCCCGGCGGCGTGCTGCAGGCGGCGGTGGCGGTGAGCGACGCCTTCCTCGACAAAGGGCTCATCGTCTACACCCAGGGGCGGGAAAAGTCGTCGCGGCTGGAATTTCGGGCCCAGCCGGGGGACGAGCTGCATGGCGCGCCTTTGGTGGTGCTGGTGAACGAGGGCTCGGCCTCTGCTTCCGAGATCGTGGCGGGCGCTCTCCAGGATCACAAGCGGGCGGTGATCATGGGGCGCACCACCTTCGGCAAGGGGTCGGTGCAGTCCATCATTCCCATCAGCGACAAGATCGCCATCAAGCTCACCACGGCGCGCTACTACACTCCCAGCGGACGCTCCATCCAGGCCGAGGGAATCGAGCCGGATATCCTCCTCTCCCGGGTCAAGCTGGAGGCGGTGGAGCGCAATGCGCTGCAGCTGCGCGAAGCGGACTTGGCCGATCACCTCGCCAACCCCAATGGAGAGAAGAAGCACCGGGAGAAACAGGAGAAGAACGGGTTGCTGGAGAAGGATTTCGAACTCAATGAAGCGCTCAATCTGCTCAAGGGGCTGGCCATCTACGCCCAGTCTCGCAGGTGAGGGTTTCGGAAAAAGCAACCTTGTCGCATTTTTCCATTACCATCTGATCGATAATTCACAGTGGATCGCTTGGGGGCGGTTGGTCGCGTGGCCGGCTGCTCCATCGGCGATGCGGAGGTGACAGCAATGGCAAGAGTGTTGGTTCCCCTGGCCGAGGGATGTGAAGAGCTGGAGGCCGTGACCATCATCGACCTGCTGCGTCGGGCAGGGATCGAGGTGATCACTGCAGGATTGAAAGAGGGACCGGTGAAATGCAGTCGAGGCGTGGTCCTGGTGCCGGACACCACTCTCGACCAGGTACTCTCCGAAACCTTCGACATGGTGGTGCTGCCGGGTGGACTCCCCGGTGCCGATCACCTGGAACAGGATGCCCGCATACGTCGGCTGCTCCAGCGGATGTCGGAAGAGGGGAAGTACGCCGCGGCGATCTGTGCCGCGCCCAAGGTCCTTGCCAGCGCCGGCCTGCTGGATTCCCGCCAGGCCACCTCCTATCCCGGTGTGCTGGAGTCCATGGAGCTGCCCAGCACCCGCCTGGTGGAAAAGCCGGTGGTGGCCGATGGTCAGGTGATCACCTCCAGGGGGCCGGGCACCGCCATGGATTTCGCGCTTTCCCTGATCGAGACCCTGCTGGGTGAGGAGGCTCGCAGACAGGTGGAAGAACCCCTCATGCGGCCTGGAGGATGATGAGACTGCGCAGGAGGCGTTGGCTGTGGATCCTGGGGCTGCCTCTCTTTGTCGGAGTGGCGGCTCACTGGGGCTTCCATTTCTACATGCGGGGGCTGCTGAACGACCTCTCCCACCAGCTGCCATCCGGCGCGGTTTTCGAGTACGGTGACCTGCGCACCTCGCTGCTCGGCAGGGTGGAGATCGAGGATGCCCGCTTGGTGCTGTCCGCCCTCCCGGCGCCGGTGGCCATGGGGAGAATCGAGTTGCAGGGTCCTTCGGTGCCGGCCTACCTCCTGCGCAACAACCCCATCACCGGATTTGGTCCACCCCGACACCTTTCCTATCGTTTCAGCGGAGCTCGGCTGCCCTTGGCGGGCCCGGTCCACGCCGGAGAAGACGGCTGTGAGCTGGAACAGGGTCTTTCCCTCGGATTGTTGCGCGAGATGGGCTTTCGGGAGCTGCCCTGGAGTATCCGGGGGGAGTACGGCTACCGGCCAGCCGAGGCTCGCTTGCAGGGTAGCCTGACACTGGATCTGGGGGAGATCGAACATACCCGCCTGCGGTTACGGTTGCAGAACGTTACTGACCAGGGGTTCCGTAGTGGTGAGTTGGCCACTGCGCTATTGGCGGAGCTGGGGCTGCGTGTGGAGATCGAGCCGGCCTTTGGGCGTCGCCTGCTTCGCCACTGCGCCGCCAGACGTCAGCTCACCCCGGCCGCTTTCGGGGACCAGTTGGCAGAACGGGTGTTGGCGGAGCTGGGCAAAGCGGGTGTGCTGGTGAACGACGAGCTGGAAGAGGCGTTGTACCAGTATGTACGGAGCTGGGGTTCGCTGGAGCTGAACCTGACGCCACCGGTACCCCTCAGCCTGGCGTTTCTGCCCTTTGTGCCTCCGGACCAGCTGCGGCAGAAGCTTGGGATGGAGTTGCTGGTGAATGGTCGGCTCATGGAAGGGGTCGCTTTGCAGTTGGCAAGCGCTAGCCAGGGGAAGAGGTCGCCGGTAGCTGCGCGGGCACCGCGCCTGCGGCGGCTGCAGAAGCGCTGGGGCTACCGGGTGGTGAACCCTTCTGAATTGTCCCGCTACCTGGGGCATCGCGCCCGGCTGCAGGAGCGGGGGGATCCCGTACGCAGCGGCGTGCTGGTGGAGGTGAGGGACGGGCAGGCGGTTTTACGTCAGCACATCCGGGGAGGCGAATTCCTGGCCTACCTCTCACTGGACCAACTGGAGCGGGCCGAGGTCTACTTGCTGCAGACGGTGGCCGCCGAGAAGAAGTTTTGACTCGGAAACTGGCGAGGTGGATCAATGCCGGACCAGTCCGCGTCCGGCCATCACCAGGCCCGCCAGCCCCAGTGTGCCACTGGCCCAGGGGAGCAGGGTAGCGGGCAGTAGCGGCGAGCCCAAGCCCCCCAGTAGGATGCCACCGAGCAGCAGGGCGCCGCCAGCCACCACCATCCGAGTGCGCTGTTGTTCCTGCTTCATATCACGGCGCAGCAAACGCAGCTCACGCGATTTCCAGTTGAAGGTGAGCTTTCCCTCCGTGGCCTGGCTGAGCACTTTGTAAGCCAGATGAGGCACCTCGGGCAGCTCTTCCGAGAGCTGTGGCGCACTCTCCTTCACCCGGCGCAGGAAGGCCCTGGGTCCCACCTGTTCGCTCAGCCAGCGTTCCATGAAGGGCTTGGCGGTGGCCCACAGGTCCAGCTCGGGGTAAAGCATCCGCCCCAGTCCTTCGATGTTGAGCAGGGTCTTCTGCAGCAGCACCAGCTGGGGCTGCACCTCCATGTCGAAGCGGCGCGCGGTCTGGAACAGGCGCAGCAGGAAGTGACCGAAGGAGATCTCGGCGATGGGTTTCTCCCAGATGGGCTCGCTCACGGTTCGGATGGCCGCCTCGAACTCCTCCACCCGGGTGCCAGGCGGCACCCAGCCCGACTCCACGTGCAGCTCGGCCACCCGCCGGTAGTCGCGGTGGAAGAAGGCGAGCAGGTTCTCGGCCAGATAGCGTTGGTCCTCCCGCGTGAGGGTGCCCATGATGCCGAAATCGACGCTGATGTAGCGGCCGTCGGGCGCCACGAAGATGTTGCCGGGGTGCATGTCGGCGTGGAAGAAGTTGTCCCGGAACACCTGGGTGAAGAAGATCTCCACACCACGCTCGCCCAGCAGCGCCATAGAGATGCCCTGCCGCTTGAGTTCCTCCACCTGGTCCACCGGGGTGCCGTAGACCCGTTCCATCACCAGCACCTCGCGGCGGCAGTAGTCCCAGTAGACCTCGGGAATGTAGAGCATCTCGCTGTCGAGCCAGTTGCGTCGCAACTGGGAGGCGTTGGCCGCCTCGCGCAGCAGGTCCAGCTCGTCGAAGATGGTCTTCTCGTACTCCTGCACCACCTCCACCAGCCGCAGCCGGCGCGCCTCCTTGGAATAGCGCACCGCCAGCCGCGCCAGGGTGTACATCAGCTCGATGTCGCGCCGGATGGCCTTTTCGATGCCGGGGCGCACCACCTTGACGATCACCTCGGTGCCGTCGTGGAGGGTGGCGGCGTGCACCTGGGCGATGGAGGCCGACGCCAACGGCTGTTCGTCGAAGCGGGCGAAGAGGTGACTCACCTGATCGCCCAGGGCCGTTTCGATGATGCGGCGCGCCTCGCTGCCGGGAAAGGGGGGCACCTGGTCCTGGAGCTTGACCAGCTCCTCGGCGATCTCGTCGGGCAGCAGGTCGCGGCGAGTGGAGAGAATCTGGCCGAACTTGACCCAGATGGGGCCCAGTTCCTCCAGGGTACGGCGGATGCGCACCCCGTAGCCGGGACGCTGGCCGCGCTGCAGCCAGTAGAAGGGAGAGAGGAAACGGAAGAAGCGGATGGGGCGGAAGAGGTGGGCGGCGAGGATGAACTCGTCCAGCCCGTTGCGCAGCAGCACCCAGGTGATGTGGGCCACCCGCAGCCCCTGGCGCAGGGGGATCATTCGGCCGTTTTCCCCAGTTTCCGTTCCAGCAGCTTCACCCGCGCCTCCAGCCGCTCGGCATCGTCGCGCAGTTCGTCCACCTGCTCGATGAATTCTTCCACCTCGGCGCGGGTGGGCAGGAGGCGCGCCTCCTCGGTGAGATATTCGCCCAGGTCGCGGGCCAGGCGGTCGCCGGTCTCCTCGGTGTAGTGTTTGAGGTGGCGGACGGCGCTGCCCAGCTCGTGGGCCACCAGGTCGCCGGTGAACTTCGACAACTGCTCTTCCCAGTCGATGTCGAGGTCCGCCAGGATTGCGCTGAAATCGTGAGCCAGGGCGGTGTCGCCGTTCAGGGTGACGCGGCCGGCGAAAAGCTGGCGGCTGCCCTCCTCGGAGCCGCCGGAGCGCATCAGGTCCAGCGGCGAGCCGCTGATGAGCGCGTCGGGTTCGCCCTCGATGTCTCCCAGCAGCTGCAGGTGGCCCTTTTCGTCGGGAACGAAGTAGAGGGTGATCTCCAGGCCGCGCAGGTGGATTCCGATCACCCGGCCGTGGTGGCGGGCCAGGCGCTCCATGGCCACTGGGTCGAGAGCCAGCAGGGCGTTGACCGCTTTCTCCAGGGAGGCGAGGGCGAGGTCACGAGTGCTCATGGGTCCCTCGATTGTTCATGGGCCGTCGGAACGGACCGTCCGGGAGGCTTCGACGGGAACGCTGCAAGTACCTCCTCGTAAGCTCGCGTCGGCCCTCCATGGCCTCCGACGTCCCGTCGAAGCCTCCCGGACGGCCCTTGGCGATGCTTTCGGGTGTTCTCATGGCAGCCTCTCAGAACTTGAAGCCCCGGTGGATGGCCACCACTCCGCCGGTGAGGTTGTGGTAGTCGCAGCGCTCGAAGCCGGCCTGTTCCATCATCTCCTTGAGGGTCTCCTGGTCGGGATGGACGCGGATGGACTCGGCCAGGTAGCGGTAGCTCTCTTCGTCGTTCACCACCAGTTTGCCCATCTTTGGCAACAGGGTGAAGGAGTAGAGATCGTAGACCTTCTGAAGCGGCTTGCTCACCGGGTGGGAGAATTCCAGCACCAGCGCGCGCCCGCCGGGCTTGAGGGCGGTATACATGGCTTCGAGCGCCTTCTGCTTGTCGGTGACATTGCGCAGGCCGAAGCCGATGGTGATGCAGTCGAAGGTGTTGTCGGGAAAGGGGAGCTGCTCGGCGTTGACCTGGGCGTATTGGACGTTGCCGGCGCGGCCGTGGTCGAGCATGCGATCGCGCCCGGTGCGCAGCATGCTGGCGTTGATGTCGGTCATCAGCACCAGCCCCTCGGGGCCCACCAGGCCGGCGAAGCGTTCCGCCAGGTCGCCGGTGCCGGCGGCAAGGTCTAGTACCTTCTGTCCCCCGCGCACGCCGGCCAGTTCCACCGCGAAGCGCTTCCAGAGGCGGTGGATGCCGAAGGACATGAGGTCGTTCATCAGGTCGTAGCGCGAGGCCACGGAGTCGAACACTCCCTTCACCAGGGTGGCCTTCTCCTCCTTCGCCACCTTGCGGAAGCCGAAATGGGTCTCTTCGCTTGCGTGGTTCATGTCGACCTCGTTTGTGGGGTTCACCCCCAATTACGGAAAACCCGATACCTGTAGGTCGGGCTTCAGCCCGACGAACCTTGTGACACAGCTTGAAGGCCGGTGGGGACTCCTTCCTGGCGGGGTTTCGGCAGCAGGGGTGAGCCAGACCGAAAATCCAGTGGATTTTCGCAGCTGGCGAACGCCTCGCCAAGGATGGCGAGGCTGGACTTTGTAGCGTAACATGGATTGCGAAGCTACAAAGCTGCCGCAAAGCCTACAGGGATGTATTCACGGCGTCCCCGCCAGGAAGGAGTCCCCACCGGCCCCCCGAATGGATTGAAACCAAGCACCCAATCTGTCGGGCTGAAGCCCGACCTACGGGTCAAGCCTAGGACTCGGGATCCTTGCGGGTATAGCCGGCCTCCTTCAGCTCCTCAAGATACCGGTTCCACAGCTCCTCGTAGTTCTTCCCCAGATTATACAGGGTTTCCCAGGAGTAGATTCCGGTGTTGTGGCCGTCGTCGAAGTGGATGGTGATGGCGTAGTTGCCCACCGGTTCGATCTGGTCGATGTTCACCTTCTCGATGCCGATGGGCACCTTGCGCTGCCCGGGGCCGTGACCCATCACCTCGGCGGAAGGGGACCAGGCGCGCAGGTACTCGGCGGGCAGCTTGAATGACTCGCCATTGTCGAAAGTGATCTCCAGCACCCTGGAGAGGCGGTGGAGGTTGAGTTCGGTGGGAATGGGATGGGACATCTTCCTCTTTCCTCGGATGACGTTGCGATGGCGCCATTATGCCCCAAGGCGGCTGGCCATTTGCGTCAGAGATCGTCCGGTTTGCCCCTATTCCGGCAACCGGGAGGAGAGGAGGGCGGAAAGGGATGAGACACGGCGTTGCTTATTGGAAGAAAGTCTTTCCTTCCGGGCTTGGGTCAGGCGGCCCACCGCAGGATTTCCACCTCCACGCCGGGTGCTGCCGCCTCTTTCGCCATCGACAGTACTCGTTCTGTCATCTCTTCATCCAGATAGTATTCACCACAGTTGTCACATACGTCCGCGGGAACTCCCTTGATCACCACGGTGGTGTCACCGCGTTGCAAGGTGATGGTCGCCCGTCCTGGTCTGATCTGGCCGGTTTTGCAGATCACGCAGTTCATGTTCTTTTCCTGGTCTTGAAATCGGGTTGCCAGAGTTCGGGATCAGGGCGGTAAACAGTCACGACGAAGCAACGGCTACCGGCCTCATCCCGGGCCACGACCACGTGGAGTGGCTCTCCTTCGACAAATCCTAGCAGCAAATAGCTGGGGTAAGGATGATCCTCGGGATATTCCGCGATGACCTCTCCTCGTTCGATGGCCGCCGTGACGTCTTTGGGAAAAAGGTCACGCTCGAACATTCGACTGATGGCGTGACCGCTGAACTGAATGGAGTGACACCGCATTACGGTTGCCAGGATGAGACTCTCACAAGATGAACCGGCTCAGATCCTCGTCCTCGGAGAGGTTGCCGATGTGGTTGTCCACATAGGTGTCGTCCACCACCACCGTCTGCCCCTCCAGTTCCCGCGACAGGAAGGAGACCTCCTCCAGCAGCCGTTCCATCACCGTGTGCAGCCGCCGGGCGCCGATGTTTTCGGTGCGCTCGTTCACCTCCCAGGCGATCTCGGCGATGCGGCGGATGCCCGACCCGGTGAACTCCAGTTTCACCCCCTCGGTGGCCATCAGCGCCTGGTACTGCTCGGTGAGGGAGGCGTCGGGCTCGGTGAGGATGCGGATGAAATCCTCCACCGTGAGGGCGTCGAGCTCCACGCGGATGGGCAGGCGGCCCTGGAGTTCGGGGATCAGGTCGGAGGGCTTGGAGAGGTGGAAGGCGCCGGAGGCGATGAAGAGGATGTGGTCGGTCTTCACCATGCCGTGCTTGGTGGAGACGGTGCAGCCCTCCACCAGCGGCAGCAGGTCCCGCTGCACCCCCTCGCGGGAGACGTCGGCGCCGTGGCGTTCGTGGCTGGAGGTGACCTTGTCGATCTCGTCGATGAAGACGATGCCCTGCTGTTCCACCATCTCCAGGGCGCGCAGCTTGAGATCCTCGTGGTTGATGCGCTTGCTCGCCTCCTCCTCGCGGATCAGCTTGAGGGCGTCCTTGATGCGCAGCTTGCGCTTGCGCTTGCGCCCGCCGGAGAGGTTCTGGAACAGGCTCTGGAGCTGGCTGGTCATCTCCTCCATGCCGGGCGGCGCCATGATCTCCACCCCCAGGGTGGGCTCGGCCAGGTCCACCTCGATCTCCTTGTCGTCCAGCTCACCGGCGCGCAGCCGCTCGCGGAACTTCTCCCGCGTGGCCGAGCTCACCGGCGGCGCGGTCTCCTCCTCCCAAGCGCTGGCGCTGCGCGGTGGCGGCAGCAGGATGTCCAGGATCCGCTCCTCGGCCGCCGCGGCGGCCACGTCCTGTACCTTGGCCAGCTCCTGCTCGCGCACCATGCTTACCGCGGCGTCGGCCAGGTCGCGGATGATGGAGTCCACCTCGCGTCCCACGTAGCCCACCTCGGTGAACTTGGTGGCCTCCACCTTGATGAAGGGGGCGTTGGCCAGCCGCGCCAGGCGGCGGGCGATCTCGGTCTTGCCCACGCCGGTGGGGCCGATCATGAGGATGTTCTTGGGGGTGATCTCGTTGCGCAGTTCGGGGTCCACCTGCGTCCGGCGCCAGCGGTTGCGCAGGGCGATGGCCACCGCGCGCTTGGCCTGGTCCTGGCCGACGATATGCTTGTCCAGCTCGCGGACGATCTCCTGGGGGGTGATCTCGGACATCAGTCGCACTCCAGCTCTTCGATGGTGCGGTTGTGGTTGGTGTAGACGCAGATGTCGGCGGCGATGGCCAGCCCCTTCTCCACGATCTCGCGGGCGGAAAGGTCGGTGTTCTGCAGCAACGCGATGGCCGCCGCCTGGGCGTAGGGGCCGCCCGAGCCGATGGCCATGAGGTCGTGCTCGGGCTCCACCACGTCGCCGTTGCCGGTAAGGATCAGCGAGGCCTCGCGGTCGGCCACGCACAGCAGCGCCTCCAGGCGGCGCAGCATGCGGTCGGTGCGCCAGTCCTTGGCCAGCTCCACCGCAGCGCGCACCAGGTGGCCCGAGTGTTTCTCCAGCTTGCCCTCGAAGCGCTCGAAGAGGGTGAAGGCGTCGGCGGTGGCGCCGGCGAAACCGGCCAGCACCTGCCCCTTGTAGAGGCGCCGCACCTTGCGCGCGTTGCCCTTCATCACGGTGTTGCCCATGGAGACCTGGCCGTCGCCGCCGATGACCACGCGGCCGCCGCGGCGCACCGAGAGAATGGTGGTGCCCTTGAACTGTTCCACTGGTTCTTCCGGAAAAGATAACAAGAGAGGAATTTTAACCTATCCTTCAACTGGGAAAGGCTCCAGCAGGAAAATGAATCCCTTGGGAAGCTCTGATAAAAGCCATCCCTGGCTTTATCAGAGCACGCCACGCCGCAAACGCGGTTTGCGGCTTGCTCCAAAATCAATCGCTTACAGCGATCGATTTTGCCGGCACTTCCCTGTACCGGCGGAAGGTCTGAATTTTTCAGACCTTCCCTTGAGCGGCTCATCCGGGGGCGGCCGGAAGGGGGTATTCCAGAAAACCGCCGTGAATACATCCCTGTAGGCTCGGCCTCGGCATCCTGCCTCGGCCGTTTTCTGGAACACCCCCTTCCGGTCTCAGGAAAGGTCGTTGATCGACCGGGTGGGGAAGCACCCCTGGGAGAACGGTCAGATGCGTATCTTCATCACCGGCGGCACGGGCTTTATCGGGCGGCACCTGTGCCGGGAATGGCTGGCCGCCGGCCACCAGATCCGGGTGCTGAGCCGGCAACGGCCCGAGCAGGTGGCGGCCCTGTGCGGGGCGGTGCGCGCCGTGCAGCAAATGGAAGAGATGGGGGAGCCGGAGGTGGTGGTGAACCTGGCCGGCGAACCCATCCTGGGGCCGCGCTGGACGGCCAGGCGCAAGGCGGCCATCCGGGAGAGCCGGGTGACGCTCACCAACCGTCTTGTGGCCCATCTGGCCACGCTGGAGACGCCGCCCGGGGTGCTGCTGTCGGGATCCGCGGTGGGGTACTACGGCGACCGGGGCGACCAGGTGCTCACCGAGTCCTCGCCGCCGGGCCGGGGGTTCGGGGCCGAGCTCTGCGTCGCCTGGGAGGAGGCGGCGCTGGAGGCCGAGCGGCTCGGTGTGCGGGTCTGCCTGCTGCGCACCGGCCCGGTGCTGGGTGCCGGCGGTGGAATGCTGGCGCGGATGCTGCCTGCCTTTCGCCTGGGGCTGGGCGGGCCTCTGGGCAGCGGGCGCCAGTGGCTGGCCTGGATCCACCTGCAGGACCACCTGGCGGCGATCCGCTACCTGGTGGAGCACGAGACCCTCGAGGGGCCTTTCAATCTGGTGGCGCCGGAGCCGGTCACCAACCGCGAGCTGGCGCGGACCCTGGGAAGGGTTCTGGGCCGGCCCGCCCGGCTGCCGGCGCCTGCTTTTGCACTGCGTTGGCTGCTGGGTGAACAGGCGGAGATCCTGCTGGCCAGCCAGCGCGCGGTGCCGCAACGCCTGCTGGAGGCCGGCTTCACCTTTGCTTACCCCCACCTGGAGGCGGCCCTTCGCCAGTTGCTGGCAGCGGGTTGAGCGGCTGCAGGCGGTGACGGGGAACCCGCTTTTCCTTCAACACCGTTTCGATTTGCGACAGCCGCTCTTCGGGCAGGTGGGGCCCCAGGGTGGTGCGCACCTCGAAAGGAATCCCGCTGGCACACACCAGCTCCAGGCCCTTCCAGGCGCGCTCGCCGCTGCCGGGAACGCCGGTGAGGGCCGGGTAGTGGGGCGGCAGATCCTTGATGTCCAGTCCCACCCAGTCCACCAGCGGCAGCAGCCGTTCCAGGCGGCGGGGGTAGCAGCCGGCGGTGTGGAGGCCCACCTTGAAGCCCAGCGCCTTCACTTGCCGCATCGCCTCCGGCAAGCTGCCCTGCAGGGTGGGCTCGCCGCCGCTGAAGACCACGGCGTCCAGCAGTCCGCGCCGCTGCTCCAGTATCTTGAGCAGCGCCCGCCAGTCGAGCAGCTCGCTGCCACGGGCCGGCAGCAGGTGGGGGTTGTGGCAGTAGCCGCAGCGCCAGGGACACCCCTGGCAGAAGACCACCGCCGCCAGCTCGCCGGGGTAATCGATTGAGGTGAAGGGAACGAAGCCGCCGATGCGCATGGTGAAGGAATCCCTGTAGGAGGCGCGTCCCCGCGCCGAACGGACAACGGCACCGGGTACCGCGTTCCGGGTTCGCGCCGGGGACGGCGCTCCTACGTCAACGAGTCTTGGATTCCACGAATACCTGCCGTTCGCGGTATTCCGACTGCTTGCCGGGGTTGAAGGAGGTGACAGGGCGGTGGTAGCCCATCACCCGGGTCCAGATCTCGCAGCGGGTGCGTTCTTCGTCTTTGAGCGTGATGGTTTGTTGTTGCATCGGGTTCCTCCGTTGTTGGATCGATGGGTTTAACTCGTCGTATGTAGGCTGGTCTTCCGTCCGACAGAACAACCAACAGTGCCTGTAGGCCGGCGGAGGGGGGCTTGTAGCGGGACCTCCGAGGCAGGGATGCCGAGGCGGAGCCTACAGGGATGTATTCACGGCGTTCCCGCTACAAGCTCCCCTCCGCCGGCCCCGAAAGCGTTTCAGTTGCCCGGCCAAAGCCCGGCAACCAGGCATGATGATTCCAATGCTTTCGCGAGGGCCGCTGGCCGACCCTTGGTGGCGGGGACGCCGTGAATACCTCCCTGTAGGCTTTGCGGCAGCATCCCTGCTGCCGAAACCCCGCCACCAAGGGTCGGCCAGCGGCCTTCCGGCGCAACAGGTTGTTCTGTCGGGCTGAAGCCCGACCTACGAAAGGGGTATCAGGCGGTGGCATGGGCAGCCTTCTTCCGGGCGATGAGTTCCTGGTCGCACTTGGGGCAGAACTCGTGCTCCCCCTCCAGGTAGCCGTGTTTCGGGCAGATGGAGAAGGTGGGGGTGACGGTGATGTAGGGGAGGCGGAAGTTCTCCAGCGCCCGCCTCACCAGCCGCCGGCAGGCGTCGGCGGAGGAGAGGCGTTCGCTCATGTAGAGGTGGAGCACGGTGCCGCCGGTGTACTTCGACTGGAGTTCCTCCTGCATCGCCAGCGCCTCGAAGGGGTCGTCGGTGTAGCCCACCGGGAGCTGGGAGCTGTTGGTGTAGTAGGGCTTCTCGGGCGTGCCGGCCTGGAGGATGTCGGGCCAGCGCTTGCGGTCCTCCTTGGCGAATCGGTAGGTGGTGCCTTCCGCCGGTGTGGCCTCCAGGTTGTAGAGGTTGCCGGTGGCCTCCTGGAAGGCCACCATCCGCGCCCGGATGTGGTCGAGGAGGCGGCAGGCGAAGTCGTGGCCCCACTCGTCGGTGATGTCGTGGGCGTCGCTGGTGAAGTTGCGGATCATCTCGTTGATGCCGTTGACGCCGATGGTGGAGAAGTGGTTGCGCAGGGTGCCGAGGTAACGTTTGGTGTAGGGGAAGAGGCCGGCATCCATGTGGCGCTGGATCACCTTGCGCTTGATCTCCAGGCTGTTGCGGGCCAGCTCCAGCAGCTCGTCCAGGCGGGCGTAGAGCCCCTGCTCGTCGCCCCGGTGCAGGTAGCCGAGGCGGGCGCAGTTGAGGGTCACCACGCCCAGGGAGCCGGTCTGTTCCGCCGAGCCGAAGAGGCCGTTGCCCCGCTTGAGCAGCTCGCGCAGGTCGAGCTGCAGGCGGCAGCACATGGAGCGCACCATGTTGGGCTTGAGCTCCGAGTTGAGGAAGTTCTGGAAGTAGGGAAGGCCGTACTTGGCGGTCATCTCGAACAGGAGCTCGGCGTTCTCGCTCTCCCAGGGGAAGTCGGGCGTGATGTTGTAGGTGGGGATGGGGAAGGTGAAGACCCGTCCCTTCGCGTCGCCGGCGCTCATCACCTCGATGTAGGCGCGGTTGATAAGGTCCATCTCGTGCTGCAGCTCGCCGTAGGTGAAGGGCATCTCCTCGCCGCCGATCACCGGCACCTGGTCGCGCAGATCCTCGGGGCAGACCCAGTCGAAGGTGAGGTTGGTGAAGGGGGTCTGGGTGCCCCAGCGGGAGGGGACGTTGAGGTTGTAGATCAGCTCCTGGATGTACTGGCGCACCTGGGGGTAGTCCAGTCGGTCCTTGCGCACGAAGGGGGCCATGTAGGTGTCGAAGGAGCTGAAGGCCTGGGCGCCGGCCCATTCGTTCTGCAGGGTGCCGAGGAAGTTGACGATCTGGCCCACCGCCGAGGACATGTGTTTCGGCGGTCCCGCCTCCACCTTGCCCGGCACGCCGTTGAGCCCCTCGTGGAGCAGGGTGCGCAGCGACCAGCCGGCGCAATAGCCCGAGAGCATGTCCAGGTCGTGGATGTGGAAGTCGGCCTCGCGGTGGGCGCGGCCGATCTCGGGCGGGTAGACGTGGCTCAGCCAGTAGTTGGCGATCACCTTGCCCGAGGTGTTGAGGATGAGGCCGCCCAGCGAGTAGCCCTGGTTGGCGTTGGCCGACACCCGCCAGTCGCTGCGGTCGAGGTACTCGTTCACCGAGGCGGCCACGTCCACCAGGGTCTGGCGGTCCTGGCGCAGCCGCTCGTGCTGTTCACGGTAGACGATGTAGGCGCGGGCGGTGCGGAAGTGGTTGGCCGAGATGAGGGTCTGCTCCACGATGTCCTGGATGCGCTCCACCTCGGGCACGCCCGGCAGGTGGCTCAGCACCTTCACCACCTGGGCGGTGAGCAGGCCCGCCTCGTCCTCGCCGAACTCGCCGGTGGCCCGTCCCGCGCGGGCGATGGCGGAGTGGATCTTGCGGCTGTCGAAGGGGACGAGGCTGCCGTCGCGCTTGCGCAGGGTGCTGGGGAGGGTGGTGACTTGGGTAGAGGGCTTCATGGGTTTTCCTGGTGGCTGTTCTTTATCTTGCGGTATAAGATTTTAGTTGCCACAAGATATAGCGGTAGGCAGGGTTTTTGATCTGGATCAGCCAGATTGGGGTGGAAAGCTGAGGAATGTCAGAAGGGGCGTCCCTGTTTTCATTTCAGGCCACGGAACACTGGTAGGTCGGGCTTCAGCCCGACATTTGGGCAGGTTGTTGTCGGACTGAAGTCCGACCTACGAACCCCCTTGGCGATTCTCTACTTCTTCCGCCGCGCCCGCGGATGAGCCTGGTCGTAGACGCGCGCCAGGTGCTGGAAGTCGAGGTGGGTGTAGACTTGGGTGGTAGAGATATCGGCGTGGCCGAGAAGCTCCTGCACGGCACGCAGGTCGCCGGAGGATTCCAGCAGGTGGCTGGCGAAGGAGTGGCGCAGCAGGTGGGGGTGGAGATGGCGCAGGGCGCCCCGCCGACGCGCCAGCAGATCCATACGCTGCTGCACGCTGCGCCGGCTGATGCGCCGGCCACGGCGGCTGACGAAGAGAGCCGGCTCCCCGGGGCGGGCCATCTCCCCGCGCAGCCGCAGCCAGCGGTCCACCGCCTCCAGCGCCTTGCGCCCCACCGGCAGACGCCGGGTCTTGTTGCCCTTGCCGGTGACCTCCAGCATCGCCTCCCGCCGGTCCAGGTCCGTCAGGTCGATGGCCACCAGTTCGGCCAGCCGCAGGCCGCAGGAATAGACCAGCTCCATCATGGCGCTGTCCCGGATCTCCAGTGGGGTGTTGGCCGGCTGGTCCAGCAGCTGCTGCAGCTGGTCCACCTCCAGGGTCCCCGGCAGCTTGCGGGCCACTTTCGGGGCTCGCACTCCCCGGGCGGGGTCGCACTTCGCTTCGCCCTCCCGCATCAGGTAGCGGTAGAAACTGCGCAGGGCGGAGAGGCGGCGGCGCAGAGTGGTGCCGGAGATTCCCTGGCGATGCTGGTCCGCCACATAGGCGCGCACCTGGGCCTGGTCCAGGCGTTGCCAGGGCAGGTCGCCGTGGCACCGGTTCCAGTGGCGGAAGCTTCGCAGGTCGCGCCGGTAGGCGTCGAGCGTGCGGGGGGAAAGGCGGCGTTCGTGGGCCAGGTGGCGCAGGAAGCCGGCGACGAGGGGATCTTCGTCCGCGGGCTTCATCCCTGCCTGCGGCGGTTCACCGCCTGCAGGGTGAGGCTCACCAGTTCCCCCAGCCGCACCAGGAAATCCACCCCCTTGCCGGCGTGGAAACGGTTGCGGTCGCGGCTGCCGATGGCCAGCACGCCGGAAAGGTCGCTGGTGCGGATGGGAATGAGGGCGGCGGAGCCGCTGTCCCCGGCCTGGTCGCCGAACAGCACCTTGAGCTTCTCCCCGCTGAGCGGGCCGCAGGTGGGTTTGTCGGTGCGCATGAACTTGCGGAAGATGGCCATGCCCGCCTCGCTCACCCGCGCCTCCTCCAGATCCTCCAGGGAAAAGAGCTTCAGCTCCACCGCGTCGGCATTGAAGCGGGCGCGCAGCTCATCCTGCAGGGTGGCCAGCACCTCCTCCACCGAGGTGGCCTCGATGAGATTGAGGGTGAGCTGGTGCAGCCGCTGGTTGAGCTGCTCGTTCTCCCGCGCCACCGAAATGAGCTCCTGCAGCTGGTTCTGGTAGCGGGAGGCCTTGTCCTGCAGCATGCGGATCTTGTGCTCCAGCAGCGACACCGCCTCGCCGGTGCGGTGGGGCACCTCCAGATCATCCAGCACCTCCTCGTGACGGAGAAAGAAATCGGGATGGTCGAGGAGATAGCGGGCGATCTCCGCTTCGTACTGGGAGTCGATCTCTGCCTTCATAGCTCAATGACGCCTTCGAATACCGGGCTGGCCGGGCCGGTCATCCAGACGGGCTGCCCCTCTCCCTGCCAGCTTACCACAAGATCTCCGCCGGGCAGGTGCACCCGCACCTCCGGCTCCAGCAGCCCCTGGAGACGGCCCGCCACCACGGCGGCGCAAGCCCCGGTGCCGCAGGCGAGGGTCTCGCCCACCCCCCGTTCCCACACCCGAAGGTCGATCTCCCGGGGGGTGCGCACGGCCATGAAGCCCACGTTGGTACGCTGGGGAAAACGCTCGTGGGTCTCGATCCGGGGTCCCAGACTCTCCACCGGCGCCCGGGCAACCTCATCCACCACCAGCACCGCGTGGGGGTTGCCCATGGAGACGGCGCCAATGGTGACCTCCCGCCCCTCCACCGACAGTGGGTAGCTGGCGCTGCGCGCCTCCGCCTGAAAGGGGATCTCCCGCGGCTCCAGCACCGGCCTTCCCATGTTCACCCGGACCTGCTCTCCCTCGAGAAAGAGACGGATGGGTCCGGCGGCGGTGCCCACGTCGATGACCTCCTGGTCGGTGAGCCCCTTGTCGCGCACGAAGCGGGCGAAACAGCGCGCCCCGTTGCCGCACTGTTCCACCTCGCCGCCATCGGCGTTGAAGATGCGGTAATAGAATTGGGTGTGCTGGTCCCGCGGCGGCTCCACCAGCAGCACCTGGTCGCAGCCGACGCCGAAGCGGCGGTCGGCGAGAAAGCGGATCTGCTCCCCGGTGAGTTGAACCTGTTGGTGGATGGCGTCGATCACCACGAAATCGTTGCCCAGCCCCTGCATCTTGGTGAAGGCGAGTTTCATGGCAGGGTTCCCATTATTGCAAGGTGGCGGTCACTGACCTGCTCGACATGTAGCATCTCCAGGCCGCATCGATCCAATTGTGCCTTCACCTCTTCCAGTGTGTATGCAGCATGGAGCGAGGCGCGGAAGTCCCGTTTCAAAATTTCCGGTGCATCCGCGGCGTATTGCCGGACCAGGAGATCCACATTGGTTGCCGAGTCCGGACGTATGAGGTCCATCACCAGAACCAGGGCCCCGGGGGAGGCGCAGTGGCGTACCGTCCGCCATAGGTCGTGGGGATCGTTGAGATGATGAAGCAGGCTGTTGGAGAACACGGCTCCATAGGCGCTGGCGGGCAGCTCTCGGGTTGGCAGATGTTGGCAGCGGGTGGTGATGCGATCTTCGAGACCGGCTGTTTCGATGGCCCGGCGGGCCAGTGTGATCATGGGCAGGGAACCGTCCACTGCGTCGATACGCGCCTCGGGATGACGGCAGGCGAAACGCAACGGAATGTCGGCCGGGCCGCAGCCCAGATCGATGACCGTGCCGCGGAAAGCGTCAGGATGAAGGTGATCAAAGAGATCCAGAAAAAGTTCATTGGCCTCAGAAAAATCCGCCTCCGCATAGGCCTGCGCCTGGGGTACTCCGTCCATCAACTCCTGGGGTTCGGGCACGCGCTTCATGGGACCAAGTGTTCTCCCCGCCACAGGTCGGACAGGCTTTCACGTTCGCGCACCAGGTAGGCGCAGTCGCCATCCACCAGCACCTCCGCGGGCCTTGGCCGGCTGTTGTAGTTGGAGGCCATGGTGAAACCGTAGGCGCCGGCGGAGCGCACCGCCAGCAGGTCCCCCGGCTGCAGCGCCAGCAAGCGCTCCTTGCCCAGGAAATCGCCGGTTTCGCACACCGGTCCCACCAGGTCGTATTCTCTCTCCGGCACCTCCGGATCCGGTTCCACCGGCACGATCTCCTGCCAGCTGTCGTACAAGGCAGGGCGCAACAGGTCGTTCATGGCGGCATCGACGATGGCGAAGTTGCGCGCCTCGGTGGGCTTGAGATATTCCACCCGGGTGAGCAGCACGCCGGCATTGGCGGCGATGGCGCGTCCCGGTTCCACCAGCAGCTCCAGGGGGCGTTGCCCCAGCCGTTGCGAGAGCGCCCGGGCATACTCGGCTGGGGAAGGGGGCTGCTCGTCCCGGTAGCGTACGCCCAGGCCGCCGCCGAGATCCAGGTGGTCGATGCCGATGCCTTCGTCCTGCAGGCGGTCCACCAGCGCAAGCACCCGGTCCAGCGCGTCGAGAAAGGGCGAGAGTTCGGTGAGCTGCGAGCCGATGTGGCAATCCACCCCGGAGATGTGCAATCCCGGCAGCTCTGCAGCCTTCTGGTAGAGCCGCAGCGCCTCCTCCACGGGCACCCCGAACTTGTTCTCTTTGAGACCGGTGGAGATGTAGGGGTGGGTGCGGGCATCCACGTCGGGATTGACGCGCAGGGCCACCGGCGCCTCGGCGCCGTGGGCGGATGCCACCTGGGAGAGCCGCTCCAGCTCCGCTTCCGACTCCACGTTGAAGCAGCGGATGCCCAGCTCCAGCGCCCGTTCCATCTCGTCCACCCGCTTGCCCACGCCGGAGAAGACGGTGCGCCCCGGGTCGCCCCCGGCCTTCACCACCCGTTCCAGTTCGCCCAGGGAGACGATGTCGAAGCCCGAACCGAGGCGGGCCAGCAGATCCAGCACCGCCAGGTTGGAGTTGGCCTTCACCGCGTAGCAGACCAGGTGGGGACGATGGGCAAAGGCGTCGTCGAAGGCGTGCCAATGGCGTTCCAGGGTGGCGCGGGAGTAGACGTAGCAGGGGGTGCCCCAGCGCTGGGCGATCTCGGCCAGGGGAACCTCCTCGGCATGGAGCCGGCCGTCCCGGTATTCGAAATGGTCCATGGTCAGGGGTTCGACTGCTGTTCGGGAGGTGGCATGTAGAGCGGGCCCTTGTGGCCGCAACCGCTAAGGTGGAGCGCGGAGAGGAGCAGGGCGGCGGCAAGAAGAAAACGGAACATGCCTGTAACCCGTGTTGGAAAAAAAGCTAGTATAGCCTTTTGCCAGCTACCATTGGAGCATGACCGAGTCTCTTTCCTGCATCATCCGTGAACCCGGCGGAGTGGCCCGAAGTGCCATCATCTGGCTGCATGGGCTGGGGGCGGATGGCACCGACTTCCTGCCGCTGGTGGAGGCGCTGCGCCTGCCAGCGGAACTGGGGGTGCGCTTTTTGTTCCCCAATGCCCCGCGCATGCCGGTGACGCTGAACGGCGGCCTGGTGATGCCGGCCTGGTACGACATCCATTCGCTGGAGCCCGGAGCGCCGGTGGACCTGGAGGGGATCCTGCGCTCGGCCCGCCGGGTACAGTCGCTGGTGGAGGCGGAGTGCCGGCGGGGTATCGACGCGGAGCGGATCGTGCTGGCCGGATTTTCCCAGGGCGGGCTGGTGGCGCTGGCGGCCGCGCTGCACGACGACCGGCCACTGGCTGGTGTCATGGCCCTCTCCACCTATTTGCCGCAGCCGGTGCTCCCGCAAAATCCCCTGCCGCGCCGTATCTTTCAGGCCCACGGGCGCCAGGATCCGGTGGTTCCCTTCAGTGCCGGGGAGGCGGCGCGGGAGCGGCTGCTGGCCCAGGGGCACGAAGTGGAATGGCACGAGTACGACATGGATCACTCGGTCTGCCCGGAGGAGATTGCCGACATCCGCAGCTGGTTGCTGCGGGTGCTGGAGGAAACCTGATCCGGTCTCGATGGCCCAAAGGCTTTCCGGGCGCCGCTGTCCCGATGTTTGTAGCGGGGACGCCGTGAATACATCCCTGTAGGCTCTGCGGCAGCATCCCTGCTGCCGAAGCCCCGCTACGAACATCGGGACAGCGGCTTACAAGCGGACAGGGTGTTTTTGCCTGGTTTGCAAAACGAATTCCTGAACTATTCATACTCTTCCGCCCGCCGCGCGTCGCCCTTCACCTTCTCCGCCGGGTAACGTCGTTCGTTGATCTCGATCTTGCGCCAGGCCGCCTCCACCAGGTCCAGGTCCAGTCGTTCCGCCAGCCGCACCAGGTAGATGAGGATGTCCGCCATCTCCAGGGCCACCGCCTCCCGCTTTTCCGGGGAGAGTTGGCTGCTCTGCGCCTCGGTGAGCCACTG
This sequence comes from Sedimenticola sp., assembly GCA_026992075.1. GTDB lineage: Bacteria > Pseudomonadota > Gammaproteobacteria > Chromatiales > Chromatiaceae > Thiolapillus. The sequence goes on along the minus strand of JALXAM010000038.1, from coordinate 79,325 downwards.
AAAGTGCTCCAGCAGCTCGCCCGCCTCGCCGGCCAGGGCCATGGCCAGGTTCTTGGGGGAGTGGAACTGTTCCCAGTCCCGTTCACGGGCGAATTGCAACAGCCGCCGGTTCAGCTGGTCGAGCGAGTCTTTCATCGGGTCACTTGGAGAAAAGGCGGTTGCCGCTGAGGAACTGCCAGGTGCGGGTGATGTCGAGAATGTCGGTCTCCTTGCGGATCTCTTCCGGGAAAGGGGCGAAAGGGGCGGCCAGGCGCACGATGCGTACCGCCGCATCGTCCAGGATCTTGTGGCCGGAGGAGCGAAGCACCTTGATCTCCGCCACGCTGCCGTCGGCGCGTACCGAGACCCGCAGCAGCAGGTCGCCATAGAGTTTCTTGCGTTTGGCGGCATCGGGATAGTTGAGGTTGCCCACCCGTTCCACCTTCTTGCGCCACGCCTCCAGATAGGCCGCGTAACGGTATTCCTGGGTGCTGGCGTTGATGGCCTTGCGCCTGGGATGCTGCGAGGCGTAGCGGCTGCTGCGGTCCAGTTCCGCGGTGAGCCGGGCGATCTCCTGGCGGGTGCTGGCCAGCAGCTGGCTGATGTCCGGCTTGGGACGGGCTTTCACCGGCTTCCTGCGTGCCGGTTTCTGTTGCTGCCGGGCCGGCTTCTCACGGGTCACCACTTTCGGTGCCGGTTGCTGCTGTGGAACCGGGGTGCCGCTGCGCTGACGTTCCACCGTGGCACGCTGGCTCTTCTCCAGGGCGGGCTGGTTGGGAACGGAGCGGGGGCGCTCCCGGCCCTTTTTCTGTGCAGCCCCTGCCTGGCTTTCATTGGAGAGAAAGTCGGCCTTCTCCACCTTTTCCTTCGGCTTGCGGGGATGCACCAGAATGACATCCAGGCTGCGCTGGGACCTCGGTTCCGGGGGTGCCGGCAGATCGAATCCCAGCCCCAGCAGCACGACGCCATGGACCAGGGCGGCGATCACCAGCATGGTGACCAGGCGGGTGTTATCTTCGGGGTGGCGGGGAAGAGCGCTCATTGCAGACGGCCGGCGGGCCCCTTTTCCTCCATCAGCGGAGGGCTGATCTTCACCCGGTAGCGGCGTTTTTCGAGCAGGTGCACCCGCGCCGCCATGGCGGGATTCATGTGGATGGTGTCGTTCTGGTCCACCAGCAGAACATAATGGATGCCCATTTTTCGTGCGATGCGGTGCCAGTCATCGGGGCCGGCCACGAAGAGCGCCGTGGCGGCGGCATCGGCCACTGCGGCATTGTCGTGGATCACGGTCACCGAGCGGGTGCCCTGGGCCGGATACCCGGTGCGTGGATCCAATATGTGATGATAGCGCTTGCCCTCCCATTGGCAGAAGCGTTCATAGTCGCCCGAGGTGAAGACGCTTTCGTCCCCTGCGATGTCCAGGTAACCCAAGGTTCCGGATCCGGTGGGGCTGCGAACGGCGACGCGCCAGGGGTGACCGCCCCGGGAGCCGATGGCGCGAAGGTCCCCGCCGCTGTTGACGATGGCGTTCTCTATACCCAGTTCCCGCAGGTGCTCGATGGCCAGGTCGATGCCATAGCCCTTGCCAATGGCGCCGAAATCGAGCTGCACCGCCGGGTTGCGAGAGCGCACGAAGATGCCATTCACCTCGATGTCTGTCATGGAAGGGTGGGCCTGCACCAGTTTTTCGATCTCGGCCTCGTCCGGTGGCCCTTTGCATTCCAGGGGGTCCTGGTGAAATCCCCAGAGAGCGATGAGCTTGCCGATGGCGGGGTCGAACAGGCCTTCGCTCTGTTCCGCCAGAATTTTCGACAGGCGGATCAAGGGCAGGACCGATGGGGGGGCGGCAAAACGGACCCCTTCCGCCAGAAGCCGGTTGGTGCGTCCCAGCGGGCCGGGATCCCAGGCGTGCCATGACCGGTGCATGGCGGCGAAGTCCTGTTCCAGCGCGGCCACCGCCTTTTCCGCCTGCTGGCGGGTGACGCCCACGATGCTGATGTCATTGATGGTGCCGAAGGCCAGGAAACGGCTGTTGTACACCGGCTCGGTACGGTTACAGCCGGTGGTCAGCAGGAGTAGGGCCAGCAGGGGTAGCAACAGTCGGCTCATGGAGAAATCTCCTGCTCGATGCGGTCCATCAACAGCCCGCTGATATTGAGGCCGTAGAGGCGGTCCAGTTCACGAATGCAGGTGGGGCTGGTGACGTTGATCTCGGTGAGAAAGTCGCCGATCACATCGAGACCGGCAAAGAGTATACCCGCCTCGCGCAGACGCGGGGCGACCTGCTTCACGATCCACCGGTCCCTTTCCGACAGCGGCACTCCCCGAGCGGTTCCCCCGGCCGCCAGGTTTCCCCGGGTCTCTCCGGGGCGGGGGATGCGGGCCAGGGCCCAGGGAACCGGCTCGCCGTCGATCACCAGGATGCGCTTGTCTCCCTCGCTGATCTCGGGAATGAAACGCTGGGCCATGACGAAGCGTTGCTGGTGCCCGGTCATGGTCTCCAGGATCACGTGGAGATTGGGGTCCCCTTGTCGCAGGCGAAAGATGGAGGCGCCACCCATGCCCCCCAGGGGCTTGAGGATGATATCGCCGTGGTGCTGCAGGAACTCCAGCAGGTCGGCGTGCCGCCGGGTGACCAATGTGGGGGGCGTGCACTGGGGGAACCAGGCGGTGAACAGTTTCTCGTTGGCGTTACGGAGAGCGCGGGGGTGATTCACCACCAGGGTGCCCCGGGCAGCGGCTTGCTCCAGCAGATAGGTGGCGTAGACATATTCCATGTCGAAGGGGGGATCCTTGCGCATCAGGATCACTTCCAGCTCCGCCAGTGGCCGGATGGACTCCTCTTTCAGGGTGAACCAGTGGTCCGGGTCGTCCCTCACCTGCAAGCGGCGCATGTGGCCGATGGGCTCGCCGTCCCGGAGCGCCAGTCCATCCATCTCCATGTAGTGGAGCTGCCATCCTCTGCGCTGCGCCTCGAGCAGCATGGCGAAGCTGCTGTCCTTGTGCACCTTTATGGATTCTATGGGATCCATCACAATTCCAAGCCCGATCGTCATGCTATGTTCGCCCCATGATTCCGGTTTTCGGTCAGTATTTTGTGGCCCAAAGCACAAGCGCTTTCTGTCAGCCTTGCGTGGCCCTATTCAGCTTGCTATGTTGCCGCCCGACGGGCAACAAGTACAAGAAGCCGTCACATGGAGGAATGCTGCCGGCCGTTCGGGCTGGCAGCGGATGCGGGAGGCGCGACAGGCTCGCGAGTGGGGGTGCGAAGATGGGGTGCCATTGGTTCCGTCTGCTTTTGGCGATATCCGGTTTGTTGCCACTGGCCGCTGCGTCGGAGGAGGATGATGCCTACCTCCAGGCGCTGGAGGCCGAGGCTGCGCGCATCGAGGCCCCGGAGATGTCGGAAACAGAGCCGGCGGAAACAGGTGGAGAGCGTAAGGACCGGGCCGGTTTCGAAGCGGAGCTGAAGAAGCATCAGGGCACCTATTCCTTCTACCGTGCGCTCTTGGAAAAGGACAAGGCAGAGGTCTACAAGGCCTACCGGGAGGGGGCGGACTTCGCCCGCATCCGAAAGATGATCATCAGTAGAAGGTTGCATCGATAAAGGGGAATGAGGATGGTGAAAAATTGGAGAACGTGGACGTTTGCCGCGATCCTGCTGCTGTCGGGGCCTTGGCTGGCGAAAGGCGCCTCTGCAGAGGATCGGCTCGAGGTGGGAGCGGATACCGATTTCGTTCCCTTGACCAAGGACAAGCCCTACCTCTACGTGATCCATGATGGCACCTCTATCAAAGTGCAGCGCATACAGGATCCCAACTACGAGTTGAGTGGCTATTTCGCCAAGACCATCCGCAAGTGTCCCCCCTTCTGTATCCAGCCCATCACGCCGGATCCCCGGGTGGGGGTGATCGGGGAAGTGGAGTTGTTCGATTTCATGGAAAACCAGCTGCGCAATGGCAAAGGGCTGCTCATCGATGCACGGACGCCCTCTTGGTACCGAAAAGGAACCATCCCCGGCTCCATCAACATTCCCTTCACCGAGCTGAGTAAAAAGCCGAACTCTCCGGAGATGGATGCGATGCTCAAGCGTCTGGGGGCCAAGCCACGGGGCGAGGTGGGCTTCTGGGACTCCCTGTTGGAGAAGTGGGGGTTGAGCGATGCCCGGTACAAGACTTCGAAATGGGATTTCACCGAGGCCAAGGAGCTGGTCCTCTTCTGCAATGGCCCGGCCTGCGGCCAGTCACCGCGCGCGGTGCGCGGGTTGCTGGCGGCCGACTACCCGCCGGACAAGATCCACTATTACCGGGGCGGTATGCAGATGTGGGAGCTGTGGGGGCTTACCACTATCCGGCCGGGAAAAGAGAAAGAGTGACAGGGACTGAGAACGATGACGACGATGCAGGCAGCACTGCGGGGTGACGACGTGACCGAGGAAGAGAGAGAAACCGGTTTCAACGGGCTCAAAATCATGGTGATCGACGACAGCAAGACCATTCGGCGGACGGCCGAGAACCTGCTGCGCAAGGCGGGTTGCGAGGTGATCACGGCGACGGATGGATTCGAGGCCTTGTCGCTGGTGGCGGACCATCACCCGGACCTCATTTTCGTGGACATCATGATGCCGAGACTCGATGGTTACCAGACCTGTGCCCTGATCAAGAGCAACCAGGCCTACAGTGACACGCCGGTGATCATGCTCTCCAGCCGCGACGGCCTGTTCGACCGTGCCAAGGGGCGGCTGGCCGGCTCCGACCAGTACCTCACCAAACCCTTCACCCGGGAAGAGCTGCTGGATGCCATTCGCCGCCACATCGACAAGGCCGCCTGAACTTGAAGTATGCCTCAGCATTCCATCATCCACTGCGGCAAGATGCAGGGGTGTTCCAGAACCAAAACGACAACGGGTGATCGAGCCAATGGCAAAAGTACTGATCGTTGACGACTCTCCCACCGAGGTGCATATCTTCAGCTCTGCTCTCAGCGATGCCGGGCACGAGGTGCTGGTGGCCACGGATGGCGAGGAGGGCGTGAAGAAGGCGAACGAGCAGCAGCCGGACGTGATTCTCATGGACGTGGTGATGCCTGGCCTCAATGGTTTTCAGGCCACGCGCAAGATTCACCGCAACGCGGCCACTCGCCACATTCCCATCATCATCGTCACCACAAAGGATCAGGACACCGATCGGGAATGGGGGATGCGCCAGGGCGCCAAGGACTATCTGGTGAAGCCGGTGAACATGAAAGAGCTGCTGCAGAAGGTATCGTTGCTGGCGGCGGGTTGAGATGGGGCGGTCTTCCGGGACAGAAGCAGCCGAAGTGCTGGCCAAACTGGCGGAATATGCCCGCCGCAGTGAGGCTCAGGAGGAGCGGGTGCCTGCCACGCTGGTGAAGGAGGAGGACTGGCAGGGGCTCGCATTCGTCTTGGATGGTGTGAGGCTGGTGGCCGCCATGGACGAGCTGCGGGAACTCCTCCCTTTTCCGGAGGGGGTGACTCGCGTGCCGGGTACCCAGAGCTGGATGCTGGGGCTGGCCAACATCCGGGGTGAACTGTTGCCCATCGTCGATCTGCAGCAATTCATCGGTGGGCCGCCGGTGGTGATCAACGAACGTTGCCGGGTGTTGGTGATCCGCAACCGGGGCGCCTCCACCGGCCTGTTGGTTCCCACGGTGATCGGAATGCGCCACCTCCCATTGGAACGGCAGATTCCGAATGCCGAGTTCGAGGGGCTTGTGGGGCCATATGTCTACGATGTCTTTCAGCAGGAGGACGAAGTCTGGCCAGTGTTCAGCATGGCGGCGCTGGCCAACGACGAGCGTTTCCTGTCGGCGGCAGCCTGAACCTGTTCAGGTCAGGTGTAGAGGTGGTGGAGCAATAGGCGAGGAATCCTGATTTGGCGGACTGGTTCCGCCTTGATCCGAGGTTTGAGAAATATGGTTGCAAGAGCACAGAAAGGGCAGGACCGGTCGGCATTCATCCCACTGCTGTCCCTGCTGCTGATCGTCTCCATGGTGTCTGGCATCCTGGCATTCGTGGCCTGGTCGCGGCACAGCGCTCACTTGGAGAAATACCTACTCTATGCCGCCGATCAGCGGGTGCTGGCCCACCGCATCGCCAAATATGCGGTGGAGGCGGCCAGCGGAAAAGAGGCTTCTTTCTCCCGCCTTCGGGAATCCCGCGATCGCTTCTCGGAACTGCTCAAGATACTCAAGAACGGCTCTCCCGCCGAGGGCCTTCCTCCCTCGCCGACAGCAATGCAGCCCGTGTTGCACGAGGTGGAGAACGCATGGTTGGAGCTGCGCTCCCACGTGGACTCCATTCTCAACAACCAGGATGCCATCCTCTCGGTGAAGGAGATCATCACCATCATCAAGGATACTCTGCCCGACCTGCTGGAGCTCTCCACCGAAGTGACCAACCGGTTGGTGGAGGGTGAGGCCGATCCCAATCAGGTCTATTACGCCACCCGGCAGCTCTTCCTGGCGCAGCGCATCAACTCTTCTCTGGCCGACGTGCTTGCCGGTGGTTCGGCCACGGCGCTGGCGGTGGACCAGCTGACCCAGGACGTGGACGAGCTGAGGACAGTGGTGGATGCACTGCTCAATGGCAGTTCCACGCTGGGCTTGAAAGGAGTGAAGGATCCGGATCTCAAGGAAAACCTGCTGGAGATCACCGCCATCCTGGGTGACATCGATGACTCCCTCAATACCGTTCTGGATCTGATTCCCGACGTGCTGCCGGCCCTGGAAGCGGTGGGCGAGACCGGCTTGCAGGAGAAGGCTCAGCAAGCGGTGGAAGAGGGCAAGGTGCTTCCCGACATGGATGTGCCCAGTGCCGTGGCGCTCGCTTCCGACAAAGTCGCGGATGCCGAGCGCAAGCTCATCGAAGCCTATCGCGGGGAGGCGGGTCAGTTGAAGATCGGGCCCGTGGTGGTGGGGCCTTTGCTCATCACCGGCCTGGGTGTGCTCACCGTGGCCCTGCTGGTGCTGCTGGGTATCGCGCTGGTGAGCCGGGCGCGGCGTCAGGAAAAATTGATTTCCGAGCAGTATCAGCGCAACCAGGATGCCATCCGGCGGCTGCTGGACGAAATGGGTGATCTCGCCGACGGCGACCTTTCGGTGGAAGCCACGGTGACCGAAGACATCACCGGCGCCATCGCCGACTCCATCAACTACGCCATCGAAGCGATGCGCGAAGTGGTGCAGTCCATCAACGACACGGCGGAAGAGGTCTCCAGGTCCTCCCAGGAGACCCAGGCCACCATCCTGCATCTGGCCGAGGCGGCCGAGCACCAGCGGGACGAGATCACGGGCGCCAGCGCCAAGATCGACAAGATGACCAATGCCCTGGTGGAGATGGAGGGTACCGCCATGCGATCCGCCGAGGTGGCGCAGCGCTCGGTGGAGCTGGCCGGCAAGGGGGATGAGGCGGTGCAGCGCACCATCCGCGGTATGGACAACATTCGCGACCAGATCCAGGAGACCTCCAAACGCATCAAGCGGCTCGGTGAGAGCTCCCAGGAGATCGGAAATATCGTGGAGCTCATCGAGGACATCGCCGACCAGACCAACATCCTGGCGCTCAATGCCGCCATGCAGGCGGCCATGGCCGGGGAGGCGGGGCGTGGTTTTGCCGTGGTGGCGGACGAGGTGCAACGGCTTGCCGAGCGCTCCGCCAACGCCACCAAGCAGATCGAGGCGCTGGTTCAGACCATTCAGGCGGATACCAAGGAAGCGGTGAGTTCCATGGAATCCAGTACCTCCGAGGTGGTCAGCGGGGCCAGGCTGGCAGAGGACGCCGGCGCCGCGTTGCAGGAGATCGAGACCGTCTCCAAGGAGATCGCCGAGATCATCACCCGGTTGGCCGAGTCCGCGCAGGCGGAGTCGGCGGAGGCTCGCCAGCTCAACGACACCATGGGGGTCATCCAGGAGATCACCCAGCAGACCACCGACAGCAGCAATCTGGCTGCGGAAGCCATCGGAGAGCTGGCCGAAAAGATCGATCAGCTGCGCCAGTCGGTGGCCGGTTTCGTGCTCCCCGAGAAGTGAGGCTGCCGTTCCGCCATGCTTGAGGAAGGCCGATGAGCAAAACCGACAAGCCCGATTACGCCACTCTGCGCTGGGTGAAGGAGGGGCTGGACGAGACCATCCAGCTGGCTCGGCAGGCGCTGGAGGCGTACGAGGAGAGTGGTTTCCAGGCGGAGCAGATCACGGCCTTCCTAGATCGCGTCCACCAGTTGCACGGCACCCTGCGCATGGTCCAGGTCTATGGCGCCGCCATGCTGGTGGAAGAGATGGAACGGGTGGGCCAAGGGCTCGCGGATGGCAGCCTGCAGGGCAGCGAACGACTGGCCGAGTCCCTGATGCTTGGGCTGGTGCAGCTTCCCGCCTACCTGGACCGGCTGGAGCGTGGGGAGCCTGACATTCCGCTGGTGCTGTTGCCGGTGCTCAACGATCTGCGTGCCGCCCGCGGAGTGGAGGCCGCCTCGGAGATCGTGCTCTACGCGCCGAACCTGAACCGGGTGGTGGAGCGTGAACCGGTGATCCCCGGCTCCGGCAACCCGGAGATTCCCACCCTGGTGAGGCAGCAGCGCAACCGCTACCACCATGGCCTGCTGGCCTGGTACCGGGGTGAGGGGGAGCAGGAGGGGCTGGAACTTGTTCTGGATGTGGTGCGGCGGGTCAACGCGGTGGCCGGCACCCGGCGCCTGCGGCGTCTCATGGACTCCGCCGAAGCCCTGGTGCTCACCCTCATGGAGGGCGAGTTCGCTGCCGACGACGAAGTGAAACAGCTTTTCAGCCGGCTCGATCGTGTCTTCAAGGCGCTCATCGAGCAGGGTGAAGAAGCGGCCATGGAGCGGTTTCCCATGGAGCTGCTCAAGCAGGTGCTCTACTTCGTATCCCGTTCCCACTCCAACGACCCGGTGGTGCAGTCGGTGAAACGCACCGCCGATCTGGCCAACAGTTTTCCCGACCAGATGCAAAGGGAGGGCGAAGCGCAGGCCGTGACGGCTGATGAAAGCGTGTTGGCCGCCGTCTCCGCCGAGTTGCTGGGCGATCTGGGACAGATCCAGGAGGGGCTGGATCTCTTCATCCGTGGTGACCGGGAAGAGCTTGTGCGCTTGCAGGGACTGGGGGAGCGCCTGCTCAAGGTGGCCGACACCCTGGGAATGCTGGGCATGGGTGGGCAGCGCGAACGTCTCGCCGCGGCAGCAGACGAGTTGCGCCGGATGGAATCCGGCGAATTGCAGGCGGACGATGACCGGCTCATGCGCATGGCCACCCTGCTGGTGGAGGTCCAGACCACCCTGGGAGCGGATGCCGGGATGCCGGAATCGTCTGCGCCGGGCAAAACCCCCGAGGAAAAGGAGCAGCGGGCCCGGCACCAGGCCGTGATTCGTGAAGCGACCCTGGAGTTTGCCCGCATCAAGGAGGGGGTGGAACGTTACCTGCAGGATTTTTCCGAGCGGCAGCGGCTTCACGACGTGGCCCAGGAGGTGCACAAACTGGCGGGCGTCTTCGCCGTGGTGGGCTTCGATGGGATGGCCTTGCTGCTGGAAGGTGTGGAGCCCGTGCTCGACCGGTTGGCGGAAGATGAAGTCCAGCCCGAACCGCTGCAACAGGGCGCATTGGTGGACTTCTTCGCGGCATTGGACTACTACCTGGAGGCGCGCCTGGAAGGGCGCAGCGGCCTGGACGAGATCCTGGCGGAAGCGGAATCGGCCTTGCGGCTGCTCACTGGCGAGGCGGAGGAGGGCGAGGTGCACCCGGAGTTCCTCGAGCAGCCAGCCATTCCTTCGGCCGGGGCGCAGGTGATCCCTTTACACGGGGACGAAGAGGATCGTGTTGCCGCAGAGCCCGTGGCCGGCACTGCTGCCGGGCAGGCCGGTTCCACCGCGCTAACGGAAGAGCCAGCCATGGAGCGCCCGGAAGAGGAGGTGGAAACAGGGCAGGCGGGGCAAGAGACCACAGAGTCCCCCATTCCCGAAGCGGCCGGTGCAACCCCTGACGAGAGGGAAGAGAGCCTCCCCGCCGAAGAGAAATTGGTGGCGGTGGAGATGGACGAGATCGATCCGGAGATCTTCGACATCTTCATGGAAGAGGCGGGAGAGGAGCTGGAGGTGATCGGAGAGCAGTACCCGAAATGGCGCGCCGACCCCTCTGATGAACAGGCGCTGCAGACTTTCCGGCGCTCTTTCCACACCCTCAAGGGTAGTGGCCGCATGGTAGGCGCTTCGGTGATCGGCGAATTCGCCTGGTCGGTGGAGAACCTCCTCAATCGCATCATGGATGGCACCGTGCCGGCGAATCACGAGGTTGTGGAGTTCCTGGACCAGGCGGTGGCCGCGGTGCCGGTGCTGGTGGAGGCCCAGAAAAAAGGTGTTCCTGCGCAGGTGGACGTGGAAGGGCTCATGGAGCGCGGCTTTGCCTTGGCGGAGCCACGTGCAACTGCCGAACCGGAGGAGCCCCAGCTTCCGGAAGAGGAACCCGAGCCGCAACAGCAGGCTGCGGAAGAGGGCGAATTCACCGGCGAGCTGCCGGAACTGCCGCCAGCGGCCATCCAGCTGGACCAGGATCTTCTCAACATCTTTCATGGCGAGTGCGAAGGGCACCTGGAGGTGGTGCAGGACTTCCTGGCACGCTGTACCTCCGGTTGCCCCATGGAGAACGAGGTGGTGCGGGCGCTCCACACCCTTCGGGGCAGCTCCCACCTGGCGGAGGTGGAGCCCATGGCGGTGCTCGCCGGGGAGATGGAGATCTACTGCAACCACCTGTTTCAGCTTTCCCGGCCTTGTGGCAGAGACGAATTGACGCTGCTTCAGCGATTCCACGAGGTGATGCAGGAGATCCTGGCTGCCATCAACACTCCAGGTAGCACCCTGCCGGACTGGGAAGCGCTGGTGACCGAGATCCGCGAGGCGGATCGCCAGCTCCCCGAAGTGGTTTCCGACCTGGAAGCGGTGAGCGACAGCGAACTGCTGCAGGAACCGGCCGGCGGCGGCGACATCATCCAGGTCTTCAGCGAAGAGGCGGCCGAGGTGCTGGAACGTCTCAGTGGTGGGCTGGAGCGGTGGCTGGCTGGAGAGAGCGGAGCGCTGCTGGAGGAGATCCAGCGGGGGGTCCACACGCTCAAAGGTGGGGCCCGCATGGCCGGGCTGGACGCTCTTGGCGAACTGGCGCAGCAGCTGGAACGCTTCTTCGAACTGCTGCGTGAAAGCGGCGGCGAGGTGGACCAGGACACGCGGAATCAGGTGAGTCGCCTGGTGGAGTCCATGGAGGATGCGCTGGACGGGCTGCATCTCAACGGCCGGTTGCCGGATCTCACGGCTCGCATCGAAGAGGCCCGGGAGCTGGTTTCCCGCCTGGAAGCCCTGGCCGCCGAGCCGGAGCCGGAAGCCGTGCCGGAGGTGCAAGAGGAGGCAGAACCGGCGGAGGAGCAGGTGCAACAGGAGCCGGAATCCATCCTCCTGTCGGAAGGCTGGGAGAGCGAGCGGGAATATCATCCCGAATCGGTTTCTCTCTCCAGCGTGGAGGTCGGGGAAGAGGATTCTGCGAAAACTTCCTCTCCAGAGCCGACTCCGGAGGTCGATCCCGAACTTCTGGAGCTTTTCATGGAGGAGGCCGGGGAGATCACCGAGCGGTTGGAAGAGCTGCTGGGAGCCTGGGAGGAGGAGATCACCTCCCAGGAGGCCATCGACGGACTGATGCGCAACCTGCATACCCTCAAGGGCAATGCCCGGTTTGCCGGGCTGTTCGCCATGGGGGATCTCAGCCATGCCATGGAATCCCTGTTCGAGGGGCTGGCGGAAGGGCGTATCGAGGCCGATGAACAGCTGGTCCCCTTGGTGCGGCTGGGCATGGACCGACTGGAGCACAGCATCGAGCAGCTGCAGCGGAGTGCCGGACAGCCGGAACTGGCGGACGTGACAAAAGCCATCGAGGCGGCCGCGTCCGGTCGGGCCTGGGAGATGCCGGCGATCGCCGGTGAGTCGGAACTCACCACCCTTGCCGAGACCAGCATGGCCGCCGCCTCCACGCAGATGAGCCTGGAGGCCTCCAGTCTGCAGCAGGAGCACGACTCCTCCCTGCTGTTCAGCTCCCAGGTGCTAACCGATTCCGAGTTGTTGCAGGAGAGGGAGGTGGGCGCCGACGAGGGAGTGATTCCTTTCCCCTCTCCCCAGGTGCGCCAGCGCCAGGATCGGCAACGGCCGCCGCCGCTGCGGGCGGAAGAGGAACAATCAGACAAGGGTGAGCGGGTACGGGTACGCGCCGAGCTGCTGGACCAGCTGGTGAACAACGCTGGCGAGGTGAGCATCTACCGAGCCCGGCTGGAGCGTCAGAACATGCGTATCCAGCACAACCTGGAAGAGCTCAATGCCACCATCGCCCGTTTGCAGTCCCAGTTGCGGGCCCTGGAGCTGGAGACGGAGGCGCAGATCCGCTCCCGCCACGAACGGGAGCAGGAGGCACACAGGTACGAGGATTTCGATCCCCTGGAAATGGATCAGTATTCCACGCTCCAGCAACTTTCCCGGGCCTTGTCGGAGACGGTGAGCGACCTCTCCAATATCGGTGAGACCCTGGGAGAGCAGATGCGCGATGCCGACACCCTGCTGCTGCAGCAGGCCCGGGTCACCAACGATCTCCAGGATGGCCTGCTGCGCAGCCGCATGGTGCCCTTCAAGCGCCAGGCCTCGCGCCTGCAACGGGTGGTGCGGCAGACGGCACAGACCCTGGGCAAGAAAGCGGAGCTGGACGTCATCGGTGCCGATGGCGAGATCGACCGAACCATCCTCAATCGCATCACCGGCCCGCTGGAACATCTGTTGCGCAATGCGGTGGCCCATGGCATCGAGCCGCCGGAGCAACGCAAGTCGGCTGGCAAGCCGGAAACGGGCAAGGTTTCCCTGGTGCTCGCGCGGGAGGGCAGTGAGGTGGTGCTCACCATCTCCGACGACGGTGCCGGGCTGGATGCCGCCGCCATTCGCCGCAAGGCGGTGCAGAACGGCCTGTTGGAAGAGAACGCCGAGGTGGACGAGGAGACCCTGTATCAGTTCATTCTCCAGCCCGGCTTCAGCACCGCGGCCGAGGTGACCCAGGTGGCCGGGCGCGGCGTGGGCATGGATGCGGTGGTGGCCGAGATCAAGCAACTGGGAGGATCCCTGGAGATCATGTCCCAGCAGGGCCGCGGCAGCAGTTTCGTCATTCGGCTGCCCTTTACGCTGGCCATCTCCGAAGCTCTGCTGGTGGAGGTGGCGGACGAGATCTACGCCATTCCTCACGGTTCCACCGAGGTGATCATCCGTGTTTCCCGGGAGGATCTGGTGGCCTGCTACAAGGGACGCTCCGAGGGTATCGAATATGGTGGACACATCTACCCGGTGCGCTACCTGGGCAGCCTGCTCGGCCTGGGCGAGCCCGCGCTGCCGGAAAACGCGCGCTGGCTGCCGCTGTTACTGGTGCGGGCCGGTGAGCGGCGCATGGCGATTCATCTCGACCGTCTCATCGGCAACCAGCAGATCGTGGTGAAGTCCATCGGTGCCCAGCTGGCCGGAGTGCGCTGGTTCACGGGCGGCACCATTCTGGCCGACGGCAAGATCGCCCTGCTGCTGGATGTGAATGCGGTGGTGCGTTCGGCTGCGATGGCGCAAGGGGCTCTGCCTCCGCAGATCGAGGAAGAGGAGGCGCGGGGTATCACCGTGATGGTGGTGGACGATTCCATCACGGTGCGCAAGGTCACCAGCCGACTGCTGGAGCGCCACAACATGCAGGTGATCACCGCCAAGGATGGGGTGGATGCCATCACCGTGCTGCAGGACCGCAAGCCGGACGTGATGTTGCTGGATATCGAGATGCCTCGCATGGATGGCTACGAGCTGGCCCGCCACATCCGCAACACGCCCGCGCTGGAGAGCATTCCCATCATAATGATCACTTCGCGAACCGGCGAGAAGCACCGCAAGCGGGCGCTGGAGCTGGGGGTGGACCGCTATCTGGGCAAGCCCTACCAGGAGACCGATCTGCTGGAGAACATCTACCAATTATTGGGGGAGCGGGTCCATGGCTGATCAGGAAGAGAAGGGGCTGGAGATCCAGGGGTTACTCATTCCCCAACGACAGATTCCGCTGCTGCTCCCTTCGGCGGCTGTGATCGAGATCATCGGCTACCGGGAGCTGATGAAGGAGGATGAGCCGGCTCCTTCCTGGCTGCTGGGTCGTTTCGAGTGGCGCCACCTCATGTTGCCGCTGATCTCCATGGAGCGGCTGTTGGGGGTGGAGCGGGAGCAACGCCGGGGGCGCAGGCGGATCGTGATCGTGCACGTGTTCGACGACCGGCTGGAACATCCCTTTCTTGGCGTGGAGGCCACCGGCATGCCGCGCCTGGCCCACGTCAACGAAGAGACGCTGACGCTGGAGGAGTCCGGCGGTTGGCCGGACGATTGGCCGGTGCTCTACAAGGTGCGCATCCAGGAGACCGAGGCACTGGTGCCGGACCTGGACCGGCTCGGCGCCCTGGTGGCGGAGCTCGAGGCGGAAGCCGCCTGAGACCGGTTCAGCGGAAATCCCCCCAAAGCGCCTGTGCTGCGGCCAGCGCCGCCAAAGGAGCCGTCTCGGTGCGCAGAATGCGCGGTCCCAGCCGCACTCCGGTGCAGCCGCAGGCGTATGCGAGGTGCCTTTCTTTTTCATCGAACCCGCCTTCCGGGCCGACCAGGAAGGTCACCCGTTCTCCGGGTGAAGGCAGTTTCGGCAGCGGGCGCGCCGCCCGGGGATCCAGCAACAGGACCGGCCCGGTGGTCTGCTGCAACCAGGAGTCCAGCTTGCGTGGCGGCTCCAGGTCTGGCAACAGGCGGCGTCCGGACTGCTCACAGGCGGACAGGATTACCCCCCGCCAGTGTGCCAGCCGTTTTTCCAGGCGTTCTCCCTGCAGCCGCACCTGGGTGCGCAGGGTGAACAGGGGCTGGATTCCGGCAACCCCCAGCTCCACCGCTTTCTGCAGTGCCCAGTCCATGCGTTCCCCCCGGGAGATGCCCAGCGCCAGGTGTAGTTCCAGTGCTGGCGGGAGCTCCTCTGCGCCCGCCTCAAGAATCTCAACCTCCGCGCCCCTGCGATCGATCCGTGTCAGGCGTGCCTGGTAGTCCCGGCCGTCCCTGCCGTTGAACAACACCACCAGATCCCCGGGTTGCAGGCGCAACACCTGCTGCAGGTGACGGTGGACCCGTTCGGGCAGTTCCATCCGCCGGCCCGTCACCAGGGGGTGATCGACGAAATTACGCGGCAGGCGCACCCTGGCCGAGCCCCAGTCGCTCGCAGATGGCCAGGGTGGCCGCCGACTGGTTGAGGGTGTAGAAGTGAAGGCCCGGCGCGCCGCCCTCCAGCAGGTTGCGGCAGAGCTCGCACACCACCTCCACGCCGAAGTCGAAGACCGCCTGCTGGTCCTCGCCGTAGGCCTCCAGCCGCTTGCGTAGCCAGCGGGGGATCTCGGCGCCACAGGCATCGGAGAAGCGGGCCAGGCTGGCGTAGTTGGTGATGGGCATGATTCCCGGCACGATGGGAATGGTGATGCCCCGACGGCCGCAGTCGTCGAGGAAGCGCCAGTAGGCGTCGGGGTTGTAGAAATACTGGGTGATGGCGCCGCTGGCGCCCGCCTCCACTTTGCGCCGGAAGTTGTCCAGATCCTGCCAGGCGCTGGGCGCCTGGGGGTGGAACTCGGGGTAAGCGGCCACCTCGATCTGGAACTCGCCGGGAAACTCGCTCTGGATGAAGGCCACCAGCTCGTTGGCGTAGTTGAAGTCGCCCAGTGCGCCCAGTCCCGCCCCGGAGGGGAGGTCGCCGCGCAGGGCGACGATGCGGTGGATGCCCTCGTTGCGGTAGCGCTGCAGGATGTCGAGGATCTCGTCGCGGCCGGCGCCGATGCAGGAGAGGTGGGGCGCGGTCTCGACGCCCTGGCTCCGCAGCCAGTCCACGGTGGCGAAGGTGCGCTCGCGGGTGGAGCCGCCGGCGCCGTAGGTGACGCTGAAGTACTCCGGTCCCAGGGCCTGGAGGCGGGAGACGGTGGTCTTGAGCTTTTTCATCCCCTTTTCGGTCTTGGGGGGGAAGAGCTCGAAGCTGAAGGTCTGGTGCATTGGATCGCTCTGTTAGAGGCTGTTACCCCAAGCGCTTTCCCGGCGCCGCTGTCCGGGTATTTGTGGCGGGGACGCCGTGAATACATCCCTGTAGGCTCTGCGGCAGCATTCCTGCTGCCGAAGCCCCGCCACAAACACCGGAACATCGGCTTTCATGCGGATTGGGGTGCTTTGGGTAGCTTATATTTTCACGCCAAGAGACGGCATCCTGGCTTCAAGCATCCATCAATAGCGATAGTGATCCGGCTTGTAGGGGCCCTCCACCGGCACGCCGATGTACTCGGCCTGTTCCGGGGTCAACTTCGACAAGTGGGCGCCGATCTTGTCCAGGTGAAGCCGCGCCACCTCCTCGTCCAGCTTCTTGGGCAGCACGTACACCTTCTTTTCATACCGGTCGGTGTGGTTGAACAGCTCCATTTGCGCCAGCACCTGGTTGGTGAAGGAGTTGGACATGACGAAACTGGGATGGCCGGTGGCGCAGCCCAGGTTCACCAGCCGCCCCTTGGCCAGCAGGATGATCTTCTTGCCGTCGGGGAAGATGACGTGGTCCACCTGCGGTTTGATCTCTTCCCACTGGTACTGCTCCAGGCTGGCGACGTCGATCTCGTTGTCGAAGTGGCCGATGTTGCAGACGATGGCCTCGTTCTTCATATGCAGCATGTGGTCGTGGGTGATGACATGGAAGTTGCCGGTGGCGGTGACGAAGATATCGCCCTGGGGCGCCGCCTCCTCCATGGTCACCACGCGGTAGCCCTCCATGGCCGCCTGCAGGGCGCAGATGGGGTCGATCTCGGTGATCCAGACGGTGGCGCCCAGGCCGCGCAGGGACTGGGCGCACCCCTTGCCCACGTCGCCGTAGCCCAGCACGACGCAGATCTTGCCGGCGATCATCACGTCGGTGGCGCGCTTGATCCCGTCCACCAGGGACTCGCGGCAGCCGTAGAGGTTGTCGAATTTGGACTTGGTGACCGAGTCGTTGACGTTGATGGCGGGGAAGGCGAGCTCGCCGCGCTCCTCCATCTGGTAGAGACGGTGGACGCCGGTGGTGGTCTCCTCGGTGACGCCCTTGATGTTCTTGAGGATGTTGGAGTACCAGCTGGGGCTCTCGGCCAGGCGCGCCTTGATGGCGGCGTAGAGGATCTCCTCCTCTTCGCTGGTGGGGTTGTCGAGCACGGAGGGGTCGGACTCGGCCCTGGTGCCCAGGTGGAGCAGCAGGGTGGCGTCGCCGCCATCGTCGAGGATCATGTTGGGGGTGCCGCCGTCGCTCCATTCCATGATGCGGTGGGTGAACTGCCAGTACTCCTCCAGGCTCTCGCCCTTGTAGGCGAACACCGGTATGCCCTCGGCGGCGATGGCGGCGGCGGCGTGGTCCTGGGTGGAGAAGATGTTGCACGAGGCCCAGCGCACCTCGGCACCCAGGGCCACCAGGGTCTCGATGAGCACCGCGGTCTGGATGGTCATGTGGAGGGAGCCGGCAATGCGGGCGCCTTTCAGGGGTTTTTCGTCGCCATACTTGGCGCGCAGGGCCATGAGGCCGGGCATCTCGGTCTCGGCGATGGCGATCTCCTTGCGGCCCCAATCGGCCAGGGAGGGGTCGGCGATGACGAATTCGGGTTTCTCTTCGATTACGGCGTTCATGTCATTTCTCCCAAATGGTGAATTCAGAAAAAATGAGCGCCGTTGTCAATTCCGAGCCTGGCCCCGGTGGGGTTGCAGCGCTCCTCGGATAAGCGGATTGTAGGTCGGGCTTCAGCCCGACAGAACAACCAAAGGGCATCGAAAGGCCGATGGGCGATCCTTGGTGACGGGGTTTCGGCAGCATGGATGCTGCCGTAAAGCCTACAGGGATGTATTTACGGCGTCCCCGTCACCAAGGATCGGCCAGCGACCCGCGAAAGCGTTTGAACCACTTTTTGTCCTGTCGGGTTTCAAACCCGGCGGTCCCAGCGCTTGCGGGGCGCCGCCGCCCCGCTACAAACACCGGGACATCGGCTTTCAGGCGAAATAGAGTGTCTACGCTTTTTTGCAATAACTTACAACCCCGCGGCCTCGCGCAGCGCCTCCGCCCGGTCGGTGCGCTCCCAGCTGAACTCCGGCTCCTCCCGCCCGAAATGGCCGTAGGCGGCGGTCTTACGGTAGATGGGCCGGATCAGGTCAAGCATCTGGCGGATGCCGTAGGGGGTGAGGTCGAAGTGCTCGCGCACCAGTTGCGCGATCTTCTCCTCGTCGATCCTGGCGGTGCCGAAGGTCTCGATGCTCACCGAGGTGGGCTCGGCCACGCCGATGGCGTAGGAGACCTGGATCTCGCAACGGTCGGCGAGTCCGGCGGCGACGATGTTCTTGGCCACGTAACGCCCGGCGTAGGCGGCCGAGCGATCCACCTTGGAGGGGTCCTTGCCGGAGAAGGCGCCCCCGCCGTGGCGCGCCATGCCGCCATAGGTGTCGACGATGATCTTGCGGCCGGTGAGCCCGCAATCGCCCACCGGGCCGCCGATGACGAACTTGCCGGTGGGATTGATGTGGATGCGGGTCTCGCGGGTGATCCACTCCTCGGGCAGCACCGGCTTGATGATGTTCTCCATCACCGCCTCACGCAGGTGATCCTGATCGATATCGGGATCGTGCTGGGTGGAGAGCACGATGGCGTCGGCAGCCACGATGCGCCCATCGCGGTAGCGCAGGGTCACCTGGCTCTTGGCGTCGGGGCGGAGCCAGGGCAGTACCTGGGTCTTGCGCATCTCCGCCTGGCGCTGCACCAGCCGGTGGGCGTAGTGGATGGGAGCCGGCATCAGTACTTCGGTCTCGTTGGTGGCGTAGCCGAACATCATCCCCTGGTCGCCTGCCCCCTGTTTTTCCGGCGCCTCCCGGTCCACGCCCATGGCGATGTCGCCCGACTGCTTGCCGATGAGGGACATCACTGCGCAGGTACTGCCGTCGAATCCCACGCTGGAACTGGTGTAGCCGATATCGCACACCACTCCCCGCACCACCTCGTCGAGATCGACCCAGGCGTCCGTGGTGATCTCCCCGGCGACGATCACAGCGCCGGTCTTGACCAGGGTCTCGCAGGCCACCCGGGCCTGTTCCGGGTTGGGGTCCTGTTCGAGGATGGCATCCAGGATGGCGTCGGAGATCTGGTCGGCCACCTTATCGGGATGGCCCTCGGCAACCGATTCCGAGGTGAAGATGAAATCGCTCATGAAAAATGGTTCCTTGTCTCTTGGTTTGAATGATCCCGGGCCGGCCTGCCAGGCGTGACTCCATGCCGGATTTTCTCAAGGGTGGTCGGCAAACCAGGTTGATCGGTACCGGGAATGAAAAAACCCGCCTTGCGCAGCAAAGGCGGGTTTCACGGCCTGGGCCGGAATCTCGCTTTAGCTGCATTTCTATAGCGCCCGCAATCTGAGATCAAATTGGCGCTGGCGGAGCCATTATTCAGGAAGAGGCAGTATTGTCAACTTTTTAATTCTGTCGCGTCGCTGATATATTGCACCACTTCGCAGATTCGAGAGGGAGGAGCCGACCCATGGTATCGCTGCAGACCCCCGTATGTGAATTTGGCAAGCCGGCGGTGGATTTCGCGCTTCCCGGCGTGGACGGAAAGATCTGGACCCTGGAGGACTGCCGGGGCGAGAAGGGCACCCTGGTGATGTTCATCTGCAACCACTGCCCCTACGTCAAGGCGATCCGCGACCGCCTGGTGCGGGATACGCGCGAGCTGCTCGATTACGGGGTGAGTTCGGTGGCCATCATGTCCAACGACCCTTCTCTGTACGAGGAGGACTCCTTCGAGAACATGAAGAAGGTGGCCGAGGAGTACGATTTCCCCTTTCCCTACCTGTTCGATGAGACCCAGGAGGTGGCCAAGGCCTACGGCGCAGTCTGCACGCCCGATTTCTTCGGCTACAACGCCAACCTCGAGCTCCAGTACCGTGGGCGCCTGGACGCCAGCCGGAAGGAGGCGGCGCCGCCCGATGCGCGACGGGAGTTGTTCGAGGCGATGGTGCAGGTGGCCCGGACCGGAAGAGGGCCAGAAGAGCAGGTTCCCAGCATGGGTTGTTCCATCAAGTGGAAAGAGGAGAGTTGAGGGGCGCAAGTAATCGTATGGCTGGGGGTTTTGTCCACCTTGGCCGGTTGGCGGCCGGTCAGCGGGCCCGTTTCAGCTTATGGGCATATTCAAAATCTAGGGTACTTCCCCATTGTCACCCTTGTTATGCTTCTGGGAAAATGGCCAACTGACTTCCTTTCGGGGCAGCAGGCAATGAGGCCGCACCGCGCTCGTGGCGGGTCGGTCACCTGAAGGCAGGATTCCGCATCCACCGCATCCCTGGCGGGCGGGGGAGGCAGAAGTTTTTTCGTCAAGATCGCAACACAATTTTCAAGGAGGGGCTTATGTCCTCGCGTAGAGATCTAGCCAATGCCATCCGTGCCCTGAGCATGGATGCCGTCCAGAAAGCCAAGTCGGGCCATCCCGGCGCACCCATGGGAATGGCGGACATTGCCGAGGTATTGTGGCGGGACCACCTCAAGCACAACCCCAACAATCCCAAGTGGTACGACCGGGACCGCTTCGTGCTCTCCAATGGCCACGGCTCCATGCTCATCTATTCCCTGCTGCACCTCACCGGCTACGATCTGAGCATCGACGACCTCAAGGCCTTCCGCCAGCTCCACTCCAAGACCCCTGGCCATCCCGAGTATGGGTACACGCCCGGCGTGGAGACCACCACTGGTCCCCTGGGGCAGGGCATCACCAATGCCGTGGGCATGGCCCTGGCCGAGCGCACCCTGGCGGCCCAGTTCAACCGTCCCGGCCACGATATCGTGGACCACTACACCTGGGTATTCCTGGGCGACGGCTGCATGATGGAGGGGATCTCCCATGAGGCCTGCTCCCTGGCCGGCGTTTGGGGGCTGGGCAAGCTCATCGCCTTCTGGGATGACAACGGCATCTCCATCGACGGCCACACCGAGGGGTGGTTCCGCGACGACACGCCCAAGCGGTTCGAGGCCTATGGCTGGCACGTGATCCGGGACGTGGACGGCCATGACCCCGAGGCCATCGACAAGGCCATCCACGAGGCCAAGTCGGTAAACAACAAGCCCACTCTGATCTGCTGCAAGACCATCATCGGCTACGGCGCCCCCAATCTCTGCGGCAGCCATGACTGTCACGGCGCGCCCCTGGGCGAGGACGAGATCAAGGCCACCCGTGAGAACCTGGGCTGGCCCTATCCTCCCTTCGAGATCCCCGACGAGATCTACCAGGCCTGGGATGCCCGGGAGAAGGGTCGCGAGGCCGAGGAGGCGTGGAACAAGAAGTTCGAGGCCTACAAGGCGGAGTATCCCGAGCTGGCGGCGGAGTTCGAGCGCCGCATGAAGGGCGAGCTGCCGGAAAACTGGGAGCAGGTGGCCGACGACTACATCAAGGCGGCGGACGAGGCGGCCGAGAGCCCCGCCACCCGCAAGGCGTCGCAGCAGGCGATCACCGCCTACGCCAAGGCGTTGCCCGAGTTCCTGGGCGGTTCGGCCGACCTGACCCCCTCCAATCTCACCGCCTGGCCCGAGGCGAAGACCATCACCGACACCGTGGCCGACGGCAACTACATCTCTTATGGGGTGCGCGAATTCGGCATGTCGGCGATCATGAACGGGGTGGCGCTGCACGGCGGCTTCATCCCCTTCGGCGGCACCTTCCTGATGTTCTCGGAGTACGCCCGCAACGCCCTGCGCATGGCGGCCCTGATGGGGGTGCAGAGCATCTTCGTCTACACCCACGATTCCATCGGTCTGGGTGAGGACGGCCCCACCCACCAGCCCATCGAGCAGATCTCCACTCTTCGCCTGTTGCCCAACATGCACAACTGGCGCCCCTGTGACGCGGTGGAGACGGCGGTGGCCTGGCGTGCGGCCATCGAGCGCAAGGACGGTCCCACCAGCCTGATCTTCTCTCGCCAGGGGCTGCCGCACCAGGTGCGCTCCGACGAGCAGCTCTCCCTCATCGCCCATGGTGGCTATATCCTCAAGGATTGCGGCGGCAAGCCCGAGGCGATCATCATCGCCACCGGCTCCGAGGTGGCCTTGGCCATGGAAGCCGCCAAGCAGCTGGAGGAAGAGGGCCACAAGGTGCGCGTGGTCTCCATGCCCTGTACCGAGGTGTTCGACCTGCAGGATCATGAATATCGCGAGTCGGTGCTCCCCTCGGACGTCACCGCGCGGGTGGCCGTGGAGGCCGGGGTCACCGACTTCTGGTGGAAGTATGTGGGCCCGCAAGGCCGTGTCATCGGCATCGACCGCTTCGGCGAGTCGGCTCCGGCCAATGTGCTCTTCCCCCATTTCGGCTTCACCGTGGATCACGTCGTGGGCGCCGTCAAAGGGGTGATGGGTTGACCCTTCCCGACCTCCTCCTACGGGAGGGGGTCCACTCTTCGTCGTTTCGTTCAATCTGAAAATTCTGGAGTAAAGCTATGACTATCAAGGTTGGCATCAATGGATTCGGCCGCATCGGCCGCATGGTCATGCGCGCGGTGACCAACGAGTTCCCCGAGATCGAGATCGTCGGCATCAACGACCTGCTGGAAGCCGATTACCTTGCCTACATGCTCAAGTACGATTCGGTGCACGGCCGTTTCCCCAAGGAGATCGCCGTGGAGGATGGCAATTTCGTCATCGACGGCAAGAAGATCCGCCTAACCGCCGAGCGTGACCCCGCCAACCTGAAATGGGACGAGGTGGGCGCCGACGTGGTGGTGGACTGTACCGGTTTCTTCCTCACCAAGGAGGGTGCCGAGAAGCACCTGCAGGCCGGTGCCAAGAAGGTGGTGATGTCCGCCCCCTCCAAGGACGACACCCCCATGTTCGTCTACGGCGTGAACCAGGACGCCTACGACGGTCAGACCATCGTCTCCGCCGCCTCCTGCACCACCAACTGCCTGGCGCCCGTCGCCAAGGTGCTGCATGACAACTGGGGCATCAAGCGTGGCCTGATGAGCACCGTGCACGCCGCCACGGCCACCCAGAAGACGGTGGACGGGCCCTCCATGAAGGACTGGCGCGGCGGCCGCGGTATTCTGGAGAACATCATCCCCTCCTCCACCGGCGCCGCCAAGGCGGTGGGCAAGGTGCTGCCCGAGCTCAACGGCAAGCTCACCGGCATGGCCTTCCGCGTGCCCACCTCCGACGTCTCCGTGGTGGACCTGACCGCCGAGCTGGAGAAGCCGGCCAGCTACGACGACATCTGCGCCGCCATGAAGGCCGCTTCCGAGAGCAAGCCTTTGGGTGAGACCCTCTCCTACACCGATGAGAAGGTTGTTTCCACCGATTTCCGCGGCGTGGGCTTCTCTTCCATCTTCGACGCCGGTGCCGGCATCCAGCTGGATGACACCTTCGTCAAGGTGGTGGCTTGGTACGACAACGAGTATGGCTACACCTGCAACATGATGCGTTTCGTGCAGCACGTGGCCAAGAACTGATGTAGGTGGTTAGGAACGGCGGCTTGCCCGGTGCCGGGCAAGCCGCCGCCATCTCTCGATGGCTCAGAGCCATTTGCAAAGGCTGGGAGCCTTTGCAAATCGTTCTTGAAGCCTTGCCCGGCCAAAGCGCCTCGGGGGCGGGTGGCGGGGACCTCTTGGCAGGGACGCCGTGAATACATCCCTGTAGGCTTTGCGGCAGCATCCCTGCTGCCGAAACCTTGCCAAGAGACCCCCGCCCCTCGCTCTCAGGGCAGGTCGCGGGTTCTGGCGCAAGGCGAACCGGTTTCCAAAGACTATCCAGCAGGAGGCAGCATCATGTCCATAATCAAGATGACCGATCTCGACCTGGCCGGAAAGCGCGTGCTGATTCGCCAGGATCTCAACGTACCCATCAAGGATGGCAAGGTGGCGTCCGACAAGCGCATCCGCGCTTCCCTGCCCACCATCGAGAAGTGTGTCGAAGCCGGTGCCCGGGTGATGCTCATGTCCCATCTGGGGCGTCCCACCGAGGGTGAGTACGACGAGCAGTTTTCTCTCAAGCCGGTGGCCGACCACCTGTCGGGAATCCTTGGTAAAGAGGTTCGCTTGATCAAGGACTATCTCGACAATCCGCCCGAGGTGGGCGAAGGCGAGGTGGTGCTGCTGGAAAACGTACGCTTCAACAAGGGCGAGAAGAAGTGCGACGAGGAGCTCTCCAAGAAATATGCCGCCCTCTGTGACGTCTTCGTGATGGACGCCTTCGGCACCGCTCACCGTGCTCAGGCCTCCACCTACGGTGTGGCCAAGTACGCCCCCGTGGCCTGCGCCGGTCCGTTGCTGGCTGGTGAGCTGGAGGCGTTGGGCAAGGCGCTCAACGATCCGGCTCGGCCCATGGTGGCCATCGTCGGCGGCTCCAAGGTCTCCACCAAGCTCACCGTGCTGGAAAGCCTTTCCAAGGTGGTGGACCAGCTCATCCCCGGCGGTGGTATCGCCAACACCTTCATCGCCGCGGCCGGCTACAGCGTGGGCAAGTCGCTCTACGAGCCAGACCTGGTGGACGAGGCCAAGCGCCTGATGGAGACCGCCAAGGCCAAGGGCGGCGAGATCCCCATCCCCAGCGACGTGGTGGTGGGCAAGGAGTTTTCCGAGAATGCCGAAGCCACGGTGAAAAAGGTGGACGAGGTGGCCGATGACGACATGATCTTCGACATCGGTCCTGAGACCGCCGCCCGCTTTGCAGAGATGATGAAGGCGGCCGGTACCATCGTCTGGAACGGCCCCGTCGGGGTGTTCGAGTTCGACCAGTTCGGGGAGGGCACCCGGATCTTGGGCGAGGCCATCGCCGAGTCCAGCGCCTTCTCCATCGCCGGCGGCGGGGATACCCTGGCGGCGGTGGACAAATACGGTCTGGCGGACCGGATATCCTATATTTCGACAGGTGGCGGCGCCTTCCTGGAGTTCCTCGAGGGCAAGAAGCTGCCTGCGGTGGCCATCCTGGAGGAGCGCGCCAATTCCTGACCGGCCTCCGGTCACCTTCATTCGCGGAGAAGAGAGCAGATGCCAAGACGTACCAAGATCGTAGCCACGCTGGGCCCGGCCACCGACGACCTCAAGATGCTGGACGAGGTGATCGCCGCTGGTGTGGACGTGGTGCGTCTCAACCTCTCCCACGCCACCCATGAGGAGCACGCCGAGCGGGCGGAACGAATCCGCAACCGCTGCCGTGCTTCGGGTCGGCAGGTGGGGGTGCTGGTGGACCTGCAAGGTCCCAAGATCCGCATCGGCTCCTTCGCCGAGGGGCCCATCGTGCTCCACGAAGGGGATCACTTCATCCTGGATGCCGCCCTGCCCGCCGACGCCGGTAACCAGGAGCGAGTGAGCGTCACCTACAAGTCATTGCCGGAAGAGGTCTCCCGTGGGGACACCCTGTTGCTGGACGACGGTCAGATCGTGCTCTGGGTGGACGAGGTGATCGACCACGAAGTGCGCTGCAAGGTCACCGTGGGCGGCATTCTCTCCGACAAGAAAGGGCTCAACAAACAGGGGGGTGGGCTTTCGGCGCCGGCGCTCACCGACAAGGACAAGGAGGACATCAAGTTCGCCGCTTCCATCGAGGCGGACTACCTGGCGGTCTCCTTCGTGCGCTGTGCCGACGATGTGAATACCGCGCGCAAGCTGCTGCGCGAGGCCGGTGGGCATGGCGGCATCGTCTCAAAGATCGAACGGGCCGAGGCGCTGGAGTGCATCGACGAGATCATCGACGCCTCCGATGCCATCATGATCGCCCGCGGCGATCTCGGTGTGGAGATCGGTGATGCCGAGCTGCCGGCGGTGCAGAAGGACCTGATCAAGAAGGCGCGCTCCATGAACTGTGTGGTGATCACCGCCACCCAGATGATGCAGTCCATGATCG
Organism: Sedimenticola sp.; assembly: GCA_026992075.1. Classification (GTDB taxonomy): domain Bacteria; phylum Pseudomonadota; class Gammaproteobacteria; order Chromatiales; family Chromatiaceae; genus Thiolapillus. The sequence goes on along the minus strand of JALXAM010000038.1, from coordinate 53,358 downwards.
ACAGCCCCATTCCCACTCGCGCCGAAGTGTTCGACGTGGCCAACGCCGTGCTCGATGGCACCGATGCGGTGATGCTGTCGGCCGAGACCGCTGCTGGCAAGTTTCCCGGGAAGGCGGTGGAGGCCATGGTGCGGGTCTGCGCCGAGGCGGAGAAGCAGGCGGTGACGCGCATGTCCGACCATCGCCTGCATAGCGTCTTCGGCCGCATCGACGAGGCCATCGCCATGGCCGCCATGTACACCGCCAATCACCTGGGAGTGAAGGCCATCGCCGCCCTCACCGAGTCGGGCTCCACCGCCAAGTGGATGTCCCGCATCTCCTCCGGCATCCCAATTTATGCGCTCACCCCGCATGTCTCCACCCGCCGCAAGGTGACCCTCTATCGGGGGGTCTACCCGGTGAGCTTCGACGTTACTGGAGTCAACTCGCAGAAGGCCAACTTCGAGGTGATCGAAGAGCTGCGGAGGCGGGGCGCGGTGCGTGATGGTGACCTGGTGATCATCACCAAGGGGGACCTGTCCGGCGTGCAGGGGGGCACCAACGTGATGAAGATCGTCCGGGTGGGCGATGTCTACGTTCCCGAAGAAAATTGATTTCAAGCAGATAACCCGAAAAAGGAGAGAATCATGGCACTGATTTCCATGCGACAATTGCTCGACTACGCGGCCGAACACGATTTCGGCATGCCCGCCTTCAACGTGAACAATATGGAGCAGGTGCACGCCATCATGCAGGCTGCCGACGAGTGCGACAGTCCGGTGATCATGCAAGGGTCGGCGGGCGCCCGTTCCTATGCCGGCGAGCCCTTCCTGCGTCACCTGGTGGCGGCGGCGGTGGAGATGTATCCCCATATTCCTGTGGTGATGCACCAGGACCATGGCTCCGAGCCCGGTGTCTGCCTGCGCTCCATCCAGTCCGGCTTCACTTCGGTGATGATGGATGGCTCCCTGATGCCGGACATGAAGACTCCCTCCACCTATGAGTACAACGTGGAGGTGACCCGCAAGGTGGTGGAGATGGCTCACGCCGGCGGCGTCTCGGTGGAAGGCGAGCTGGGCTGCCTGGGTTCCCTGGAGACCGGCATGATGGGCGAGGAGGACGGCCACGGTGCCGAAGGTAAGCTGGACATGGACCAGCTGCTCACCGATCCCGACCAGGCTGCCGACTTCGTCAAGCAGACCGGGGTGGATGCCCTGGCCATCGCCATTGGCACCTCCCACGGTGCCTACAAGTTCACCAAGCCGCCCACGGGTGAGGTGCTGCGCATCGACCGCATCAAGGAGATCCACGCGCGTATCCCTGACACCCACCTGGTGATGCACGGCTCCTCCTCGGTACCCCAGGAGTGGCTCAAGGTCATCAACGAGTATGGTGGCGACATGGGCGAGACCTACGGTGTGCCGGTGGAAGAGATCGTGGAAGGCATCAAGCATGGAGTGCGCAAGGTGAACATCGACACCGACCTGCGCATGGCCTCCACCGGTGCCATCCGCAAGCACCTGCACGACAATCCTTCCAACTTCGATCCGCGCAAGTTCCTCAAGGCTGCCACCCAGGCCATGAAGGAGATCTGCAAGGCGCGCTACGAGGCCTTCGGCAGTGCCGGTCACGCCTCCAAGATCAAACCCATCTCTCTGGAGGAGATGTACAAGCGCTACGAGAGCGGTTCGCTGGATCCCAAGGTGAGCTGATCCCGGTTCTGCGGATGAATGGAGAGGGCGCTTCGGCGCCCTTTCTTCATTGTGGCGGGTCGAACCTCTTGGGGCCGTGATCGGAAAAAGGGGCTCAGGGGCCAGGGGGCACCTGGATGCCGTGCTGCAGGAGCCAGTTCCGGTCCAGCTCCCAGCGCACGCCACGGATGTCGGGATCCTGCAAGACGATCGCCTTGGCTCTTTTCTGCACCTTGGCGAGACGGCGCTGCATCTCTTGGAAGCGCGGGGAGTCGGGGGGCAGGTTGGCCACTTCCGGGAAGAGCCGGCCCAGCACCTCGGCCACCGGCACCAGGGTGGAGCGGGGAGTGCTCAGAACGGCTACGCCGTTCTCCACCCGCACCACGCGAAAGGGATAGGGAAAGGCGGCCACCTGGGGATCGGCTGCCAGATTTCGGTTGAGCTCGCGCACCTTGGGCGGCTGGTACAGGGCCATCACCGCCAGCCCGAGCACCGCTGCCAGCAGGATGCCTGCGTAGATCTTGGTCCCCCGGTCCAGGGTGGACAACTTTTCTTTCATCGTGTCCTATGTCCTCCAAACCGCCAAAGCCAATAGCAGCCAGCCCACCAGGAAGGCGCTGCCCCCGAAAGGAGTGACCCAGCTCAAGGGTCTCGCTCCAGTGAGCGCGAGCAGATAGAGGCTGCCGCTGAAGAGACCTATGCCCAGAAGGAAGAGACCGGCCGCCCAGCGCAAGGTGCCCTTGTCACGATGTCGCAACAGTAGCCCGGTAACCAGCAACGCCAAGGCGTGCAGCCCTTGGTAGTGTACCGCTTTGTGCCACAGCACCAGCTCCGTGGCCGGGCGGCCGGCCAGGGCATGTGCACCCACGGCGCCCAGTAGCACTGTGAAAAAGCCTGCCAGGGCGCCCGCCATCAGGGTGGCGCGGGCGTTCATGTACGCAGAGTCTCCAGGGATTCCCGGGCGATCTCCCGTACGTCCGGGTTTTCGTCTTCGAGTAGTCGCTCCAGTACCGGGATCGCCGAGGAGGCGCCCGCCAGCCCCAGGTAATGGGCGGCGTCGGCGCGCAGGTCGGCACGAGGGGAGTCGGCCAGCTTCTCCAGCTCGGGGACCAGAGAGCGCAGAGCGTCACTTCCGGCAAGCGCCTCGAAGATGGCGCCCACGCCGAACTTTACCCCCAGGGACTGCTCCTCCTCCTCCATCAGTTCCAGCAAGCCGGGGAGGGCTTCGGGATGCTTCTTCAGGTAGGCCACCGCCTCGTCGAGCTGTTGCTGCTCCAGCAGCTCACGGATGTAGTCGGCCGTGGCGCCGCCGCCGGCCGCCTTTCGGGCCCAGTCGCGGAGTTCTCCCAGGGTGTAGTCGCCGGCCAGCTCGAAAGGGCCGAGGCGGGTCCAGGGTACGCTGCGCACTCCGGCCTCCCGCGCCGCCTCCGGGTGAACGGCGATGTTGACCACCTCCAGGCGGCCGATCTCCCCCTTCTTCACCATCTCGGAGAGATTGTTGAGCACCGCCTGGCAGTGGGGACAGCCGGGAGCGATGAGAAGCAGGGCGTCGGCTGGGGGCTGCTGGTTCATGGAAGATCATGCAAGTGATGGCCTTGTTCGGAGGATTCTGACACCCGGCACGGGGTTTTCCAAGGGTGATAAACCCCGCAGATAAAGCCTCTTTATAGCTGCTACCGGTAAAATTGTTTGGCCTTTTTGGCGGCAAAAAACTATTTTTACTCACCCCTTTTGCCCTGGGGCTTTTCTGTGCGCCGACCCTTGCGGCCAGCGCCCGGGTCCGCAGGCAAATGACGAGATTCCGGAAGTGCTCCAAGGGGCCTTCCGAATTTAGGCAGCCGCTACGGCGGCCCCAATCCACTGCAGTGACAACCTTAGGAGAAATCGATGCCTACATTCGTACGTACCGATAAGTGCGATGGTTGCAAGGGTCAGGACAAGACCGCTTGCATGTACATCTGCCCCCACGACCTGATGAAGCTGGACATGGACGGCTCCCTCACCGGTCATGCCATGAAGTCCTTCAACCAGGAGCCGGATCAGTGCTGGGAGTGCTACTCCTGCGTCAAGATCTGCCCGCAGAACGCCATCGAGGCACGTCCCTATGCAGACATCGTGCCCCTGGGCGCCTCCGTGCAGCCCCTGCGTGGCACCGACTCCATCATGTGGACCATCAAGTTCCGCAACGGCACCATGAAGCGCTTCAAGTTCCCCATCCGCACCACCCCCGAGGGCTCCATCGATCCCTATGGCGGCAAGCCCGAGGCCGATATCAACAACATCGACAAGCCCGGCTTCTTCGTGCAGGTCAATGGTTTCCGCGAAGGCGATCCCAGCGAGCTGATCTGCAAGTAATCGTTTTTTTGGTATAGAAACTTCTAGAGGTAAAAGAAATGGCTGAATTCGGAAACCCCGAAATCGTCGAAGAAGAGGTCGATATCCTCATCATCGGCGGCGGCATGGCTGCCTGTGGTACCGCCTACGAGATCGGTCCCTGGATCGATGCTGCCAAGAAGGAAGGCGTGGACATCAGCGTCAAGCTGGTGGACAAGGCCGCCGTGGACCGTTCCGGCGCCGTGGCCCAGGGCCTGTCCGCCATCAACACTTACATCGGTCCCGAGCAGGATCCGGCCGACTATGCCCGCATGGTCTCCAACGACCTGATGGGTATCACTCGTGACGACCTGGCCTACGACCTGGGCCGCCACGTGGACGAATCCGTGCACCTGTTCGAGGAGTGGGGCCTGCCCATCTGGAAACTGGACGAGAACGGCGAGCGCCACAACGGCGCCGAGGGCCTGCCCCCGCTGAAGGATGGCGGCAAGCCGGTGCGCTCCGGTAAGTGGCAGATCATGATCAACGGTGAGTCCTACAAGTGGATCGTCGCCGAGGCCGCCAAGAAGGCGCTGGGCGTGGACAACATCCAGGAGCGCGTCTTCATCGTCAAGCTGGTGAATGACAAGAAGGACAAGAACCGCGTGGCCGGCGCCGTGGGCTTCTCCGTGCGCGAGCACAAGCTCTACGTCTACAAGTTCAAGGCCTGCATGCTGGCCGCCGGCGGCTGCGTGAACATCTTCCGCCCCCGCTCCGTGGGCGAGGGTCAGGGCCGCGCCTGGTATCCCGTGTGGAACGCCGGCTCCACCTATGCCATGGCTGCCGAGGCCGGCGCCGAGCTGACCATGATGGAGAACCGCTTCGTGCCCACCCGCTTCAAGGATGGTTACGGTCCCGTGGGTGCCTGGTTCCTGCTGTTCAAGTCCAAGGCCACCAACGGCGATGGCGAAGTGTACATGGAGCGCAACAAGGATATGCTGGACGACTACCCGCCCTACGGGCAGGCAGCCGTGCCCGCCTCCTGTCTGCGTAACCACCTGATGCTGAAGGAGATGCGCGAAGGTCGTGGTCCCATCTGGATGGATACCGTGACTGCCCTGGCCAACCTGCGCGAGACCTTGTCTCCCCGCGAGGTGAAGCACCTCGAGGCGGAAGCCTGGGAAGACTTCCTCGACATGTGCATCGGCCAGTGCGGCATCTGGGCCGGCGAGAACATCGAGCCGGACAAGAAGAACTCCGAGCTGATGCCCACTGAGCCCTACCTGCTTGGTTCCCACTCCGGCTGCTGCGGCATCTGGGTCTCTGGTCCCGACGATGTGGGTGCCCCCACCACCGAGGAGCATCCCGAGAAGGACAAGATCCCTTCCCACCTGCCGGAGGGCTGGAACTGGGGCTACCGTGGCATGACCACCGTCACCGGCCTGTTCACCGCAGGTGACGGCGTGGGCGCCTCCGGCCACAAGTTCTCCTCCGGCTCCCATGCCGAGGGTCGCATGTGCGCCAAGTCCATGGTGAAGTTCGTCATGGACAACAAGGATTGGGTGCCCGAGCTGGACACTTCGGTGGAAGAGCTGGTGGAGGAGATCTACCGTCCGGTGCGCAACTATCTGGAGCACAAGGACTACACCACGGCCATCGACGTCAACCCCAACTACATCACTCCCCGGATGCTGCAGTTCCGTCTGCAGAAGATCATGGACGAGTATGTGGCTGGCGTGGCGACCTACTACACCACCAACGAGCACATGCTCAAGCTGGCCGAAGAGAAGCTGGAGATGCTGAAGGAAGACTCCCTGAAGATGCGTGCCAAGGACCTCCACGAGCTCCTGCGCGCATGGGAGAACTACCACCGCATCCTCACCGCGGAGGCCCACATGAAGCACATCCAGTTCCGCGAGGAGTCGCGCTATCCGGGCTTCTACTACCGGATGGACAAGAACTTCGTGGACGAGGAGAACTGGAAGTGCTTCGTCAACTCCGTCTACGACAAGGAGACCAAGACCTGGACCTGCTTCAAGCGGGCTCACAAGGATCTGGTCGACAAGTCCAAGCTGTTCAAGTAATCACTGCCTGACAGTCTGACGGACGGAATCCGGGCGCCGCGAGGCGCCCGGATTTTTTCTTTCGATTTCCAGACGGAAAACCAGTCTGCAATCGAGGGCGAATTGATCGATAATTGACCAGTTTCCCGTCGATTGAAGATTTCCACGCCAGGCCGGGCCTGGCCGAGGTTCCCAACATGAGTGACGAAAAGTTCGACATCCCCTTCAAGAGTCCCACCCTGCCCAAGGTGCTGGAGCCCGAGAGCAAGCTGAAATTCAACTGCCACCCCGGCATCTCCTGTTTCAACGCCTGCTGCAAGATGGCCGACATCACCCTGGCGCCCTACGACATCCTGCGTCTGAAGAAACGCTTCGGCATGACCTCCGAGGAGTTTCTCAGGGAGTACACCTACCCCTTCCCCATGGACCAGGACAAGGTGCCGGGGCTGAAGCTGAAGACCACCGATGAGGGGGCCTGTGTCTTTCTCGATGAAGGGAAAGGGTGCTCCGTCTACGAGGATCGCCCCACCGTCTGCCGCTACTACCCGCTGGCCATGCTCACCATCCGAGAGAAGGACTCCAGCCAGCCCAAGACCCAGTACTCGCTGGTGCTGGAGGAGCATTGCAAGGGCCACGAGGAGGACCGGGAGATCACCGTAGCCGAATACCGCAAGGAGCAGGGGTGCGACGAGTTCGACTTCTACAACCAGGGCTGGTACGAGCTGATCCTCAAGAAGAAGTCGGCCGGCCCCGGCGTGGGCAAGCCGAGCGAGATGAGCCTGCAGCTCTTCTTCATGGCCTCCTACAATACCGACATGTTCCGCCGCTTCGTCCTCAGCGACAAGTTCAAAGCCAGCTACGAGATCCCCGAGGAGACCTACCAGCAGATCGAGAAGGACGACGTGGCCCTGTTGCAGTTCGCCTACAAGTTCATGCGCCAGGCGCTGTTCGGTGAGAAGCTGGTGCCGGAGAAACCCGGGGCCTGGGAGAAGCGGGTGGCCGAGCGGCGCGAGATCTGGGAGGCGCGCACCAAGGCCGAGATCGAGGCGCGCAACCGCCAGGTGGAGGAGATGATGCGCAAGGAGACTCTCGGCGAAGGGGAGGCCGACACCACCCCGGATCCCGGCGACAACGAGTGCGGTTGCGCCTCGGAAGGGTGAGGGCGTAGGTCGGGCTTCAGCCCGACAACTTTCCCAGTCAGCCTGCAAGCCGACGGCCCGGTTCTCGTGGCAGGACCTCCGAGGCAGGGATGCCGAGGCGGAGCCTACAGGGATGTATTCACGGCGTTCCTGCCACGAGAACCGGGGCGGCTGCGCCCCGAAAGTATTGCGGTTGTCGGGCTGAAGCCCGACCTACACTGGCTGCTTCACAACAGGAACAGCGTCGCCAAACCCAGGAAGGAGAGAAAGCCTACCACGTCGGTGACGGTGGTGAGCAACACGCCGCCAGCCAGTGCAGGATCGATGCCCAGTTTTTCCAGCACCAGTGGCAGCACGGCGCCGGTGACGGCGGCGGCGATGAGATTGATGATCATGGCCGCACCGATCACCAGGGCGATGTCGGTGCTGTGGAACCAGTAACTGGCGATGAGTCCCACCACCACCGCCCAGACGATGCCGTTGATGGCAGCCACCGCCAGCTCCTTCATCACCAGGTAGATGGCGTTCTTGCCAGAGAGCTGGCCCAGGGCGATGCCACGGATGGCCAGGGTGAGGGTTTGGGTGCCACCCACGCCCCCCATGCTGGCGACGATGGGCATCAGCACCGCCAGCGCCACGATCTTGTCCAGGGTCTCCTGGAACTGGCCGATGACCCAGGAGGCGAGAAAGGCGGTGAGCAGGTTGATGCCCAGCCAGACCGCGCGGCGTTTGGAGCTCTCGAGTACCGGCGCGAACATGTCCTCGTCCTCGGACAGACCGGCCGATCCCATGAACTGGTGTTCCCCCTCCTCACGGATGAGGTCCACCACGTCGTCCACCGTGATCCGCCCCACCAGCTTGCCTTCGTCGTCCACCACCGGTGCCGACAACAGGTCGTACTGCTCGAACCGGCGCGCCACTTCCGAGGCATCGGCGTAGGCCTTGAAGGGCTTGACATCCAGGTTCATCACCTCGGCCACCGTCTGCTGCGGATCGTGGGTGACCAGGTCGGAGAGGCGCAGGGCGCCCAGGTACTTGTCCTGCCGGTTGGTGACGAACAGCTGGTCGGTATTGCGTGGCACCCGGTCTCCCAGCTGGCGCAGGTAGCGCAGCACCACGTCCAGGGTCACCTCGGGACGCACCGTCACCGTGTCGGTGTTCATCAGGCCGCCTGCGGTGTCCTCGGGATAGGAGAGGACGGTCTCCAGGCGTTGGCGATCCTGCTCGTCCAGAGACTCTAGGATCTCCCGGGTGACGTCCACCGGCAGCTCCTGGATGAAGTCCGCCAGGTCGTCCACATCCATGTTTTCCGTGGCGGCGACGATCTCTTCCTGGTCCATGTTCTGGACCAGCTCGTTGCGCACCCCCTCGGTGAGCTCCATGAGGGTCTCGCCGTCCTGGTCGATGTCCAGGAGGTCCCACAGGATCTGTCGCTGGGTCAGGGGCAGCGCCTCCAGCACGTGGGCGATCTCCGCCGGCGGCAGCTTGCGCAGCAGGTCGGCCGCTTCGCGCCAGTTGTCCTCTTCCAGCAGTTCCTGGATGCGGAGCAGGAAGGAGACGTCGCCTTCGCTCTCGTCTTGGGGGGCGCCGGTGGTCATTTCGAGATCTTGCCTGTGGGAAGGGTGGTGCGGGGAGGGCGCCAGTTTAACAGCTTGGTATGGAGATTGCAGACTGGAATATGGAATGCAGCCGGATTAGGCCTTTTTTGCAATGCCGTTCAGCGGCCCAGCTGCGCCACCTGGCGTTCCAACTGGTCTGGATCCAGCGACTGCATCAGCCGGGTGGTCTCCTGCTGCAACTGGTGCCAATGGAGATGGCGGACCTGTTGGCGTGCCTCCAGCAGGGAGGCGGGATGCATGCTGAGCACCTCCAGGCCCATGCCCAGCACCAGCGGCAGGTAGCGGGGGTCGCCTGCCATTTCGCCGCAGATGGAGACCGGTTTGCCATGCCGGCGGCAGGCTTCCACCACTTGGTGGACGAGCTGAAGCACGGCGGGGTGGAGCGGGTCATAGAGGTGCGCCACGCTGTCGTCGGAGCGGTCCACCGCCAACGTGTACTGGACGAGGTCGTTGGTGCCGATGGATAGGAAATCGAACAGCCGGGCGAAATGGTCGGCCGTGATGGCGGCGGCCGGTGTTTCGATCATGGCGCCCACCGGCAAACTTTCGTCCACCGGGATCCCGGCCTGGCGCAGGTTGTGGATTTCGTCATCGATGAGCGCCCGGGCGAGGCGGGCCTCGTGGATGTTGGTGAGCATGGGCAGCATGAGCTGTACCCGTCCCACCGCGGAGGCGCGAAGAATGGCCCGAATCTGGGTTCGGAAGATGGCGGTCTCCTTCAGGCACAGGCGGATGGCCCGCAGCCCCAGCGCCGGGTTGGTGCATGCGGCGGTCTCCGGCTGGTACTCGCACTGCTTGTCTGCGCCCAGATCCAGGGTGCGGATGGTAACCGGCCTTTCACCCATCCCTTCCACCACTTCCAGGTAGGCGTGGTAATGCTCCTCTTCATCGGGCAGCGCTTCCCGGTTCATGTAGAGGAACTCGGTGCGATACAGGCCGATGCCCTGGGCTCCGGCCTCCAGCGCGGCTTCCACGTCTTCAGGGAGTTCGATGTTGGCCTGGAGCGTGATGCGGTGCCCGTCGAGGGTCACTGCCGGTGCGTGCTTGAGCGCCTTTAGGGTGTGTCGGTGAGCCCGTTCCACCTCGATGCGGTGACGGAAGAAAGCCAGCGTCTCCTGGGGGCACTCCACCAGCACTGTGCCATGTGCGGCGTCCAGTACCAGCAGCTCGCCGGGGCGCAACAGACTGGCGGCGCCATGGGCTCCCACCACCGCTGGCAGGTCCAGACTGCGCGCCAGGATGGCGCTGTGGGACATGGGGCTGCCGAATTCGGTGATCAGGCCGACTGCGCCCTGGTGATGCAGCAGGATGATGTCTGCCGGTGTCAGATCCTCGGACACCACGATTCTGCCATCGATATCCTCGGGGGTGGCGGTCTCTTCACCCCGTAGCACCGTCATAATGCGGTCCACCACGTGGTCAAGGTCGTCCCGCCGGGTACGCAGGTAAGGGTCCTCCATCTCGTCGAACAGGCGCAGCAGCTGGTTGCGGCGCAGCTGCAGAGCCCACTCCGCAGTGCAGCCCTCGTCGCGGATGAGTTGCACCGGTGCCTCCGAGATGGCTTTGTCCTCCATCATCAGCAGGTGGGTGTCGATGAACTCCAGAATGTCGGCTGGAGTGTCCGGTGGTATCCGTTCCCGGATCTCCCGGAGCTGGGCGGTGGCGGTCTCCACAGCATCGAGGAATCGTTTCACCTCCGCTTCCACGTCGCCGTGCTGAAGCATGCGTGGCTCCGCCTGGAGATTGCCACGGGTCAGCACCACCGCCTTGCCCACTGCAATGGCGGGGCCCCCGTCCAGGCCGATGCCGAGCAGCGCCAGGGTCATTCCTCTTCTCCGAACCCCCCCTGGATGAGTTGGTAGAGCGCCTCCATTGCCTCATATTCATCCAGCCCGTCGGTGATGAGGGTGAGGCGGCTGCCTTTACCTGCAGCCAGCATCATCACCCCCATGATGCTCTTGCCGTTGACCCGGTTTTCCTCCTTTTCTAGGAAGACCTCCGAGGCAAAACGGCTGGCGGTGGTCACCAGCTTGGCGGCGGCTCGTGCATGGAGTCCGAGTCTGTTGGGAATGGTTACCTGGCGCGTGAGCATGATGATTTATTCCTTTTCCCTGCAGGAGACCTGAATCCCCCGCAATCCCCCTTCCGCCGCCTTGCTGGCCAGAGATTCCAGGCTGTCCTCGGCATAGTTGAAGACACGAATCAGCATGGGTAGGTTGACCCCGGAGACGATGCGTACATGCTCTTCCTGGTGCAGGCGGCAGGCGATGTTGCTGGGTGTGGCGCCGTAGGCGTCCGTGAGCACCAGCACACCGCTGCCGTCATCGATGGCAGCCACCGCGCTACGCACCTGTTGCATGAGCTGTTCCGGGTCGGCGTCGGGGGGGACCTCCACGCAGCGGGTGCGCAGGGGACAGCCGCTGAGGGTGGTGCAGGCGCTGGAGAGCAGTGCCTCTCCGATGCCGGGATGGGTGACCAGGAGCAGGCCGATGCTCATTCCGTGGACTCCTCGATGGCACGCCGCTGACGCTCGATGAAGATCCGGGAGGCATCATAGCCCTTGAGACGCAACATGTGATTGCGCACCGCAGTCTCCACCAGGATGGCCAGGTTACGGCCCGGTGCCACCGGTACGGTGATCTGGGGAATTTCCACTCCCAGTACGGTACGCGTCTGCGAGGCCACCTGCAATCGCTCCATGTCGGCGATCTCGCGCAGCTTCATCCGTTTGAGGTAGATGATGAGTTGCAGATACATGCTGTTTGTGATGGAGCTGTCGCCGAACATCGCCCGGATGTCCAGTACTCCCAGACCCCGGACCTCCAGCAGATCACGCAGCAGCCGTGGACAGCTGCCGGCCACGATGTCTGGTGCGATGCGGCGGAATTCCGGAGCATCGTCTGCCACCAGCCGGTGGCCGCGGGTGATCAGTTCCAGCGCCAGTTCGCTTTTGCCCACCGCCGAATGACCGGTGATGAGCACCCCCATGCCCAGCACCTCCAGGAAAACTCCATGCAAGGTGGACTTGGCCGCCAGGAAACGTGCGGCATAGTACTGCAAGTTGTCCAGGACCAGGCTGTCCGAAAGGGGGGAGGTGAGCAGGGGCGTCTCGTTCTCCTGCGCCCGTTCCAGTAACCGGGGCAGGGGCTTCAGACGGTTGGTGAAGAGGATGGCGGCGGGAGCCGCTTGAAAGAGTCGTTCCAGTGACTGGTTCAGCTCCTCATGAGGGAGGGATGCCAGGTAGCGTTTCTCCATGGGGCCGATGATCTGGATCGGCGTGGGATGGATGTAGTTGAGCGGGCCTGCGATGATATGACCTTTTCCCGGTCTGGAGGCATCGAAGATGGTTCGATCCAGACCGGCCTCTCCGGCCACCACCTGCAGCTTGAGCCGCTCGCGCAGGGCATCCAGCAGGTCCCTAACTGTGATTCGACGCCGCATTGGGCAAAGGAGCAGGGTAGAGGAGTTGCAGCACTTCCAGTGCGCTGCCGACCCGTCGCATCTTACTGCTCAACTGGTCGTCGGCAAAGAATTGGGCCAGCTCGGCCAGCAATGCCAAGTGTTCCTCGGTGGCTTCCTGGGGCACCAGCAGCCCGAAAACCAAATCCACCGGTGTACCGTCCAGGGCGTCGAAATCCACTGGCTGGCGCAGCCGCAGAAGGGCACCCCGGGGTTCCCGCAGCCCTTGCACCCGGGCATGGGGCAAGGCCACGCCCTGGCTCAGTCCTGTGCTGCCAAGTCTTTCCCGCTCCAGGAGTTTTTCATAGATCTGTTCACTGCGGGGGGGGCTGCCCTCCACTGTGAGAAGTTCGGCAAGCCTCTCCAATACTTTTTTCTTGCTGTTGACGGGATCGTCCAGGCTGATCCGTTTTTCGGTGAGGAGTTCTTCTGGAAGCATGGCCGGGCCTGGAATTCGGTTTCGGGAAAATGACGTCGATACGGAATCAGGTCAGCCGCTACGGCTCCTGTTCCCTCCTTTCGGATCGGCGGACCGCCGGCCGCCTGAAGAGGGGCCGGTGGGTTCGCCGCTGAAAGTTGTGATGCATTGCGTTTCCTGTCTTGTCTCCAGGCCCGTTCCGGTTTTTTACTCGGGCATGCCGGCCATTGCCGCCTTGGCCCCGTTCGCCCCCCGGGCCCGCTTCTGCAATTTTTCCTTGTGCTTGAGAATTTGCCGGTCGAGCTTGTCCACCAGCAGGTCGATGGCAGCATACATGTCGTCTTCCACTGCATAGGCGAAGACGTCGGCGCCACTCACATGGACCGTGGCTTCTGCCTTTTGTTGATGGCGTTCCGGGCTCAGGATGACATGCACGTTGGTCACATGATCGAAGTGGCGTTCGATGCGTTTGATCTTCTCCTTCACGTAATTTTGCAGGGCATCGGTGAGTTCGATGTGATGACCGGTTACGCTCAGTTGCATGATGTTCTCCTTTCGTTAGACGAGACGTTTGCGTTCGTTGGATGGCGGGATGGCCATGGCTTCACGGTACTTGGCGACGGTGCGCCTCGCCACCTTGATCCCTTCCTGGGAGAGCAGGTTGGCGATCTTGTTGTCTGACAGAGGCTTGGCGGGATCTTCCGCCAGAATCAGCTTCTTGATGCGGGCCCGGATGGCGGTGGCCGAGGCATCGGCGCCGCTGCTGGTGGCCAGATGGCTGGAGAAGAAATATTTGAACTCCAGCACGCCCCTGGGCGTGTGCATGTATTTGTTCGAGGTGACCCGGGAGATGGTGGATTCATGCAGATCCAGGGCTTCGGCGATGTCCTTGAGAATGAGCGGCTTCATCGCCTCTTCGCCTTTTTCGAAGAAGTCCTGTTGAATCTCCACGATCTTGGTGGCCACCCGCAGCAGGGTTTCGTTGCGGCTCTGCAGACTCTTGAGGAACCAGCGGGCCTCCTGCAGGTGGTCCTTGAGGGTGAGATTGTCGCTGCTGTTATCCGATCGCCGTACCAATGCTGCATAGACCGGGTTGACCCGCAGTTTTGGGGTGCATTCGGGGTTCAGCGACACCACCCAGCGCCCATCCTTCTTGCGCACGAAGACGTCCGGCTGCACATAGTTGTTCTGAGCTGGCGAAATGCTGGCCCCGGGACGGGGATTGAGAGAACGAATGAGCGACAGGATCGCTTCCAGCTCCTCCTCGTTCACCTTCAGGCTGCGGCGCAGCTTGGTGCGGTTGCCGTTGGTGAGCAGGTCGAAGTGGTCGCGTAGCAGGGTCAGGGCCTGGTCCCGCAGCGGGGTGTCCGGCGCCAGCTGCTCCAGCTGCAGCATCAGGCTCTCCTGGGGGGAGCGGGCCGCCACGCCAGGTGGATCGAAGCGCTGTACCCGGTGTAACACCGTGAGCACCTCCTCTTCCCCGATCTCCTCGTCCCCCAGACTCGCCACCAGCTCTTCCACCGACAGTTCCAGATAGCCGTCCGGATTGATGGCGTCGATGATGACGGTGGCGATCTGACGATCCTGTTCGCTGAAGGGGGTGAGGTTAAGCTGCCAGTGAAGGTAGTCCTGTAGCGTCTCGTCCCGACTCTCCCGGGCCAGGAAATCGGGCTGTTCCTCACCATTGGATTGGGTGCGGACCACCGGGATGTCGTATTGGTCTTCCCAGCTGGCATCCACCGGCAGCTCCTCGGGAATGGTCTCGCTTTCGGAGGGCAGTTCGGCCTCCTGGATGGAGTCGGCGGATTCCGGTTGTTCCAGCGCCTCGAGGGATTCCTCGCCATTGACCTGGAGCGTTTCCTGCCCCTCCTCCAGTTCCAGCATGAGGTTGGATTCCAATGCCTGCTGAATCTCCTGTGACAGCTCCAGGGTGGAGAGCTGCAGCAGCCGGATGGCCTGCTGCAGTTGCGGGGTCATGGTGAGCTGCTGCCCCAGGCGAAGCTGGATGGAGGGTTTCATCAGGGAGTTTGGGTTCCTTCGTAGCCCATGGTCACTGAAGGATAGTTTAGCCCATGCCGGTGGGCCAACTGAAATGGTGGCTATTGATCCAGGTCACAAAGGAACTCCTGATTTGATCCTGGACGAAGCAGGTTGCGCCCCTCCGGTTCGAGTAAAAGGCGAAGTTCGCAGCCAATGGCCGGCTTTTGACAGAAAGTTCAACGCAGTAATCCGGCAGGAGGGATGCAGGATGCGAGTTCATGGATCAGGGGTTCCAAGGAGATGGTGACAGTCAATGAGAGTTTTCTCCCAAGGATGTCAGAGACGGAAGTGGGCCCCCAGGTAGCGCTCCCGCACTTCGGGGTTGGCCAGGATCTCTTCCGGGGTCCCCTGTGCCAGCACGGTGCCATCGGCCATGATGTAGGCCCGCTCGCAGATGCCCAGGGTCTCACGCACATTGTGGTCGGTGATGAGGATGGCGATCCCCCTGGCCGCCAGCCGGGCCACCGCCTGCTGGATCTCCGCCACCGAGATGGGGTCCACGCCGGCGAAGGGTTCGTCCAGAAGAATGATACGGGGTTCCGTGGCCAGGGAGCGGGCGATTTCCAGTCGTCGTCGTTCGCCGCCAGAGAGGCTGATGGCAGGCTTGTCACGCAGGTGGGCGATACCGAACTCATGGAGCAGCTGATCACATCTTTCCTTGCGAGCGGCTCGATTGAGCCCCTTGCGCAGCTCCAGCACCGCCAGCAGGTTGTCTTCCGCGCTCAGGTGGCGGAATATGGAAGGTTCCTGGGCCAGGTAGCCCAGCCCGTGACGTGCCCGTATGTGCATGGGCTTGAGGGTGAGATCACGCCCGCCCAGAAAAATATTCCCCGCATCTGCGGTGATCAGGCCCATGATCATGTAGAAGCAGGTGGTTTTTCCGGCGCCATTGGGGCCCAGCAGCCCCACGATCTCGCCTTCGTCCACGTGCAATGAGACTCCATCTACCACCGGTTTCAGGTGGTAGTGTTTCTCCAATCCCTCCGCGGTGAGAAAGCTCACGGATTCTCCTTCTTCGCCGGCTGGAGAATCACGTGCACTCGCTTGCCCCCCACCGCCTTGCCGGCCTTCAAGCGGGCCGTCTTGCGGTCGTAGACGATGCGGTCGCTGCGAAAGCTGTCGGCGTTCTGCTGCAATTCTGCATTGCCGGTGAGAACCACGTCATCGGCATGAAAGCGGTAGAGAATGCGCTGGCCACTGCCCTTCACCCAGTCCTTGCCCTTTTCCGGCAATTCGCGGAAACGTGCCGGGTTGCCGGTGGCGGTGATCTCGTAGGGTTCGCCGTTCCGGTACTGCACCACCAGCCGATCGGCCCACAGAGTGAAGGTGCCCTGGGTGACCCGGACATGGCCGGTGAAGATGGTGCGCGCCTCCCCTTGATCGATATCCGCCTGGTCGGATTCGATCTCCACCGGTGCGTCCCGATCCTCGGGGAGGGCCAGGGCGCCGCCTGCGGCCAGGAGCAGAAGCATCAGGAAAATCGTTCTAGTCGATGACATAGTAGGCTCTGGTGTTGGCCAGGAAACGGACCCTGCCGGGAGGGCGCAGCCAGGCTTGCATGCCCAGGGCTTGGATCCAGTTCTCCTCGCTGAGAACGGTGACGGGTTGGTCGGTTTCCGCGTAGGACTCTGCGGGCCGGACCCGCAACTCGCGGGTCTGCAGTTGCATGGCGGGCAACTTGGGAGTCTGTGTCCGGTTCACCAGGACTTCGCCATGCAGCTGGAGCAATTGCTGGTCGCCGGAAAGCGTACCCTTTTCCGAGCGGGCATCCCAGAGCAGGCGTCCCTGCTCGAACAGCAGCAGGCGGGGACGGGTGAGCAGGGTCTTGCCACTGCGTTCCAGGTGATTCAACTCCACTGCGCGAAGGCGTCGGAGGGGAAGTCCGTCGGCGCCGAAGGTGGTGAGATCGAGATTGCGGACGAAATAGTCGATGCGGTCCTTCTCGTCGGCCCCGGGCGAAAGTTTTCCGGCTGAATCCGGCGGCTGCAATGCCCACCAGGAGAGCAGCAGCAATGCCAGGAGAGCAATGAGCAGAAACAGGCGCACGGCTCAGCGAAGATAGGCGTCCAGCGCGGAGGCGAGCTTGCCCTGTGCCTCCATGATCAGTTCGCACACTTCCCGCGCGGCACCCCGGCCGCCCGGCGAAGGGGTGGTCCAGTGGGCGTGCTGGCGGGTGAAAGAGTGAGCGTTCTGCACCGCGATGGCCAGCCCTACCTGGGTCATCACCGGCAGGTCCACCACGTCGTCACCCACATAGGCGATCTGGTTGTCGGACAGCTGCAGTTTCTGTTTCAGCTCCCGATAGGCGGGGCGCTTGTCCCGCTGCCCCTGGTAGAGATGGCTGATGCCCAGGCTCTCCATGCGGATGCGCACCACTTCCGAAGTGCGTCCGGTGATGATGCCGATCTCCACGCCGCTGTTGCGCAGCATCACCATCCCGTGGCCATCCCGGGAGTTGAAGGCCTTGTACTCCTGCCCATCGTCCCCCAGGTAGAGACTGCCGTCGGTGAGTACGCCGTCCACGTCGAAGATCACCAGGCGGATGTCGCGTGCCTTTTCCAGAATATCCTGCATCGGCTGCTCGTCTCGGATAGTTGTCGACTTCAGACCACGCCGGCCCGCAACAGGTCGTGCATGTTGAGCGCGCCGGTGAGCCGGCCCTGTTCATCCACCACCAGCAGGGCGTTGATCCGGTTCTCCTCCATCAGCTTGAGGGCCTCCGCCGCCAGGCGGTCGGGACGGGTGGTGATGCCTCCGGGCGTCATCACCTCGGTCACCGGAGTGGCGTGGAGGTCCACCCCACGATCCAGGGTACGACGCAGATCACCATCGGTGAAGATGCCGCGAATATGCCGATTGTCGTCCACCACTGCAGTCATGCCCAGCCCCTTGGCCGTCATCTCCACCAGCGCCTGGCTGATGGTGGCCGATTCGTTCACCGCGGGAATCTTGTCCCCCTGATGCATGATGTCCTCCACGTGCAGCAGCAGCTTGCGCCCCAGGCTGCCGCCGGGGTGCGAGCGGGCGAAGTCCTGCTCGGTGAAACCGCGCACCTCCAGCAGAGCCACCGCCAGGGCGTCCCCCATGGCCAAGGTGGCGGTGGTGCTGGCGGTGGGGGCAAGGCCGAGAGGGCAGGCCTCCTTGGCCACGCTGACGTCGATGTTCACCTCCGCTTCTCTTGCCAGGGTGGAGCGGGGGTTTCCGGTCATGGCGATGAGCGGCACGCCCAGCCGCTTGATCAGTGGCAGGATGGTGATGATCTCGGTGGTTTCGCCTGAATTGGAGAGGGCCAGCACCACGTCTCCTGCCGTGATCATTCCCAGATCCCCGTGGCTGGCCTCTCCCGGATGGACGAAAAAGGCGGGGCTGCCGGTGCTCGCCAGGGTGGCGGCGATCTTGTTGCCGATGTGGCCCGATTTGCCCATGCCGGTGACCACGATGCGGCCCTGGCAGGCGAGAAGGTACTCGCAGGCGCGCACGAAGTTGCCGTCGATGCGCCGTGCCAGCGCCTGTACCGCGTCGGCTTCCGTTTCCAGCACGGCCAGCCCCAGCCGCCGGATCTTCTCCCGGTCTGTGGGCTTCAGTTCCGGTGATGCGTTCAAGCGGTCGCCCCAGGCTCTGGATGCTGTGACCGATGATAGCATGGCTGGGAGATCACAATGCCTGCGTGCGCACCGCGCCGCAACGGCTGCACACGAATCGAGTCACCAGGCGTCCGGCCTTGGTGTCGAAGACCCGCTCCTTGTCGATCTTCCACTTGTGGTGGCCATGCCGGCAGAGGGTGTTCCCCCGGTGGCGTTGCCGGGTCGTGGGACGCTTGAAGGGAATGACATTGCTCATGGTCGGGTCGTGAGGGTTGGGCGATCTTCCGCACCGGCATTCGCGGCATCTTAGAGGAACCCCTGATAAAAGCCATCCTTGGCTTTATCAGGGCGCGCTGCGCCGCAAACGCGGTTTGCGGCTTGCTACAAAATCAATCGCTTACAGCGATCGATTTTGCCGGCACATCCTTGTGCCGAAGGAAGGCCCGAATTTTTCAGGCCTTCCTTAATGAAAGCGTAACATTGCCGAAACAGAGTAACAGCCCGCGCGGATGCGCGGATTCCTTTTCTTGACCGCAGTCGGGGCGGGCGGGACAATCGAACGCTTGTTTTTCGTAACGTGGAGCATGAATGAGACAGGGGCAGGAGGTTTCCGTCGCCGGTTCCCGGCCACCGGGCGAACCGATGCTGGTGAAGATTCGCGACCTCCACTTCAGTCGGGGTGATCGCAAGATCTTCGATGGGGTGGACATCGACATTCCCCGCGGCAGAGTGACCGCCATCATGGGGCCTTCGGGAACCGGCAAGACCACCCTGCTCAAGCTCATCGGCGGGCAGCTCACGCCCGATCGGGGCACCATCGAGGTGGATGGCCTGAACGTGCATACGCTCGGGCGCAGGGAACTCTACCGGCTGCGCATGCGCATGGGCATGCTGTTTCAGAGCGGTGCCCTGCTCACCGACCTGGACGTGTTCGAGAATGTCGCCTATCCCCTGCGAGAGCACACCCGCCTGAGCGAAAGCATGCTGCGCAAGCTGGTGCTGCTGAAGCTGGAGGCGGTGGGACTGCGCGGGGCA
Source organism: Sedimenticola sp. (assembly GCA_026992075.1). Taxonomy (GTDB): domain Bacteria; phylum Pseudomonadota; class Gammaproteobacteria; order Chromatiales; family Chromatiaceae; genus Thiolapillus. Next base: position 34,018 of record JALXAM010000038.1, on the reverse strand, counting down.
CGGCACCTGATGCCAGCGGAACTCTCGGGTGGCATGGCCCGCCGGGTGGCCCTGGCGCGGGCCATGGCGCTGGATCCCATGATGATCATGTACGACGAGCCTTTCACCGGCCAGGATCCCATCTCCATGGGGGTGCTGGTGAAGCTGATCCGGCAGCTCAACGACGCGGCGCGGCTCACCAGCATCCTGGTCTCTCACGACGTGGAGGAGACCTGTGCCATCGCCGACCTGGTCTATGTGATCTCCGACGGGCGGGTGATCGAGCAGGGACCGCCGCAACAGCTGTTGGAGTCCGGTTCCGACTGGACCCGGCAGTTCATGCACGGTCTGCCCGATGGGCCGGTTCCCTTTCACTATCCCGCCCCCAACCTGGCCCGGGACCTGTTCCGGGGAGCGGCCTGATGGAGGCGCTGGCACGCCTGGGCGCGGGCTGGATCCGGGCGGTGCGCCACCTCGGGCGCGCGCTGCTGCTTCTGTTGCGCATTCTGGAAGGGCAGAGCGAGCTGCTGCAGCGGCCGCGGTTGTTGCTGGAGCAGCTCTTCTCGGTGGGGGTGCTCACCGTGCTCATCATCGCCGTTTCCGGTCTCTTCGTGGGCATGGTGCTCTCCCTGCAGGGGTATTACATCCTCTCCCAGTTCGCGGCGGAATCGGCTCTGGGGGTGATGGTGGCGGCCTCGCTGCTGCGTGAACTGGGGCCGGTGGTCACCGCCCTGTTGTTCGCCGGTCGTGCCGGATCTGCGCTCACCGCGGAGATCGGCCTGATGAAGGCCACCGAGCAGCTCTCCGGGTTGGAGATGATGGCGGTGGACCCGGTGCGGCGGGTGCTGGCGCCCCGTTTTCTGGCCGGTTTTCTCGCCATGCCGCTGCTGGCCGCCCTGTTCAGCGCCCTGGGGGTGCTGGGGGGCTGGTTCGTGGGGGTGGGCCTGCTGGGCGTGGATGACGGCACCTGGTGGGTGCAGATGCAGGCCCGCATCGACTGGAACGAGGATCTGGCCAACGGGGTGATCAAGAGCCTGGTGTTCGGTTTCGTCTGCACCTGGATCGCAGTGTTCCAGGGCTACAACTCCCTGCCCACCTCCGCCGGGGTGAGCCGAGCCACCACCCGCACCGTGGTGCACTCCTCGCTGGCGGTGCTGGGACTGGATTTCGTGCTCACGGCGCTGATGTTCAAATAGGAACGGGACAACAACAATGAAGACGGGAAAGACGGTTGAGATCACGGTGGGCGCCTTCGTGGCCGCCGGGCTGCTGGCGCTCTTCTTCCTGGCCATGAAGGTGAGCAACCTGGGCACGCTGGACACCAGCGACACCTATGAAGTGGTGGCCCATTTCGACAACATCGGCAGCCTCAAGGTGAAGGCCCCGGTGACCATGGCCGGGGTGGAGCTGGGGCGGGTGGCCAGCATTGGCTTCGACCAGGAACGCTACCAGGCGGTGGTGAAGCTGGCCATCTACAAGCGTTTCGACCGCATCCCGGACGACACCTATGCCAAGATCCTCACCGCAGGGCTGCTGGGAGAGCAATACGTGGGACTGGATCCCGGGGGTAGTGAAACCTACCTGAAGGAGGGCAGTGAGATCGAGATCACCCAGTCGGCCATGGTGCTCGAAGAGGTCATTGGCCAGTTCATCTTCGGGAAGGCCAGGGAGGAAAGCAAATGAGAAGGAGAACGGGAATTCTGCTGGGAGTGCTGCTGGTCGCCTGGACCGCCTGTCTGCCGGCGGCAGAGCCAGAGCCCCAGGCGCTGGTTCGCAACACCGCCGAGGAGGTGCTGGCGGAGGTACGGGCGCACAAGACGGAACTGGAGAAGGACAACAGTGGCATCTACCGGCTGGTGAAGGAGAAGGTGATCCCCCACTTCGACTTCCGTCGCATGACCCGATCGGCGCTGGGTCGTTACTGGCGCCGGGCCACCGAGGAACAGCGCCGGCGCCTGACGCGGGATTTCCGTGAACTGCTGGTGCGTACCTATGCCATCATGCTTCTCAACTATTCCGACGAGCGGCTGGAGTATCTCCCCTTCCGTGGCAAACCGGGGGATCGTCGGGTGGTGGTGCGCACCAAGGTCCACACCAGCGACGGCTCGCCGCCGGTGCCCATCGATTACCGGCTCTATCGCAACGATCAGGGCGAATGGAAGGTGTACGACGTGGTGGTGGACGGGGTGAGCCTGATCTCCAACTACCGGGGCACCTTTGCCGCCGAGATCCGCAAGGGCGGCATCGAAGGGCTCATCGCCTCGCTGGAGAAACACAACCGCAAGCAGGGTGATGGCTGAACGACTGGAGCTGGGTCGGTTCGGTGGCCGGCTCGATTTCGACACCGTACCCGGGTTGTGGCCTGAGCTGGCGGCACGGATCGCCAGCTCACGGGCCCTGGAAGTCTCCCTCGAGGGAGTGACCCATGCCAACAGCGCCGCCCTGGCGCTGCTGCTCGAGGGGCTGGAACTGGCCGCCAGGGAGGGGTGTCGGCTGCGCTACCTGGACTTGCCGGAAGCGCTCCTGGAACTGGCCCGGGTGAGCAACGTGGAGCCCTTCCTGTTGGGAGAGGAGGCGCCGCTTCCCGCAGAGTGATTTCTTCGCCGGGGAATTTTCTTTATCATGGCGGGCTTCATCTCGTTTTGGCAGGCCCACTGAATGGACAAGCTGGTCATCACTGGCGGCGCCCCTCTGGAAGGGGAGGTGCGCATCTCCGGCGCCAAGAACGCCGCGTTGCCCATTCTCGCGGCCTCTCTGCTCGCCAGCGGGCCCCTGCGGCTGGGCAATGTCCCTCATCTGCAGGACGTGACCACCACCATCGGCCTGCTGGGGCGCATGGGGGTGGGGATCACGGTGGACGAACGCATGACCATCGAGATCGATCCCGCCACCATCAACAGCTTTTCCGCGCCCTACGAACTGGTGAAGGTGATGCGCGCCTCCATCCTGGTGCTGGGCCCCCTGCTGGCCCGCTATGGTCGGGCCGACGTCTCCCTGCCGGGTGGTTGCGCCATCGGTTCGCGGCCGGTGAACCTCCATCTCGAGGGGTTACGGGCCATGGGGGCGGAGATCAGTGTGGATGGTGGTTATATCAAGGCGCGGGCCGAACGGCTGCGCGGTACGCGCCTGGTGATGGAACTGATCACCGTCACCGGCACCGAGAACCTGATGATGGCGGCCACCCTGGCCCAGGGGGAGACGGTGATCGAGAATGCCGCCCGGGAACCGGAGGTGGTGGATCTGGCCAACTGTCTCAACCGCATGGGGGCCCGGATCAGCGGTGCCGGCACCGACACCATCACCATTCAGGGGGTGGAATCGCTTTCGGGTTGCGATTACTCGGTGATGCCCGACCGCATCGAGACCGGGACTTTCCTGGTGGCCGGCGCCCTGAGCCGGGGGCGGGTGAAGGTGCGCGACACCGATCCCTCGCTGCTGGACGCGGTGTTGCTCAAATTGCGCGAGGCCGGGGCCCGTGTCGAGACCGGCGAGGACTGGATCGAACTGGACATGGAGGGCAGGCGGCCCCGCTCGGTGGATATCCACACCGCCCCCTATCCAGCCTTTCCCACCGACATGCAGGCCCAGTTCACCGCTCTCAACGCGGTGGCGGATGGCGTGGGGACCATCACGGAGAACGTCTTCGAGAATCGTTTCATGCACGTGCTGGAGATGCAGCGCATGGGGGCCGACATCAAGCTGGAGGGGAACACCGCCATCGTCAAGGGGGTGGAGCGGCTCACCGGTGCTCCGGTGATGGCCACCGACCTGCGCGCCTCCGCCAGCCTGGTGCTGGCCGGCCTGGTGGCCGAAGGCGAGACGGTGGTGGACCGTATCTACCACATCGATCGCGGCTACCAGAACATCGAGGAGAAGCTGGCTGCCCTGGGCGCCCGCATCCGCCGCCTGCCGTCATGAGAAGATGATGAGATTCGAACAGCCCGTCACCATCGCCCTGGCCAAGGGGCGCATCCTCAAGGACACCCTGCCGCTGCTGCGCCATGCCGGCATCGAGCTGCGCGACGACCCCGACCGCTCGCGCAAGCTGATCCTGGACACCAACCACGAGCAGGTGAAGGTGGTGCTGATCCGCGCCACCGACGTGCCCACCTACGTCCAGTGGGGCGCCGCCGACCTGGGGGTGGCGGGCAAGGACACCCTGCTCGAGCACGGTGGCGAAGGGCTCTACGAGCCGCTGGACCTGAAGATCGCGAAATGCCGCCTCATGGTGGCGGGGAAACCGGACGCCTCCCTGGAGGGCCAGCGGTTGCGCATCGCCACCAAGTACGTGCGTGCCACCAAGCAGTTCTTCGCGGCACGCGGCCAGCAGGTGGAGATCATCAAACTCTACGGTTCCATGGAGCTGGCTCCCCTGGTGGGGCTGGCCGACCTCATCGTGGACCTGGTGGAGAGCGGCAACACCCTCAAGGCCAACGGCCTGGTGCCGCTGGAACACATCATGGACATCAGCTCCCGCCTGGTGGTGAACAAGGCGAGCTGGAAGATGAAACACGCCACCATCACCGCCCTTGTGAAAACCCTCGAAGAGGCGGTGGGGAGGCAACAGCAGCCGTAGGATGGGCAAAGCGAAGCGTGCCCATCGCTGCGCCGCAGGTCGGGGTTCATTCCGACACCCTGTCTGGCAACAAGGGTCATCGTCGGGCTTAAGCCCGACCTACGGTGCAGGCTTTCGTCAATCAACCCGAAGCAACCAGAATCATGGCTGAAATCCGCAAACTCGACGCAAGCGCTCCCGGTTTCCAGCAGCAGCTCGACGAGCTGCTGGCCTGGGAAGGGGTCTCCGACCAGTCGGTGAACGATACCGTCAACGGGATCATCGCCGAGATCCGCGCCCGCGGTGACGAGGCCCTGGTGGAGTTCACCACCCGCTTCGACGGCTGGCAGGCGGGCAGCGCCGCCGACCTGGAGATCCCCCTCTCGAGGCTGGAGCAGGCCTGGAACACCATTCCGGCCAACCAGCGTGAGGCGCTGGAGGCCGCTGCCGCCCGCATCCGCGCCTACGCCGAGAAGCAGAAGATGTCGGGCTGGGAGTACGAGGAGGCCGACGGCACTCTCCTGGGCCAGCAGGTGACGCCGCTGGACCGGGTGGGGCTCTACGTGCCCGGCGGCAAGGCGGCCTATCCCTCCTCGGTGCTGATGAACGCCATCCCCGCCAAGGTGGCGGGCGTGCGCCAGCTGGTGATGGTGGTGCCCGCCCCCGGCGGCGAACTCAACGAGCTGGTGCTGGCCGCGGCCCATGTCTCCGGGGTGGACAAGGTCTTTGCTGTGGGCGGCGCCCAGGCGGTGGCGGCCCTCGCCTGGGGCACCGAGACCGTCCCAGCCGTGGACAAGATCGTGGGGCCCGGCAACATCTATGTGGCCACCGCCAAGCGGGCGGTCTTCGGGCAGGTGGGCATCGACATGGTGGCCGGCCCCTCCGAGATCCTGGTGATCTGCGACGGCCGCACCAACCCCGCCTGGATCGCCATGGATCTCTTCAGCCAGGCCGAGCACGACGAAGACGCTCAGGCGATCCTGCTCTGCCCCGACGCGGCCTTCATCGACAAGGTGGAAGCGGCCATCGACGAGCTGCTCCCCACCATGGAGCGGCGCGAGATCATCGCCACCGCCCTCCGCGAGCGCGGCGCGCTCATCAAGGTGAAGGATCTCGACGAAGCGGCCATGATCGCCAACCACATCGCTCCCGAGCACCTGGAGCTGTCGGTGGAGAACGCCCGCGACTACGCGAGGAAGATCCGCCATGCCGGCGCCATCTTCATGGGGCGCTACACCTCCGAGCCCCTGGGGGACTACTGCGCCGGCCCCAACCACGTGCTGCCCACCAGCCGCACCGCCCGCTTCAGTTCGCCCCTGGGGGTCTACGACTTCCAGAAGCGCACCAGCCTCATCATGGCCTCGGAGGCGGGCGCCGACACCCTGGGCCGGGTGGCCTCCACCCTGGCGCGGGGCGAGGGGCTCACCGCCCACGCCCGCTCCGCCGAGTACCGCCTCAAGCCGTGAAGGAACTGGTCGAACGCTGGGTGCGGCCGGAGATCCGGGCGCTCGCCGCCTACCACGTCCAGGAAGCGTCGGGGCTAATCAAGCTCGACGCCATGGAGAACCCTCATGGCTGGCCGGAGGCCCTGAAGCGGGCTTGGCTGGAACGGCTGCGCCAGGTGGAGGTGAACCGCTATCCCGACCCCGAAGCGTGCGAGCTGGCGCAGGTCCTGCGCCGGGTGATGGGCGTGCCCGAGGGCATGGAGCTGCTGCTGGGGAACGGCTCCGACGAGATCATCCAGCTCATCGCCCTGGCCCTCGGCGGGCCGGGCCGCACCATCCTCTCCGTGGAGCCCGGCTTCGTCATGTACCGGATGATCGCCACCTTCTGCGGGCTGCAATACGTGGGGGTGCCGCTGCGCGAGGACTTCTCGCTGGACCTGCCGGCGATGAAGGAGGCCATCGAGCGGCACCGGCCGGCGGTGGTTTTCCTGGCCTGCCCCAACAACCCCACCGGCAACCTCTTCGACGGCGAGGAGGTGGTGGAGATCGTCGAGGCGGCCCCCGGCCTGGTGGTCATCGACGAGGCCTACAGCCCTTTCACCGACGCCACCTTCATGCACCGGCTGGGCCACTTTCCCAATCTGGTGGTGATGCGCACCCTCTCCAAGCTGGGGCTGGCGGGGCTGCGGCTGGGCTACCTCGCAGGTCCCCGCGCGTGGCTGGCCGAATTCCACAAGGTGCGCCTGCCCTACAACATCAACGTGCTCACCCAGGTCACTGCCACCTTCGCCCTCACCGACGGCTGGTCCGTGCTGCAGGAGCAGACCGCCGCCATCCGCGTCGAGCGGGCACGGCTCTTCGCCGCCCTGGAGGCGATCCCGGGGCTGGAGCCCTTCCCCTCCGAGGCCAACTTCATCCTGGTGCGCACCGCGCCGGGCCGGGCGGAGGAGACCTTCGAGCAGCTCAAGGCGGGTGGCGTGCTGGTGAAGAAGCTCCACGGCAGCCATCCGCTGCTGGATGCCTGCCTGCGCCTCACCGTGGGCACCCCGGAAGAGAACGACCGGCTCCTTCAGCTCCTCGCCTGACTTCCCTTCGCGATCTCCTTCTCCTGATTCTTGCCGAGACGGGTTGATAGCTTTTGACTATCGTTTGAATAAAAATATTTCAATTCCATAAACGATAGAAAAAACCAATACTGTCTCCACGCTAGATAGTGATTCATTGATACAGGAGACAGATCATGCAAAACCGAGAAGGCCAATCCGTACCCCAGGTCACGTTCAAGACCCGCCGAAATGGGGAATTCGTGGACGTGACCACCGACGAACTCTTCAAGGGCAGGACGGTGGTGGTGTTCGCGCTTCCCGGCGCCTTCACCCCCACCTGTTCCTCCACCCACCTGCCGCGCTACGAGGAGCTGGCGCCGGCCTTCCGCGCCGCCGGCGTGGACGAGATCCTCTGCATCTCGGTGAATGACGCCTTCGTCATGGAGGCCTGGGCCGAGGACCAGGGGGTGAAGGAGGTGCGCCTGATCCCCGACGGCAATGGCGACTTCACCGCCGGCATGGGCATGCTGGTGGACAAGTCGGACCTGGGCTTCGGCAGGCGCAGCTGGCGCTACTCCATGCTGGTGAAGGACGGGGTCATCGAGAAGATGTTCATCGAGCCCGAGAAGCCCGGCGACCCTTTCGAGGTTTCCGACGCCGACACCATGCTCGACTACCTCGATCCACGGGCGGAGAAGCCCCTGGCCGTCACCCTGATCACCCGGAGCGGCTGCCCCTTCTGTGCCCGGGCCAAGGCGATGCTGGCGGAACACGGCATGGATTTCGACGAGATCGTTCTCGGCCGCGACCTGCCCGTGCGGGGACTGCGGGCCATGACCGGGCGGGACACCGTGCCCCAGGTCTTCGTCGAAGGCGAGCACATCGGCGGCTCCGAGGCCGTCGAAGCCTGGCTGGAGATGCTCGAGGAGCGCGCCGCCTGAAATTTCCACCAACACCGGGTGCGGGCCGTAAAGGAACCTCTGATTTAATCCTGGACGAAGCAGGTTGTTCTCCTCCGGTTCGAGTACAAGGCGAAGTTCGCAGGCAATAGCAAGCTATTGGCAAGAACTTCAACGCAGTAATCGGGCCGGAGGAGGACAAGATGCGAGTTCATGGATTAAATCAGAGGTTCCTAAAGCCCGCACCCCACGGGAGAAGCAGATGAACCGACAGTACGATCTCATCGCCATCGGCGGGGGCAGCGGCGGGTTGGCCGTGGCCGAGGCCGCCGCTGGATACGGCCGCCGGGTGGCGGTGGTGGAGGCCCACCGCCTGGGCGGTACCTGCGTCAACAACGGCTGCGTGCCCAAGAAGGTGATGTGGCACGCCGCCCAGCTGGCCCACGCCGTGGAGGATGCGCCGGGCTTCGGAATTCCCGCCGGGCGTGGTGCCACCGACTGGCGGCGGCTGGTGGAGGGGCGGGAGGCCTACATCCGCCGCATCAACGGTTACTGGGACGGCTACGTGGAGCGGCTGGGGATCGACCGCATCCAAGGGTACGCCCGCTTCGTCGATGCCCATACCCTGGAAGTGGAGGGTGTCCGCTACCGTGCGGACCACATCGTCATCGCCACCGGCGGCCATCCCCTGGTGCCGCCGGTGCCGGGCAAGGAGCTGGGGATCACCTCCGACGGCTTTTTCGCCCTGGAGGAGCAGCCGCGGCGGGTGGCGGTCGTCGGTGGCGGCTACATCGGCGTGGAGCTGGCCGGCGTGCTGCGCGCCCTGGGCTCCGAGGTGACCCTGGTGGCGCTGGAGGAGCGGCTGCTGGAACGCTTCGATCCCATGGTGAGCCGGGTGCTCGAAGGCGAGATGCGGCGCCAGGGGGTGGTATTGGAGACCGGCTGCGAGGTCACCGCCCTGACGGGTGAACCGGGCGCAGTACAGGTGCAGGGTGGGAAAGGTGTCCTGGGGCCCTTCGACTGTGTCATCTGGGCCGTGGGCCGTGGCGCCAACACCCGGTACCTCAACCTGGGAGCGGCGGGTGTCGAGGTGGATGCCAACGGCATCGTCCCCACCGACGGGTACCAGAACACCAATGTGCCGGGCATCTACGCCATCGGGGACATCACCGGCCGCGCGCCCCTCACCCCGGTGGCCATCGCCGCGGGCCGGAGGCTGGCGGCGCGGCTCTTCGGCGGGCAGCCGCAGAGCCGGGTCGACTATGAGCTGATCCCCAGCGTGGTCTTCGCCCACCCGCCCGTGGCCACGGTGGGGCTCACCGAGCCCGAGGCACGGGCGCGGCACGGGAAGGTGACCGTCTACCGCACCGAGTTCACCCCCATGCGCCACGCCCTCTCCGCGCGGGGCGGCACCACCGCCATGAAGCTGGTCTGCGCCGGCGAGGAGGAGCGGGTGGTGGGGATCCACCTGGTGGGCGAGGGGGTGGACGAGATGCTCCAGGGCTTCGCCGTGGCGGTGAAGATGGGGGCCACCAAGGCCGACTTCGACAATACCATCGCCATCCACCCGGTGGCCGCCGAAGAGCTGGTGACCCTGAAGGAGCCGGAGCCCGGGCCGGACGAAGCCGTGGTGGCGGCGGCCTGAAGCTCCTCAGTTCTCCCGGAGAAAGGGGCGAAGCTGGCGGTCGTGCCACCGGCCCAGGGTGGCCAGCGAGGCGATGCCGCCGAGCAGCGCCAGCAGCATGTCCGACTGGGTATCCCAGGGGTCGCCCTGGGTGGCGAGAAAGGCCACGGCGTCGTCGCCGCTGGCCAGCGCCACCCACCACTCGATGAGCTCGTAGAAGGCGCTCAGGGCGAGCACGAAGCAAAGAATGAAGAAGTTGCGCCAGGCCGTGCCCCGGATCACCTGTAAACGAATCAGCAGCTCCCGCGCGATCATGGCGGGGATGAATCCCTGGGCGAAGTGCCCTACCTTGTCGTAGTTGTTGCGCTGCAGGTGGAACTGGTCACGGATCCAGTCGAACAACGGCACCTCGGCATAGGTGTAGTGACCGCCGATCATGAGAATGATGGCGTGGACCAGGATCAGCCAGTAGACCAGGGGTGTGAGGGGAAAACGTTTCCAGGTGGCGGCCAGCACCACCAGCCCGATGAGGGCGGGCGCCACCTCCAGGAACCAGGTGAAGCGGTCCTTGGGCGCGATGGCGGACCAGGTCAGCACGCCGAAGAACAGGGCGAGCCAGAGAAGAATGGCGGTGGAGGAGGGTCGGGTCTGCATGGATCACCTTTGAGTCGGCCGGGAGGGGGTGGAGGAGTCGGGACTCAGGATCTCCCGGAAGGCTTTTCCGGTGGTGGTCGCTCCAGCACTTCCACCGGCAGGGTGTGTTGTCGCCCCTGATGCAGCACCTGCAACTGCAGCACGGTTCCCGGTGAAGAGGCGGCGATGCGGCTCATGATCCCGTAGGCGCTTCCAGCCGGTTTTCCGTTGACGGCAAGGATGATGTCCCCGGGAACCATGCCGGCCCGGTCCGCGGGGCCGCCTTCCAACACGTGGGTGATGTAGACCCCCTTAAGCTTTTCATCCACCCCCGCCGACTTGGCCAGGGCTGGTGTGAGATCCACCCCTCCCGCGCCGATCCAGCCCCGGATCACCCGGCCGTGTTCGATGATCTGCCGCATCACCTGGCGGGCCAGGTTGATGGGAATGGCGAAGCCGATCCCGTGGGAGCCGCCGCTTTTGGAGATGATGGCGGTGTTGATGCCGATCACTTCGCCCTGGGTGTTGATCAGCGCGCCGCCGGAATTGCCCTGGTTGATGGCAGCATCGGTCTGAATGAAGTCCTCGTAGGTGGCCAGGCCCAGCTGCTGGCGATCCATGGCGCTGATGATGCCCTGGGTCACAGTCTTCCCCACGCCGAAGGGATTGCCGATGGCCAGCACCACGTCCCCCACCCGCTGTTTCGAGGAGTCCCCCAGCCGGGCCGGTGGAAGGTCGCGTCCCGCCGCCTGGATCACCGCCAGGTCGGTTTCCGGGTCGGTGCCCACCACCCGGGCGCGCACCGGCGCCTGGTTTTCCACGCCGATGAAGATCTCGTCGGCCCCCTCGATGACATGATGGTTGGTGATGATGTGGCCATTGCGGTCCACCACGACCCCGGAGCCCAGGTTCTGCTCCAGTCGCAGGTGTGGCGCTCCGCGGGGATCGCCGAAATAGCGCTGCAGTAAGGGATTCCGAAACAGGGGCTGACCGGCTTCCCGGGTGACCCGGGTGGTGTAGATGTTGACCACGGAGTCCTGGGTGGCTGACACCGCGTCGGCCCAGGATGCCACTGCCGGGGCGTTCGTGTTTCCTTCAACCCCCCGGGGTGGTTGCAGCAGTCCTGGCCAGAGCAGCAGCAACAGGAAAGCCGTGCCCAGGCCGCTGCTCACGGAAACCAGGAGAAAGAGGGCCAGGCGCTGGATTTTCATGGGGCGGCCATTCTACCATGGGGCTATATTGGATTTAGAGGTGGAGATGGCGGCGCTCGAAGAGATCATCGGCCACTGCGACCGGCGGCTGAATGTGGCGGCCGTGGAGGACTATTGCCCCAATGGCCTGCAGGTGGAGGCTGGTTCCCGGGTGGCGCGCATCGCCACCGGTGTCACCGCGTCCCTGGCCCTCATCGATGAGGCCGCCCGCTGGCAAGCGGATCTGTTGCTGGTGCATCACGGTTACTTCTGGAAAGGGGAGGCGCAGCCTCTGGTTGGGGTGAAGGGGCGCCGCATTGCCGCGCTCTATCGCCATGGAATCAGTTTGGCGGCCTATCACCTGCCACTGGACCTTCACCCGGAGCTGGGAAACAACGCCCGGCTGGGGGCGCTGCTGGAGGTGGCCGGTGCGTCTCCGGTTTCGGGAGATGGCCTGTTGTGGAGCGGGCGGTTGTCCGCGCCCCTGTCGCTGGAAGCGCTGGGTGAGCGGGTGGAGCGGCTCACCGGACGAGCGCCGCTGCTGGTGGCCGGTGGAGATCGATCCGTGGATCGCCTCGCCTGGTGCAGCGGTGCCGCCCAGGGGATGATCGAGCAGGCAGCCGCTCTCGGTTGCCAGGCTTTCCTCAGCGGCGAGATCTCGGAACCCACCTGGCACCTGGCCCGGGAGTTGGGCATTCATTACCTGGCCGCGGGCCATCACGCCACCGAACGGTACGGTGTGCAGGCGCTTGGAGAGGAGCTTGCGCGAGAATTCGGCCTGGAGCATCGCTTCATCGATATTCCCAACCCTGTGTAAACCCAAAAAGCCCGCTGGCTTTGGGCTCCTCCCAGATCTTCCGGCCTACCGGAAAAAGCGCCGCGCGCCTTGAAATCAAATGCCTGATCGGCGAGAATCCGCAGTGGCCTTCAGGATAGAAAATCAGCATATTCTGAAAATTGGAATATTGGTTTGATCCCGGTGCCTTTCCGGGTCAGCTCTTTCATTCAACTTCGAACCGGAGGTTTCCATCCATGAGCTCAGAAGGCGTGGACCTCAAGAAACGCCGCATGCTCATCACGGCCACGGCCGGCGTGGGTGCGGTAGGCGTGGGCTTTGCCCTCGTTCCCTTCATCAGTTACTGGCAGCCCAGTGCCCGCGCCAAGGCGCTTGGCGCACCCGAGGAGGCCGACATCAGCAAGCTCGAACCCGGTGCGCTGCTGCGGGTGAAATGGCGCGGCAAGGTTTGCTGGATCGTCAACCGCACCGAGGAGATGCTGAAGGACCTCAAGGAGAACACCTCACACCTGGTGGATCCCGATTCGGAGGTTCCCCAGCAGCCCGAGTACTGCAAGAACTGGCACCGTTCCATCAAGCCCAAGTACTGGGTGGCGGTGGGAATCTGTACCCATTTGGGCTGCTCACCCACCTATCGACCGGAGCTGGCTCCTGCTGATCTGGGTCCCGACTGGAAAGGTGGCTTTTTCTGCCCCTGCCACGGCTCCAAGTTCGACCTGGCAGGCCGGGTCTACAAGGGCGTGCCGGCACCGACGAACCTGGTGGTGCCTCCGCACAAATACCTGAGCGATACCGTGATTCTCATTGGTGAAGACCAAGGAGGTGCCGCATGAGCCGCCTGATCGAATGGATCGATGAGCGCTACCCGCTCACCAAGGTGTGGAAAGAACACTTGGCCGAGTATTACGCGCCCAAGAATTTCAATTTCTGGTATTTCTTCGGCTCGCTGGCCATGCTGGTGCTGGTGAACCAGATCGTCACCGGCGTCTGGCTCACCATGAACTACAAGCCGGATGCAGATCTGGCCTTCGCCTCCGTCGAATACATCATGCGCGATGTGAACTGGGGTTGGCTGATACGCTATCTCCATTCCACGGGCGCTTCTGCATTTTTCATCGTCATCTATCTGCACATGTTCCGCGGTCTTATCTACGGTTCCTACCGCAAGCCGCGCGAACTGTTGTGGATCATCGGAGTCGTCATCTATCTGGTGATGATGGCCACCGCCTTCTTTGGGTATCTGCTGCCCTGGGGTCAGATGTCCTACTGGGGGGCTCAGGTGATCGTGAACCTGTTCGCTGCCATCCCGGTGATCGGTGAAGACCTTTCCATCTGGATTCGGGGTGACTATGTCATCTCCGATACCACTTTGAACCGCTTCTTCGCGCTTCACTATCTGTTGCCCTTCATCCTGGCGGCACTGGTGTTCGTGCATATCGTGGCGCTGCACAAAGTCGGCTCCAACAACCCGGATGGTATCGAGATCAAGAAGGGCCCCAAAGGTAATCGCTGGAGCCCGGATGCCCCTGCAGATGGCATTCCCTTCCACCCCTATTACACGGTGAAGGACATCGTGGGCGTGGCAGGGTTCCTCATCATCTTCCTGGCCATCGTCTTCTTCCTGCCGGAGATGGGCGGTTACTTCCTCGAACGCCCCAACTTCGAGCCGGCCAACCCGTTGAAGACACCGGAGCACATCGCCCCCGTCTGGTACTTCACCCCCTTCTACGCCATGCTGCGGGCGGTGCCTAGTTTCGGTGGCACCCAGGTGTGGGGCGTACTGGTGATGGGTGCTTCCATCGTCATCCTCTTCTTCCTGCCCTGGCTGGACAAGAGTCCGGTGAAGTCCATCCGTTACAAGGGGCCGATCTTCAAGGTGATGATCGCCCTGTTCGTGATCGATTTTCTGGTGCTGGGCTACCTGGGCATGAAGCCGGCCACCCCGGGGCGTACCCTGGTGGCGCAGATCGGGACCATCTACTACTTCCTGTTCTTCCTGGCCATGCCCATCTACAGCAAAATCGATAAGACCAAACCAGTACCGGAGAGGGTGACCCAATGAAAAAGCTGATCGCAATCCTTTCTTTGGCCCTGCTGCCCCTTGCCGGCTTTGCCAGTAGCGAGGGTCCGGAACTGGAGTCCGCTGACATCGATCTCACCGATCATGCGGCCATGCAGCGTGGCGCCAAGTATTTCGTCAACTACTGTCAAGGTTGCCACACCCTGAAGTACTTCCGTTACGAGCGGATGCAGGACTTCGGGCTCACCAAGCAGCAGATCAAGGAGAACCTGCTCTTCGACAAGACCAAGAAGGTGGGGGATCTGATGACCAACAGCTTCGATCCGGAGCAGGCTGCTGGTTGGTTCGGTGCCGCACCGCCGGACCTGACTCTGACTGCACGGCTCAAGCCGGGTGGGGGAGACTGGATCTACACCTATCTGAAGGGCTTCTACAAGGATGACAGCAGACCTTTTGGTGTGAACAACGTAGTCTTCCCCAATGTTGGCATGCCTCATGTGTTGCTTGACCTTCAGGGCATGCAGGAGGCCGTGATCGAAACCGATGAGCACGGCAACAAGCATGTGAAAGAACTCAAGCTGGTACAGCCTGGCAAGCTCTCGCCGGAAGAGTACGATCAGGTGGCCAAGGATCTCGCCACCTTCCTCACCCACGTCGCCGAGCCGATGAAGCTGGAGCGTCAGCGGATCGGTTTCTGGGTGATGCTCTTCCTGTTCATCTTCTTCATCGTCTCCTTCATGTTGAAGAAGGAGTATTGGAAGGACGTGCACTGAGGGCTGAACTCAGCCATGAAAGCCGGAAAGGCGCACAGTCTGCTATACTGTGCGCCTTTTTCCGTTGGGCGGTAGCCTGTTCCAGGTGTTTAATTCGTGATGAATCGACATTCGATCATGACTCTCTATTCCGATCCTGCCGATATACACAGTCATCGCGTGCGGCTGGTGCTCGCGGAAAAGCATGTTGCCGCAGAGATCGTGGACGTGGATCCGCTCAACCTGCCCGAGGACGTGATGGACCTCAACCCTTATGGAACCGCGCCCACCCTGGTGGATCGTGACCTGGTGCTCTACGACTCCCGCATCATCCTGGAGTATCTCGACGAACGTTATCCTCACCCGCCGTTACTGCCGGTGGATCCGGTCTCCCGCGCCACCTTCCGCATGTACATCTACCGTGTGGAAAGGGACTGGTACAGCCGCGTGGAGGATATCCTGGGGGGTGGGAAAAAGGCCGACAAGGCACGCAAGGAGCTCAGGGAGAGCCTCATTTCGGGGGCGCCGGTGATCGCGGCCAAGCCTTACTTCATGAGCGACGAATTCTCCATGGTGGACGCCAGTATCGCCCCTTTGCTCTGGCGCCTGCCCCACCTGGGAATCGATCTGAGCGGCAAGGTGGCCAACGTCTACAACGCCTACGCTGCCCGCCTCTTCAAGCGGCCGGCCTTTGCCCGGAGCCTCACTGAGGCGGAGAAGGAGATGCGACTCTGAACGGGCGTACCATGGAAATGACCTCCAATCGTCCCTACCTGATCCGGGCCATCTGGGAGTGGATCAGTGACAACGGCATGACTCCCCATCTGCTGGTGGATGCCACGCGGGAGGGCGTGGTGGTGCCGCGTCAGTTCGTGGAGGATGGCCGCATCGTACTCAACATCGGTGCCAATGCGGTGCGGGATCTGCACATGGGCAACGAGGAGATCCTGTTCGGCGCCCGCTTTTCCGGCACGCCCATGGAGGTGGTGGTCCCGGTGCATGCGGTGCTGGGGATCTATGCCCGGGAGAACGGGCAGGGCATGCTCTTTCCTGAGGAGGAGCCGCCGGAGCCCGGTGACGACGAGCCGGAGCCGCCCCGTCCTGCCGGCGGAAAGCCTTCTCTCAAAGTGGTCAAATAACTGCTGACGTTTATCGCCGCCGATTTCCGGGAAAGGGGATCACCTTGGCAGCGGGCCGCGATTCCGCCTCTTCTTCCTCTTCCGGGGGCTGTTCGATGGTATGGCGACCCTGGATGTGCACCGATTCCAGGGTGTTTCCCAGCAGGAGCACGTAGCCGGTTTCCCTCAAGGTGCCTTCCACACTGTATTCGAACCGGTACATGCGGCGCATGCGCAGCCCCGAGGAGGTCCAGCGCGGTGCGAATCGCTGCAGGGCGACGGTGTCGTCCAGCAGCTGGTATCCTTCCTTCTGGCAGGCAGCCCTGCTGATGGCCACGGCGGTCTCCCGCGCGCGGGCGCCGGTGTACCAGATCATGGCCAGCAGGCCGAGCAGCAGCAGGGGCGCGAGTGTGGTCAACATTGCCAGTAAACGGGCCTGGATGATGGATAGAAAAGAAGCCTGCAGACGCCTGGAGGTCTGCACCGGGGATATTACCAGACTCCAAGTGGATGCCGTGGTGAATGCGGCCAACAACTCCCTGCTGGGGGGCGGCGGTGTGGACGGTGCCATCCACAGGGCTGCGGGGCCGGAGCTGCTGGATCTCACCCGAACCCTGGGCGGCTGCCCCACCGGGGAGGCCCGGGTGACACCGGGATTCCGCCTGCCGGCCCGCTGGATCATCCACACGGTGGGCCCCGTATGGCGGGGTGGCAGCCAGGGTGAGCCGGAGCTGTTGCGACGTGCCTATCGGAGCAGCCTGGAACTGGCGGTGGAGAAGGGGGTACGTACCATTGCCTTTCCCGCCATCAGCACCGGCGTCTACGGCTATCCCAAGCTACCGGCGGCGCGGATCGCGGTGTCGGAGGCGCTGCAGTGGGCGCAGCAGTTCGAGCGCATCCTCTTTTGCGCCTACAGTGAACAGGATGCCGCCATCTATCGAGAAGTGATCGAGGAATTCTGCCAATGAAGTGGATCGACGAGATTCCCTGGCTGTTCATCATCGTGGCCATGCTGTTCTTTGGCTTGGCGCCCTTCACCCCTGAGCCCCACGTCTGGGAAAAGCTCAAGATGCTGGCCAACGGCACCCTGGTCCGGCCCATCGACATCTTCGATCTCTTTCTTCACGCAGCGCCCTTCGTACTGGCGATCGTCAAATACTGGCGCGACCGCCAGCTCGCCGGGCAGGGGAACAGGTCGTAGCTCGGGTTTCAGCCCTTCAGCCGGTCCAGCCGCAACCTTTCCCGCTCGTCGAACAGCCGGCGGCTTCCGCCCCACACCGCCGCCATGCTGCCCAGGCCGGTGCCGGCGGCAATGAGCAACAGGATCATGAGCTGGTACTTGGCCGCCTCCATGGGCGGGCTGCCAGCCAGGATCTGGCCGGTCATCATGCCGGGCAGACTGACGATACCGGCGGTGGTCATGGCATTGATGATGGGAATCAGCCCGGAACGCAGGGCATCCCGTCTCGCCCCCTCGATAGCCTGCTGCCAGCTGTGGCCCAGGATCAGCCGCGCCTCGATACGCTCACGCTGTTCCCAGGCGGTGCGGGTGAGATTGTCCAACGCGATGGCGATGCCCGACATGGTGTTTCCCAGCAACATGCCCAGCAGGGGGATCAGGTACTGGGGCTGGTACCAGGGCTTCACCTGGATCACCACCGTGAGCGCCACTAAAGTGATGGTGAAGGAGGAGAGGAACATGGAGAGGGTGCCCAGCCCGTAGCCCCAGGGGCCACGGAAACGGCGCTGCTGGCGTGCCATCACCTCGTACCCCGCCACTGCCAGCATCACCAGCGCCATCAGCCCGAGCAGCGGCAGGCTGGTCTGGGCGAAGAGCGTCTTGAGCACCAGCCCCAGCAACAGCAGTTGCACGGTGCTGCGCGCCGCCGAAATGAGCAGTCGCCTCCCCACCCTCAGGTGAAGCAGCCAGGAGAGCAGTGCCAGCAGTCCCACCAGCGCCGCTGCAATGGCCAGGTCCAGTGCGGAAAGGGGGATCAGCTCCATGGCAGCTCCATGCGCTCGACCCCATTGTGCCGCAGCCACATCCTGCCGATGCAGGAGAAGGTGTCGGTACCCTCGCTGCCATGGCTCACCCAGAACATGGGGGAATGCTGCGTTGTCTGGTAGCGGTGCACCACCTGCAATACCCGTTCGGCATTGTCTGCATCCAGATTGGCCACCGGCTCGTCCAGTAGCAGGGCCCTGGGTTCGTTGGCCAGCAGCCGGGCCAGCGCCAGCCGCTGGCGCTCGCCGGTGGAAAGGCGCGCCACCGACCATTCGAGCACGTCCGGCTCGAATCCCAGGGTGGCCAGGAGATCCAGGGGCCATTTTTGCTGGTGGTCGCCTACCCGGTCTTCCCACCAGTGGCTCTCCGCCGGCAGGTATCCCACCAGCCTCCGCCAGTGGTGGGCGGGCACTTCGCTGCGTCGGATATCGCCCAGGATCACTTCGCCCCGGTTCGGGTCCAGGTCGGCGATGGAACGGAGCAGCAGCGTTTTACCGGAGCCGGACGGCCCTTGCACCAGGCATGTGCAACCGGAGGGTACCCGAAGCGAGTAAGACGAAGACCCGGGAGGCTGGAGATGCTGGATTTCCAGCCTGAACATCTCACGAGATCGCTCGGTCAAAGTCATGAATGACGAGGGTATTCTCCGCCACCGCCACAGTGGGCGCCTGTCCCAAAAATGCGGATTCCGCTGTTCGCGGGGCGGGTGGACTGGCAATTTCCGGAAACTGGACTACGCTTTGTGTGACCCACCCTGCAACGGGGTGGAAATCGGAAGGGTCGGCCGCCCAAGGGGGTGGCTCCCATCCTGGACACACTACGAGAAAGACGAGGAGGAGAGCATATCATGAGTGCATTAGCCAAAGAGCAGATGCCGGATCATCTCAGCACCACCGATTTCGATGCGTGGGACGAGGAGGTGGCCCGGGCGTTGGCCGCTGCCGAAGGCATCGAATTGAACGAGGAGCACTGGGACGTGATCCACTACCTGCGCGAGCGTTGCCAGACGGAAGGCACCGAGTGCTCCGCCCGCCAGGTGAGCCAGGCGCTGGCCAAGCGGTATGCCGACAAGGGAGGCAAGCGCTATCTCTACACCTTGTTCCCCGGCGGACCGGTGTTCCAGGCCAGCAAGATCGCCGGCATCCCCATGCCCGCCCACGTGGTGGACCTCTCCTTCGGCAGCGTCTATTGATGTTCAAGGAAGGGTAGGATGGGCAAAGGCCGCCAGGCCGTGCCCATCAACTGGTGGGCACGCTGCGCTTTGCCCACCCTACAATGACCGCTAAGCTGATCCGGTCCTGCGGAACAGCAGGTCCCTGACCTCGTGCCCCAGGCGCTGGCCGCGCGCCTCGAACTTGGTGAGCGGCCGCGTCTCGGGGCGTTTTGCGTACCCACCCGGTCCGGCCAGGTTCTCGAACAGGTCGGGCCGCGCCTCGAACCGTTCCAGGATCCACTCGGCGTAGGGCACCCAGTCGGTGGCGGCGTGGAAGAGACCCCCGGGCCGCAGGCGGCTGGCCACCAGCTCCACGAAGGCCGGCTGCACGATGCGCCGCTTGTGATGGCGCTTCTTGTGCCAGGGATCGGGAAAGAGCAGCAGGATGCCGGCCAGGGAGGCCGGCGGAATCATCTTCTCCAGCACCTCCACCGCGTCGTGACGGATGATGCGAATGTTGGTGAGCCCCTGCTCCTCGATGCGCATCAGCAGGCGGCCCACGCCGGGCGGGTGGACCTCGATACCGAGCCAGTTGCGCTCGGGGTGGGCGGCGGCCATGGCGGCCAGGGACTCGCCGTTGCCGAAGCCGATCTCCAGCCAGACGGGATGGTCGTTACCGAATAGCGCTTCCAGGTCGAGGGGGTGCTCCTGGTATTCCACACCGAAACGGGGCCAGCTGCGCTCGAAGGCGCGCTGCTGGCCCTTGGTCAGGCGGCCGCCGCGCAGCACGAAGCTGCGGATCTTGCGGGGTTGGCTGGTATCGTTCATGGAACAGAAGAAAGGGAAAACTCACCGCGCCGAACCCGGGAATGACTGTAGGTCGGGCTTCAGCCCGACACCCAGACGTCGTTTCTGTCGGGCTGAAGCCCGACCTACAGGTAACAGAGTGCTTCCGGGTTCTCAGAAAAACAGCCCCTCCATGGGCGAGGAGGCGGAGGCGAAGCGCTTGGGCGCCATGCGCCCGGCCAGGTAGGCCTCGCGGCCGGCCTCGATCGCTTTCTTCATGGCCGAGGCCATGAGCACCGGGTTTTGGGCCGCCGCGATGGCGGTGTTCATCAGTACCCCGTCGCAGCCCAGCTCCATGGCAACCGCCGCGTCCGAGGCGGTGCCCACGCCGGCGTCCACCAGGATGGGCACTTTGGCGTTCTCCACGATGGTGCGGATGTTGAGTGGGTTGCGGATGCCCAGCCCCGAACCGATGGGCGCCGCCAACGGCATCACCGCCACGCAGCCGAGCTGCTCCAGCTCGCGGGCGATGATGGGGTCGTCGTTGGTGTAGACCATCACGTCGAAGCCGTCCTTGATCAGCTCCTCGGCGGCGTGCAGGGTGGCGATGACGTCGGGAAACAGGGTCTTCTCGTCCCCCAGCACCTCCAGCTTCACCAGGTTGTGGCCGTCCAGCAGCTCGCGTGCCAGGCGGCAGGTGCGCACCGCCGTCTTGGCGTCGTAGCAGCCGGCGGTGTTGGGCAGGATGGTGTACTTCTCCGGCGGCAGCACGTCGAGGATGTTGGGTTCGTCTGCGTTCTGGCCGATGTTGGTGCGGCGCACAGCGATGGTGACGATCTCGGCGCCGCTCGCCTCGATGGCGCGCCGGGTCTCGTCCAGGTCTTTGTACTTGCCGGTGCCCACCAGCAGGCGGGAGCGGAACTCGCGGCCTGCCACGGTGAAAGTGTCTCGGTTTTCGTTCATGGAGGGATACTGCTTTCGGGAAGGAAAGGAGAAGAATTCTATCACTCAGCCGCCGCCGATGGCCTGCACGATCTCCACCCGGTCGCCCGGCTGCAGCCGGTGGCGGTTGTGCTCACTGCGGGGCACCAGCTCCTCGTTCACCTCCACCGCATAGCGGCTGCCCTCCAGGGACAGCTCGGCGATGAGGTCCGACAGCAGCAGGTCCTCCGCCACCTCCCGGGTTTCGCCATTGACCGTGATCTGCATGGGAATGGGTTGCAAGGTATGATTCCGGCTGCGATTCTACACCAAAGCGTTCACTCGGGGTGGCCATGAAACCCTTCCACGAAAACCTCATCTCGGTAGAAGAGGCCAGGACGCTGGACGGCCTGCTGGCGCGGCGGGTGCACCGCTCCCCCGGCGGACTCGCCTACCAGTTCCATCACCGTGGTGACAAGTCCTGGCACAGCCTCACCTGGCAGCAGATGGCCGACGCGGTGGCGCGCTGGCAGCGGGCGCTGCAGCAGGAGGAGCTGAAGCCCGGTGACCGGGTGGCGGTGCTGCTGCGCAACTGCCCCGAGTGGCTGATGTGGGACCAGGCTGCGCTCAGCCTGGGGTTGGTGACGGTGCCGCTCTACACCGACGACCGCCCCGACAATGTCGCCTACATCCTCGACGAGGCGGGGGTGAAAGCGATGCTGGTGCAGGATGCCGGCCGCTGGAAACGGTTGGCCCCCGTGCTGCCCGAGGAGGGGGAAGGGGCCCTGCAGCGGGTGGTGCTGCTGGACGACAGCAAGGAGGCGGAGAAGTTCGAGCGCAACGACGACCGGGTGGTGCGGGCCTCCCGCTGGCTGCCGGAGGAGGGCGGCAAGCTGCAGGTGCGGGAACAGGCCGATCCCCACGAGCTGGCCTCCATCGTCTACACCTCGGGCACCACCGGTCGCCCCAAGGGGGTGATGCTCAGCCACCACAACATGCTCTCGGTGGCCCATGGCGGGCTCACCATGCTCGACTGTTACGAGGAGGACAAGTTTCTCTCCTTCCTGCCGCTCTCCCACACCCTGGAGCGCACTGCGGGTTACTACCTGCCCATGATGGCCGGGGCATCGGTGGCCTTTTCCCGTTCGGTGGCGCAACTGGGCAACGACCTGATGGAGGTGCGGCCAACCGCCATCATCGCGGTGCCCCGCATCTTTGAAAAGGTCTACGGTCGCATCCAGGAGCAGCTGCAGAAAAAGGGGCCCGTGGCGCGGAAGCTTTTCGACCTGGCGGTGGATACCGGCTGGCGCCGCTTCGAGTATCAGCAGGGGCGGGCCGGCTGGTCCCCCCGCCTGCTGCTCTGGCCGCTGCTGGAGCGGCTGGTGGCGCGAGGGGTGGTGGAAAAGCTGGGCGGCCGGCTCAGGCTGGCGGTGAGCGGCGGCGCTCCCCTCGCCCCCGAGATCGCGCGGGTCTTCATCGGACTGGGGATCCCCATCGTTCAGGGTTACGGGCTCACCGAGACCAGCCCGGTGATCAGCGTCAACCCGCTGGAGAACAACATTCCCGAGAGCGTGGGGCTGCCGATCCGCGGCACCGAGGTGCGCATCGGCGAGAACGACGAGCTGCTGGTGCGCGGTCCCGGGGTGATGCTCGGCTACTGGAACAACCACAAGGCCACCACCGAGACCATCGATCCCGACGGCTGGCTCCACACCGGAGACCAGGCTCGCATTGGCGAAAGTGGGCATATCTTCATCACCGGCCGCATCAAGGACATTCTGGTGCTCTCCAATGGCGAGAAGATCCCCCCGGCCGACATGGAGCTGGCCATCTCCCTCGACCCCCTGGTGGATCAGGTGATGGTGGTGGGCGAGGGGCGCCCCTACCTCACCGCCCTGGTGGTGCTCAACCCCGAACAGTGGCGCCAGGTCGCCCCCGGGCTGGGGCTGGACCCCGAGGATCCCGTCAGTCTGAACGACAAGGTAGCCCACGCCGAGGTGCTCAAACGCATCAAGGAGGCGCTCAAGGACTTTCCCGGTTACGCCAAGATCCGCAAGGTGCACCTCACCCTGGAGCCCTGGACCATCGAGGCGGGGCTCATCACCCCCACCCTCAAGGTCAAGCGTCCCAAGGTGCTGGAACGGTTCGCCCAGGAGGTGGAGGCGATGTACTCCGAGGGCCCCACGAAATGAGTTTCGGGTATAATCCGCACGCACTGCGGGTGTAGTTCAATGGTAGAACCTCAGCTTCCCAAGCTGATGACGTGGGTTCGATTCCCATCACCCGCTCCAACAAAAAGCCCCGCTTCGTGCGGGGCTTCGTTCGTCCTGGAAAAGAAACTTTCTTCTCAGAACGGAATATCGTCCTCGAAGTCGTCCACCGGTGCCGGGCCGGCCGCGGCCGGCTGGGTGGCGGCGGCGGAAGGTTGGGGCGCAAAGGGGGCATCGCCGCCACCGCGGCTGTCGAGCATCTGCATCTCGTTGGCGATGATCTCGGTGGTCCAGCGGTCCTGGCCGTCCTGGCCTTGCCACTTGGAGGTGCGGAGGCTCCCCTCGACGTAGACCTTGGAGCCCTTGCGCAGGTACTGCGCGGCCACCTCGCCCAGGCGGCCGAAGAGCACCACCCGGTGCCACTCGGTGTGATCGGTCCACTCGCCGCTGTCGCGATCCTTGCGCCGCTCGGTGGTGGCCAGCCGGATCCGGGTGATGGCCATGCCGCTGGGGGTGGTGCGCGATTCCGGGTCCGCCCCCAGGTTGCCGATGAGAATGACCTTGTTGACGCCTCTGCCTGCCATGATTTCCTCCTCGTGGTTCCTTCCCTGGCAATTGAGTCCGAAGATCGAATTCTACCGGAATCCGCCTCCTCGTAGGAGCCCCGTCCCCGGGGCGAACCCCGGGTGCAGCGTGGCGTGACGTTCGCGGCCGGGAGGCCGCTCCTACGATGGTGAGTGCCTCACGCGCCAGATCAGGGAAAATGGCCTACTTGTTTCTTTGGCACCACCATCCCCTGCGCCACCAGCAGCCAGATCAGGGTGATGATGGCGCTGGTGACGAAGACCATGGCGGTGCCGTAGTGCTGGTGCACCCAACCGCCGGTGAGGCCGCCCATGAAGGCGCCGGTGAACTGGGAGGTGGAGTAGACCCCCATGGCGGTGCCGCGGATGGCGCCCGGCGCCAGCTTGGAGACCAGCGAGGGGAGGGTGGCCTCCAGCAGGTTGAAGGCGGTGAAGAAGGCCAGCAGCGCCAGTCCGATGCCCCAGATACTGCCCTGGGTGGCGTAGAGGCCGAGCTGCGCCAGTCCGAGCAGCGCGATGCCGCCCAGAAACACCTCTTTCATCTTGCCGCCTTTTTCGGCCTTGATGACGAAGGGCACCATCAACCCCATGCCCCCCATCATCACCGGCAGGTAGAGCCAGGCGTGGCGGTTCTCCGCCAGACCGGCCTCCACCAGCTCCAGCGGAACCGCCAGGAAAAGGGCGGTGAGCACCAGGTGGAGGCAGAAGATGCCCAGGTCCAGGCGCAGCAGCTGCGGATCGCGCAGCACCTTGCCGAACAGGCCGGGCACCGGCTCGGCCTCGCCATGGACGCTGCTCCGCTCCGGGGTGGGGATCACCCCCAGCAGAATGGCGATGCCCACCAGCGCCAGGGCCGCGGTGAGCCAGAACAACCCCGGCACCCCGATCCAGGCGTTGAGCAGGGGACCGGCAATGAGAGCGACGGTGAAGGAGAAGCCGATGGTCACCCCCACCGTGGCCATGGCCCGGGTCCGGTATTCGTCCCGGGTGAGGTCGGCCAGCAGCGCCATCACCGCCGCGGCGATGGCGCCAGACCCCTGGATGGCGCGACCGGCGATGATCATCCAGATGTCGTCGGCGGTGGCCGCCACCACCGAGCCGATGGCGAACAGGATGAGCCCGACCACGATCACCGGCTTGCGGCCGATGCGGTCCGACACCAGCCCGAAGGGGATCTGCAGCACCGCCTGAGTGAGGCCGTAGATGCCGATGGCGATGCCGGTGAGCACCGGCGTGGCCGATGGCAGGTGTTCGGCGTAGAGGGCGAACACAGGCAGGATCAGGAACAGGCCCAGCATGCGTGAGCCATAGATGGCGGCCAGGCCGATGGTGGTGCGGCGTTCCTGCGGATTCAATCCGTTCTTGTCGGGGGGCATCTCCAAGGTCGGGGAGGCGCTGGAAAGCCGCTTATGGTACTTGGTTTTGCTGTGCCTGCGTATGGGAAAGTTCAAGCTGGGCTGGTTCCCGAGCGAGTACCTTCCGGCTCTCATGGAGGATGAACTCGAGGAAGGTTCGTGCTGCCAGGGAGAGATGTCTGCCCTTGAGATGGGCTGCGTACCAGCGCCGCTGTAAGGGAAACTCCTGGACGTCCAGCACGGCCAAGTGACGGCCGGCCAACTCCAGCCGCAGGCTGTGGAGGGAGATCACGGAGAGCCCCAGGCCGGCGATCACCCCCTGTTTGATCGCTTCGCTGCTGCCCAGCTCCATGTACGGTGTGATCTTCAAATCGTGGGCAGCAAACAGCCGGTCCATTGCCTGCCGGGTGCCCGATCCCGGTTCCCGCACCAGGAAGCGTTCCTGGTTCAGCCGCGCCAAGCTGATGTTCCGCTCTCCCACCAGCGGATGGTTGGGCGGTGCCACCACCACCAGCTCGTTGTCCAGGAAGGGTACTGCCACCACCGGGAGGTCTCCGGGTACCTGACCCATGATCAGCAGGTCGTCCTCGCCGGTCTTGATGCGTTGGAGCACCTTGGCCCGGTTGGTGACGGTGAGGTGGGGCACCACCTTCGGATAGCGGCTGATGAAGGCGCCAAGAAGGTGCGGCATGAAATATTTTGCAGTAGTCACCACGGCAATGCGCAGGGGGCCCTTGACCACCCGTTCCCTTTCGGCCGTGGTTTCACCCAGGGTGGCCAGTCGTTCGAGAATCTCCTGGGCGGCGAGAAAGACGTCCCGCCCGGCTGGCGTGGGGCGCACGTCACGTCCCACCTGTTCGAGAAGTTGCACGCCCAGTGACTCCGTGAGTTTCCGGATTTGCGCGGAGATGGTGGGTTGGGTAAGGTGCAGGGTCTCGGCGGCCCGGGTATAGCCGCCGAGCCGGACCACCGCTTCGAAAATTTGCAGCTGACGCAGGGTGAGATGGCGGATGAGGTGGTCTGGAGTCAGGGAAGACATAGATAACCGTCTATGTAAAATATCGAAACTATCTATTTTTGTTTATATCTGCTTTCTCGCAGAATGTCCACGTGCGGTTGAGACCGTGAATCATCCAACCTGAAAAACCGGAGACTACAGCTATGGGCAAGACTTACCAAGCGGGTGTCAAAGAGTACCGCGAAACCTATTGGGAACCCGACTACGAGCCCAAGGAGAGCGATCTCCTTGCCGTGTTCAAGATAACCCCTCAGCCGGGTGTCCCTCGTGAAGAGGCCGCTGCAGCCGTGGCCGCAGAGTCCTCCACCGGCACCTGGACCACCGTCTGGACCGACCTGCTCACCGACCTCGACTACTACAAGGGCCGTGCCTATGCCATCGAGGACGTGCCCGGCGACGACGAAGCATTCTATGCCTTCATCGCCTACCCCATGGGCCTGTTCGAAGAGGGCTCGGTGGTCAACGTGATGACCTCCATCGTGGGCAACGTGTTCGGCTTCAAGGCGGTGCGCGGTCTGCGCCTGGAAGACATCCGCTTCCCGCTGTGGTTCGTCACCACCAACCCGGGACCGCCCCACGGCATCCAGGTGGAGCGCGACAAGCTGGACAAGTACGGCCGTCCGCTGCTGGGCTGCACCATCAAGCCCAAGCTGGGCCTGTCCGCCAAGAACTACGGTCGCGCCTGCTACGAAGGCCTGCGTGGTGGCCTGGACTTCACCAAGGACGACGAGAACGTCAACTCCCAGCCCTTCATGCGCTGGCGTGACCGCTTCCTGTTCGTGCAGGAGGCCTGCGAAAAGGCCGAGGCCGAGACCGGCGAGCGCAAGGGTCATTACCTGAACGTCACCGCGCCCACCGTCGAGGAGATGTACAAGCGCGCCGAGTTCGCCAAGGAGATCGGCGCCCGCATCATCATGTCCGACTACCTGACCCTGGGCTGGGCGGCGCACACCTCCCTGTCCAAGTGGTGCCGCGACAACGGCATCCTGCTGCACGTGCACCGCGCCATGCACGGGGTCATCGACCGCAACCCTGCCCACGGCATCAACTTCCGCGTGTTGACCAAGATGCTGCGCCTGATGGGTGGTGACCACCTGCACTCCGGCACCGTGGTGGGCAAGCTGGAAGGCGACCGCGCCGCCACCCTGGGGTGGATCGACATCATGCGTGACAAGTACATCAAGGAAGACCGCTCCCGCGGCATCTTCTTCGATCAGGATTGGGGTCAGATGCCCGGCGTGCTGCCGGTGGCCTCCGGCGGCATCCACGTCTGGCACATGCCGGCGCTGGTCTCCATCTTCGGTGACGACTCCTGCCTGCAGTTCGGTGGCGGCACCCTGGGTCACCCCTGGGGCAACGCAGCCGGCGCCGCAGCCAACCGCGTGGCGGTGGAGGCCTGCGTCCAGGCACGCAACGAGGGCCGTGAGCTGGAGAAGGAAGGCAAGGACATCCTCACCAAGGCTGCCAAGCACAGCCCCGAGCTGAAGATGGCCATGGAGACCTGGAAGGAGATCAAGTTCGAGTTCGATACCGTCGACAAGCTCGACGTTGCGCACAAGTGATCCCTTCCGCCACTGATTATGAACAGAGGAAACGACCATGAGCGAAGTTCAAGACTACAAATCGCGGCTGTCCGATCCAACCAGCCGCAAGATGGGCACCTTCTCCTATCTTCCCGAGATGGATGCCGACCAGATCCGCAAGCAGGTGCAGTACATCGTGGATCAGGGCTGGAACCCGGCCATCGAGCACACCGAGCCCCAGTACGCGGCCAGCCACTACTGGTACATGTGGAAGCTGCCCATGTTCGGCGAGACCGACGTGGACCGCATCCTCGAGGAGATCGAGCTGTGCAAGAAGGCCAACCCGGGCAACCATGTTCGTTTGGTCGGCTATGACAACTACAAGCAGACCCAGGGTGCCAACATGGTGATCTACAAGGCACCGCTGGAAGGCGAAGTGCTGGAGCGGATGGAAGCCGCTGCCGCCGTCCACGCCTACGATCTGGTGCACAAGTAAGCACCCTTCTCCCGCAGGGGCGCCTGCCCCTGCGGGGGTTTTGGTGAGGCCAGGCGAGCCTGGCCTCACCAAAACCCCCCTCCGAATCATGAGGTGTGCGTGATGACCGACATCGACAAGAACGATTTCCTGATCAAGGAAGAGCCCTATTACCGCCCCGTGGGCGACGAGGTGGAAAAATACCAGGCGGCCTACGACGTGCGCATGCCGGTGATGCTCAAGGGCCCCACCGGCTGCGGCAAATCGCGCTTCGTGGAATACATGGCCTGGAAGCTGGGCAAGCCGCTGATCACCGTGGCCTGCAACGAGGACATGACCGCCTCCGATCTGGTGGGTCGCTTCCTGCTGGATATCAATGGCACCCGCTGGCAGGATGGTCCGCTCACCGTGGCGGCGCGCATCGGCGCCATCTGCTACCTCGACGAGGTGGTGGAGGCGCGCCAGGACACCACGGTGGTGATCCACCCGCTCACCGACCATCGCCGCGAGCTGCCGTTGGAAAAGAAGGGTGAGCTGGTGAAGGCGCATACCGACTTCCAGATCGTGATCTCCTACAATCCTGGCTACCAGTCGATGATGAAGGACCTCAAGCAGTCCACCAAGCAGCGTTTCGGCGCCATGAGCTTCGATTATCCCGACCCGGAGGTGGAGAAGGAGATCATTGCTCATGAAGCGGGCATCGACGCGGCCACCGCCGAGAAGCTGGTGCAGGTGGCGCAGCGCTCGCGCAACCTCAAGGGCCACGGTCTGGACGAGGGCATGTCCACCCGCCTGCTCATCTATGCCGGTCAGCTCATCGGCAAGGGGATTCCTGCCGCCAACGCCTGCCAGATGGCGCTGGTCGAGCCCCTGACCGACGATCCCGATATGCGCGACACCCTGCAGGCCGCAATCAGCACTTTCTTCGGCTGATCCGCCTGGCGGGGGCGTAGCCCCGCTTCCGCGCGAGGAGAAGTAGATGAGCGTCAACCTCGACGATTACCGCGACGAACTGGTCGCCGCCGCGCCCGAACTGGCCGACACCCTGGAAGCCACTTTCCATGAGGCGGCACGCCTGATGTCGCCGTCTGGGCTCAAGGACTACCTGGATGGTGCGCGCGGCATGGTCAACCTTGGCAAGGGGCCAGAGCTGGTGGTGACTTGGCTGGACGAGGTCCCGCTGGTGGCGCGCGAATGTGGTGATGACGTGATCCGCGACATCGCCACTGCGGTACTCAAGCTCGCCTCCATGGTCTCGGGCGAGGTGCTGGTGCTGATGCTCTCCACCTTGCCCACCGCCGCCCGTCGCCTGGGCGATCCGGACCTGCTGCGTGCCTACCTGCAGCTGCTGCACCGGTTGGCGGCGCGGGCCCCGCGTGGCTTGCGTCCCATGCTCAACGTGCTCGACGAGCTGCTCTCCAAGCTCACCCTCTCCGGCCTGCGCCGCTGGGTGGACTTCGGCGCCGACGCCTATCGCCGTGACCTGCCCAAGCAGGCTGCCTATTTCGGCCTCGAGAGCGAGGACTCTCGCGCCGTGCTGCAGCAGGAGCGCAAGGGCACTCTCTTCATCGATGAACAGCGCCGCCTCAACTTCTACCTGCGCGCCTTCTGGGGGCGTGACTTCTTCCTGCGTCCCACGGCGGCCGACTACATGGGTTTCCGCCCTTTCATCGAGGGGCATGCCATGCACCTGCCCGACGCGGTGGACGATGTGGGCGAGGTGAGCGGGCACGAGCTCTACCGCGCCATGAGTGCCCACATGGCGGCGCATATGGTCTATACCCTGGAGCCGCTGGATGCCGAAGGGCTTTCTCCTGCGCAGCAGTACTTCATTGGTCTGTTCGAGGATGCTCGTGTGGAGTACTGCGCCGGCAGCGAATTCCCCGGCATGAAGAACCTCTGGCGTGCTCTCATGCCGGAGCAGGGTAGCCATCGCTACGAGCACCGTGGCATGGAGCTGCTGGAGCGGCTTGCGCGCGCCTTGCTGGATCCCGAAGGCCGCACCGGCGATGAGGAGGTGGATTCCATTGTGGAACGCTTCCATGACCACATCGCCGAGAACATGGACAATACCCGCTTCTCCATCGATCTGGGGTTGGAACTTTTCGGCCTGTTCACTCGTCGGCGG
Organism: Sedimenticola sp.; assembly: GCA_026992075.1. GTDB lineage: Bacteria > Pseudomonadota > Gammaproteobacteria > Chromatiales > Chromatiaceae > Thiolapillus. Next base: position 3,803 of record JALXAM010000038.1, on the reverse strand, counting down.
GACGTGCCCAGTCTGCGGGTTCTGGAGGGTCTGGCCATCCCCTACCGGGACGACAACCGGTTCATCTGGGCTGCGGAGGAATTCTCCTGGGAGCAGGACACCGCCTACCTGCCTGCCAGCCAGCGCCAGGTGCGCAAGTACGTCAATGTCATGGAGATGGTCAACGAGGTGGATGTGGAGACCGCCGGCGACGACGCCCAGGAGGTCTGGGTACTCTCCACCGAGCTGTTCCCTTACGAGGACAACGGCATCTCCTACAATGAGATGGAGGGAAAGGAACCCATCTCCGAGCCTTTCCACTATCCCGAGTGGGATTACAAGGTGCAACTCCACCGGCCCGCCTGGGCCACCGTGTACGAACGGCGCCAGGGGCGCGGCGATCCGGAGATCATCGACCGGGTGCTCACCGAGCACAAGGGCGTGAGCCACCGCATCAAGCAGATCATCGACCGCCTGCGCCCACAGGGCGTCTCGCGCCAGCGAAAGCTGGAGGATGGCGACGAGCTGGACATCAATGCGGCAGTGGACGCCATGGTGACCCTGCGCATCGGCCTGCAGCCGGACATGCGCATCACCATGCGGCACGTCATCAACCGGCGCGACCTGGCGGTGCTGATCCTGCTCGACCTCTCCGAATCCACCAACGAGACGGTGCGCGGCACCGACAAGACGGTGCTGGAACTCACCCGCGAGGCCTGCGCCCTGGTGGCCACCGCCATCAACGGCATCGGCGATCCCTTCGCCATCCACGGCTTCGCCTCCGACGGCCGCCACGATGTGCAGTACTACCGCTTCAAGGACTTCGAGCAGCCGCTGGACGCTGAGGTCAAGAGCCGTCTCGCCGGTATGAAGGGCGGGCTCTCCACCCGCATGGGCGCGGCCATGCGCCATGCCGGCCGGCACCTGATGCAGCGCAGCGAGAAGCACAAGCTGCTTCTCATCGTCACCGACGGCGAACCGGCGGACATCGACGAGCGAGATCCCCAGTACCTGCGCATGGATGCCAAGAAGGCGGTCGAGGAGTTGCGCCGAAACGGCGTGCTCAGCTACTGCCTGACCTTGGATCCGGAAGCCGACCGCTATGTCTCTCGTATCTTCGGAGCCACCAACTACACCATCATCGACAACGTGAAACGGTTGCCGGAGAAACTGCCCACGCTATTCGCCAGTCTCACCCGCTGAACGGGTCTCCATGTCGCGCATCGACGGCATCCCGGTCTTCGCGCAACGTCAGGACCAGGTGCCCGCCATCCTCTACAATCTGTGGCGCCGCGCACGCATGCGCATTCCCGGCCCCATCCACCTGGCTCTGCCGGGGCTCAAGGAGATGGAACTGATCCTGGAACGGGAGGCTTGGGTGGTGGTGGACCACAACCGGGGGGAAATTCCGGTACTCGCCTGGGTGGACTTTCAGGTTCCCGCCATGCGCGGGCTGCACGAACCGGTGGCCTGCACCCTCAACCACTATCACTTCATGGCCAGTGGCCTGCGCGCCCGGGTGCTGGAGTTGATGCAAGAGGCTCTGGAAGCGGAGTTGAAGCGCCGCCGGTTGTGGGTCCCCAACAGGCGTTGAGGGTCGGACCCCGGGCCTGAATCCCGGGGGTCGACCCTGCTATAGTTGCAAGTTTGTTGCACGCCATTCTCCCGTACGGGACTCCCATGTTCCGTAGCCATCGAAGCCGTTCATGAAAACCATAGAGATCCGCGGCGCCCGCACCCACAACCTGAAGAACATCGACCTGGAACTGCCCCGGGACAAGCTCATCGTCATCACCGGCCTGTCGGGCTCGGGCAAGTCGTCGCTCGCCTTCGACACCCTCTACGCCGAGGGGCAGCGGCGCTACGTGGAGTCGCTCTCGGCCTACGCCCGCCAGTTCCTCTCCATGATGGAGAAGCCCGACGTGGACCACATCGAGGGGCTGTCGCCAGCCATCTCCATCGAGCAGAAGACCACCAGCCACAACCCCCGCTCCACCGTGGGCACGGTGACCGAGATCTACGATTACCTGCGGCTGCTCTACGCCCGCGCCGGCACCCCCCGCTGCCCTGAGCACGGCCTGCCGCTGGAGGCGCAGACGGTGCAGCAGATGGTGGACCAAGTGATGGCGCTGCCCGAGGGGAGCCGGCTGATGCTGCTGGCGCCGGTGGTCTCCGAGCGCAAGGGCGAGTACCAGAAGCTGCTGCGCGAGCTGGCCGCCCAGGGCTTCATCCGCGCCCGCATCGACGGCAAATTGTACGAGCTGGACCAGCCTCCCGAGCTGGACCTGCGCCGCAAGCACACCATCGAGGCGGTGGTGGACCGCTTCAAGGTGCGCCCCGACGACGACCTGCGCCTGCGCCTGGCCGAGTCCTTCGAGACCGCCCTGCGCCTGGCCGACGGCAGCGCCCGGGTCGCCTTCATGGACGAGCCGGAGCGCGAGGAGCTGGTCTTCTCCGCCAACTTCGCCTGCCCGGTGTGCGGCTACAGCATCGAGGAGCTGGAGCCGCGGCTCTTCTCCTTCAACAACCCCGCCGGCGCCTGCCCGGTGTGCGACGGCCTGGGGGTGCAGCAGGTGTTCGACGAGCAGAAGGTGGTGGCCCACCCCGAGCTCTCCCTGGCCGCCGGCGCGGTGCGCGGCTGGGATCGGCGCAACGCTTACTACTTCCAGATGCTCCGCTCGCTGGCGCGCCACTACGGCTTCGATCCCGAGACCCCCTGGCGGGAACTGCCCGAGCGCATCCGCCGGATCATTCTCTACGGCAGCGGCGACGAGGAGATCGACTTCGACTACATCAACCACCGCGGCCGCCGCGTGCGCCGCAGCCACACCTTCGAGGGGATCATCCCCAACATGGAACGGCGCTACCGCGAGAGCGAGTCCAACGTCATCCGCGAGGAGCTGGCGCGCTACCTCTCCAGCCACCCCTGTCCCGCCTGCGGCGGCGCGCGGCTCAACGAGGCGGCGCGCAACGTCTTCATCGCCGGCCACAGCCTGCCCCAGGTGACCGCGTTGTCCGTGGGCCGCTGCCTGGAATTCTTCGAACAGCTCGAGCTGCCCGGCAAGCGGGGCGAGATCGCCGCCCGCATCGTCAAGGAGATCCGCGAGCGCCTCGGCTTCCTGGTGAACGTGGGGCTGGATTATCTCACTCTCGACCGCAGCGCCGACACCCTCTCCGGCGGCGAGGCCCAGCGCATCCGCCTGGCCAGCCAGATCGGCGCCGGCCTGGTGGGGGTGATGTACGTCCTCGACGAGCCCTCCATCGGCCTGCACCAGCGCGACAACGCCCGCCTGCTCAAGACCCTCACCTACCTGCGCGACCTGGGCAATACCGTCATCGTGGTGGAGCACGACGAGGAGGCGATCCGCACCGCCGACCAGGTGGTGGACATCGGCCCCGGCGCCGGCGTCCACGGCGGCCGGGTGGTGGCCCAGGGCACCCCCGACGAGGTGGCCGCCAACCCCGACTCCCTCACCGGCCAGTACCTCTCCGGCAAGCGCCGCATCGAGGTGCCGCCCCTGCGCACCCCGCGCGACCCCGACCGCCTGCTGGTGCTGGAGGGGGCCAGCGGCAACAACCTCAAAAAGGTGACCCTGGAGCTGCCGGTGGGGCTCTTCACCTGCGTCACCGGCGTCTCCGGCTCCGGCAAGTCCACCCTCATCAACGACACCCTCTACCCCCTGGCCGCCAACCAGCTCAACCGCGCCAGCCAGGACGTGGCGCCCTTCGAGGCCATCCGCGGCCTGGAGCACTTCGACAAGGTGGTGGAGATCGACCAGTCCCCCATTGGCCGCACCCCCCGCTCCAACCCCGCCACCTATACC
>JALXAM010000037.1 GCA_026992075.1 Sedimenticola sp. | reverse complement strand
GGGGAAGCCTGCAGCGGCGTTCACACCATTTTCCACCTGGCCAGCTATTCCCCTACCAGGAAAGATCCCCGACCGGAAGACCACCCTCTGCACCGGCAGGTCACGGTGACAGGCACAGTGAACCTGCTGAATGCCGCAGAGGCCTCCGGCGTGGAACGCATCGTCTTCGCCAGCAGCACCCGGGTCCTGGATGGCTCCGCTACCATCTACGCCCAGGCCAAACGCAGCGCGGAAGCATTGCTGGCCGAAGCCCCGGCCTCTACCATCGCCCTGAGGCTGCCTCCGGTGTATGGCTTCAGCAAACGAGGCTTCGTGGCAGAAATGGTGGAAAAGGCCGTGGCGGGACGATTGCCGCCGTTTCCTGATTTTGGCGACCGGCGCTCGCTGATCCACCTGGACGATGCAGTGCAGGCGCTGCTGCTCGCCGCCCTGCATCCGGACCTTGGCGGCAGCTGGACGGTAACCGATCTACAGGATTACTCCATGCGGCGCATCAGTGAGGCCATCTACAGGGCACTGGGAATAGGGCCGGGCAGACCCTGGCCCCCCCTGTTGTTCCAGGGTGCCGCCCTGGCCGGGGAAGTGCTGCAGCGGCTGCTGCGCAGGCCCATGCCATTGGACCGGGAACGGCTGGAGAAGCTGCGCCGCCCGGCCTGGTTCGATGGAAACCCCTTTGCGGAAGCGACCGGCTACGCGCCACTCTACACTCTTGAAAAAGCGCTTCCCGGAATACTCACCTGGCGTGTTCAGGAGAGCGACGACCCCTCGTAGGCCTCCAGCACCTCGGACGCCTTCCCCTCCATGCGGCTCCTGCCCCGCTCGATCCATACCACGCGGTCGCACAAATCCCTCATCATGCCTACGTTGTGTGAAACCAAGATCACGGCACGGTCCGAGCGAATCCGCTCACGAATGGCATCAGCCGACTTCTTTCTGAAGTGGGTGTCCCCAACGCCCAGCACCTCGTCGATGAGCATGACGTCCGGATCGGCCTGCATGGCCACCGAGAACCCAAGCCGCGCCTTCATCCCTGCCGAGTAGCTGCCCACCGGTTCGTCGATGAACTCCTCCAGCTCGGAAAAGGCGACGATCTCCTCCATGACGGCCTCGATTCGTGCACGCGGTGCACCCAGCAGCATGCCCGACAGAATGGCGTTCTCACGCCCCGTGAGCTGGTTGACGAAGCCCACCTGCAGCGACAGCATGGAAGCGCGGATACCGGCATTGTGGATGGAACCCCGGTCCGGATCGATGATGCCGGCGATGACTCTCAGCAGGGTGGTCTTACCCACGCCATTCCGCCCCACCACACCCAGGGTTTCACCGCTGTACAACGAAAGCGAGACATCCTGGAGCGCCCAGAAATGATCTCTATGGCGCAGCCCCCTTCCTCTCGGATAGGCCACACCCACGTGCTCCAGGGCCAGAATCGGCTTCACGACAGCCTCGGATAGTAGCGATCGAAACGGCGCAACAGGTACAGCCCCAGCAGTATGGTCACCACGCCCACCAGTAGCGCCCATCCGAGCCAGACACCCTCGGGCCAGTCACCACCGAGCAGCATGGCTCGCCAGGCATCGAT
>JALXAM010000036.1 GCA_026992075.1 Sedimenticola sp. | reverse complement strand
AGGTCGGGCTTCAGCCCGACATTCCGCCGGTTCCTGGTCGGGCTGAAGCCCGACCTACGGGCAGGAGGTATCAATGCCTGCCGGCGAAACAACAACAAGGCCCCGGCGGTGCCGGGGCCAGTGATGACCGGAAGCCTCGCGCGGCTTCAGGCGCAGCAGCAACCGCCCTCGGCGCAGCCGCCGGCCTTGGACTCGGAAGAGGACGATTTCTTGCTCTCGCCCGAGTCGTGCAGGTTCTTCTTCTTGCCCGACTTGAAATCGGTCTCGTACCAGCCGCCCCCCTTGAGGCGGAAGCCGGCGGCCGACACCAGCTTTACCAGCTCGGGCTCGCCACATTCGGGGCACTCCTTGAGCGGCGCGTCGCTCATCTTTTGCAGCGCCTCCATCTCGTGGCCGCAAGCGTCGCAACGATACTCGTAAAAAGGCATCTCACGACCTCCAAATGATCCGGAAAAACTTTGAAAGTTTAACATGGTTCCCCGTGGCCGGGAAATCAAGGAATGGAACGCCTGGAAGCGGAGGGGCTACTCCTTGACGAACAGGGCCGAGTCGTCGGCATCCTCCACGTCGGCCTCCCGGATACGCTCGAAGGCCACGCGCAGGTCACGCAGCTCGATCTCGGCCATGCCGGAGTGAAAGTACCGCTCCACCTTGTGATAGAGATTTTCGAGCATCCGGTTCCGTTCATGTAGATAGAGCAGGACGTGCGCCAGGTGATATTTGTCCTTGCCCCGGTCACGCATCGCCTCGGCCAGCTCCAGGGCCTTTTCCATCGTCTCCGGATCAGGTCTTTTCATGGGTATGGATGGGCCTCACCAGCAATGGCTCTTGCTAGACTATAGCCCATCGCCCACGCCAAAACATCTTTGCAGGTGTCAACTCCGTCCCATCCCTCCATCCTGATCACTGGTTGCTCCAGCGGCATCGGCCACCATGTCGCCCACGGTTTGGCGAAACGGGGCTACCGGGTCTTCGCCACCGCCCGGCGGCCGGAGGACGTGCAGCGGCTGCGCCAGGAGGGCCTGGAGGAGGCCCTGCAACTCGACCTGGACGATCCGGCCAGCATCCGAGCGGCGGTGGAGGCGGTGCTGGAACGCACCGGTGGGCAGCTCTACGCCCTGTTCAACAACGGCGCCTATGGTCAGCCGGGAGCGGTGGAGGACATCCGGCGTGAGGTGTTGCGGGAGCAGCTGGAGACCAACCTGCTGGGGTGGCACCAGCTCACCTGTGCCGTGCTGCCGGCCATGCGCCGCCAGGGCGAGGGACGCATCATCCACAACAGCTCGGTGCTGGGTTTCGCCGCCATGCCCTACCGGGGCGCCTACAACTGCTCCAAGTTCGCCCTGGAGGGGCTGGCGGACACCCTGCGGCTGGAGCTGGCCGGCAGCGGCATCCACGTCTCCCTCATCGAGCCGGGCCCCATCCGCAGCCGCTTCCGGAAGAATGCCTACCGCAAGTTCCTCGAGAACGTGGAGATGGAGCAGAGCGTGCACCGCGAACGCTACCGCAACATGATCGCCCGGCTGCAGAAGGAGGGCGACGCCGCCCCTTTCACCCTCGGCCCGGAAGCGGTGCTGAAACGGGTGGTCCACGCCCTGGAGAGTTCCCGCCCCAGAGCGCGCTACCCGGTGACGGTGCCCACCTATCTGTTCGCCGTTCTCAAGCGGCTGTTGCCCACCCGGATGCTGGATTGGGCTCTGCTCAAGGCTTCAGGGGAAGGGGAACGGTGAAGAGGGTTGGTTTGGGCCGAAGCTCGATCAACGATCAAGGCGCCTTCGGGGCCGACGCCCCGGTCCTTGTAGCGTGAACGCCGTGAATATTTTTGCGCACCGCTTCCTGCTCTGCGCAAAAACCCAGCCCCGCCATCCCTGGCGGAGCGTTCGGCGGGCTTCCCTCACCCACTGGGCGAAGGTTCCCGCCTCACCCCTGTAGGCTCCGCCTCGGCATCCCTGCCTCGGAGATCCCGCTACAAGGACTGGGGCATCGGCTCGCAAGCGTTATAGGCTGTTCTTCTTGGCCTGAAATTTTGTCGGGCTCGCTCCGCTTTGCCCAAGCTACCAGATGGATCATCTCCACCCATACCAACACACTATCCAGTAGGTTGGGCAAAGGTGCCCCGGCACCATGCCCAACATGGCTTTGGCGGGAATCAACTGACGAGGGAGCAACCTTCGACCTGGCCGGCGAAATAGCGCTCGAGGAAACGGTCGAAATCCTCGTCCTCCTCCGCCTCCATCTCCCGTTGCTGCTGCAGCGACTCTTCCGCCAGCCGGTCGAGTTCGGCGCGGAACTCCTCTTCCAGGGGATGCGATGGGTGGCGGCGCCACTGCTCGCGGGAGAGGCGGTGGGCGAATTCGTAGAAGCCCTCGCCCCGATCACGCATCTCCTGCAGCATGCGCCCCGAGGGGGTGAGACCCGCATCGTCCACCTTGGCCCGCTGTTCCCGCAGGGTCTCCAGGTAGCCCAGATCGCCCGTCTGGGCGGCGGCCGCTTCGGCCAGCGGCTCCATCGCCTCCAGCAGCTCCCGGGCCCACTGACGGAACAGCACCGCCTTTCCCGCGCGCTGCAGCTTGAGCTGGGGATCGCGCCCCTGGTGGGCCACCCAGAGCAGGTTGCGGTCGATCTCGCGCCGCTCCTGCTCGTCGATGAGAGGGCTGTCACGCAACAGGCAGTAGAGCATGAAGAGGTGGAGAAACAGGATCTGGTGCTGGTCGATGCCCAGCGGATGATAGGCGTTGACATCCAGGGAGCGAAGCTCGACATAACGAATGCCCCGCTCCAGCAGCGCCCGGCTTGGCGTCTCCATGTCGCGGGGGATCTCCTTGGGACGTACTGAGCTGTAATACTCGTTCTCGATCTGGAGCTGGTTGGCGTTGAGCTGACGGTACTCGCCGTTCACCTTGACCCCGATGGCCTCCCACACCGGACAGGGAGTCTGGGTGGCGCAGGCCAAGCTGTGAACATAGCCGTGCAGCGAGTCGTAGTTGGCCTTCACCCCGATGCCTTCCTCCTTGCGGTTCTGGTAGCCGATGTCCCCCATGCGCAGGGAGGTGGCGAAGGGTTCGTAGTAGGTGGTGTCGTCGAAGACCAGCAGGTCAGGCTCGCTGTCCACGAAGAAGGATTTGCACACCGCCGGCGAGGCGCCGAAAAGGTAGGGAACGATCCAGCCGTAACGCTGAAGGTTGCGCACCATGCCCATGTAGCGGGCGTCCTGGAAAGCGCGGAGCTGCTCGCCGCCCTGGAGCTGCCGAAACATGGGCCAAAACTCCTCGTGCAGGGAAAAGTTGAAATGAACCCCCGCGATCACCTGCATCACCCGACCATAGCGGTGCCCCAGCCCAACGCGATAGACATATTTCATCCTGCCCGGGTTGGAGTCGCCGTAACGGGCGATGGGAATGCTCTTCTCCCCCGCCAGTATGCAGGGCATGCTGGTGGCCCAGAGGATCTCCTCCTGCAGCCGTTCCTGCACGTAGCGGTGCAGCCCACTCAGGCAGTGGAGTGCCTGGCCGAAATCCTCGAAGGGCGGGGTGACGAACTCCAGCAGCGCCTCGGAGTAGTCGGTGGTGATCCAGGGATGGGTGAGGGGCGAGCCAAGCGATGAAGGATGGGGCGTGGTGGCGATGCCACCGCTGCGCGCCACCCGCAGGCTCTCCTTCTCCAACCCGATGCGGCCCCGGAACAGCAACCCAAGTTCCCCTTCGCGGCCAATGCGCGCCAGCAGAGGGTCGATCCGGGGACAGGCGTCCGGCACAGGTCAACGCGCCTGGGCGGTCACCGGCGCCTGCTGGCGGATGTAATCGGCCAGAATGTGGGCTGCTTCCTCCTGCCAGATGCGGTGAATCCCTTCAGGGTCCTCCTCCTCGTCATCGTGGAAGGAGTCCTCGTCCTCCTCCAGCGTCTTCAGCGGTTCCAGGCCACGCGCGGCCCGCAGGCGGTTGCGACGCTCCAGCGCCCGTTTTTCACGCGCCTCCCATTCCTTACGGCGCTCCTTCTCCACCAGGGACACCTCTTTCTGGTCGTTGATTTCGTTCAGGGCCTGATTCTGATCCTGAAGAAACTGGAAACCGGGATCCTTTCGGATGCGTTTCTCGTGCCGACCCTGCAGCAGGGCCACCTCCACCCTGCCCAGCTTCTCGTGGTCCACCGCATCGATGCGGGTCCAGGGCAGCGCGTGGTCCAGGGCCCGTTCCCCATGCTCCTCGGATCCGGAAGCGGTTGGGAAAACGATGTCCGGAACCACTCCCCGGTTCTGGGTGCTGCCGCCCTGCACCCGGAAAAACTGGGCGATGGTGAGCCGGAGCCGGCCCAGATCCTCCTTGTCACGGGAGAACTGCCCCAGCTCCACCAGGGTCTGCACCGTGCCCTTGCCGAAAGTGGGCTCGCCGATGATCAGGCCACGACCGTAGTCCTGGATGGCAGCTGCGAAGATCTCCGAGGCGGAGGCGCTGTTGCGATTCACCAGCACCGCCAGCGGTCCGGTGTAGACCTCTTCCGGATCGGTGTCCCTTTCCACCTCCACGCGCCCCTGGGAATCCTTCACCTGCACCACGGGACCATGCGGAATGAACAGCCCGGTGAGCTCGATGGCCTCGGTGAGAGAGCCGCCGCCGTTGTTACGCAGGTCCATGATGATGCCGTCCACTTTCTGCTTCTGCAGCTCGGCGATGAGCTTGCGCACGTCCCGGGTGGTGCTGCGGAAATCCTTCTGGCCCGCCGCCTGGCCGCGGAAATCGCGGTAGAAGGCGGGCAGTTCGATGACCCCGAATCGCATGCCGTCCACCTCGATGATCTTCGACTTGGCGGCCTGGTCCTCCAGCTTGATCTGGTCCCGGACGATGGTGATCTCCCTGGCCGCGCCATGAGCGCCGGAGGACTTTGGCAGAACATTGAGCCGCACCACCGTCCCCTTGGGCCCCCGGATCTTCTCCACCACGTCCTGCAACGGCCAGCCCACCACGTCCTCCATCTCGCCGGTGCGCCCCTGGGCTACACCGATGATGCGGTCCCCGGGTTTCAGTTGTCCCCCCTTGTCGGCCGGGCCGCCGGGAACCACCTTCTGCACCTCCGTGTACTCGTCCTTGCTGCTGAGCACCGCCCCGATCCCCTGCAGGGAGAGGCGCATGGAAATGTCGAAGTTCTCGGAACGTTCCGGCGACATGTAGGCGGTATGGGGCTCGATGCTCAGGGTGTAGGCGTTGAGAAAGGTCTGAAACACCTCGTCCGCATCCAGCTGGTGAACGCGCCGACGAAGGGTCTTGTAGCGCTTCTCCAGGGTCTCACGAATCTTCTTTTCATCCTTGCCGGCCAGGCGCAGGTTCAGGATGTCGTTCTTCACCCGCTTGCGCCACAGCTCCCGCAGCGCCGCCTCGTCGTCGGCCCAGGGCGCATCCTCGCGATCGAAACGGTAGCTTTCCTTGCGGCTGAAATCGAAATCATTCTTCTGCAGCAGCTCCAGCGCCCAGGCCACCTGCTGGTCCACCCGGTGCCGGAAGCGACGGAAGATCTCGTAAGCCGGCTCCAGCCAGCCATGGGCGATGGCCTCATCCAGCTTGTAACGGTATTTCTCGAACGACTGGATGTCCCCGCGGGTGAAGAAACTCTTGTTGGGATCCAGCGATTCGATGTACTTGTCGAAGATCCGCGAAGAGAGCTCGTCGTTCAACTTCGGCTTACGGTAGTGGTAGCGCTGTAGCACCTGGTTGACGATGAGCGCCGTCTGGCGGTGCTCCTTGGTGGGCTTGAGCTGTTCCTCCGGCACCTCCTTGACCACCGCCAGCAGACCGGCACTGAAGACCAGCATGGCGAAAGCCAGGATCCAGCGTTGCATTGTCTTGAATTTCATCATCCAGTCTGTATTTCGATGAATCGGGCGCCGTCCCCGGCGCGGGTACGCAGCCGCCCCGGTGGTTGCCGCAACCCCAGGTTCAGCGCGAGATAGCCGGGTTCGTCCGGCTGGATGTAACCGTGGCGGATCAGGAAGTCGGTGATCACGAGGTTGCAGTTGAGCTTGAACTCATCCGTATCCCGCACCAGGCGGGCCACCTCCTCCAGCGGTAACAGGGTAAAGGACTCCACCTCGCCATCCGTATTTCGAGGCTCGAAATCAGGGGAAAGTTCCAGGTCGTAGCAGTAGAGCACGTCCGACCGGAATCCCCGTTGCGCCACCCTATTGTAGCTCACCAGCCCCACGGGCACGGCCTGGCGGGCCAGCGGGGGAGGGATGCCGGCCTCTTCCCAGCACTCTTTCTCCAGGTTTTCCCACAAACCCACCCCCCAGGGCAGGCCGCCGGCCACCAGGTGATCCAGGCGACCGGGAAACACCAGCCGGTCCCTGGCCCGACGCCCGATCCACATGTGGATCTCCCCGTCCCGTCGCAGAAAACCGTTGAGATGCTGGCCGAAGGTGCGCACGCCGAACCAGGCGGCCACGGCCCGGTCCATGATGCAGCAGGCCTCTTCCCGCCGGCCGGCGGTCACCGGATAGAGCTCCCCCATGGGGGGCGTCACCAGACCCAGCTCCGCCAGCTGCTCCCCCACCCGCGCCAGGGCCTGGCTGCGGGACTCGAAGGTATCCAGCCCAGGCGCCAGCTCCACCCGCTGGGGCAATACCCGGAAAACTTCCGGGTATCTCTCCAGTGCCTCGGCCAGGGCCGGCCGCAGCCAGCCCACCACCCGGCCCTCCACCAGCCAGGGCAGGAAAGGCTCATCCACCACCGGGTTGCAGGCCCGGACATGGCGCAGGTAGCCCTCCAGGTCACTCACAGCCCTGCTCCACCACGACTGCCTTGGCCTTCTGCCAGGCCGCTTCCCAGGCTTCCAGGTCCAGGCTCCCGGGATCCACTCCCGCCTCGGCCAGCCGGCGCTCCATGATCCGGAAACGACACTCGAAGCGGTCGTTGGCCTGGCGCAGTACCTCTTCCGGGTCCAGCCCCAGCAGGCGCACCAGGTTGGAGACCGCCAGCAGCAGGTCTCCCGCTTCGTGGGCCAGCGCCTTTTGGTCACCCTGCTCCATCGCCTCGCGCAGCTCGGCCAGCTCCTCCTCCACCTTGGGCAGGCAGGTCCCGGCGTCGGGCCAGTCGAACCCCACCTGTGCGGCCCGCTTCTGCAGCTTCACGCCCCGCACCAGGGCCGGAAGGGTGCGGGCCACGCCGTCCAGGGCGCTGTGCTGGGCCTTGTTCGCCCGCTCGCGCTGCTTCTCCGCCTCCCAGGCCTCGCGCAGCGCCTGCTCGTCGTCGCAGCGGGCATTGCCGAAGACGTGGGGATGGCGCCGCTTCATCTTCTCCACGATGGCATCCACCACGTCATCGAAAGCGAAGGCGCCCGCCTCCTCCGCCATGCGGGCGTGGAACACCACCTGGAACAGCAGGTCCCCCAGTTCCCCCTTGAGCTCCTCCAGATCGCCCCGCTCGATGGCGTCGGCCACCTCGTAGGCTTCCTCGATGGTATAGGGGGCGATGGTGGAGAAATCCTGCTTCAGATCCCAGGGGCAGCCCGTTTCCGGGTCCCGCAGGCGGCGCATGACCTCCAGCAGTTCTTCAATGGAATGCGACACGGCTGGCACAGGTTCATTGTCTCGGGCCGGCTAGCATAGGGGCTGGCAGGGCAGCCACGCAACGGCTGGGCTAAAATTTCGCGCAGGAGTTCCTTTTTCGCGGGAGGAAGGAGGCGAGATGCTGAAAGCGGTGTTCTTCGATCTCGATGGCGTGCTCTACGAGGGGGACCAGGCGGTTCCCGGTGCCCCGGAGGCGGTGCGCTGGTTCCAGGAACAGGGAATTCCCCACCTGTTTCTCACCAACACCACCTCCCGCCCCCGCAGCGCGCTGGTGGCCAAGCTGGCGGCACTGGATATCCGGGTACAGGAGGATTCGATCTTCACACCGCCGGTGGCGGCCCGCCAGTGGCTGCAGGACCAGGGTCGCCGCCGGGTGGCCCTGTTGGTGCCCGAGGCCACCCGGGAGGAATTCAGCGGTCTGGTCCCGGTGGACCGGGAAGGGGAAGAGGCGGACGCGGTGGTGCTGGGAGACCTGGGCGAGGCCTGGGATTTCGCCACCCTCAACCGGGCCTTCCGCCTGCTGGTGGATTCCCCCGCTGCCCTGGTGGCACTGGGGCTGACCCGCTACTGGAAGGCGCCGGACGGCCTGCGGCTGGACGTGGGGCCCTTCGTGAAGGCGCTGGAGTACGCCACCGGCAAAGAGGCGGTGGTGCTGGGCAAACCGGCACGCCCCTTCTACCAGGCCGCCCTCGCCCGCCTTGGCACCACCCCCGAAGAGACCCTGATGATCGGCGACGACATACGGGGCGACGTGGCCGCGGCCCAGGCAGCCGGCCTGCACGCGGTGCTGGTGCGCACCGGCAAGTTCCTGCCCGGGGACCTGGAACAGGGAATCGAGCCCGACGCGGTGCTGGATTCGGTGGCCGAACTGCCCGGCTGGTGGCAAGCTCAATCGGGCTGAGTCCCCCGATGCAGCCCGGACCTGCGGCCGGGAAGCGGCTCAGTGGGGCGCTGCGCCCAGTTCCAGCTCCCGTTCCAGGACTCTCCCCTCCCGCTCCAGTTTCACCCGGATGCGATCGCCCGGCCGATATTCCGACAACCGCTGCCGCAGTTCGGCGTAACTATCCACCGGCCGGCCGCCGATGGCCAGCAGGCGGTCCCCCTTGTGCAGCCCTGCTTTCTCGGCGCCGCTGCCCGGGGTGACGCCGGTGATACGGATCCCGTCCGAGGTATCGATGCGCACCCCCATGAGCGGCCGGGGCGGCAGCTCGCGCTGTTCCGGCACCACCAGGTAGTCGGCCATGCCCGGCTCCACCCCGGGTTCCGCCGGAATAATGATGGCGTAGTCGCCACCGATGCGACGGGCCACCCGTTTGGGAATACCGGATCCCCAGGCCAGGTGGCCACTGCCGGCCAGTACCACCATGTGCTTGCCGGGGTGATCCCGAAGGTAGTCGGCCACGGATTGCGCCATGCTCTCGTCCCAGCTGTACTGCACGTCCAGGAAACGTTGAAAGTCGCTCTCTGTCCGTCCCTGGTGCTGGCTGAAGACCCGGTGCAGCCGTTCTCGATAGGCCTGGTCGGAACGGTCGATCTGCTGCGGTAGCGCCGCCCGTTCCGCGGGAGTGAGCCCGGCAATTCCCTTTTTCGACACCTCGTCGGTGATCTCACGCCGCACGTTGAGCGCCACCACCGGGATGCGATGTTCCCGGGCGAAGCGCAGGATGGGCCGATAGAGCCGGTAGTCGAAACGCCAGCGGTCGTACCACTGGGTCTTCTCCAGCATCTCCGCCTCGTCGATACGGCCCTGGATGTAGGCATCCAGCCATTTCTGGTAGGGCCTTTGGAATGACTCCATGCCGATGGCCAGATCCACCCCCTGCCGCTGCAATCCCCGGATCACGGCGAGCTGCAGCAGATGGTGGCCATATCTGGTGTGGGTCTCCCCCACGTAGATCACCCGCTTGCGGGCCAGCTCGGGAAGCAGCTCCTCCAGAGTACCCCGAATCTCACCCTCGGCGGTGATCACCGTGTAGGGCGGAGGCGGCCGGCGCTGCAGCACCTCCAGCTCCTTGCAGCCAATGAGCAACAGGGGAAGCACCAGCAGCCAGGCAAGCAGTTTAGGGCGATTCATCGATTTGATTTCCCCCGTCTCCCGAGGCAGGCTTGGGCCGCGCACCATCCGCATCCGGCCATGAAAAATGAAACGCTATCTTATCAGCCTGCTGATGCTGTTACCCTCCCTGCTGCTGGCCGCCGTCCGGCTTCCGGTGGTGCATCACGAGCTGTCGGTGGTCGCCACTCCTGCCAATGGCCATCTGCAGGTCGAGGACCGGCTCACCCTGCCGCAGCCGAAAAGGGAGCTGCATTTTCTGCTCCATGAAGGGTTGATCCCGGAGCTGCACTCACCGGGTGGCAAGCTGGTACCCGGGGAGCGGGTAGCTGCGGCGGTGCCGGCACGCCGCTGGACGGTACGCCTGTCGACCCCGACACGTCGGCTCCGGCTCTCCTGGTCCGGCACCATCCGCCACCCTCCGCAAAGAGAGCGCCTGCATGCCACACCGGGCACCATCTCCCCGGAGGGGATCCAGCTCTCTGGCTCCACCCTCTGGTTTCCCTGGATCGACGGCCATCTGCTCACCTTCCGCATGAACCTGTCGTTGCCGGAGGGCTGGCACGGCATCAGCCAGGGCCGTCCCGGAAAGGAAGAGGAATCCTGGGAAGAGAATCATCCCCAGGACGACCTCTACCTGGTGGCCGCCCCCTTCACCCGTTACCGGAAGCCACTGGGTGAAGTCACTGCCATGGCCTGGCTGCGCCAGCCGGATGCGGACCTGGCCGACCGTTACCTGGAGGCCACCGCCCGTTACCTGCGCCTCTACAGCCGGCTCATCGGCCCTTACCCCTATGCCAAATTCGCCCTGGTGGAGAACTTCTGGTCCAGCGGCTACGGCATGCCCTCCTTCACCCTGCTGGGTTCACGCATCATCCGGCTGCCCTTCATCCTGCGCAGCTCCTTTCCTCACGAGATCCTGCACAACTGGTGGGGCAACTCGGTCTATGTGGACTGGGCGGGCGGCAACTGGAGCGAGGGGCTCACCGCCTACCTGGCCGATCACCTGCTGCAGGAGCAGCAGGGCAAGGGGGCGCAGTACCGCCGCGACACCCTGCTCAAGTACGCCAACTGGGTGAAGCAGGACAACGACATCCCCCTGGTGCGTTTCCGCGCCCGCCACGGCGAGGCGAGCCAGGCGGCGGGCTACGGGCGCATGCTCATGCTCACCCACATGCTGCGCCGCCTGCTGGGCGATACCACCTTCATCGAGGGACTGCGCCGCTTCTACCGGGACAACCGCTTCGCCATCGCCGGCTTCGATGATCTGCGGGCGGCGTTCGAGGCGGTCTCCGGGCGAGACCTTGGCACCTTCTTCCGCCAGTGGACCCGCCGTACCGGCGCGCCGGCACTGCGCCTCTCATCGGTCCGGGTGGAGCGACAGGAAAAGAGCTATCGGGTCAGCGGTCTGCTGGAGCAGGTCCAGCCGGAGGCTCCCTTCGCTCTGGAGGTGCCCCTCTACCTCCAGCTGGAGGGAACGGAATTTCCCCGGGTGTTCCAGGTAAAACTCACCGGACGCGAAGCCCCCTTCCAGCTGGTCACCGAACGGCGCCCCCTGCGTCTGCGGGCGGACGCCCGATTCGATCTCTTTCGCCGCCTGGATCCCGGCGAAATTCCTCCCTCCCTGGGCGGACTCTTCTCCGCCCGACCGCTGCTGGTGGTGCTGCCCTCCCGTGCGCCCCAGGAGCGGCGCGGCGCCTACCGGAAACTGGCGGAAGTCTGGCGGTCCCGCTATCCGGGACTGGAGATCGTCGAGGACTCTGCCTTGCAGGGATTGCCCGACAAGGGAGCCGTCTGGATCCTCGGAAAGGAGAACCGCTTTACGGACAAGGTGCTCCGCCAGCTGCCCCGGTTGGAGGCCCGGCTCGAAGGGGACCACCTGCTGATCGGAGATCGGCCCCATCCGCTGGCGGGAGGCAGCCTGGTGCTGGCCGCCGGCCGCTCCCCCGCCCTGGGCCTCCTGCTGCTGGCGAATCCCACGCAGGCCCCATCCCTGGCCCGGCGGCTGCCCCATTACGGCAAGTATGGCTACCTGTTGTTCGACGCCCAGGGGCGGAACCGGCTCAAGGGACAATGGACCGTCGGCGGCGGAGCGCTGGAGGTGGCGCTGGCCAAAGGGCCGCTGCCGCCCTTGCACCTGCCACCGCGGCCACCCCTGGTCGATGCCGATACAGCAGAAAAACCGGGTGGATGAGTGTAACGGCTACCGGCATGAACGGAGTGATAGGTCGGGCTTCAGTCCGACAGCTTTACCACCTCGCCTAAAAGTCGACGGCCTGCTTCTCGTGGCGGGACCTCCGAGGCAGGGATGCCGAGGCGGAGCCTACAGGGGTGAGGCGGAAGCCTTCATCCAGCGGGTGAAGGAAGTCCGCCGAACGCCCCGCCACGGATGGCGGGGCTGGGCTTTTGCGCAAAGCAGGAAGCGTTGTGCAAAAGTATTCACGGCGTTCCCGCCACGAGAAGCAGGGCGGCGGCGCCCGGAAAGCATTGCAGTTGTCGGGCTGAAGTCCGACCTATGAAGCCTGGATCCCGGGAAAACAGGCGTAGCATGGCGGTGAGATCATGACTGGAGCTCGTAGAGGGCGCGGATCTCCTTCGGCCAGAGGTCGGGATTCACCGTCTCCAGCACCATGGGGATCTCCTCGAAACGGGGATCGTTCATGATGTAACGGAAGGGCTCCCACCCCAGCTTGCCCCTGCCCAGGCTCTCATGACGATCCACCCGGGAACCGAGATCGGGCTTGGAGTCGTTCAGGTGCATCCCTCGCAGGTAGTCGAAGCCCACCACCTGGTGAAACTCGGCGAAGGTGGCCTCGCACGCCTCGGCGGTACGCAGGTCGTAGCCGGCGGTGAAGGTGTGGCAGGTGTCCAGGCAGACCCCCACCCGGGACTGGTCCTCCACCTGCTCGATGATGGCGGCCAGGTGCTCGAAACGGTAACCCACGTTGCTGCCCTGCCCGGCGGTGTTCTCGATCACCGCGGTGACCCCTTCGGTGCGCTCCAGCGCCCAGTTGATGGAATCGGCCACCCGCGCCAGGCACTCTTCCTCGGAGATCTTGCCCAGGTGGCTGCCGGGATGAAAATTGAGCAGCTCCAGCCCCAGCTGCTCACAGCGCTGCATCTCGTCCAGGAAAGCGGCACGCGACTTCTCCAGTCCCGCTTTTTCAGGGTGGCCCAGGTTGATGAGATAGCTGTCATGGGGCAGCACGTGGCGCGGCTCGATACCCACCTTCTCCAGATTGGCCTTGAAGGCCTCGATGTTCTTGGCAGACAACGGCTTGGAACGCCACTGGCGCTGGTTGCGGGTGAAGAAAGCGAAGGCACGGGCTCCGATGGCCTGAGCATTGAGCGGCGCGTTCTCCACCCCCCCGGCCGCGCTCACGTGGGCACCCACCCGCTTCATGCCGTCTCCTCCACTCTACTGGCGCTGGCCGCGGCCAGCGCCTCGAGCTCCCCGGCCGATTGGGGCCGGCCGAGCCAGTATCCCTGGAACAGCGCACAGCCCCGATCACGCAAGAAGCTGAACTGCGCCTCGTTCTCGATGCCTTCCGCCACCACCGTCAGTTGCAGAAACCCGGCGATTCCCAGGATGGCCTCGGCCATGGCACGGCTCTGCTCGTCCTGGTGCAGGTCCTCCACAAAGGAACGGTCGATCTTGAGCTCCTGTACTGGCAGTCGTTTCAGATAGCCCAGTGCGGAGTAACCGGTGCCGAAATCATCCATGGAAAAGCGGATTCCCAGCTGCTGCAGCTTCTGCATCACGCTCACCACCCGGTTCAACTCCTCCCGGATCACGGTCTCGGTGATCTCGAACACCAGCTTGCGGCGCGCCGCCTCGGGCAGATAGCGCTGGGCCAGCTCGGTGACGTCCTGCACGAAGCGCTGATGCATGCACTGGCGGATGCTGATGTTCACCGAGAACTGCTGCAGCGGTATCCCTGCCTCATGCCACTGCCGCAGCTGCTGGAAGGCGAGCTCCAGGATATGCCGCCCCAGCTCCACGATGAGGCCGGTCTGCTCCGCGATGGGAATGAAGGTCATGGGAGAAACCTCGCCCAGCTCCCTGCTGTGCCAGCGCGCCAGGCACTCCGCCCCCACCAGCCTCCGCTCCCCATCGTAGATGGGTTGAAAAACCAGGCCGATCTCTCCGTTCTCGATGGCAAAGTGAAGCAGCCGCTCCACCCGCAGATGCTCCCGGACCTCCGCCGATACCTCCTCGCTGAAGACGAAGACGCCGTCCCGGCCCAGCGCCTTGGCCTCGTACATGGCAATGTCGGCCTCCCGGATGAGTTTGCCGGCATCCCGCTCACCAGCGGCGATGAAGCGCACGCCGATGCTGGCGCTGATATAGAGGTGGTGCCCCCGCACTACATAGGTCTGTTTGAGCACCCGCAGCAACCGCTGCGCCAGGTTCACCACCTTGGGCTCGCCCGTCCCCAGATCGGGCAAACGCCGCCCGATGATGATGAACTCGTCCCCTCCCAGGCGGGCCAGCAGGCAGCCGGCGGGCAACTCGGAGCGCAGCCGGCGGGCGACCTCCTTCAACAGGCCGTCTCCCACTTCGTGGCCGAGGGAATCGTTCACTGTCTTGAAATGATCCAGATCGATGAGCATCAGGTAGGAGAAACCGCCCTGGTAGCGCAGATCCACCAGGGTCTGGGTCAGCTGATCGCTGAAGAACTGGCGATTGGGCAGGCCGGTGAGCAGATCGTGGGTGGCCTGCCGGTGGGTCTTCAACAGAAGGGCATGGCTGCGCTCCGAACCATACAGCAGCACGCCGCCGAGGATGAAGGCGAAAACGCTCAATACATAACCCCAACTGGTGCCAAGGAGTGCAAAGAAGCCCACCAGCAACAGCATCATGAACGGGATGATGGGGCGGAAGAGCCGCGGCTCGGGATAGAGAAAAGTGGAGGCCACCGCAGAAGCGCCGATCTGGGTAAAGACCGCGATGTAGTCAAGGTGGGCGCGGGATTCGCCAGCATATACCAAGAAAATACCGGCCCAGAGCAGAAACAACAGATAGTAGTAAATCAGCACCAGGCGGTACCAGCGATCCTTCTCCCAGCGTGCCAGGGCCCGGCGCCGGTAGGCGCGGTGCAATATCAGGCCCCAACCGCTGATTCCCAGGATGCCCAGGTACCACCATAGCGCCGGCTGAAGCACGCCTCCCAGCCACCCCAGCAACACATATCCCAACCCCGGGAAGACCGAGAGCAGGACCAGCGGCAGGATTTGGCGGTGGATGTAGTCGTGGAAACGTGCTTCCATGGATCCCGAGTATACCTCCTGACTTTTACCCTTTCTGCCTGGAGATCCAGCCCGGTTCTCCTTGCAAAGCCTCCATCTGCTCCCATGTGGAGAACTCTGGGGGATCTCGAAAAATTGCCGTCCAGGCAATTTTTCTCCACGCAAACCGAAAACGCGGTTTCCGGTTTGCTTCATTTTCAATCACTTGCGTGATTGAAAATGGCGGGACTTCCATATCCCGCACGGGCACCTCGAATTTTTCGAGGTGCCCTCTAGGGAAGGCCTGAAAAATTCGGGCGTTCCTTCGGCACAAGGATGTGCCGGCAAAATCGATCGCTGTAAGCGATTGATTTTGTAGCAAGCCGCAAACCGCGTTTGCGGCGCAGCGCGCCCTGATAAAGCCAAGGATGGCTTTTATCAGGGGTTCCCTAGGGCGCCTCCACGGCGGAAAGGGGTCAATGAATGGCCGGTTCCCGACCGTAGGGGGCTGCTAGACTGTGGTAAACAGCTCAGCAATTTCACCAGCACGCAAAGGAACCTCTGATTTAATCCATGCACTCGCATCTTGTCCTCCTCCAGCCCGATTACTGCGTTGAAGTTCTTGCCAATAGCTTGCTATTGCCTGCGAACTTCGCCTTGTACTCGAACCGGAGGAGAACAACCTGCTTCGTCCAGGATTAAATCAGAGGTTCCCAAACGATAACGTCATACCTGATCAGCGACGAGGATTCCCTGCGCATGAACAAGAACAACTTTTCCATCGGCGACGACAAGAAGCCGCAGATCGAGATCAACAAGAGCACCAAGCAGAAGTTCTGGCAGAGCCCGAACTTCACCCTGCTGATGTACCTGCTGTTCATCCTGCTCTCCTTCCAGTTCTGGCAAGGCTACCAGCAGACCAAGCAGGAGGAGATCCCCTTCAGCGAGTTCCTCCAGCACGTGGAGAAAAAGGAGGTGAAGGAGGCGGTGATCACCGACAAGGTGATCACAGGCACCCTGACCCTCAAGGACGAGAAGACCGGCAAGCTACGCCGTTTCATCACCTTCCCGCTGTGGCATACCGATCTGGCCAAGATGCTGGAAGAGAATGGCATCAGGTTCGTGGTGCGCCCCTCCAGCGACTGGCTGAGCAACTTCCTGCTCAACTGGGTGTTGCCCTTCGGCCTGCTGTTCCTGTTGTGGGGCTGGTTCGCCCAGCGCATGGGCACCATGGGCAGGGGCTTCCTCAACCTCGGCAACAAGGTGCACATCCACCCGGACTCGCTGCCCAAGGTGACCTTCGACGACGTGGCCGGCAACGAGGAGGCCAAGGAGGAGCTGAAGGAGACCATCGAGTTTCTCAAGGATCCCCAGCGCATCCAGCGCCTGGGCGGGCGCATGCCCAAGGGCGTGTTGCTGGTGGGTCCCCCGGGCACCGGCAAGACCCTGCTGGCCCGCGCGGTGGCGGGCGAGGCGGGTGTACCCTTCTTCAACATCTCCGGCTCGGAGTTCATCGAGATGTTCGTGGGCGTGGGGGCGGCCCGGGTGCGGGAGCTGTTCGAACAGGCACGGGAAAAGGCACCCTGCATCATCTTCATCGACGAGCTGGACGCCATCGGCCGCGCCCGCGGCGCCGGCCCGGCCCTGGGAGGACACGACGAGCGCGAGCAGACCCTCAACCAGCTGCTCACCGAGATGGACGGCTTCGACCCCTCCACCGGCGTGGTGGTGATGGCCGCCACCAACCGTCCCGAGATCCTGGACAAGGCGCTGCTGCGGGCTGGCCGCTTCGACCGCCAGATCGTGGTGGACAAACCCGACCTGGAGGCACGGGAGGCGATCCTCAAGCTGCACGCGCGCAAGCTGAAACTGGCGCCCGACGTGGACCTGCACACCGTCGCTCTGCGCACCCCGGGAATGGTGGGCGCCGACCTGGAGAACATCTGCAACGAGGCGGCCATCCGCGCCGTACGCAAGGGCCACGACGCCGTCACCATGGAGGACTTCGAGCAGGCCATCGACCGCGTGCTGGCCGGCCCGGAGAAGAAGCACCGGGCCCTGAACCGGGAGGAGAAGCACCGGGTGGCGGTGCACGAATCGGGCCACACCCTGGTGGCGGAGACGGTGCCCACCGGCGAACCGGTGCACAAGGTCTCCATCATCCCGCGCGGCATCGGCGCGCTGGGGTACACCCTGCAGCTGCCGGTGGAGGAGAAGTTCCTCTCCACCGCGGACGAACTCAAGGACCAGATCGCCATCCTGCTGGGGGGCCGCACGGCGGAGGAGCTGGTGCTGGGAAGCATCTCCAGCGGCGCTTCCAACGACCTGGAGCGGGCCACCGAGATCGCCCGCAACATGGTCACCCGCCTGGGGATGAGCGAGAAGCTGGGCCCCCTCACTTGGGGCAGGGTGCAGGAGCTGCAATACCTGAGCGGCGTGGAGCAGGAGGAGCGTAACTACAGCGACGAGACCGCCCGCCTCATCGACGAGGAGGTGCGGTCGCTGGTGGAAGAGGGACAGAAACGGGCCCGCGAGATCCTGCAACAGCGCCGCGAACTGCTCGACCGTCTGGCCGCCGAGCTGGAGAAGAAAGAGGTACTCAGCGGCGAGGAGGTGCAGCATATCCTGCAGCAGTCCTCTTCCTGAAAGAGGCTCCGAAACACTGAAGCTGGAGTGGAAATGGGGTATTCTGGAGTCGTAGACGGCAGGAGGTAAACACCATGGCTACATCGAAAGAAGAGGCGTTGCAGCAGGAGAACCGGCAGCTGCAGGACGAGGTCGCTGCACTCAAGGAGGACATGGCCAGATTGCGTGACGACATCGCCGCGCTCACCCGCGCCCTGGGCGAGGCCGCTGGCAGCTACAAGCAATCGGCCCAGGAGGAGCTGCTGCGGCGCGCCCGCGAGGCCCAGGCCAGGGCGGCGGAGCAGCTGGACAAGGCCCAGGCCGCCGGCCAGAAGGTGATCGAGGACATGGAGGTGAAGATCGTGGAACGTCCCTTCATGAGCCTGCTCACCGCCGCCAGCCTCGGTTTCGTGCTGGCCAAGCTGCTCGATCTGGGAGGCCGGCGCTGAAGGGGCCGGTCGACGTTCTCCTCGCGGCCACCGATCTGCTGGAGGCCGAAGGGCGCAGTCTGAAACAGAATGCGCTCAAGACCAGCATCGCCATCGGTCTGGTGGTGGTGATGGTGATGCTGTTGCTGGCCGCATTGGGATTCTTCCTGGCCGCGGTCTACCTGTTCGCGGCCCCCCGTTGGGGTAGCGGCGGGGGCGCCTTGGCGGCCTCCGCCACCGCTCTGTCACTAGCCGGAGTCTTCCTGTGGCTGACGATACGAACCAGCCGCTGACGGTGGAGGAGGCCAAGGCCCGCCTGCGCGCGGTGGCCGCCGAGGCCACGCCTGCCGCCTGGGTGCGCGACAACCCCTGGGACGCGGTGGCCATCGCCTTCTCCGCCGGCCTCCTGGCCGGGTTGGACGAACAGACCCGGCGTCCCATGGCGGCGGCGTTGAGCCAGTTCCTCGCCCAGCTGCTGGCCTCCACCAGCCGTAGCGGTTGTAGCGATCCCTGACCTCATGGCCGCGCCGAGCCGGGCGAATGCCCTGCGCGCCTCCCTGCAACGCACCCTAATCACCTTCTGGCGCCTGCTGCCGGTGCTGGTGGGCGTGCTGCTGCTGGCCACCTTTCTCTATGCCCGATCCATCAAGCTGCCCTGGCTGCCGGTGATGGCCCATTATTTCGGTGTCCGGTACATGGTGATCCTCACCCTGGCGATGCTGCTGTTCTCCCCGCTGCAGGGCCGGCTCACCGAGCGGGCCTGCCGGAGGGCGGGGTGACCCCCTTGCCAGCCAAAGTGGCTGCCGGCTATTTCATCAGGTCCACCTTGAAGCCCTTCTCACGCAGCACTTCGCTGCGATGCTGCAGAAACCGCTGCATGTTGGGCTGGGACAGGTAACCCCGGGTGGCCACATAGTCGATGATGCCGTGCAGGTGGAAAGGGCGCACCCAGGCGTCCACCCGGAACACCTCCCGCCCCTGATCATCGAAAAAGACCCAGGAAGGGGTGTACCGGACGCCCAGTTCCTTTGCCCAACGGCTGGCCGGCAACGACTGTCCGGCGGGGGTCGTCACCTCCTCGCTGGACCAGACATCCACCTGGGCCACATCCAGATTGGTGAGGGCGGTGACCAGGTCACGCCGCGTGAAATGGTCCCCATGCAGCTCGTCGCAAGGTTCACAGGTGGCCTGCTCGAACAAGACTGCCAGCATCCGGCCTTTGGGACGGTTGGCCAGTTTCAGCGGATGGGGCAGGAAGAAGGGCTCCTCATGGAGCTTGCCGCTGGCCGGCTGCGGGTCACGGGAACGGTAGTAATCCACCAGCCGTTGTTTCTTCTCCATATGACCGGCCACGTAATCCAGTACCACCTCGAACTTGTGCGGCGGATAGTAGCCGTTGAGCCGCGCCACCACCCGCCCCTGCTCGTCGAGAAAGATCAGGGTGGGTGTGTATTGGACGCCCAGTTGGGCGGAGAATTTCTTTTCGGTGGTCTCCCTTCCCTGCAGATCGGTCACCTCGCGGTCACCCCAGATGTTGATGGCGATGACGTCGAAGTGCTTGCGCGTCTTCTCCGCGATTCTCCGGTTGCCGAAATTCTCGCGCAACAGGCGGGCACAGTAGGGACAACCGTCCTGGTGAAAATAGAGCAGCACCCGCTTGCCGGCCTGTTTCGCCTCGGCCACGTCCTCTCGCAGGTCGAGGAAGGACTGCTTGAACCAGGCGGGCTGATCGGGATACTCGGCCTCTTCGGCGGCGGATGAAGCCGTTGCCAGCAGGATCAGCGAAACGAAAATCCAGACGATCCGATGCCAAGCCGTGGGTCGGACTTCAGTCCGACAAGCAGAAGCCACGCCAGCCGACAGCCGATGGGCACGGCCTGTGGCCTTTGCCCATCCTACCTTTTGCGGCCGGCGCGACTCTTGTGGCGCCGGACTCCTGGTCGTTCGAGCGTTCCCCATGGTCTGTCCTCCTGCATGCCGGCGGTCTCCAGCAGCGCCCTGCGCTCTTCCTGGCTCAGTTCGCGCCACTGTCCCGCCTTCACTTTGCTGTCGAGAAAAACGGGGCCGAAGCGGACCCGCTTGAGCCGGTTCACCACGGCGCCCACGGCCTCCCACATGCGCCGCACTTCCCGTTTGCGGCCCTCCATGAGCACCACGTGGAACCATCGGTTGCTGCCCTCGCCTCCAGAATAGACCACCTCCTCGAAGCGTGCCGGGCCGTCTTCCAGTTCCACGCCTTGAACCAGCCGACGCACCATCTCCTCGGTCACCTCGCCGTGCACCCGCACGGCGTACTCCCGCTCGATGAGCTGCTTCGGGTGCATGAGCCGGTTGGCCAGCTCGCCGTCGTTGGTGAAGAGCAGCAGGCCGGCGCTGTTCACGTCCAGCCGGCCCACCGCGATCCAGCGACCGCGGGGCAATCGTGGCAGCCGCTGAAAGACGGTGGGCCGCCCCTCGGGGTCACGGCGGGTCACCACCTCCCCCTCGGGTTTGTTGTAGAGAATGACGAACCGCTCCGGCACCGTCAGCCGGCGATGCGACACCGGCCGGCCATCCAGGGTGATGCGGTCATCCAGGGTGGCGCGATCCCCCAGCTTTGCGGTACGGCCGTTCACCGCCACCCGGCCCTCGCGGATCCAGCTCTCCACCTGGCGGCGGGAACCCAGGCCGGCGTTGGCCAGCAGTTTTTGCAACCGTTCCGGTTCAGGGCGTTTCATCAACTTCGGGGACGCCGTCGGTTTGCGCCGAAGAAGGCGTTTCCGCAGGTTTTTGGGCAGGATCGTTAGCGGTTCGCGCCGGGGACGGCGCTCCTACGGTGGTGGTTGCAGGAGTCCCGTCCCCGGGGCGAACGGGACCACCCCCTTTCCCGGCGGAATCGGCACCATCCGGCTCCGGCAGCTCCAGCTCGGGATCGAGGCCGTCGATGTCCTTGAGCTCGGACAATGCCGGCAGATCGTCCAGCGACCTGAGGCCGAAATAGTCCAGGAACTCCCGGGTGGTGCCATAGAGCGCCGGTTTTCCGGGCACGTCGCGGTGCCCCACCACCCGCACCCACTCCCGCTCCAGCAGGGTGCGGATGATGTTGGTGCTCACGCTCACCCCGCGGATCTCCTCGATCTCGCCCCGGGTGATGGGCTGGCGGTAGGCGATGAGCGCCAGGGTCTCCATCAGCGCGCGGGAATAGCGCCCCGGCTTCTCCTCCCATAGCCGGGAGATCCAGGGGGCGCACTCCTTGCGTACCTGGATGCGCCAGCCGCTGGCCACCTCCACCACCTCGATGCCGCGCCCCTGGTACTCCCCGGCCAGCTCGCCCAGCACCGTACGCAGGTCCTTCTTCTCCGGCCTTTCCATTTCGTCGAAGAGCCCCTGCAACGCATCCAGGGAGAGCGGCCGGCCGGCGGCCAGCAGGGCCGCCTCCACGATCTGTTTGAGGTTGTCGCTGGGGTTCATTCGGTCATCCGGATCGAACTGTTCCTGGAACCAAAGCCGGTTGTCGGGCTGAAGCCCGACCTACGGAGAGCCGTTTCCTGCCAAGGACCACTCAGGCGAAAGCCCGGCCTACGAGGGGCCGTTTTCATCACCGCCTCCTGCCGCTTTCAGGTGGATGGGGCCGAAGGTCTCCGCCTGCACCATCTCGATGAGCCGCTGCTTGAGCAGTTCCAGGATCGCCATGAAGGTGACCACCACCCCATCACGCCCCTCGCTGATATCGAAGAACTCATGGAACTCGCTGAAACGGTCGGAATGCACCTTCTCCAGCACCCGGCTCATGCGTTCCCGCAGCGACAGGGGCTCCTGGGTGACATGGTGACGGCTGTACATGTCGGCCCGTTTGAGCACATCGTGCAGGGCCAGCAGCAGTTCGCGCAGATCCAGTTCCGGCGGCTTGCGTTCCACATGGCGGTCGGGCACCTCCACCACCACGGGGAAGACGTCCCTGCCCAGCTGCGGCAGGTCGTGCAGCTCCTCGGCCGCCTGCTTGAAGCGCTCGTACTCCTGCAGCCGGCGCACCAGCTCGGCACGCGGGTCCTCGCCCTCCTCTTCCTCCTCCTGGGGCCGGGGCAGCAGCATGCGCGACTTGATCTCCGCCAGCATGGCGGCCATCACCAGGTATTCCGCCGCCAGTTCCAGGCGCAGCTCGCGCATCATCTCGATGTACTGCATGTACTGGCGGGTGATCTCGGCCAGGGGAATGTCCAGTATGTCCAGATTCTGACGCCGGATGAGGTAGAGCAGCAGGTCCAGCGGCCCCTCGAAAGCATCCAGGAACACCTCCAGCGCATCGGGGGGAATGTAAAGGTCCTTGGGCAGCTCGTACTGGGGTTCGCCCTCCACCACGGCGAAGGGCATCTCCTGCTGCCGCGGAACCGGCTCCTCCGCCGGGGGCAACTGGCGTGCCGCTTCGTTCATCGATAGTCCAGCGACATCACGTGACGCACCTCCTCCATGGTTTCCCGCGCCTCCTCCCGCGCCTTTTCGCAGCCCTCGTTGATGATGCTGCGCACCAGATCGGGGTCCTTTTCATATTCCGCCGCCCGCTCCTGGATGGGTCTGAGCTCCGCCAGCACGGCGTCGATCACCGGTTGTTTGCACTCGATGCAACCGATGGAGGCGCTGCGGCAACCCTCCTGCACCCACTGTTTCACCTCTTCATCGGAATAGACCTGGTGGAACTGCCACACCGGACATTTTTCCGGATCGCCGGGATCGGTGCGCCGCACCCGGGCGGGATCGGTGGGCATGGTACGCAGCTGTTTCTTCACCGTCTCCGGCTCTGCATTGAGAGGGATGGTGTTGCCGTAGGACTTGGACATCTTCTGACCGTCCAGCCCGGGCATCTTGGAGGCTTTGGTGAGCAGCGCCTGGGGCTCGGGCAGGATCACCTTGCCGCTCCCCTCCAGGTAACCGAACAGGCGGTCACGGTCGGCCAGGGAGATGTTCTGCTGCGACTCGAGCAGGGCGCGCGCCGCCGCCAGCGCCTCCTCGTCCCCCTGCTCCTGCCAGGCCTTGCGATAGTTGGCGTAGAGACGGGCGTTCTTCTTGCCCATCTTCTTCATCGCCGCCTCAGCCCGCTCCTCGAAATCGGGCTCGCGGCCGTAGAGATGGTTGAAGCGGCGGGCGATCTCCCGGGTGAGCTCCACGTGGGCCACCTGGTCCTCTCCCACCGGCACCAGGCCGGCGCGGTAGATCAGGATGTCGGCCGACTGCAGCAGGGGGTAGCCGAGAAAGCCGTAGGTGGCCAGATCCTTCTCCTTGAGCTTCTCCTGCTGGTCCTTGTAGCTGGGCACCCGTTCCAGCCACCCCAGGGGGGTGATCATGGAGAGCAGCAGGTGCAGCTCGGCATGCTCCGGCACCCGCGACTGGATGAAGAGGGTGGCCTCGCCGGGATTGACGCCGGCGGCCAGCCAGTCCACCACCATCTCCCAGACACTGGGAGGGATGATGCCGGGATCGTCGTAATGGGTGGTGAGCGCGTGCCAGTCGGCGACGAAGAAGAAGCACTGGTACTCATGCTGCAGCTCCACCCAGTTCTTGAGCACCCCGTGGTAGTGCCCCAGGTGGAGACGCCCGGTGGGGCGCATACCGGAGAGCACCCGCGCATGTTGTGTGGCTACGTTTTCCATGGATCTCCTGGTTCCGGATTCTCGGCTAAAGGATACCCGCCACCGCGTAGGCGAGCGATTGCGCTGCGTTCATCATCGGCCAGAGGATGATCCCCAACAGATTGGTGAACATCAGGCCCACCAGAATGAACAGTCCCCAGGGCTCCAGGCGGGAATAGGGGACCGCCAGCCGTGGTGGCAACAGGGAGGCCAGCACCCTTCCCCCGTCCAGGGGCAGGATCGGCAACAGGTTGAGCACCAGCAGAATGGCATTGATGAAGATACCGCCCAGCGCCATGTAGGCCAAGGGCACCGCCACCCAGGAGGAGACCGCCTCCAGTCCCGGCGCCAGCCGCAACAGCACCGCCCAACCCAGCATCATCAACAGGTTGGAGGCCGGCCCGGCCACTGCGGTGAGTGCCATGTCGCGACGGTAATGACGGAAGTTGCGCGGATCGATGGGCACCGGCTTGGCCCAACCGAACAGGAACCCGCCGCCCCCGGACAGGCTGCTCATGGCATAGAGCGCCAGGGGCACGATGATGGTGCCCACCGGGTCGATGTGGGGAATGGGGTTGAGGGTAATCCTGCCCTGCATGCGCGCGGTGTGATCGCCGAGCTTGTCCGCCACCCAGCCGTGGGCGGTTTCGTGGACGGTGATGGCGAAGATCAGCGGCAGGATGAACACCGCCAGCTGCTGGATGAGATTGAGATCGTGCATCGGGGGATTATACCGTAGGTCTGGTTTCAGCCCGGCCGGGCTGCGGCTTGGTGCCGGCCTGACGTCCGGCCCAGGATGGAGCTGGTGGATGGCGCCTATTCGAACAGGCTCGCATCCCCTTTCCCCCTGCGCGCCACCCGCACCTCGTCGTCCTCCATCACCAGCACGGTGGTGGGCTCGTAGCCGCAGTAGCCGCCGTCGATGATGAGGTCCACCTGGTGCTCGAGCAGCTCCTTGATCTCCCAGGGGTCGGCCAGAGGGGTGTCGTCACCGGGCAGGATGAGGGTGCTGCTGAGAATGGGCTCGTCCAGCTCCTCCGCCAGCGCTAGGGCGATGCGGTTGTCGGGGATGCGGATGCCGATGGTCTTGCGCTTCGGGTTCATCAGCCTCCGGGGCACCTGCTTGGTGGCCTTGAGGATGAAGGTGTAGGGCCCAGGGGTGAGGTTCTTGATGAGCCGGTACTGGGTGTTGCCGATCTTGGTGTACTGGGAGACTTCCGACAGATCCCGGCAGACCAGGGTGAAGTTGTGCTTCTCGTCCAGGCGGCGGATCTGGCGGATCCGGTCCAGCGCCTCCTTCTGGCCCACCTGGCAGCCCAGGGCGTAGCTGGAATCGGTGGGATAGACGATGACGCCCCCCGAACGCAGGATCTCCACCGCCTGGCGGATGAGCCGCGGCTGGGGATTATCCGGATGTACCTGAAAGAATTGCGCCATCGTCCACTCGATCGATCAGTTCCGTCACCGGCCGGCAGCCATGGGGCAGTTCCGGCAGCCGGCCCAGCTGGATCCAGGGGTTTTCAGGCCCGTGGTAATCCGAGCCCGCCGAGGCGGCCAGCCCGAAGTCCCGCGCGTGGCGAGCCATGAGGAAGCAGTCGTCCACGCTGTGGCTGCCGGAGACCACCTCCAGCGCCTCGCCACCCAGCTCGCGGAACTCGCCCAGCAGCCTGCGCAGCTTGCTGCGGGTCATGCGGTAACGGGCCGGATGGGCGATCACCGCCACGCCGCCCGCGCCGTGGATCCATCCCAGCGCCGACTCCAGCTCCGCCCAGCGCCCCGGCACGTGGCCCGGCTTGCCCTTCACCAGGAATTTGCGGAACACCTCCCGCAGATCCCGAGCATGGCCCTGCTGCACCAGGAAGCGGGCGAAGTGGGTGCGCCCCACCAGCTCCCCCTTGGCGAAGGTGCGCGCCCCTTCGTAACCGCCGGGTATGCCGTCACGCTCCAGCCGGCGGCCGATCTCCTCGGCGCGCCAGGCCCGGTAGTCGAGCAGGTCCCGCAACCCCTTCAGCAAGGTCGGGTCGGCCGGGTCCACATTCAGCCCCACCAGGTGCACCGTGTGGCCCTGCCAGCTCACCGAGATCTCCACCCCGGGCACCAACTCCAGCCCCACCACGCGGGCTGCGTCGCTTGCCGCCGGCAGGCCGGCCAGGGTGTCGTGGTCGGTGAGCGCCAGCCGCTTCACCCCCGCCTCACGGGCGCGCGAGACCAGCTCCGCCGGCGCCAGGGTGCCGTCGGAAGCGGCGGAGTGGGTATGGAAGTCCCAGGAGAGCGACATGGTGGCGCATGGTACCACCTCGCACCGCTTTGGTTATACTCCCTTGCCTCCACCGAGACCATTGACACCATGCCGATCCTCCCCCGACTGCTCCGTTGCATCCTGCTCCTGGCGGCGCTGGCGCTGCTGTCCGCCTGCAGCGACGGGCCGGACATCGAGGGGCTGAAGGTCTACCGCCACTCCCTGGGCGGCCGCCCCACCAGTCTGGACCCGGTGCAGTCGGCCACCGTCTACGCCAACCACCTGGTGGTGAACCTCTACGACACCCTCTACGCCTACAAGTACCTGGCGCGACCCTACCAGCTCAAGCCCAACCTGGCCGAGGCGATGCCCGAGGTGTCGGCGGATGGGCTGACCTACACCATCCGCATCAAGAAGGGAGTCCATTTCATCGACGACCCGGCCTTCCCCGGCGGAAAAGGGCGCGAACTCACCGCCAGCGACTTCGTCTACTCCATGAAGCGCCACTTCGACCCCAAAATGCGCTCCCAGGGAAGCTGGCTCTGGGCCGGCAGGATCCAGGGCATGGAGGCGTGGAAGAAGGCCGGCGCCGACTACGACCGCGAGGTACCGGGCCTGCAGGCGCTGGACCGCTACACCATCCGCATCCGCCTCACCCGCCCCTTCCCGCAGCTGGTGCACACCCTGGCCCAGGGCTTCTCCGCCATCGTGCCGCGCGAGGCGGTGGAATACTACGGCCGCGAGTTCTCCATCCACCCGGTGGGATCGGGCCCCTTCCGGTTGCAGACCTTCGATGCGGTGCGGGCGGTGCTGGTGCGCAACCCCAAGTATCGGAAGGAGCCCATCGACCTAGCCTACGAGGGATACGATCCCAAGACCCAGGCGAAATACGGCATCGAGGAGATCCAGGGCAAGGTCCCACCCCTGGTGGACCGCCTGGAGATCCATTTCATCAAGGAGAGTCTGTCGCGCTGGAATTCCTTCACCAAAGGGGACGAGATCCAGTTCGCCACCATCCCCAGGGAGCTGCTGGACGAGGTGCTGCTGGAAAAGCAGCCGCAGGTGGTGCTCAAGCCGCAATATGCCCGGCGCTACTTCTATCTGAGCGGGCTGGAAAATGGCTTCGTCCACACCGATTTCAACATGAAGGATCCGAAGATCGGCTACAACCCGGATCCCGAACGGGAGAAGCGCAACCACGCCCTGCGCTGCGCCATCCGCTACGCCTTCGATTGGAACGAGCGCAACCGCACCTTCTACAACGACATGGGCCTGGTCTTTCCCGGCATCATCCCGCCGGTGGTGCCGGAGTATGATCCCGAGGCACCGAGGGAGTCGATCCGCCACGACCCGGAAAAGGCGAAACGGCTGCTGAAGGAGGCGGGCTGGAGCGCCACCGATCTGCCAGAGCTCACCTACGGCGGCGTGGCCTCGGTGACTTCGCGCCAGATGTTCGAACAGTTCCGCGCCTGGCTCACCCGCATCGGCTATCCCAAGGAAAAGATCCTGTTCGACTCCTACGCCAGCTTCGGCGACTACAACAAGGCGGTGAAGCAGGCCAAGATCATGATCGTGGGCATGGGCTGGGGACTGGACTACCCCGACGCCGAAAACACTCTGCAGCTGTTTTACGGCCCCAACGGCTCCCCCGGCTCCAACGCCTCCAACTTCGACGACCCCGAGTACAACCGGCTCTACGAAAAGAGCTCGGTGATGCAGCCCTCGCCGGAGAGGACCCGCATCTACCGCCGCATGAACCGGATCGTGCAGGACGCCTGCGTCACCATCTCCGGCCTGTCGCGCCGCTACATCCTGCTGTGGCACAAGAAGGTGGTGAGCTTTCCCGACCAGTCCATCGTGGGGGGCTTCCACCTCAAGTACGTGGACGTGCTGCCCGGGAGGGACGGGGAGTGAATGACGTGCCGTGGAGCCGGATTCCTTTCCTTTTCAGCGGGATCTCGGCGGCAGGGATGCCGCTGCGAAGCCTACATGGAGGTATTTAGGGGGATCTCGAAAAATTGCCGTCCAGGCAATTTTTCTCCACGCAAACCGAAAACGCGGTTTCCGGTTTGCTTCATTTTCAATCACTTGCGTGATTGAAAACGGCGGGACTTCCATATCCCGCACGGGCACCTCGAATTTTTCGAGGTGCCCTTACGGCGTTCCTGCTGAAAAGGAAAGGAATCCGGCCTGCCCGGGACACAAGACGCAATGATCCAGGGCTGTGGGCTCTCAAGCTCCGTCGGCTGCTAGAATAGGCCCGCCATGGAGATGCTCCAGTACGCCCTGCGCAAGCTCGTCACCGGGATCCCGCTGATCCTGGGGGTGACCCTCATCAGCTTCCTGCTGATGGTCTATTTCGGTCCCGACAAGACCTACGATCTCATCGGCAAGAACGCCACGGAGGAGCAGATTCGGGAGATCCGCCACCAGCTCGGCTACGACCGCCCCTTCCTCACCCGCTACCTGGAATATCTGAAGGAGCTGGCCACCCTGGACTTCGGCTATTCCGACTCCACCGGCGAGCGGGTGAGCTCCATCCTCAAGCGTACCATCCCCATCTCGCTGGCGCTGATCCTGCCCGGCTTCGTGCTCGGCAACCTGCTGGGCGTCGCCCTGGGAATGGTGGCCACCTGGCGGCGGGGGCGCTGGCTGGACAAGCTGATCATGGGGGGCTCGGTGGTGGGCATGAGCATCAGCTTCCTCATCGTCATCATCGCCTTCCAGATCCTCTTCTCGTCCAACTACGGCCTGGGCTGGTTCCCGGTGCGGGGCTGGAACGTCTACGATTTCGGCGACTATCTGCGCTATGTCACCGTGCCCACCCTGGCCACGGTGTTCGTCGCCCTGGGCTACAACACCCGTTTCTACCGCGCCGTGCTGGTGGAGGAGATGGAGCGCGACCACGTGCGCACCGCCCGCGCCTTCGGCACCCCGCCCATGGAACTGATGTTCAAGCACGTGCTGAAGAACGCCCTCATCCCCATCATCACCCGCATCATGTTCTCCATCCCCTTCGTGGTGGTCTCCGGCGCCCTGCTCATCGAGAGCTATTTCGGCATCCCCGGCGTGGGCCTGGTGACCTACGACGCCATCACCACCGGGGACCAGCCGGTGCTCAAGGCGGTGGTGGGGCTCACGGCGGTGCTCTTCGTGCTGGTGCTGATCCTCAACGACATCCTCTACAAGGTGGTGGACCCGAGGGTGAGCCTGAAATGAGCCCTGCCGAACCAAGACCGATCCCGAGGTTCCGGGTGGCCGGTGGCGGGGACGCAGTGAATACATCCCTGTACGCTCGGCCTCGGCATCCCTGCCTCGGACGCCCCGCCACCGGCCACCCGGAACCTCTCACCAACCGTAAGTGGAACAGGGTCCCTTGTGCGGGAACCCGGTTCGGCGCCGAGCTCCTCCCGACAGTGCCTGGCGGGACGTCCGAGGCCAGGGAGGGCCGAGGCCGAGCGCACAGGGAGGTGCTCGTAGCGGTCCCGCCAGGCACTGCCGGGAGGGGCGGGCCGGAGGAAACGGCGTCATGACCAGGGATCGTTCCAGCGAACGAACCTCCCTCTGGGCCAAGGCCTGGTACAAGTTCCGGCGCGACCGTATCGGGGTGGTCTCGCTGGGGGTGGTGGCGCTCTACTTCATCGTCGCCCTGGGGGTCTGGCTGGGACTCTGGGGTCAGGGCTGGAGCCAGGTGGACGGCCCCATGTGGGCGCCGCCGGGCCCGGATCACTGGCTGGGCACCAACATCATCGGTCAGGACATCTTCGAACGCGCCATCTACAGCACCAAGACCGCTTTCGAGGTGGGCCTGGTGGTGGCGGTGCTCTCCACCCTGCTGGGCGGCTTCTTCGGCGCACTGGCCGGTTACTTCTCCAACAGCTGGGTGGACGAGCTCATCCTCTGGCTCATGGGAGTGCTGGATGCCATCCCCTTCTACCTCTTCGTCGCCGCCCTGGCCTACGCCCTCCAAGGCTACCCCTATGCCATGCACATCGCCATGATCGCCACCTTCTGGACCACCACCGCGCGCCTGGTGCGGGGCGAGGTGATCAAGCTCAAGAACTTCGAGTTCGTGGAGGCGGCACGCGCCATCGGTCTGCCCCGGCGCCTCATCATCTTCCGCCACATCACCCCCAACACCTTCCACATCCTGCTGGTGCAGGCCACCATCGTCTTCGTCGGCGCCATCAAGTCCGAGGTGATCCTCAGCTTCCTCGGCCTGGGCGTCACCGACGGGGTCTCCTGGGGACTGATGATCGCCGAGTCCACCCAGGAGGTGCAGGCGGGCCACTTCTCCAACTTCATCACCGCCTCCCTCTTCCTGTTCTTCCTGGTGATGGCCTTCAACATGTTCGCCGACGCCCTCCAGGACGCCCTCGACCCGAAGAAGGTGGCCGCATGACCCGCTCGGGCGAGCCGCTGCTCCGGGTGCGGGAACTAGCGGTGGAGTTTTCCACCGAGCGTGGCCCGGTGCGCGCCATCGACGGGGTGAGCTTCGACGTCCTGCCCGGGGAGACCCTTGGGGTGGTGGGCGAGTCGGGCTGCGGCAAGTCGGTGACCGCCCTCTCCATCCTGGGGTTGATCCCCTCGCCCCCCGGCCGCATCGCCGGCGGCTCCATCCGGCTGCAGGGAAGGGAACTGGTGGGCCTGCCGGAGCGGGACTACCGTCACCTCCGGGGCAAGGAGGTCTCCATGATCTTCCAGGAGCCCATGACCGCCCTCAACCCGGTCCTGACCGTCGCCACCCAGATGACCGACGTGCTCATGCGCCACCAGGGGATGAGCCGCCGCCAGGCCAGGCGCCGCGCCATCGAGATGCTGGAGCTGGTGGAGATCCCCTCACCGGAGAAGCGCATCGACGACTATCCCCACCAGATGTCCGGAGGCATGCGCCAGCGGGTGATGATCGCCATGGCCCTCTCCTGCAACCCCAGGCTGCTGCTGGCCGACGAACCCACCACCGCCCTGGACGTCACCACCCAGGCCCAGGTGTTGGAAGAGATGGTCAGGCTGCAGCAGAAGCTGGGCACCTCCGTGGTGCTGGTGACCCACGACCTGGGGGTGGTGGCCGAGAGCTGCCACCGCGCGGTGGTGATGTATGCCGGGCGCATCGTGGAAGAGGCGCCGGTGGAGGAGCTGTTCGAGCATCCGCGCCACCCCTACACCGAGGGGCTGCTCCAGTCCATTCCCCGCATCCGCGAAGAGAAACTGCCCGAGCTGCCCACCATCCCCGGCTCGGTGCCCGACCTGCTGGAGCTGCCGCCGGGCTGCCGTTTCGCCGACCGCTGCTACAAGGCGGACGACCGCTGTCGCCAGCAGGAGCCAGAACTGGAACTGCGCTGCGACATCGCCGTGGCCTGCTTCCATCCCAACCGCTACGCCGGGTGCCCCGAATCATGAAGCCGCTGCTGCAAGTGAGGAATTTGCGCAAGCACTTCCCGGTCCGCGGCGGCTTCTTCCGCCGCGTCACCGGCTGGCTGAAAGCGGTGGACGGGGTGAGCTTCGACCTGCCGCGGGGCCAGACCTTCGGCCTGGTGGGGGAGTCTGGCTGCGGCAAGTCCACCCTGGGACGCGCCATCCT
The DNA here is from genome assembly GCA_026992075.1 of Sedimenticola sp. Taxonomy (GTDB): domain Bacteria; phylum Pseudomonadota; class Gammaproteobacteria; order Chromatiales; family Chromatiaceae; genus Thiolapillus. The sequence continues at coordinate 116,888 of JALXAM010000036.1, read as the reverse complement.
GCGCCTGCACGAGCCCACCGGCGGCCGGGTGCTGCTGGACGGCACCGACATCACCGCCCTCGAACGCCGTGCGCTCACCCGCCAGCGTCGCCACATGCAGATCATCTTCCAGGACCCTTACGCCTCCCTCAGCCCGCGGCGCACCATATTGCAGACCCTGCTGGAGCCCATGGAGGTGCATCGCCTGGGCACCCCGGAATCGCGGCGCGAGAAGGTGCTGGAACTGTTGCACATCGTGGGCCTGGGGCCGGAGGTGCTGCACCGCTATCCCCACGAATTCTCCGGCGGCCAGCGCCAGCGCATCGGCATCGCCCGGGCACTGACCCTGGACCCCAAGTTCATCGTCGCAGACGAGGCGGTCTCGGCGCTGGACGTCTCGGTGCAGTCCCAGGTACTCAACCTCATCGCCCGCCTGCAGCGGGAGCTGGGGATCAGCTTTCTCTTCATCTCCCACGACCTGGCGGTGGTTCAGCACATCAGCGACCAGGTGGGGGTGATGTACCTGGGCCGGCTGGTGGAGACCGCGCCGACGGACGAGCTGTATCGCGACCCCCGCCATCCCTACACCCGGGCGCTGCTGTCGGCCATCCCGGTGCCTGACCCGAAGTGGCGCTCCCGGCGCATCCTGCTCCAGGGGGAGATTCCCTCCCCTTTGCACCCGCCCCCGGGTTGTCCCTTCCACACCCGCTGTCCCGAAGCGATGCCGGTGTGCCGCCGCGAAATGCCCGATTGGCGGCCGATAAAAGAGGGCGGAATCCCGCACCGGGTGGCCTGTCATCTCTATTGACAGAAGCATGAAAAATGAGACGCCGCGCACCAAATGCGCAGGACAAAAAGGCTAAAAGAGATCCGTTTCACACCACCAAGGAGACATCCATGTTCGACAAATCGAAAAAAGCCGCATCGCAGCAGGAGGAGAAGAGCTCCGCTACCGCGCCACTGCAACCGGCCCCACCCAAGAGTTCCGCCGGCGGCCAGACCACCACCATCGGCCCTTCCATCAGGCTCAACGGTGAGCTCACCGGGGAGGAGGACCTGCTCATCCAGGGCCAGGTGGAGGGCACCATCCACCTGGAGGCGCACAACCTCACCGTGGGGGAGCAGGGGCGCATCAAGGCCAACGCCTTCGCCCGTACCATCACCGTGCGTGGCGAGCTGGTGGGCGATCTCACCGGCGGCGAAAAGGTGACCATCACCGCCTCGGGCCGGGTGCGGGGCAACATCGTTGCGCCCAAGGTGATCCTCGAGGAGGGAGCCTCTTTCAAGGGCAGCATCGACATGGACGCGAAGCCCGAGGCGCCGGCGCTGAAAACCACGCCCAAGAGCAAGAGCGCCTGATTCCGACCGGGAATGGCACTCTTCTCCCGGAGCAGCAGGCCGCCCGCAACACCGGAGGAAGCCGGCGGGGAACGGCTGAGCGCGCCCGCTTTTCGCCAGCTTCTGCAGTCGCTGGAGCGGGAACCCGGGCGCAAATACCGGATCCTCGACCTGGCCCGGGCTTCCGGCAACCACGTGACCTTCTTTTCCCGCTTCCGCTGCCGGCTGCAGGTGGCGGCGCTGGCGGAGGAACTGCCGGCCTGGCGGCTCCGGGAAGAGGATCCACCGCCCGACCCCGCCCGCCTGCTGCCGTTGCCGCCGGAAGCCCGTTTCGACCTGGTGCTCTGCTGGAACCTGCTGGACTACCTGGAACCGGAGCCGCTGAGCCTGCTGCTGGGCCATTTGCTACCCCACCTGGGGCCGGGAAGCTGGCTGCACGCCTTCATCCAGACCCGGGGGGAGATGCCCTCGCAGCCAGGGGAATTCCTGCTGCTGGAGGATGGGCAGATGGAATGGCGGCATGATCCCGGATCCACCATCCAGACGCCCCGCCACTCACGCCGCACACTGGAAAGGTGGCTGCCGGGTGTCCGGGTGCGTCAGTCGCGGCTGCTGCAAAACGGCTTTCAGGAATACCTGTTTCAGGTGACCTGAGGCCCCTCCAGGAGCGGATGTGTCAGCGACACCTCCGCCAAGGTGCGGCGGCTGCCGGGAGGCGCATGAGCGGCAAGCTGGAGCAGGTAACGTGCCGGCACCCGGCCAGCCACCCCCTCCAGCTCGCTGGCCTGGAGACCCTGCTCCAACAGGTAGCGCAGATAGTGGTTGCGCAATGATTCGGCGCTCACCCGCTCCACATCGGCCAATCCCGCCTCCCGCGCGCCAAGCTGCAGCCGGGCCTCCAGCTCTTCCCGGTCGAAGGCATCCAGCCCTTGCCAAGCCAGCCAGGGCCTGCCTTCACGAATGAACCAAGCGCGCACACCCGGCGCCAGCTTCAGCTCACGGGGCGGCTCCGAGGGCACCCGGACGACCCCGCTCTCCGGATCCAGGTCCCTGGGCTCCAGGGCCAGGATCTCCGCCGCGGAAAGGCCGGTGAGCAGCAGGGCCGCCAGCTGCCGGATCAGGGGATCCTCCTGCGCCAGCAGGAGACGGATCTCGTTCTCGGGCAGCACCGATGGTGGGGTGTCGGGAAGCTGCCGCCGTGGCGGTTCAAGTGAGGAAATCCTCTCTCCCTGCTCCCGCGCCAGCGCCTCACGGGAGGGATAGAGGGCAACTTCCATCGGTGGTCCAGGCTCCGGCGCCAGCGGTCGCAGGAAGTCCACCAACCACACTGCCAGCAATGCCACCACCAGCGAGACGATAAGGATCACCCCGGCATCCCGCCAGTATTTGGGTTCCACCGGCTGCGCCGGCGGGTGGGCCCATTCCACCACCTGCACCTGGGGATACTTCTTGCGGTTGCTGGTCTCCACCTTCACCAACCGCTCCTGCAACTCCCGCTGCTGCGCCTCCATGCTGGCCAGATCCTCCTGCATGGCCTCGTACTCCGCGAAACGGGCGCTGAACTCCGAAGCCTGTTGCTGCATCTCCCTCAGCTGCTGCTGCAGCGAAGCGGCCGTCTTTTGTGCCGCCACCAGCTCCTGGCGGGCGTTGTCCAGCAGGTAGGCCTGACCCCGGCGCTGATAGTCCCGGATCTTGCGCTCCAGCTTCTCCAGTTTCTCCGGGATCACCCGCAGCGAGGCAGAACGCTGAATGTAGGCCTGGGTGTACCTGCGTTCCAGTTCCGCCACCTGTTCCCGCAGTTCCTGGGCCCGCTTCACCATCTCCGCATAGCTGCGTTTGTCCTCTTCGGGAACCAGCGTATCGCCGCGAGCGATGGCGGCCTTGATGGCCTCCAGCCTGGCTTGAGCCCGGGTGCGCTCGTCGATGGCGGCATTGAGCGACTCCTGCAGCCCCTTGAGGCGGGAAAGCACCTCGTTCTCGTCCCGCGCCGTGCTGAGAATGCTGTGGCGTTCCCGGAACTCCCGCAGCTCCCGGCGCTTCTCCTCGATCTTGCGGCCCATGGCCTGGTGACGGTCGCGCAGCACCTGTACCGTCTCCGCGTCCAGTCGCGCCACCTCCCGGGCACGCTCTTCCAGATAGGTTTCGATCCAGGTGTTGACCAGCGCCGAGAGAAACAGCGGCTCGGTTCCCTCGGCCCGCAGTTCCACCAGGTTGGTACCGGGAACCGGCAGTACCCGGATCCAGACGCGGAGCTGGTCGGCGGAAAGTTCTCCCAGGGCGGGATCCTTTTCCGACAGTTTCCGGGCCACCGCCTCCAGTACCGGCTGCCCCAGCAGCCGCTGGCGCTGGATGGCCACGTGCTGCAGGTCCGCTTCACCCGCGGGCTCGTCCAGCCCGGGAGGTGCCACCGTGAGCAGATTCGCCGATGCCCGGTAGAGCGGTGGCCGCAGGAAATCCCAACTCAACCCCACCACCAGACAGAGCGCCAGCACCAGCAGAAACACCCGCAGCCGCCGCGAGCCCAGCTGCCCGCTACTTCTGGCGGGAGCAGCGGGCAGCACCTCCACGCGACCGCTGGGAGGGGTCATACCTCAGAGCGCCGGCGTCTCAGTTCCGGCGTGGGTCTTTTCCCAGACCTCCTGGCAACGGATGCAACGCTGGGCCACCGGGTTGGCCAGCAATCGCGCCTCGCCAATGGGCGCGCCGCAATCGATGCAGGTCCCGTACTCCCCCTCCTTCAGGCGGGCCAGGGCGGTTTCCACCTGGCGCAACTCCGCCACATGCTTTTCGATGGTGGCCAGATTGAGATCCACCAGCAGATCGGCCACCGAGGATTCCTCGGGGTCGTGCACCTGGCCAGCAAGATCGGCATAGTGCTCGCTGTTGGCTCGCAGCAGCTCCTCGCGGATCTCGGACCGCAGCTCTTTATCGCGCTCCTCGAGCAGCTGTTCCAGCTTCTGGCGCGTATCCGGATTCAGGGGTGTGGTCATGCGGTTTCTCCCGTCGAATGGTCATGGCCCTGCGGCGAAAGGTAACGCAGGAACCAATCCCGCGCCAGGCCCGCGGCCATCTCCAGCGTGCCGGGTTCTTCAAACAAGTGGCTGGCCTCCGGCACGATGGCCAGCTCCCGGGGGGCGCTCATGGCCGCTGCCGCCTGCCGGTTGAGCTCCAGCACCGTGGTATCCCGCCCGCCGACGATGAAGAGCGTAGGGGCTTTCACCCGCGGCAACACCGGCATGGCGAGATCCGGACGACCACCGCGGGAGACCACCGCAGCCACTGCGTCCGGCCGTTCCGCCGCTGCTGCCAGGGCGGCGGCCGCGCCGGTGCTGGAACCGAACAGGCCGTGCGATTCGAAAGAGAGCTCCATGGCAACCCAGTCCAGGGTGCCGATGGTGCGTCGCACCAGGAGCGGAATATCGAAGCGCAGTTCCGCAGTGATGGCGTCGATCCTGCCCTCCTCCTCAGTGAGCAGATCGAAAAGCAGCGTGGCCAGACCGGAATCGGACAGAACCTCCGCCACGAAATGGTTGCGCCGGCTGAAGCGGCTGCTGCCGCTGCCATGTACGAAGATCACCAGCCCGGTGGCACCCGGTGGCACGGTGAGGAAGGCCGGCAGGGGCACTCCTTCGGACTCCACCAGGATTTCACAAGTCTCCAGCGCCATCTTCTATCTCCGCTGTCGTGCTGCCAAGAGTTGTTCCACCTCCGCCTCGCTCACGTCGTACCAGCGACGATAGGCCTCGGCCACGGCGAAACTGGCGCCGCCGCGAACATTGGCACAATAAAGGGTATCCACCTCCCCGGCCAGCTCCAGCGCGGTGAGTGGCGGCGCCGTGGGAACGGCGATGATCAGCTGGTCGGCCCCCTGCCGGCGCAGGGCCTCCACTCCCACCCGCATGGTGGCACCGGAAGCGAGACCATCGTCCACCAGGATCACCGGCCGCCCCGTCATCTCCGGCATGGGCCGGTCGTCCCGGAACCGCTTCACCCGGGCCGCCACCTTGCGCTGCGCCTCCCGCGTGGTCTGTTCCACCTGGCCGGGCGTGAGTCCGAAATGGTCCACGTAGGCCTGGTTGATCCAGACGCTGCCGTCGAAGGCCACAGCGCCAAAGCCCGCCTCGGTGGTCCAGGGAAGAAGGATCTTGCTCACCACGCACAGATCCAGAGGCAGGCGAAGTTCATCCGCCAATGCGGCGGCAACCGGCACGCCCCCGGCGGGAATGGCAAGCACCAGCCCATTCCCGTCACGCAGTCCCGTGAGCATGGAGGCCAGAACCCGCCCGGCGTGGGCGCGGTCCTCGAACACCCAACGGCGGTCCCGCAGTTCCGGGATCTCCACCACCTTGCCTGTCATCCTCGCACCTCGTCTCACCCCTCCTCACCGGAAGCAAGCCCGGCGCCCCACGAAAGGCGCCGGCGGGAGCAAGGAAACCAGGCAGGCCAATCGTAACGGGAGCGCCCGGAAAACAAAGGAGCCTCTGATTTAGTCCTGGACGAAGCAGATTGTACCCCTCTGGTTCGAGTACAAGGCGAAGTTCGCAGCCAATAGCAGGCTATTGGCAAGAACTTCAACGCAGTAGTCGGACCAGAGGGGGACAAGATGCGAGTTCATGGATTAGATCAGAGGCTCCCAAAGGACACTTCATATGATGGAAATCAGGGCGGAATCCCGTAATTCAACAGGGCCCCGGAGATGCGGGAAGAAGTTGCTGCCTTGTCAGCCCTCGGACAAGGGCGCCAGCCGGATGTCGGCGACGAACAGCAGCTCGCCGCGTGAAAGCAGGCCAAGACAGCGGTAGCGTAGGTGCTCCCGCGAAGCGGCGGTAGCGAGCGGACCTTCCACCAGCAAATGGAGCTGTTGACCATCCCGGAGCTGCCGCAGGCGCTGCAGGTCGATGTTCAGATCATGGGCGGCATAGACCAGGGGCCTTGCCATGAAGTCGTACCCACTGGAGGCGGCCCGCTCGAGCAGGGCGGAAGAGACCAGAGAGAGAGGAAACAGCTCCGGAAAGCGGGCCCTTCCCTCCAGATCGTCGAAATAGTGATGAGGGGCGATCTGCGAGCCGGCCAGGAAGTTCTTCGCATCGCTGGCCTGGAGCACACGGTGTTTGAGAAAGTGGCGGCCACCCGCCAGCCAGCTGTGGTCGGGCAACTCGGCCAACCCGGCGGGCGGACGGAAATCAAGGCGCATCGCTTCCGGCCGCTCACCCCGGTGTTCCACCCGGCCGGCCACGGCGGTGCGTCCTTCCTTGCGCAGGAAGACGCGATTGCTGATGATGCCGCCATGGCGACGCCCCAGGTGCGCAGCTTTCACCTCCACCTCCACGGGCTCGCCCACCCGCACCGCTTCGGCAAAAGTGAAGCGATAGCAGCCGAAACGGGGCACGGGCAATGGCTGACTGCCGTTGGCCAGCGCCTCCCTGCGCTGCTGGGCCACCGCATGGGCCAATAGCATCTCCAGCTGAAATCCCAGCACGATGGGCGCACCGAAACGATTGTTTCGGATGAGCTGCCACTTGATAGCGTCATGGAAAGGATTGAAGTCGCCCGTTGCGTTACGGGCCATCTCCACGTGGAGCTGGTTAAAGCTGACCTGGTCGTGGTTCGCCACCGTCGCCTTGTAGGGCCGTGCGAAGGGCATCAAGCCCGCCTGTCCGTCGGCGAAAAAAGGGGCGGCCTGTGCCGCCGCTGCCGTGTGGATCCCGTTTCCCATCTCGCCCCCTGCCGAAATTTCCGTTGCGCTCTTGGGACATATCTATAACAGCAAAGGCAGACCGGGACCGGGAACCTCTTCGCAGAACCGTCAGAGAGTCCGCCGACCCTCCTTCAGGGCGCCACCCGGCTCACCACGTAGCGGAACTTGCCCGACCTCTCCGGTTCGATCCGCTCCACATACTGGATGTCGATCTCCACCCCCTCGCCCAGGCGCTTGCGGAACACCTCCCGGATCTCCGTTTCCGAGCGCTTGGAGTAGTCCGGCCCACGCACGATCTGCACCCGGGTGAACTCCAGACTCTCCTGCACGATCTTGAACTCCGCGATGCCAGGCTGGTCCCGCAGCACGTAGATCAACGCCAGGCCATGCAACACGGTGCCGTCGCGGGCGACGATGAAATCGGTGGTGCGCCCCTGGATCTCTTTCAATAGTGGCAGCCCCCGGCCACAGGTGCAGGGTCGATCGTCCAGTACCCCCACGTCACCGGTGCGGTAACGGATGAAGGGAAAATCCCGCGTCGCCAAGTGGGTAACCACGATCTCGCCGCTCTCACCCGGTGGCAGCACCCGTCCCTCCCTATCCACGATCTCCACCAGGATGTCCTCGGCGGTGATGTGCATGCCTCCCTGGGGGCACTGGTGAGCGATGAAACCGGCGTCCCGTCCGCCATAGCCGTTGGCCACCGGACAGCCGAAGACCCGGCTGATTGCTTCACGCTGATGATCGTAGAGCCGTTCCGAGGTGACGAAGGCCACCCGGATGCCGAGATCGTTCATGGCGATCCCCCGTTTGTCGGCATGTGCGGCGATGTGCGCCAGGGCGGAGGGGTAGCCGAACAGCATGCGGGGACGCATGCGCCGGATCTGGCGGATGAAATCGTCCAGCTTCTGTTCCGACATCTCGAAGGCGGGCAGCAGGCGGGTGCGCAGCAGGGCGTCCCGCAGTTGCCGGATACGATCCTGAGCACCCAGCTCGATGGGCGACCCCCAAACCACGATCTCCGGGTCTCCCAGGTCCACCCCCCACCAGCGGGTGGCGCGCCACTTGGCCGCCACGTCGTGGCTCACCCGTTCCTTGCCGATGTAGAAGATGAGTGGCTCTCCGCTGGAACCCCCGGTGTTGAAACGGGCCAGCCCCCGGGCGTCATCCGCCTTGAGGCGCTCCAGGTTCTCCCGGATGAAGGTCTTGTCGGTGAGCGGCAACCGTTGCAGGACATCCAGGGAATCGACGCTGTCGGCATCGAATTGCAGGCGCTCGAACCGTTCCCGCCAAGCCGGAACATGTACCGCGACATCCTGCAGAAAGGTGCGCAACCTTTGCAGCTGCAGCTGCCGCAGCTCCTCCGGTGACAGCCACTGGGTTCGCTCCATCCGGCGCCGCACGGCTACGGTGTCATGCCCTTTCAGACGTTCGTGCAGCGGGAACAGAAAATTGGCCACCAGGCCGGTATAGAGGCTCATTGCGGTTTCTCCCCCAGAATCCGGTTGAATGCGTCCACCAGCAGCTTCACGCGGCTGTCCCAGCTGTTCTCGCGGGCATGACGGATGATCGCCTCTCGATCCCAGTTCCGCTCCAGCGCCCGGACCAGAGCGTCATGCAGGGCTTCCGCATCCCCGAAAGGCACCACCATGCCCAGCTCCTCCCGGCACACCACCTCCCGGTTGCCCCCCACGTCGGTGGTCACCACCGGCAATCCGCAGGCCATCGCCTCTAGGAATACGTTGGCCCAGCCCTCGTTGCGGGTGGCCAGCACGAAAAGATCCGCCGCGGACAGCGGCACCTTCAGGCGATGGGGCTCCACCGGTCCCAGGAAGCGCACTACCTCTTCCAGGCCCAGCCGCTCTACCTGCTCCCTCAGGCGCTGGCTCCAGTCCCCTTCCGGACTGGGTCCCCCCACCACCAGATAGCGCAGCCCGGGGTGCCGTTTTTGCAGCCGTGGCAGCAGCTCGATCACCCGGTGGAACCCCTTGCGTTCCACCAGACCACCCACGGTGATCAGCACCGGCCCCTCCCCATCCAGCCCCAGTTCCCGGCGGGCCTCGGCCTTCGGCACAGGATGGAATTTTCCGATATCCACCCCGTTGCCCACCACCTGGATGCGGTCGGCCGGTGCACCGAGGCGGCTCACGTGCTCCTTCAACGCTTGGGACACGGAAAAGATCCAACGTGCCTCCTGCAGCGCACGGAGCATGCGCTTGCGCAATGCCGGCTTGCGGGCATGGGGCACCTCAGTACCCCGCAGGGTGATGGTCACCGGCAGGTTCAGCCAACGCCCCAGCCGGGTGGCGGCATAGCCGTCCGGATAAGCGAAATGGGCATCGATGATGTTGAAACCTTCACTGCGATGCAGCCGACGCACCAAGCGATAGCTTCCCAGCGCCATGAAGAAGCCGTCAAAGCGCCGCCCTAACCCCGGCAACGAAAGAAAGCGCGGAAAGTAGACCCGGACCCCCTTCTGCAGCTCCTCGCGCGGTGCCGGGGGACGAAACCCGGGGCGGAACCGGCGGATCAGCCCCTGCCCCGGAAACCAGGGTTTGGGTGAGATCACCACCAGGGGAAAGACTTCTCCGACGCGGAACATCCGCTCCCGGACGAAGAGCCCGGCACCGGGCAGCCCCGAGTGGGGAAACAGGGTGGAAAAGACGATGAGCGCTGGCTTCACTACTCAGCCCTGCTCTCGGAAATGGCGGATCGCCTCCTGCAGCAACCGGGCTGCATCACTCCCAGGGAACGGGGCATTGCGCGGTAGCGTTGGATCCACCACATAGAAAAGCGTCAGCGCCCTGCGGGGATGGAACAGCTGCCAGGCAGCGTGCAGGAGCTGATTCTTCACCGGATCTTCGATGAAACGGTCGTCATAGAGCAGCACATAGGCGGCCAGGCCGGTACCATCTTTTTCTCGCATCAGGTGCACCGGGGTTCCATCCGCCAGTCGCACCAGGGTTCCCGGTTCCAGATCGGCACCGCGGGAAAGCGCGATCTCCGGGTGGTGATAAAGGCGCTTCTGGTCGTAACCCCGGCCCACGAAGAGCCGGATGCGGTGTCCATCCTTCTCGTAACTGCGCTCGAACCAGTCGTGGCTGCCGAACATGGCCATGCCCCAGGCGCGCCGCCTGTCCGTGGACCGGGCATGGTAGCCGGCAAGCTGCTCCGGAATCTTTTCGGTGCGCAGGCCATCGTCCTCCTTCAGCCCCAGGTACTGGTGGATCACGGTGGGCACCAGCGCCACCAGGAACAGCAAGATCAGCCAGGGCAGGTACCGCTGGGAGATCATGCCTGCGCCTCCTCGCGGGAATCATGCCCCAGCCAGAAGATGAGCGGCAGCGCCACGGCGAAAGTGGCCAGCCCGGAAAGCTCGTGAGCCGAAGTTCGCAGCACATCCAGCCCGAATTGGTCCACCAGCACCGCAAGCACCACCACCCGCACCACGTTCACCACGATGGCCAGCGGCACGGCCACCGCCAGCACCAGGGCCTTGCGCCAGCGACTGCGGGTGGCGTATGCAGTGAGCACGGCCACGGTGACCGTGGCATATAGGGTGGAGAAACCGCTGCAGGCATCGGCCACCATCAGTGTTCCATTGGGTGTCTCCAGCACCGTGCCGTGGCTGAAGACCGGGATTCCCACCAGGGGCAGAAGCCAGGCGGATGCCACAGTGGCTATCTGCCGCAGGAACAGGTGGATGGACTCGGTGAACGCCAGTGGAATGGGCAGGGTGAGAAACAGCACCAGCAGCGGGAAGATGATGGCCTTGGTGCGCTCCGTCCCCAGCAGCAACAGGGAGAGGCCCGGCAGCCCCAGCACCAGCGAGAAGGCGGAGAGCAGCTGGGAGTGGATCCCCGTGTCCAGCATGTGCAGCAGCAGCGCCGGCACCACCAGCAGGAAGCCCCAGGGATTGGCATCCACCGGGCGCCCCTGAAACCGTTTCAGCTCCTGCCACACCAGGTAGGCCACAACCAGGGTGATGAGGATGCCGTGGCCGTTGTTCCACACACTCAGCGTCCAGCGGTGCCAGAGCCACGCCAGGGTAGGACCGTAGACCGCCAGGTAGAGCGCCCCGAACAGCCATGGCAGGAACCTGTTGTGCGATTCCCCGACCTCCACCGCAGTTTGTGACCGGACTGCTGTCGCCGTCATCGGGTTTCTCCTCCATTACCCTCCGCCGGCAACGGCTCCAGGCCGCCCAGGGCTCGGGCATAGACTTCGCGATACCTCGCCACGCTGCGGGGCCAGTTGCGTTCGCTCTCCACGAAACGGCGACCATTGTCGCGCAGCGACTGCCAGCTTTCCCGATCCTCCGCCATGTCGAGCACGGCCTGGGCAAGGGAGGTGCTGTCGCCGGCCCGGAACAGCCTTCCGTTGACCCCATCCTCGATGAGCTCCCGGTGTCCGCCCACGTCCGACGCCAGCACCAGTTTGCCCTGGGCCATGGCCTCCAGCGGTTTGAGCGGGGTAACCAGCTCGGTGAGACGCATCTTCAGGCGGGGATAGACCAGGATGTCCACCAGCCGGTAGTAGCCGGACACCTGGTCATGGGGCACACGGCCGGTGAAGATCACTTTTTCCTCCAGGCCCAGGTCGGTCACCCGCTGCTTCAGCGCCGCCTCCTGGGGACCACCCCCCACCAGCAGCAGGCGCACCTCGGGCCGCCGGACCAGGATCGCCGGCAGCGCCTCCACCAGCAGCGACAGCCCTTCATAGGCGTAGAAGGAACCAAGGAAACCGAGCACCAGCTTTTCATCCAACCCCAGTCTTGCCGCCAGCGCCGGGTCGGCCTCGCCGGAGTCGCTGAAACGGGAAAGGTCCACCGCGTTGGGGATCACGGTGATCTTCTCCCCGGAAATGCCGCGCGCAACGATGTCGCCTTTGAGCCCCTCGCAGATGGTGGTCACCGCATCCGCCCGGCGGAAGACATGAGTCTCCAGGGCCCGGGTGAGCCGGTAACGCAGTCCCCATTCGCGGCTGGTGCCGTGGTCCACGGCGGCATCCTCCCAGAAGGCGCGGCATTCGTAGACCACCGGCAAACCGTGCCTGCGCCCTGCCCGCAGGGCCGCCAGTCCGTTGAGACTGGGCGAGTGAGCATGGAGCAGATCGGGCTGTTCCCGCCGGATCACCTCGTCCAGGCGGCGCGCCAGGCCGTTCACCACCGCCGCCTGGTTGAGTACCGGCAGCCGCGCCAGGGGACCGGTGGCAGGGGGCGTGCGGTAGAAGTGCAGTCCGTCCACCGTCTCTTCCAGGGCCTCTACGGCCCGGTGCTTGGCGCTGGTGACATGGGCGGTCTCCCAGCCCAGCGCATGCTGCTGCTCCAGGATGGCTCGGGTGCGGAAGGTATAGCCGCTGTGCAACGGAATGGAATGATCGAGAATATGCAGGATCTTCACGACGCCCGTGCCTCCTTCCGCAGAAAGGATTCGAACATCAGCAACGTCCAGAGAGGGGCGCTGTAATCGCGCACGCCGGACTGGTGCTGTTCCACCAGCCGCTTCAGGTAGGAGCGATCGAACAGGCCGGAATCGGCCATCGCCTCACCCAGCACCGCGTCACGCACCCGCTCCCGGAGCGGCCCCCGGAACCAGCTGGCCAGGGGTACCGCGAACCCCATCTTGGGCCGGTAGAGGATCTCGTGGGGCAGCCGCGGCTCCAGGGCCTTCTTGAACAGATACTTGCCTTCCCGGCCGCGCAGCTTCATCTGCGGCGGCAGGCCCGATATCCACTCCACCAGCTGGTGGTCCAGGATGGGCACCCGCACCTCCAGCGCATGGGCCATGCTGGCGCGATCCACTTTCGTGAGAATGTCCCCCGGCAGGTAGGTCTTCAGGTCCAGGTATTGCACCAGCGAGAGCGGGTGGTCGCTGGGCGCATTGCGCGCGTGGCGGCGGAACACTTCCACCGCCCGGTAACCCTGGAGGTCACGCTTGAGCCCTTCACTGAAGAGCCGTCCCCGCATCTCGTCGGAAAGGATGGAGACGCTGTGCAGGTAACCCTCCAGGCTGTCCCGGGCCATGGCCTGGAAGGTGCTCTTGGCGCGGAAGATCCTTGGAGCCCAGTCCGCCTTGGGATAGACCCGGCCGAGAAAGCCGAACAACGGCCGGCGCAGCGCAGCCGGCAGCAGGGAGCGCATGCGCTCCTCGTAGGTGTGCCAGCGGTAGCGGCGGTAACCGGCCAGGTTCTCGTCACCACCGTCCCCGGAGAGCACCACTGTCACCTCTTTCCTGGCCAGCTCGCAGACCCGGTAGGTGGGCAGCGCCGAGCTGTCGGCATAGGGTTCGTCGTAGAGGTCGGCCAGATGATCCACCAGATCGAAATCGTCCGGGTCCACCTGCTCCACCCGGTGGGCGGTGCCGAACCGCTCCGCCACCATGGCGGCATATTTCGCCTCGTTGAAGCGCGGATCGCCAAAAGAGATGGAACAGGTGTTCACCGGCTGTTCGGAAAAGCCGGCCATGGCCGCCACCACGGCGCTGGAATCCACGCCACCGGAGAGAAAAGCGCCCAGCGGCACCTCGGCCACCATGCGGATCTTCACCGCCTCCTCGAAGCGCGCCATCAGCTCCTCCATGAGCTCCCCCTCCTCCATCGGCCCGTGGGAACGGAAAGGAACGTCCCAGTAGCACTCCGGCTGCGACATGGAAGTGCCCCGGCGCAGGGTCAGGCGGTGCCCCGGCGGCAGCTTGTAGACCCCGCGGTAGATCGTGCGCGGCTCCGGCACATAACCAAAGGCGAAATACTCCTCCACCGCCAGCGGATCGATCCGCCGCAGCAGGCCGGGATGAACCTGCAGCGACTTCAGCTCGGAGCCGAACACCAGGGTGCCATCGTCCAGCAGCGCATAGTAAAGTGGCTTGATGCCCAATCGATCGCGCGCCAGGAAGAGCTGCTGGCGGTTTCGGTCCCACAGGGCGAAGGCGAACATGCCGCGAAACCGCTCCACGCAGGCCTCACCCCAGCTCTCCCAGGCGTGGACGATCACCTCGGTGTCGCAATGGGTGCGGAACACATGCCCCAGGGACTCCAGTTCACGGGTGAGCTCGGGGAAGTTGTAGATCTCGCCGTTGTAACTCACCACCACGCTGTGATCCTCGTTGAACAGCGGCTGCTGACCGCTGGAGAGATCGATGATGGAAAGCCGCCGGTGGGCCAGACCCAGGCCCGGCTCGGTGTGCAGCCCACCCTCGTCCGGCCCCCGGTGGTGTTGGGTCTCGTTCATGCGCGAGAGCAGTTCACGGGAGATCTCCCGTTCACCCTGCAGATCGAAAATGCCCGTGATACCGCACATCGGTGGTCAGTTCCTTTTTTCTTGCCGTTCCCATTGGCCCGTATTTCCCAGCAGCCGGTCGTAGACCCCCAGGTAACGCGCCACCGTCCTGTCCCAGTGAAAATCCCGTCGCACCCGCGCCAGGGAGGCGGCCCCCATGGCCCTCCTTTGCGACTCCGAGGCCAGCAACCGGCCCATGGCGTCCGCCAGCGCGGCGGGATCGGCCACCGGCACCAGCAGGCCGTTCTCTCCCGAAGTCACCAGCTCCGGATTACCCCCCACCCTGGTGGCCACCACCGGCAGACCGGTGGCCATGGCCTCGAGGATGGTGTTGGAGATCCCTTCCCCCAGCGAAGGCAGCACGAACAGGTGGAACAGCCGCAGCAGCTGCGGGATCTCCTCCCGATCACCGGCAAACCAGGTCACCGGTTGGATGCCCAGCTCATCGGCCAGCTTTTCCAGGGCTGACCGCTCGGGACCATCCCCCACCAGCACCAGTCGCAGTCGGGGCGCCAGGCCGTCCCCAGCCCCTTCGCGCAACCGGGCGAAGGCACGCAGCAGGCTGGCCTGATCCTTTACCGCCGCCAAGCGCCCCACGGTTCCCACCACCAGACTCTCCTCTTCCAGGAAACCCGGGGGCGCCAGCTCCAGGGGGCGTCGTTCCACGGGATGAAATCGCTCCTGGTCCACGCCGTTGTAGATCTGGGTCACCCGGCGGGGCGGCACCCCGATCACCTCGATGAGCCAGCGTTCCAGGTCGCGGCTCACCGTGGTGTATTGTTGCACGAAGGGGCGGATCACTTTGCGCAACAGGTTGTATTTTCGATTCCTGCCCTCCAGATCGAAGACATCCCGCCCATGCACGCCATGCACCCGCCTGACGCCGGGCAGCAGGAAAGCGGGCAACTGCGCCTCCAGGGCCGACAGATTGCGCGTGTGGACGATGGCCGGACGCAGCTGGCGCAGCATCTGCCACACCTGCCGGTAGTCGCCAAAACGGTGGCCGGGCGGCTGGTGCAGCGCCACCACCGGAACCGAAGAATCCTGCAGCCGCCGCTGAAATCCGCCCGACTCGGTGAGACAAAGAATGGCGTGGCGATAGCGGTGGGAAGGCGTGCGGTTGATGAGGTTGACCAGGCCGTTCTCCAGGCCGCCGGTCCCCAGGCTGTGGATCACGTGGACCACCAGCGGCACCTGCTCAACGGATGAAGAAGCGGCGCTCATGCCACTCCGGTTCCGCCGGGAAACCAGCGGTCCAGCGGCGCCAGGGTGCGATCCCAGCTGTATTCCGCCACCACCCGTTCCCGTGCCGCCCGGCCCAACGCCTCGGCTTCGTCCGGGTGACGCAGCAGGTGGGCCACCGAACGGGCGAAGGTGGCTCCGTCTCCAGCCACCAGGAAATGCTCTCCCGGCCGGGCATGGATTCCTTCCGCGCCCATGGGGGAAACCACCACCGGACGCGCCAGGGCCATCGCCTCCAGCACCTTGTTCTGAATACCGCGGGCAATGCGCATCGGAGCCACCGCCACCTCGGCGTGTGCGATCCAGGGCTGGATCTCCGCCACGGAGCCGGTGACCACCACTCCTTCCCGCTGACCCAGCACCCGCACCGCCTCCACCGGACGGCTGCCCACGATGTAGAACTCCAGCCCCGGGAACTGTGGCCGCAACCGCGGAAGCACCTGGTCGGCAAACCAGGTGACGGCATCGACGTTGGGCCAGTAGTCCATGGCGCCGGTGAACACCAGGTGAGGGCCCGGCCCCCGGTAGGGGGAAGATGGAACATGACTGGGATCGAAACGCTCCACGTCCACGCCGTTGCGCAGGGGATGGACCTTTTCCGCCACTTCCGGCGCCAGACTGCGAAACAGGGCCGCCTCCTCCTCGGAAACCAGCAGGGTGGCGGTGGAACGGGCGCTGGCGTGGCGTTCGAAATCGAGCAGGCGGGCCGCTTCCCGGCGGTAGATCCAGCTCATGGGCCAATGCAGGCGCTCGGCATACTGGCGCCACTTGTCCGAGTCCACGTCCACCAGGTCCAGCACCAGGATGCCGTCATCAGGAAGGGAATCCGGCAGGTACTGGGCCATGGCGGAGGAATAGACCAGCAGGTGGCGAATGCCCTGCTCGCGCATCCGCTCCTGCACCCAGGCGGCCACCTTGGCGTCCCGGTAATAGGGCAAGGTGAGCGCTTCACCGGTGAGCAGCCCCCGAAGGCTGGCTAGTTTCGCCCACGCCGGGCGCAGGGGACGCACCAGATACGCTTCGCACCAGCGCTCCAGCTCGGGCACCTGCCGCCAGTCGGCGGGATCGTCCACGAACGTGGCCAGAAAAACACGGTAACGCCGCGACAACCGTTCCAGCAGATGGAACGAGCGGATCTTGTCCCCCTTGTTGGGGGGATAGGGAATGCGATGGCTCAGAAACAGCAGCGGCGGCTTCATCAGCCAAGATTGCGGGCCAGAAAGGGCCCCAGGAAATTGGCCACCGGCAAAGGCAGCTTCTTCCACCCCTCGATGAAGAGCCGGTATTTCGGATTGGCGGGGTTCACCTCCGGCACCGACGCCGCCCTCACCAGATGGTACTGGTAATGCAGTGGCTCGGGATCGAAGCCCCAGTTCTTCTTGAAACTCCAGGCGCCGGTGCCCTTCTTGCTGCGGCCGTAGTCGAAGATGCGGATTCCCTCCTCCCCGGAACGGCGCATCAACTCCCAGTACATGAAATCGTTGCCCTTGAGCCGACGCGCCGCCGGCCGGCTGCCGCCGTAGTAGGGAAGCACTTCATCGCGGAAATAGAAGCTCATCACCCCGGCGATGTCCTCCTCCCCATGGCGCACCATGAGCACCCGGCAGTCGTCACCGAACACCTCCCGCAGTATGCGGAAATAGCGGCGCGGGAAGACCGGCGTGCCCAGATTGCGCACGCTCTCGGAATAGACCCGGTAGAGCCGTTCCCAACCCGGATCCTCCTCCGCCACCAGGCCGGCCTTGATCCCTTTTCGCACCATGGCCCGCTGCTTGCGGGGAATGGCCTTGAGGTTCTCCTCGGCATCGGCGGAGATGGGCTTACGGAAGGTGGCATAGAGATCCTTCTCCTGCCAGTCGCCCTCCAGCGGCCGCCGGTTGCGCAATTCCAGCGCATCCACCCCCAGACGGCGGGCCAGCTCCCGGGCGGCATCCAGCAGCACTTCGGCGGTGGCCTTGTCCTCGGCCACCACGCCGCCGTAGACGCAGAAAGGGGTGGAGGCGAGGCTGTTGCCGAACAACAGGCTCTTCACCTGCGCCAGGGGCAGTATACCGGTGACCACGCCGTCCCGCTCGGCCTGGAGAAAATGGGTGGGATGGCGGTAGGCCCGCTCCAGTACCGTGCGCCAGCCGGCCCGGTGAAAAAAGGTGGCCTCGGGATGCGCCGCCACGAAGGCCTCCCACGCGGCCTCCCCGCCACTCTCCAGCTCCCCGATCTTCAGACTCATGCGCTCCCTTCCTGCAAAAAGATCCGGTCCATGCGGTCCCAGCGAAAATCCTGCAGCAACCGCTCCAGACGTCCCTCGGTGCGCGCCAGATTGAGATAGTGCCGAAAACGGGTTTTGGGACCGACCCCCCGCACCCTGGGCTGTGCCGGATCGATCTCCCAGGGGTGAAAATAGAAGATGCAGGGACGTCCCTCCCGGCCGTTGACTCGATGGAACGCCCAGCGGGTGAGCCGGTAGGGAAAGAGCCGGAACCAGCCCCCTCCGCCAAAGTTCACCTTCCGCCCCGCCACCTCCAGGGTGGTCACCGGCACCTCCAGCAACCTTCCCTCCACCGCCTGGAAGGCAAAACGGGGGGCCTCGGGCATGCCATAGAGATCGTGGCGAACGGGCACCACCGATGAGCTGTAACGATAGCCCGCCTCGGCCAACACGTCCCAGGCCCAGAGGTTGTCACGGCCGATGGAATAGCTCGCCGCCCGGTAACCCTTCACCGGCGCCCCACCCAGATCCTCCAACAACGCCCGGGTGCGGGTGACGTCCTGGCGGAAACTGTCCGGATCCTGCTGAGTGACCCGTACATGAGACCAGCCGTGGCTGGCAAGCTCATGCCCCTGGTCGACGATGCGCCGGACCATCTCCGGGTAGCGCCGGGCGATCCAGCCCAGGGTGAAGAAGGTGGCCTTGACTCCGTGACGCTCGAACAACGCCAGGATCCGGTCCACGTTGGCCTCCACCCGACAGGGGAGGCTTTCCCACTGCGACCGGTCCAGGTGCTTTTCGAAAGCGGAGACCTGAAACCAGTCCTCCACGTCCACGGTCATGGCATTGGTGATCATGACTTCCCTTTCGCCGGTGGAGTCAGTTGGAAATCGGGGCCAACCAGGACTCCAGCTGGTCGACGATACGCTCCGCGGCCCTGCCATCCCACAGTTCCGGCACCCTGCCTCGCTTGCCACCGGTTTTCAGGATCTCGTCGAAGGTGGCACGGATGACTTCCGGATCGGAACCGGTGATGGTGTTGGTCCCCTCTTCCACCGTGATCGGCCGTTCCGTGCTTTCCCTAAGGGTGATGCAGGGCACGCCCAGGGCCGTGGTCTCCTCCTGGATCCCACCGGAATCGGTAAGCACCAGGGTAGCCGCCTGCATGAGCCCCAGCATCTCCAGGTAGCCGAGGGGCTCCATGAGATGAATACGACCACGCTGCAGCAGCGGTTGCAGGCCGGCATCTTCGATGGCCTTGCGGGTGCGCGGGTGGACTGGGAATATCAGCGGCAACTCACCGGAGATCTCCACCAGCACCTTTAGAAGCCGCTGAAGAGTTTCAGCATCGTCCACGTTGGCGGGCCGGTGCAGGGTGAGCAAGCCGAACCTCTCCCTTGCCTCGGGAAAGACGGCCAACGTCCGCTCCGCCGGCGTTGCGCGAGGGAGATTGAACTTCAGGGTGTCGATCATCACGTTGCCGACGAAATGGATCTTTTCGTCGGCGATCCCTTCCCGCAGCAGGTTCTCTCGTGCCGAGCGCTCGGTGGTGAAGAGCTGATCGGAGATCTGGTCGGTGAGCAGCCGGTTGATCTCTTCCGGCATGGTGCGGTCGCCGCTGCGCAACCCCGCCTCCACGTGCACCACCGGGATCCCCTTCTTCACCGCCACCAGGGCACAGGCGATGGTAGAGTTGACATCCCCCACCACCAGCACTGCAGCGGGGGGGCGTTCGTCCAGCACTGGCTCGAAGCGACGCATGATCTCGGCCGTCTGCACCGCGTGGCTGCCCGAGCCCACCTCCAGATCGACGTCCGGCTCGGGAATGCCCAGCTGCTGGAAAAAGGCGTGCTTCATCGCCTCGTCGTAGTGCTGGCCCGTGTGCAGCAGGCGCGCACCAAGCCGGCTACCAGGACGCGCGAAGGCACGCATCACCGGGGCGATCTTCATGAAATTCGGGCGGGCCCCCACCACGCAAAGGACCTGTGGTGCGCCGTCAAAAGTCGGCATGCTTGACCAGCTTGGAGAGGGAGGTGTTGAGCGTCAATGCCAAGCGGTTTTCGTCGTAACTATCACCTTTTTGATTGGAGTCTCTGTTTGCATAGGTATAACTAAGCCGGACACGGGTATAGTTCCCCAATCTTCGATTTATGCCAAACATAAATCTCCAAGTATCCACTCTCAGCCCGCTTTCAGAATCTATATATTCAAAACTGGTACGCGCATCCACGGAAAGATTTTTCTCCAACCGTCTACCAATATTCAGCCCAACAATCCATTTCAAATAGTCGGGGGTATCCCCTGCATATCTTTTATCCGAATAATCCACATCAGCGGAAAATGACGTTCTCCTACCTTTCAGGAAATACCCGAGCAGGAGCCGCTCATCCACGTAGGCCCCATTGTAGTTCGCGCCATCCACTTCATCGACCGTACTGCCACCAACACCGCCAGCTAGAGTCGATACAGCCCCAGTTGAACCGGAAGTAGACGCAAGAGCGGAGGAGGTCCCTGGCAGACTCTTGCTGGTGAAAAAGTTTCTGCCTCCCCGGGGGTAATAACCGGAACCGATGTCCTGGGTATATCTCATTCTTAAAACGCTACGCCGGTGCCTGTAACTGAGATCGACCAACGGGTAATGACCAAAGAAGCGGTAGCCATAGCCAACGTTCAAATCAACCCTGGGATTCGGTGTCCAGCGAGTGCCGACCAGCCATTTGTCTCCCCCTCTTCTGCCACCGCTTCCTTCGTAGGTGTTCCATTCTCTTCCAAAAGAAAAGTACGGCTTCAAATGCCGGGTCAAAATATAACCCAACGAAATATCTAGACTCCGAAAAGTGGTATCGGACCTGCTGTCATCCTGGTATTTGGTATCTTCATAGGCACCACGAATGTTCCAGGTAAACGTCCTGAAATACCGTCCGCTGGATAAATTGAAATAGAAGTCGTTGAAGTCCCTGTTATCCGGCTGGCTGTTACCACCATCGAAGATTTGTTTTTCAAACAGATAATCGATCCGCAAATCAGCAAAAGGGCCGAAATGTTCCTTCCAATAGGGATTTACGCCGATGGAGTACCTTGTGGTGAGGTTCCCTGTTTTGTGGATCGGGGATCCTGCAGGCCGTAACGGATCTATGCTAGCTTGATACGCATCAAAAAACGCATCTACAAAAAATCGTTTTTTCACTACTTCACTATTCAGGCTGGCACGAATATCCGGATACAAAACCTTATCCGAATCCGTAACCAGCTGAAATGCCGCAAAAATCTTAGTGGAGACACGACGCCCTTTTCCTGAAATATTAAAATGAGGCGTAAGAACTCCTGCCAGGGAACTTTCCTTATCGGTTTCAGACAGCCTTACATTATCGGTGAAGGCCGCCCCAAGAAGTAAGCCATCAGAATATTTCCATTCCGCCGCCTTAGCGGTAGCCAAAAGACCTCCAACCACAAGGAGGGAAATGGCGATGCGACCAACTCGATCCATTCTCCTCATGATGAAGCCGCTACAATGCTTCTGCCGGCTCGACCCGAGAATTTCCGTATCCATAGCCGTACCCGTATCCGTAGCCATATCTACCGGTAACCTTCCGCCGGCTCTTGTTGAGCACCGTACCAATGATCTTCTCACCCTTCAGCAGATGCACCGCTTCCGCCACCGCATCCTGGCTGGTCTGTTCCGCGGCCACCACGAAAACGATCTGCCCCATGAGATTGGCCAATACCACCGACTCGGTACTCTGCAGCAAGGGTGGCGAGTCGAACACGATGACCCGGTCGGGATAACGCCTAGACAGCTCCACCATCAGGCGATGCATCGCCTCGCTCGCCAGCAGCTCGGTGGCCCGGTCATGCAGCCTTCCGGCCGTGAGAATACGCAGGTTGGGCACATTGGTGTGCAGCATCACGTCCCGCATCTCGATCTCCGGATTTTCCAACAGATCGATCAGCCCCTCCCGCTTGCTGGAGATGCCCAGCAACGTGGCCGCCGTAGCCTTGGAGACATCGGCATCCACGAAGAGCACCGTCTTGTCCTGTTCCATGGCGATGGACATGGCCAGGTTGATTGCGGAAAAGGTCTTGCCCTCTCCGGAAAGGGCGCTGGTGACCATGATGAGATTGATGTTGTCCACCATGGAAGCCGCCTCGCCGTTGATGTTGAGCAGTAGAGGACGTTTGATGATGCGAAATTCCTCGGCGATCTGGCTACGAGGACGATCGGGAGTGATCATCCCGATCCCGGCCAGCTTTTCCAGCGGAAGCTCGATGATTTCCCGGTTGGAACTTTTACCACCACTCTCCTCCGCTGACTCCTGAGCGGTCCGATGGTCATCTTCCACCGGCATTCCACCCGTCACATCGGTTCCGGTGAAACTCTCCTCTATGGAGGGAAGGGGTTTTTCTCCCGACTCCTGGGCTCCTCCTTTCTGCGACTCCTTGCCCAGCTTGTCCACCGCCTTTTCGATTATGCTCATCGCCTTTACCCTTCCCCGGATAACAATGCCTTGAGAGACTGCAGATCTATTCCCTGTATCAAGTTCACGCCCACGAATGCGCCGATCCAGAAAAAGAAAACCATGAGAAACAACAGATGCTGTATACGCTCCTTTCGCCGCATCTCTGGCCTCGCCACGAGAGAGACCACGCCCAACACCGGCAGGCCAGTGACCCGGGCCAAAGTGCGGGGATCGGTGAATACCGGCCGCAGCAACGCAAGCAGAAAAGCAAGGCCGCCACCGGCAGCCAGGGAAGCGACGAAGACCCCTGCATTGAGCAGCAGCTTGTTGGGTTCGGTGGGCTCCAGCGGTACGAAAGGCGGATCCACCACCTTGAATTTCACGTTCTGAGCCTGTTTCTCCACCTCACCCGAAATATAGACCGACTCCCGCCGCTCGATGAGCTTACGATAGCGGTCCACCAGCACGTTGTAGTCCCTATCCAATTGCTTGAGTTGCGCCTGCACCTTGGGAATGCTCTCAAGCTTCCCCTCCAGCATCTTCACCTGGTTGGCATAGGCCTGGTTTCGTATTTTCAGTTCGGCAATGCGCGCCTCGGTCTCGGACAACATAGCGCGAACCTGCTGGTAGACCGGGTTGTCCTGGAGCTCTGGGGAAGCGCCCGCCTTCTGCTGCTTCTGCGCCAAGCGGCGCACCTCGGCTGCCCGTTTGGCTCGCAGCTCGGCCAACATCGCCTTGAGCTGGACCACCTCGGGATGCTTCTCGGTGTATTTGAGCAGCAGGTTGTCCAGCTTGGTCTGCATCGCTTCGATACGTGGATCCAACCTGGTTGTGATTTCCGTGGATCCGGAGTCATCCCCTTCCAGAAGATCGGACAACAGTGACTCGGAGTCGCCCTCTTCATCCTCTAGCTGACGCTGTAATTCGTTTCGCCGGTTCTCCAGCTCCTTCAATTGGAGCTGGGCCAACTTGGCCTGTTTCTTGGCCTCCTGCAGCCGCTGATAGTAGGTCTCCACGTCGCCCGTGAGATCGTCGATGTGTTTCTGGCGGAAAGCCACGCGACGAGCCTCCGCCTCCTTCAGCCGCTGTTCGTATTCTGCGATCTGCTTTTCCAGGAACTCCTTGGCGCCTACCGTCTCTTCCCGCTTTTCCCCCAGTGTACCCTCCACGAAGACCGTCAGCAGCGACTGCACCATGAGTTTGGCCGTCTTGCGGTCAGGATGCTGGAAGGAAATGGTATAGAGGGAGGAGTTCCTCCGGTCGGCCGAAATGCGAATATTTTCCCGCAGCTCTTCCAGAAGCTCTTCCTTTTCCACCGGACTGGTGACATTGAGGTCCAGGTCGGTCATGCGCATGAGCTTTTCCAGATTGGGCCGGCTCAGCATGGTGCGGGTGAGAAGCGCGATGCGCTGCTTGGTGTTGGGGTCCACGGCCAAACCCCGTAACAGAGGCTTGAGCACCCGGTTGGTATCCACATAGACCCTGGCACTGGCGAGATACTCTTCCGGAATCTGGTACACCCAGATCCAGCCACCGATGGAGAACACCCAGGCCGACAAGAGCGCCACCCAGCGGTGGCGCCAGATTCCCAGCAGGTATTCGGTAAGCTGGCTCAGTAGCTCCTGCATGTCATCCTACTCCCATTTCCCTGGCCGGACTCTCGTCATCAGAACCAGGACTCCGGAATGATCACGATGTCACCTGGCCAGAGCGGAACGTTGGCGGTGATGTCACCCCCCCGCACCAGATCATCCAGGCGCACGGTGAACACCTCCTTCTTGCCTTCGTATTCCCGGATCAGCACGGCGTTGTTGCCATCGGCATAATCGGTGAGCCCTCCCACCGCGATCATGAGATCCAGCAGCGTCATGTGCCTGCGGAAGGGGACGGTGAGTGGTTTGGCCGCCTCGCCTACCACGCGCACCTGCTGGTAGGGCACGCCAACGAAACCGTTGACGATGACGCTCACCACTGCGTTCTTCACATACTCCGAGTAGGCCTTCTCGATGTCACGTGCCAGCTGGGTCGGCGTCTTGCCACTGGCCGGGATGTCTTCCACCAGGCGGGTGGTGATCTTGCCGTCGGGACGCACCGGCACCGTCACCGTGAGCTCCGGATTGCTCCAAACGAAGATTTCGACGGTATCTCCCGGACCGATGAGATAGTCGTAATCCTGATCCGGATTGATCTGCGCCTGCTCCACTGGTGGATGGGGGCTCTTGGTGGAAGAGCAGCCCGACAGAAGGAAAGCAATGGACAGCAACAGAGCCACCCAGGCCTTGTGTAAATGAACCCAAGAATTCTTCACTGAAACGTCCTCCCTTGAGACTTGGGAATGAGGCATTTTGGCATCGGAGCGGCACTTTCCCAAAGGTCCCAGACTTACCCCGCCCTTCAGCCGTTATCGGGAAGAAAGTCTAGCATGCCCCCAAACCCAGCCGCCATGTTACCTTTGGAGCCAACCCCATTCTGTTGCTCAGTTCTCAAGAAGACGCGGCATCAGCTCCACCAGGTTGCAGGGGCGGGTGCGGTAATCGAGCTGACTGGAGAGCAGCTTGCTCCAGGCGTCCCGGCAGGCACCGGTGGAGCCTGGCAGACAGAAGACGAAGGTGCCGTTGGCCAGCCCTCCCAACGCTCGGGACTGCAGGGTGGAGGTGCCGATCACCTCATGGGAAAGCACCCGGAACAGCTCCCCGAACCCGGGCATCTGTTTGTCCAGCAGGGGTGCAACTGCTTCCGGTGTGCCGTCCCTGCCGGTGAAGCCGGTGCCGCCAGTGGTGAGCACCACCTGTACCTCGGGATCGGCGATCCAGGCCGAGACCACCGCCCGGATGCGATAGATGTCATCAGGCACGATTTGCCGGTCGGCCAGCAGGTGGCCATCGGCCTCCAACATCTCCTGGAGCGCCTGTCCTGACCGGTCCTCCTCCAAGGTACGGGTATCGGATATGGTGAGTACCGCGATCTTCAGCGGCACGAAATCTCTTTCTGCAGTACTCATGGCCTGCTCCTCCCTTGTAGTGAATGGTTGTCGTGAGGCGGTGAAGGCTCAGATGACGCGCGAGAAGCGCTGCCCCTGCGCCTGCTTCAGGTAGGCGTCGAACACCATACAGATGTTGCGGATCAGCATCCGCCCCACCGGCAGCACGCGGATG
This sequence comes from Sedimenticola sp., assembly GCA_026992075.1. Taxonomy (GTDB): domain Bacteria; phylum Pseudomonadota; class Gammaproteobacteria; order Chromatiales; family Chromatiaceae; genus Thiolapillus. Next base: position 91,537 of record JALXAM010000036.1, on the reverse strand, counting down.
CCTTTGTCGTCCAGCTCCAGCAGGCCGTCGGCGGCCATCTCTTCCAGCCGCGCCAGCTCGTCGGCGAAGTGTTCGTGGAAATCGATGTTCCAGCGCTGCTCCACCGAAGCGAAATCGAGCACGAAGTTGCAGATCAGGCGGGTGATGACGTCGCGCCGTAGCTCGTCCTCGAGGGTGAGCTCCAGGCCGCGGAAGACCGCCAGCTCGCCGGCATCTATGCGCTGGTAGTAGCTCTCCAGCTCCTTCAGATTCTGGGCATAGCAGTTGCCTACCATGCCGATGGAGGTGATGCCCAGTCCGATGAGGTCGCAGTCGGCATGAGTGGAGTAGCCCTGGAAGTTGCGGTAGAGGGTACCCTCGCGCTGAGCCACCGCCAGCTCGTCGTCGGGACGGGCGAAGTGGTCCATGCCGATGTAGACGTAGCCGGCGTCGGCCAGCTTCTGCGCGGTCATGTGGAGGATCGCCAGCTTCTCCTCTGGCGGCGGCAGCTCGGCGGCGTCGATGCGCCGCTGGGGCTTGAAGATCTGCGGCAGGTGGGCGTAGTTGAACACCGACAGCCGGTCCGGCCCCACCTCGATGATGCGGTCCAGGGTACGCTCGAATCGCTCGCGGCTCTGGTGCGGCAGGCCGTAGATGAGGTCGATGCTCACCGAACGGAACCCTTCCCTACGCGCCGCCTCGAGCACCGCCATGGTCTCCTCCTGGCTCTGGATGCGGTTCACCGCCTGCTGCACCAGAGGATCGAAGTCCTGCACCCCCAGGCTCATGCGGTTGAAGCCGATCTCGCGTAGCAGCGCCACCGTCTCTGCGGTGGCCTCACGCGGATCGATCTCGATGGAGTACTCGCCTTGGTCATTCGGCAGAAGCCGGAAATGCTCCCCGGTGACCTTCATCAGCTCGCGCATCTGCTCATGACTGATGAAGGTGGGGGTGCCGCCGCCCCAATGGAGCTGGACCACCGGCCGATCGTCGTCATAAAGCTCGGCCTGCAGGGCGATCTCGCGATAGAGCCGATCTAGATACTCCTGCGCCTTGCTCCGGTCCTTGGTGGCCACCTTGTTACAGGCGCAGTAGAAGCAGATGGTGTCACAGAAGGGAATGTGGAAATAGAGCGACAGCGGCCGGCCGCTTTCATTGCTGGCACGGGCGATGCGTGCGTAGTCGGCGTTGCCGAACCCTTCGTGGAACTGTACCGCAGTGGGATAGGAGGTGTAGCGCGGCCCGCTCTGGTCGTATTTGGCGATGAGCTGGTCGTCCAATACCAGCTGCTGCTCCTGCTTCACGATTCTTCCTCCACGTCGAGCCCCTTGCGGTGGGTTTCGTTGATCTGTTTTAGCAAAGTGTGGAAAGGGATCTCATCCCCATGACGATGAACGATCTCCATGAAGGGCAGATCCTCCCGTCCGAAGGCATAGCGCCCCTCCGCCATGGCGTTGTAGAGATCCTTGATGCCCTCCTCCAGGGGATCGAGCCAGATGGGATAACGGGTCAGATCCTCCATCTCCAGCTCGTAGTCGTAGCAGTCACGCAGATCGCCCACCTCGAAGACGGCGTTCTTCACCCACTCGATGTACTCCTCGGCACTCTTGGCACGACGCAGGCTCATCTCGTGATCACTCCTCTGTGAATTCTTCCTGGTACTGTTGCAGCTGGTCCGCGGTGAGCAGGAAGACTCCACCACCGCCCCGCTGGAAATCGAGCCAGAGAAAAGGTACCCGCGGGTAACGGCGAACCAGGTTCTCCATGCTCTCCCCCACCTCCACCACCATGATACCACCGGGCCGCAGCCAGCGAGCCCCTTCGGCTAGGATGCGCGACACCACCTCCAGGCCATCGCTTCCCGCCTCCAGCCCCAGTGCTGGCTCATGACCATATTCCTCCGGCAGGCTGGCCATCTCCTCACTGCTCACATAGGGGGGATTGCTGACGATGAGATCGTAGCGCTCCTCCGGCAACTCGTCGAAAAGATCCGAACGGAACAGCCGAACTCTCCCCTCCAGTTGGTAGCGGTCCCGATTCACCTGGGCCACCTCCAGTGCCGATGGGGAGATGTCGGAGGCGTCCACCCGCGCGTGGGGCAGGTAATGGGCGATGGCGATGGCGATGCAGCCGCTGCCGGTGCATAGATCCAGCACCCGCAGCTCCCCTTCCCCTTCGTCCTCCAGCCAGGGCTCGAATTCCTGCTCGATGAGCTCGGCGATGGGGGAACGGGGCACCAGCACGTTCTCGTTCACATAGAAGGAGAGCCCCGCAAACCAGGCCTCGTGGGTGATGTAGGCCGCCGGCACCCGCTCCTCCACCCGCCGGGTGAAATAGTCCAGCACCCGCTCCCGCTCCGCCCGCGTCAGCCGTGCATCCAGGTAGGCCAGCCCTTCCTCATGTTCCAGGTGGAGCGCATGCAGCACCAGCGCCAGCGCTTCGTCGAAGGCATCGTCGGTGCCGTGGCCAAAGAAGAGCCCCGCCTCGCGGAAGCGACTGGCACCCCAGCGCACCCAGTCACGGATGGTAAACAGCTGATCAGGGGCGGAAAGATCCACACGCTTCTCCAGGTCGATTTCAATATTCGAATGAGATCGGAAATTTTACTGCTTGTTTGGAAAACAGCACTCTGGCCAATTCGAGACGCCTTTGAGCATCATTCAGGAACAGAGAGTCGAAATGAATGCGGATCAGGCCATGAAGACCGAACTGCGTCTCAGGAAACCCTAGGGAAGGCCTGAAAAATTCGGGCCTTCCTTCGGCACAAGGATGTGCCGGCAAAATCGATCGCTGTAAGCGATTGATTTTTATAGCAAGCCGCAAACCGCGTTTGCGGCGCAGCGCGCCCTGATAAAGCCAAGGATGGCTTTTATCAGGGGTTCCCTAGGGAGCCCCTGATCTAATCCTGGACGAAGCAGATTGCACTCCTCTGGTTCGAGTACAAGGCGAAGTTCGCAACCAATAGCAAGGAACTTCAACGCAGTAATCGGGCCGGAGAGGGGACAAGATGCGAATTCATGGATTAGATCTGAGGCTCCCTAGCCACCTCGGCCCGCCTGGGCCAGGCCTGGATCACTGCTTTCACCAAGGTCGCCAGGGGAATGGCAAAGAACACCCCCCAGAATCCCCACAACCCGCCAAACAGAAGAATGGCCACGATGATGGCGATGGGGTGCAGGTTCACCACTTCGGAAAAGAGCAGCGGTACCAGCACATTGCCGTCGATGGCCTGGATGACGAAATAGGCCAGGGTGAGCCAACCGAATTCGACCGTCCAACCCCATTGGAACCAGGCCACCGCCAGCACCGGGATGGTCACCACGGTGGCGCCGATATAGGGAATGATCACCGACAGCCCCACCAGCACGCTGAGCAGCATGGCGTACTGCAGACCGAAAAAGGCGAAGGTGACATAGCTGGCGGACCAGACCACCAGAATCTCCAGAAACTTTCCTCGCACGTAGTTGGAGATCTGCCGGTCCACCTCGCGCCAGACGTGCACCGCGATCTTGCGATCCTCCGGCAGCAAGCTGGAGATCCAGTCGAGAATCAGCTTCTTGTCCTTGAGAAAGAAGAAGACCAGAAGCGGCATGAGCACCAGGTAGACCAACATGGTGATCACTCCCACCACCGAGGCCAGCGACCAGGAGAGCACCTTCTGGCCGATGCTACCCGCTTCGCCCCCCAAAGCAGAGATCACCTCCTGTACCTGGTCGGCGGTGATCAGTTCCGGGTATTTCTCGGGCAGCATCATCAACACCTGCTGCCCCTTGGCGATCATGTTGGGCAGCTGCTGCACCAGCTGGCTCACCTGCCGCGAGAGCAAGGGCATGAGGCCGAACAGGATCAGCCCCAGGGCGATGAGGAAGAGCACGAAAACGATCACCACCGCAACCAGCCGCGGCATGCCCATGCGCTCCAGCGGCGCCACCAACCCCTCCAGCAGGTAGGCGATGACAAGGCTGGCCAGCACCGGCGCCAGCATGTCGCCCATGGTGAGGACGATGACGAAACCGCCCACCAGCAATCCCAGCAATACCACCAGCTGAGGATCGGAAAAGGTGCGCTTGAACCACTGGATGATGAGCTGCATGCCGGGCTACCTCGGGAACCCCTGATTCAATCCTGGACGAAACGGATTGGATCCCTGCGATTCGGATACAAAGCGAAGTTCACGGCCGATACTCAAGTAATCGGCAAGAACTTCAACGCAGCAACCGGGCCGGAGAGGTACTGGATGCAGGTTCATGGATTGGAGAAGCTCCCTTTTGCCTGCAGCTCCCGGAAATGGCGCTCGAACAGCGCCTCCAGCTCGTCGATCACCTCCGGCGCGGGACGCCCCCCCAGCATGTGGGCGCTCATCAGCCCCGCCGCCTCGTCCAGCAGCCGGTCCGGATTCAACATGGGATAGGTCTGGCGAAGCCGTTTCATCGCGCCCACCACGCTCTCCTTCGCCGGCCGGGGGATCTCCAGCGGCTGCTGCGGCACCGGCTCCTCTGCGGGCGTCTCCACCTGAGCCCCGCGACTGGCGAGAAACTCGGCGTAATCCATCAGGCTGCGCCGGCCCGCCTCATCCAGCCGCGCCAGCAATCCCAGCAGCCTGCGCTGCTGTGCATCCAGGGCCGGAAAGGTGACCATCAGGCCATCTGCTCCTGGTCACAGTAGTTACGGGCGAATTCCAGCAGCTTGTCCATAACCCGGACACGGAATTTCTGCTTCTGGTGCACGAAGGAGAAGGGGCGCTCCATGGGCGGGTCCAGTTCCACCTTGGCCAGGGTACCCAGTTTCAATTCCTTCTCGATGGTGGCCTCGGAAACGATGGAGATTCCCATGCCGGCCTCCACCGCTCCCTTCACCGCTTCCGGGCTGCCCAGCTCCATGGCGATCTTGAGCCCCTCCTTGCAGCCGTCGGCATGGCAGATGTAGTCCTCGATCACCTCCCGGGTACCGGACCCCTCCTCCCGGCAGATGAAGGGATATTCCATGATCTCCGGAAGGGTGACCACCTCCTTTTCCGCCAGCGGGTGGTCGTTGGGCACGATGGCCACCAGCTTGTCCATGAGGCAGGTCTCCACCACCAGGTTCTTGTTACCCACCGGCGCCTCCACCACCCCCAGGTCGATGACGTTGTTCTCCACCATGGAGACGATCCCCTCGGTGTTGGAGACCTTCAGGTGGATCACCACCTCCTCGTACTTCTTGCGGAAATCGCCCAGCAGAGACGGGAGCATGTACTCGGCGATGGTGGTGCTGGCCCCAATGGTGATGGCACCCCCGATGTCTCCGGTCATCTCCTTCACCACATTCTCCATCTCGCTGTAGAGCTCGAAGATGCGACCGGCGTATTCGTAGACTTTCTGGCCCGCCTCGGTGAGGCTGATGCGGTTGTGGGTGCGGTCGAACAGGCGGGTGTTGAAGTACTCTTCCAGCTGGCGCACCTGGAAAGTGACCGCGGGCTGAGTCATGTGCAGCTCTTCGGCCGCCTTGGTGAAACTGAGCAAGCGGGCAACGGTGTAGAAGACCTGTAACCTGCGATCGGCCATGGCGCCGTTCCTGGATGGATGGTGGGATAAAGCAATTTTATATTATAACTTGCTTAATCAGAAAGTAGGAGCGGCCTCCCGACCGCAAATCATTGGCCCCCTCACCCCCTGTCGTTCTCCCTGAGGGAGCGGACGCCAAGCGGTTCGGCGCGAGGACGCGCCTCCTACTAGCGCGCCCGTCGTGGGCGCGTTTTCCCAGAAGGACGAAATTCCGCGATCGGCTGTTGCTGAAGTCATCGTAGGGTGGGCAAAGCGCAGCGTGCCCACCACAGGTCGATGGGCACGGCCTGGCGGCCTTTGCCCATCCTACCTTTCCAGCCCCCGACCCTCTCCCGCCTGCGGGAGAGGGTCGGGGTGAGGGTGTTGAAAAGATCCGGCGCGAAGATGTGCCTCCAAAGAAACACGCGCCCACGATGGGGCGCGTTTTCCGTCGGACAGAAGAGCTGCGATCAGCCCTTGCTGAAGGTGAGCCCGTCTCCGGCCAGATCCACCCTGATGGTGTCGCCGGGGGCGAACTCGCCGGCCAGGATCTTCTGGGCCAGGGGATTCTCCAGCTCGTGCTGGATGGCCCGTTTGAGGGGCCGGGCCCCGTAGACCGGATCGAAGCCGGCCTCGCCCAGCTTGTCCAGCGCCGCTTCGGTGATCTCCAGCTTGAGATCGCGCTCCTCCAGCCGCTTGCGCAGATAACCGATCTGGATGTCGGTGATCTTGCGGATCTGCTCCTTGTCCAGCGGATGGAACACCACCGTCTCGTCCAGCCGGTTGATGAACTCCGGCCGGAAGTGCTGGCCCACCACCTCCATCACGGCGGTCTTCATCGCCTCGTAGTCGCCGGTGCGGGCCATCTCCTGGATCAGCTGGGAACCCAGGTTGGAGGTCATCACGATCACCGTGTTGCGGAAGTCCACGGTACGCCCCTGGCCATCGGTGAGGCGGCCGTCGTCCAGCACCTGCAGCAGCACGTTGAAGACGTCCGGATGGGCCTTCTCCACCTCGTCCAGCAGGATCACCGAGTAGGGCCGGCGCCGCACCGCCTCGGTGAGGTAGCCGCCCTCCTCATAGCCCACGTAGCCGGGGGGCGCGCCGATGAGCCGGGCCACCGAGTGCTTCTCCATGAACTCCGACATGTCGATGCGCACCATCGCCTCCTCGGTGTCGAAGAGGAACTCGGCCAGCGCCTTGCACAGCTCGGTCTTGCCCACCCCGGTGGGGCCGAGGAAGAGGAAGCTGCCGTTGGGCCGGTTGGGATCGGAGAGCCCCGCCCGGGCGCGACGGATGGCGTCGGAGACCGCCTTCACCGCCTCGTCCTGGCCCACCACCCGCTTTTTCAGTGCCTCCTCCATGTGCAGCAGCTTCTCGCGCTCGCCCTCGAGCATCTTGCTCACCGGGATGCCGGTCCAGCGGGAGACCACCTCGGCCACCTCCTCCTCGGTGACCTTGTTGCGCAGCAGTTTGAACTCCTGCTTCTCCGCCTCGGCGGCCGCCTTGAGCTGCTGCTCGAGCTGGGGGATGACGCCGTACTGGATCTCGGACATGCGCTGCAGGTCGCCGGCGCGGCGGGCCGTCTCCAGCTCGATGCGGGCCCGCTCCAGCTCCTCCTTGATGTGGGTGGTGCCCTGCACCGCCGCCTTCTCCGCCTTCCAGATCTCTTCCAGGTCGGAGAACTGCTTCTCCAGCTCGGCGATCTCCTCCTCCAGCGCCTCCAGCCGCTTGCGGGCCGCCTCGTCGGTCTCCTTCTTGAGCGCCTCGCGCTCCATCTTGAGCTGGATCAGGCGGCGGTCTAGCTTGTCCATCTCCTCCGGCATGGAGTCGATCTCCATGCGGATGCGCGAGGCCGCCTCGTCGATGAGGTCGATGGCCTTGTCCGGGAGCTGCCGGTCGGTGATGTAGCGGTGCGACAGGGTGGCGGCGGCGACGATGGCCGAGTCGGTGATCTCCACCCCGTGGTGCACCTCGTAGCGCTCCTTGAGGCCGCGCAGGATGGCGATGGTGTCCTCCACCGTGGGTTCGTCCACCAGCACCTTCTGGAAGCGCCGCTCCAGGGCGGCGTCCTTCTCGATGTACTGGCGGTACTCGTCCAGGGTGGTGGCGCCCACGCAGTGGAGCTCGCCCCGCGCCAGGGCCGGCTTGAGCATGTTGCCGGCGTCCATGGCGCCCTCGGCCTTGCCGGCGCCCACCATGGTGTGCAGCTCGTCGATGAAGAGGATGATGTTGCCCTCGGCCTTGGCGATGTCGTTGAGCACCGCCTTGAGCCGCTCCTCGAACTCGCCGCGGAACTTGGCGCCGGCGATGAGCGCCGCCATGTCCAGCGACAGCAGCCGCTTGTGTTTAAGCCCCTCGGGCACCTCGCCGTTGACGATGCGCTGGGCCAGTCCCTCGACGATGGCGGTCTTGCCCACGCCGGGTTCGCCGATGAGCACCGGGTTGTTCTTGGTGCGCCGCTGCAGCACCTGGATGGTGCGGCGGATCTCGGCGTCACGGCCGATCACCGGGTCGAGCTTGCCCTGCTCGGCCTTCTCGGTGAGGTCGATGGTGTATTTCTCCAGCGCCTGGCGCTGCTCCTCGGCGTTGGGATCGTTCACCGCCTGGCCGCCGCGCATCTTCTCGATGGCCTGCTCCAGCACGCCCTTGGTGACCCCCGCCTTGCGCAGGATCTCGCCCAGCTGGCCCTTGTCCTCCACCGCCGCCAGCAGGAAGAGCTCGGAGGAGATGTACTGGTCCCCCTTCTGCTGCGCCAGCTTGTCGGTGATATTCAGCAGGCGATTGAGATCATTGGAGATGTGTATCTCGCCCTCGGCCCCCTGCACGCTGGGCAGACGGTCCAGCGCCTCGCCCAGGCTGGAGCGGAGCTGGTCCACGTTGACGCCCGCCTGGGTGAGCAGGTGGCGGATGCTGCCGCCCTCCTGGTCGAGCATGGCGATGAGCAGGTGTACCGGCTCGATGAACTGGTGATCCTTGCCCACCGCCAGGCTTTGGGCGTCGGCCAGCGCCATCTGGAATTTTGTTGTCAGTTTGTCCATCCGCATGGTTGTTCGGCTCCCGAAATTCTAAAGACGAGAAGGCACATGGGGGCGGAAGGGGGCAAATCAACCCCCGTGGGAGGCGCCCCCCGCGCCAGCGCCAGCGTTTCCCGTGGGAGGCGCGTCCCCGCGCCGAACAGACGGCCCGGCCAGTGACGGCTCCCCGTTCGCGCCTGGGAGGGCGCTCCTACCGAACTATTCGAACCAGGTGGTGAAATTTTCCACCGGCTCCCGGTCGGTGCGGTAGTTGTTCACGGGATGGTCGGGGTCGGGATAGCCGAGGGAGAGGCCACACAGGAGCAGTTTGTCGTCATCCAATCCCAGCACCCGCCGCACCACCTCCGGGTAATCGGCCACCGAGGCCTGGGGACAGCTCTCCAACCCCTGCTCGCGGGCGGCCAGCATCAGGCTCTGGATGAACATCCCCATGTCGAGCCAGGCACCCTGCTCCATCACCCGGTCGATGAAGAAGAAAAGGGCCACCGGGGCGCCGAAGAAACGGTAATTGTCCTTCCAGCTCTCCAGCCGCCGCGCCTTGTCGTCACGCTCGATGCCGAGGGCCTGGTAGAGGGCCATGCCGCACTGGAAGCGGCGGCTCTTGTAGGGTTCGACCCACTCGCGGGGATAGTACTGGTAATCGGGCGTGGGCCGGGCGCCACTGTCGAAGGCGGCGACGAGCGCCTCGCTCAGCCGCGCCCTGGTCTTCCCCTCGACCACCGCCACCTGCCACGGCTGGATGTTGGCGCCGGAGGGGCTCCAGCGGGCGGTGTCCAGCAGCTTTTCGATCAGCTCACGCGGCACCGGCCGGTCCAGATAGGCCCGGCAGGAGTAGCGGCCGACGATGGCTTTTTCCACGTTCATTGGCGTTCACCCTCTCTCATCCCGGTAGGTCGGGCTTCAGCCCGACAAACGAAGAACAACGTCCCAGCGCTTTCCCGGGGCCGGTGACCAGCCCTTGTTGGCGGGGACGCCGTGAATACATCCATGTAGGCTTTGCGGCAGCATCCCTGCTGCCGAAACCCCGCCAACAAGGGCTGGTCACCGGCCTTCCAACGCTAGTGGTTGTTCAGTCGGGCTGAAGCCCGACCTACCCCCCTACTTGTAAACCTTGCGCCGGAAGAGATCGGTGCGGCGGCTCACCACCCGGTCGATGAAGAGGATGCCGTCGAGGTGGTCGATCTCGTGCTGCACGGCACGCGCCTCGAAACCCTCCATTTCATACTCGTGCTCCTCGCCCTGCTCGTCGAAGGCGCGAAGCCGAATCTGGGTGGCGCGGATGACGTTGCCGGTGTAGTCGGGCACCGATAGGCACCCCTCGCGCCCCACCTCGTACCCCTCCCAGTGGGTGATCTCGGGATTGATGAGCACCAGGTGGCCGTGGTTGGGCACCGGCTTGCGGGTGATGGAGCAGTCCACGATGCAGATGCGTTGGAAACGCCCCACCTGGGGCGCGGCGATGCCCACGGCGGCGGGGCCGTGGCGGCGGGTGATCTCCAACTGCTCCACGAAGCGGCGCAGCTCGTCGTCGAACCGCTCCACCGGCTCGGAGACCTGCTTCAGGCGCTCGTCGGGAATGGTGAGGATGGGCAGGGGTTCCACCGGCGCTCAGCCCACCAGGGTTTCCACGGGGGAGAGGTTCACCTCGATCCCCTCCTTCCGCAGGGGCGCCAGGGCGGCCTCCAGGGTCTCCAGCGGCACGCTGGCGATGCCGGCAATCTGCATCAGGTAGACCGGCTTGTCCGGGCTGCCGGCAACGTCCGACTCCAGGTCGAGGATGTTGAAACCGGCATCGGCCAGCACGCCGGTCACCCGGGCGACGATGCCGGCGCGGTCGGCCCCGCTCACCCGCACCATGATATTGGGCACCAGGTGGCGGTGGAGCCCCCCCTCCATCTCGTCCACGTGCAGGCTCAGCCCCAGAGAACGGGCCACCGGCTGCAGCGCCTCTTCCAGTGCCTCCGCCTCCAGCTCGCCGGAGACCATCATCATGATGGTGAAATTGCCGCCCAGGCGCAGCATGGAGGCTTCCCCCAGGTTCATGCCGTGCTCGTAGAGCGCCTGGGTGACCTTCGCCACGATGCCGGGCCGGTCGGCGCCGGTGAGGGTAAGCATGTACCAGTGGTTCATTGGGGCAGCCTCCAATCGTCTATATCGAACAAGTCGCCGTAGGGTGGGCAAAGCGCAGCGTGCCCGCCGTTGGATGATGGGCACGGCCTGCGGCCTTTGCCCATCCTACCTCTCTTGTACGTAGGAGCGGCGTCCATGCCGCGAACCCAAGGTAAAAACCGGGTCATCTCTTGTTCGGCGCGGGGACGCGCCTCCTACAAGGTACCCGTTTGTTCAACCGGCACGCCAGATCAGGGTCGCCATGCGCCCGGTCTGGTCCTCCCGCCGGTAGGAGAAGAAACGATCCTTCTCGGTGAAGGTGCAGAAACCGCCGCCATACACCGAAATCAACCCGGCGCGGGCCAGCCGCAATCGAGCCAGCCCGTAGAGATCGGCCAGCCACTTGTTCTCCGCCACGGGCCGGAAGCACTCCGCCGCCCGGCGGTCCTCTGCCACGAACCCCTCCACCACCTCGGCTCCCACCTCGAAGGCACTGGGGCCGATGGCCGGGCCCAGCCAGGCCATGATAGCCGAGAGCTCCCCGGGAAAACAGTCGAGGGCCGCCTCGATGACGCCGCCCAGCAACCCCCGCCAGCCGGCGTGGACCGCCGCCACCGCGCTGCCCGAACGGTTGCACAGCAGCACCGGCAGGCAGTCGGCGGTGAGCACCGCGCACACCTCGCCCGGCCGGTCGCTGAAACGGCCGTCGGCACAAGCCTGTTCCGTTCCAGGCAGGGCGATGCGGGTACCATGCACCTGCTCCAGCCAGGCCACGGGGCCCGGCAGGCCTGCCGCCCGTTGCAGCAGCCGGCGATTCTCGGCCACGGCTGCCGGGTCATCGCCCACGTGGTGGCCCATGTTGAGGCTGTTCCAGGGCGGCGCGCTCACGCCGCCCCGCCGGGTGGTGCTCACCGCGCGCACGTTAGATGGCGCGGGCCAGTCGGGCAGAATCAGCTCAGGGCCGTTCATCCCGGTCCCGGCGCAAAACGGCCAACAGCGCCTGGAAATCATCCGGCAGCGGCGCTTCCCAGGTCATCGCCTCGCCGCTTGCCGGGTGAGCCAGCGCCAGGCGGAAGGCGTGCAGCGCCTGGCGACGGAAGTTCTGCAGCGCCTCGATGGCGGCGGGCGAGGCGCCGGGCGGCAGCTTCAGCCGTCCGCCATAGACCGGATCGCCCACCAGGGGCATCCGCAGGTGGGCCATGTGGACCCGGATCTGGTGGGTGCGGCCGCTCTCCAGTTCCACGTCGAGAAGAGCATGGATAAGGAAACGTTCGGCAATTCGATAGTGGGTTACCGCCGGCTTGCCTCCCTCCACCACCGCCATGCGCTGGCGCTGTACCGGATGGCGGCCGATGGGGGCCTCCACGGTGCCGCCGGCGGTGGGCGTGCCCATCACCAGCGCCTTATAGTGGCGCTTCACCCGCCGCGCCTGCAGCGCCTCCACCAGGCGCCTGTAGGCCATGGGGGTGCGGACCACCACCATCAGGCCGGTGGTCTCCTTGTCCAGCCGGTGGACGATGCCGGCCCGCGGCAACTGCTCCAGGCGGGGGTCATAATGCAGCAGCGCGTTCTGCAAGGTGCCGTCGGGATTGCCGGCGGCGGGATGGACCACCAGGCCGGCGGGTTTGTTCACCACCAACAGTTCTTCATCTTCGAAGAGGATCTCCAGGGGGATGGGCTGGGGACGGCAGGGGACCTGGGGTTCGAGCACCGCTTCCAGCTCCACCTGCTGGCCGGCGAACACCTTTTCGCGCGGCTTCTTCACCTGGCCATCCACCCGCACCCGTCCCTCCCGGATCCAGGCCTGCAGCCGGCTGCGCGAATAGTCGTCGAACAGGCGCGCCAATGCCTGATCCAGGCGCAGCCCCGACTCCGCTGCACCGATCACCGCGCGATGGCTGATCTGTTCCGCTTCGGTCATCTGTTTCCTTCCCCGTTCGGCACACCGGGATGTGGGGTATAATCCGCCCACCTGCAACCGCCCCCACCCGGCACATGCGACGACTCATCTGGCCGCTCCTGCTGAGCCTGCTCCTGGCGGGTTGCAGCCTCCTGCCCGAGCAGAAGGACAAGACCGAGGGCTGGTCCGCCCAGCGCCTCTATGCCGCCGCCACCGAGGAGCTGCACGATGGCAATTACCAGAAGGCCATCGACTATTACCAGAAGCTGGAGTCGCGCTACCCCTTCGGCAAGTACGCCCTGCAGTCGCAACTCAACATCGCCTACGCCTACTACAAGAACGACGAGCCCGACTCGGCGCTGGCGGCCATCGAGCGCTTCGTGCGCCTCCATCCGGACCACCCGGCGGTGGCCTACGCCCTCTACCTGAAGGGGCTGGTGAACTTCACCCAGAACATGGGCTTCTTCTCCCGCTTCCTGCCCACCGACAACTCCCAGCGCGATCCGGGATCGGTGCAGCAATCCTACAACGACTTCGCCGAGCTGGTGCGCCGCTTTCCCAATACCGAATATGCAAAGGACGCCAGGCTGCGCATGCTCTACCTGCGCAACATGCTGGCGCGCCACGAGTTGCACGTGGCCCGCTATTACCTGGACCGGGGTGCATGGCTGGCAGCGGTGAACCGGGCCCAGTACGTGGTGGAGCATTATCAGTACACCCCGTCGGTGAAGGATGCGCTCACCATCATGATCATCGCCTATGTCAGGATGGGCGAGGAGCAGCTCTACCGCGACGCCCTGCGGGTGCTGGCCTACAACGAGCAGCGCGGCAATTTCCCCACCCTGAAGGAGACCGACAAGACTCTGGCGGAAAAGATCTGGGACTATCTGCAGCTGGACAAGAACTGATCTTGTAAAAAGTCATCCAAGCCTCGTGAGCCGGGGCGGTCGGCTTCTGCGCGGTGGGCACGCTGCGCTTTGCCCACCCTACAGCTGGCCTGGAAACCTCCAGTCGAACCAACCTCACTGGCCCTTCGGCAGCACCTGCAACAGCTCCAGATCGAAGATCAAGGCCTCGTTGGGGCCGATGGCATCGCCGGCACCCTGTTCGCCGTAGCCCTTCTCCGGTGGAATGAACACCTTCCAGCGCGCCCCGGGTTTCATATGCGTGAGCGCCTCGGCGAAACCGGGGATCACTCCTTTCAGGGAAAACTCCGCCGGCTGGCCCCGGTCCCGGGAGCTGTCGAACTTGCGTCCGTCGATGGTGCGCCCCTCGTAGTGCACTTTCACCCGGTCCTCCAGGGTGGGCGACGCGCCCTGGCCGGCCTTCAACACCTGGTACTGCACGCCGCCCGGCAGCACCCGGACATCCGGTTTCTTCGCATTCTCCGCCAGGAACTCACGGGATCTCTCCAGCGCCTGCCCTGCCCGCCGGGCCTTCTCCTGGCGCAGCCGCTCGGCCCGCTCGCGAAGCACCTGGGTCATCTGCTCGTCGCTGAGCTGCAGCGGACGGCCGTTGACCACGTCGGCCACCGCCGCGCCGAAGGCGGCGCCATCCAGCTCACCGATTCCCTCTGCCTTCAGCAGGCGCGCCATGCGCACCCCGAGGGTGTAGCTCAGTTTCTGGTCGAAGGTTTCAAGCTCCGCCGCCTGCAGCGATTCCAGGCAGAAGACGCCAGCCAGGAGAAACATCAGGTATCGCTTCATCTTCAGATTACATCTCCTTATAGTCTTGGAAAAATGTCCAACAGCCCCCCTCACCCCGGCCCTCTCCCCCATGGGGGAGAGGGAAGCTTTTCGTGACCCGGGATGCGACCGGACCCGGCCCATGAAGTGTCATTCAGGAAACGTCGAAACGCATGGAAAAATCGACGCTGCGCAGGTTCTTGGTGATGGCCCCCACCGAGATGTCGTCCACCCCGGTTCGGGCGATCTCGCGCACCCGCTCCAGGTCCACGCCCCCCGAGGCCTCCAGTCGGGCTCGGCCAGCGGTGAGCGCCACCGCCCGACGCAACGACTCCAGGTCGAAGTTGTCCAGTAGGATGCGCCGGGCGCCAGCGGCCAGCGCCTGTTCCAGCTGCGCCAGGTCTTCCACCTCGATTTCGATCCCGACGCGGGGGTGAAGTTCACGCGCCCTTTGCAGCACCGCGGCAATGGAGCCGGCGGCGGCGATGTGATTCTCCTTGATCAGGATGGCATCATACAGTCCCATGCGGTGGTTGTGGCCGCCGCCGCAAGTCACCGCGTACTTCTGCGCCCGGCGCAGCCCGGGCAGGGTCTTGCGGGTGTCGAGAATGCGCGTCCCGGTACCCGCCACCGCCTCCACGTAGGCCGCGGTGGTCGTGGCCACCCCGGACAGGGTCTGCAGAAAGTTGAGTGCGGTGCGCTCGGCGGTGAGCAGCGCGGGGGCGGGCCCCTGGATCCGGCACACCTCCTGGTCCACCGCCAGCCGCTGGCCATCGGCCAGCGACCAGTGAATGGAGACCGACGGCTCCACCTGGCGAAAGCTCTCCTCGAACCAGGCCTGACCGGCCAGCACCGCCGGCTCGCGGCAGATCACCCGGGCGCTGGCGGGAGCGGACTCCACCAGCCCGGCGGTGAGGTCACCGCTGCCGACGTCCTCCTCCAGGGCGCGGGCCACGTCGGCCCGGATCGAGGCGGGATCGGGAAGCATCAGGAGATCTCGAGCAGCTCCACCTCGAACACCAGGGTGGCATTGGGAGGGATCACCCCGCCGGCACCCCGGGCGCCATAGCCCAACTGGGGTGGAATGGTGAGCCGCCTGCGGCCTCCCACCTTCATGCCGGCCACCCCCTCGTCCCAGCCCCGGATCACCTGCCCCCTGCCCAGCTGGAAACGGAAGGGCTGGTTGCGGTCGTGACTGGAGTCGAACTTGCTGCCATCGGTGAGCCAGCCGGTGTAGTGGACCGTGACCCGGTCGCCGGGACCGGCCGCTGTCCCTTCGCCCTCCTCCAGGTCCTCGTATTTCAGGCCGCTGTCAGTGATTTTTCCAGTCATGATCTCTCCTTGTTACCGCAAGATTACCGCAAGGCGCAGGATGATGGTTGGTTGGATCGAGCCCAACCGATTCGGGAAGTGCCGGGATTATAGCCCTGTCAGGCGGGCAGGATACGGGGAACGCCCCGCCCCACACGCCGGCTCAGCAGCTGCTGCAGGTAACGCAGGGCGCGTTCCATGAAGGGTTGATCGATGTGGCTCAACAGGGAGGCTTGGCCGCTGCGGAACAGCATCGCCAGTTCCCGGCTGGAATGCTCGGCCAGCTTGCGGCCACGCATGTCCACGAACAGCAGGAGATCGGCGATCTCGCTACGCCAGGCCAGTTTTCCGCGGCGCTCACCGGCTCCGGGTGCCTGCCAGCGAATCCAATCCCCCTCCTTCAGTACCCCCACCTGCTGCAACCAAGGCTCCAGCTCCCCTTCATCGGAGGCGTCCGCCTCCGACAGAGCCACCGACTCACCACAGGCCATGGAGACGACGCCGGCCCCCTGCGAAGCAGCCTTGTGACAGCTCTGCAACCGTTCCAGCAGCTGCGCCGCCTTCTTCGAATCGTAGGAGATGGAGGCAAAGCCACGCCGCAGCTCGCCCAGCAAACGTGGCACCTCCTCCACGAAGCGCTCCCGCCGCCGGCCCGCGCCAGCCGCGCCGGCGGCGCTGTCGGCCAGCCGCCTGGCCACCTCCAGCGCGTGGCGCCAGGCGTCGCTCTCCTCGCCCTCGCGCAGCAGGATCAGGGTAAGCACGTCCCGCCAGGCATCCGACAGGATCTGGCGTACCACCTCCGGCATGGGCTGGGCCAGCAGCCCATCCAGCACCTCGGCCACCCGCCGCCGCGCCACCGCCAGCTGCTCCTTGCCCCGGGCCACCTGGGAGACCCGCTCCTCGGCCACCCGGGCACCCCGCTCCTCCTGCGCCAGGAAGGACTCGAACTCCCGGTTCACCTCCCGGTAGAGCTCCAGGTCCCGGGCATCACCGCGCAGAATGCGCTCCACCGAACGGCGGATCATGCCATAGACGCTGTCTGGAGAAGCGTCGTCCACCTCTGCCCAGCGCACCGCCGCCCGGGAGAGATTGTTCACCAGCCGGCGGGCCGGGTGGTGGCTGTCGGTGAGGAAGGACTTGTCGTGGATGGCGATCTGCAGCACCGGCGCCTGCAGCCGCACCAACAACACCTTCATGGAGTCGGGAATCAGGGTGTCGTCCAGCACGAAATCGAAGAGCATGGTGACGATGTCCAGAATCTGCTGGTCCAACAGGTGCAACCGCTGCCGTCGGGACTCGGTGGCTTCGCGCAACCGGGTCACCAGCGCCTGTTTCCACCGGGTCTGGAAGACGCGCGCCTGTTCCAGCTCCTCCGCTTCAGGGGGATTGCTCTCCTGCAGCTCGTGCAGCAGCTCCACCAGGGATTCCGGCTTCATGGCGCTACCGGCGGGGGCGTCGGCGGCCACCAGGGAGCCCACCATCCCCAGCAGCTCCCGATCCTCCTTCCCCAGCTGGCGCATGAGGTGGATCACCGAAAAGAGGGCCGCCTCCTCCCCATCCACCCTGCGCTCGCCACCGGGGTGGGGAGAACGAGGCCGCTCCGGCTGCGGCAAGGGCAGGGAACGCTGACGCATGGGGGCGCGCTTGACCTTGACCTTCACCTCCACCGGCTCCAGCCCCATCTTCTTCAACGCCTCCACCAGTACCGGGTAGAGATGGGCCAGATCGGGCAGCAGCCGTTCTGCCAACACCTGGTAGAAGACGAAGCGGGAGGCCGCCCCCGAGGCCCAGTCGGTGAGCGCCATTCGCAGACAGTTGGCCATCACCTGGGGCGAGACCGGCGTGCCGTTGGGCGGCAGCTCCTTGGGCTGCACCACGGCAGCCATGTAGGCCACCATCTCCTTGTGGCCCGGCTGCAGCGCGCTGGTGGCCCGATAGGCGATGCGCAGCACCACCAGATCCTCTTCCAGTTTCTCGTTGTTTACCAGCTCCAGCGACTCCCGTCGCGCCGAATTGGCGGTGAACCCATGGATGAACTCTTCCAGGTAGGCCTCGTAATGGAGAAAGAAGGCTTCGGTGGCCTTGAGCAGGTTGTTGTGGAAAGTACGCTCCAGTTCTTCCCCGCGACGCTGCAGCTCCCGCGCAGCATGCTGATATTCCTGGCGCAGCGCATCGTTGCCCGCCTCGTCGGCCAAGCTGAGGAAGCGCTCCGGGAGCTGCTCGAAATAGGTTCCCAGGCGGGGCTCCAGCCAGGCTTCCAGCCGCCGCAGGAAGAGCCCCGCCAGCTGCTGCAGCTGATGGCGGGTCAATACCGATTTATAGGGCTTCGCCATGAACGCGGCTCTTCTGCAAGCGGGCATCCATGCGGCGATTGTGCAAGAATCCCCTTCCTGCGTGAGTGAAGGAGCCCACAGGATTGGCCCCGGAGGCGGTTGGTGGACGGCCTGGTCAACGGAGTGACCCCTGGTAAACGGCGGGTCTGGCCAGTGTAGCAGGATACAGACCCGCCTCCTTGCACGAACTCGAATCGGCCATTTTTAATCCAAATTTTCACAAACCCCCTTCAAGTTATTGAGTCTAAACGAAGCAAAAATATTTTTCGAGATTTTTCCATTGCCATGAGCGACCCCGACCTCTGGCTGAAGGCGGCGCGCCGCTGCCCCTCCCCCAATTGCGACCCTCGACCTCCCGGCACCGGGGTGGACCTGCTGGTGATCCACGGAATCAGCCTGCCGGCCAACAGCTTCGGCGGCCCCTGGATCGAGCAACTGTTCCTCAACCGCCTGCCCCGCCATCGTCATCCCGGCTTCGAGGACATCCACCAGCTGCGGGTCTCCAGCCATCTGCTCATCCGCCGCGACGGCGAGCTGGTGCAGTTCGTGCCCCTGAACCTGCGCGCCTGGCATGCCGGTGTCTCCCGCTTCCAGGGGCGCGAGCGCTGTAACGACTTTTCCATCGGCATCGAGCTGGAGGGGACCGACCACCTTCCCTACACCGATGCCCAGTATCAGATGCTGGCCAAGGTGATTCCCTGGATCATGGCCCGGTTTCCCGCCATCACGCCACAGCGCATCGTGGGCCACAGCGACATCGCCCCGGGACGCAAGAGCGATCCCGGACCGGCTTTCGACTGGCAACGGCTGCGGCGGCTGCTGGAAGAACGGCGTTGAAAACCCTCCTGCTCCTGTTGCTGCTGGCGGGCTCCGCCGCCGGTGGTGAACCCCAGGTGCTGGACGATACCGGCCATGTAGTGAAGCTGCTGGCCCCTGCCCGACGCATCGTCACCCTGGCACCCCACGCCACCGAGCTGGTACTGGCGCTGGGGCTGGAAGAGCGGCTGGCCGGGGTGGCCGATTTTTCCGGCTACCCGGACAAGCTGGAGTCCGTGCCCCGGCTCTCGGCCCTGGGGCCGCTGGACCGGGAGCAGCTGCTGGCGCTGCGACCCGACCTGGTGATCGCCTGGGCCTCGGGCAACCGGCCCGGGGACCTGCGCTGGCTGGAGCGCAGCGGTATCCCCGTCTACCGCAGCGAACCCCGCCGCCTGGCCGACATCGGCACCGCGCTGAGGAAGCTGGGACGGCTGGCCGGCCGGCCCGAAAGGGGGCGTCGCGCCGCGCAACGCTTCCGGACAGCACTGGACCGGGCCTGTCAGGCGCGCCGTCACCAGCCGCCGCTGCGGGTCTTCTACGAGATCTGGTCCCCGCCGCCGATCACCATCGGCGGAGACCACTGGCTCAACGACGCCCTGCGCCGGGCCGGGCTGAACAACCTCTTCGCCGATCTGCCACGGGGGGTCGTCACCGTGAGTCGCGAGAGCCTGCTGGCCCGTTCGCCCCAGCTGGTCCTCACCGGCAACCCGGCATCCGGCCTTCTGCCCGGGGTCCCCAGGATTCCGGTGGATCCCACCCTGGAACGGCCCGGCCCCCGGGTGGTGGAAGGGCTGGCGCGACTTTGTAGGAATCTGCCTACAACAGGTTCCGCCACCGCCGACAGACAACCCGCGGCAAATGGGGGAAACTGAAGCCGTCGCCGATGAGGGAGCCAGGGATGGCGCCAGGGAACAGGAGGTTCCGTCAGGGACGAACCAGGGACGACCAAGACCAAGCCTGGCGACAGCCCGGCCACAGTGAGGTGGCCGGGTTTTTTTCTGTTCGCACTTGGCACTGCGCGCCTTTCCCGCTAGCATCGGACACTCGTTCCCCGGTGCCAATGCCATTCCATGGATCTCACCGCCATCCGCGAGCTCATCGCCGATGACCTGCGGGCCACCGACCTGCTCATCCTCGACCGCCTCCAGTCCGACGTGGTGCTGATCAACCAGATCGGCCACTACATCGTCAACAGCGGCGGCAAGCGGCTGCGCCCCATGATCGTGCTGCTGGCCGCCCGGGCCCTGGGCTACCAGGGCGAACAGCACGTGGAGCTGGCGGCCATCATCGAGTTCATCCACACCGCCACCCTGCTTCATGACGACGTGGTGGACGGCTCCGAGATGCGCCGCAGCAACGAGACCGCCAACGCCGTCTGGGGCAACGCCGCCAGCGTGCTGGTGGGCGACTTCCTCTATTCCCGCTCCTTCGAGATGATGGTAGAGATCGGCCGCATGCGGGTGATGGAGATCCTCTCCCATGCCACCAACCGCATCGCCGAGGGGGAGGTGCTGCAGCTGCTCAACTGCCACGACCCCGATACCGACGAGGCGCGCTACCGCGAAGTGATCCTGCGCAAAACCGCCACCCTGTTCGAGGCCGGGGCGCGGCTGGCGGGAGTCATCGCCGAGGCCGGCGATTGTGACGAGCAGGCTCTGGCCGACTACGGGCTGCACCTGGGTCTCGCCTTCCAGATGATCGACGACGCCCTGGACTATGGCGCCTCCGACGCCGATATCGGCAAGAACATCGGCGACGACCTGGCCGAGGGCAAGCCCACCCTGCCTCTGATCCGGGCCATGGAGACCGGCACCCCGGAACAGCGCCGGCTGCTGCGCGAGGCCATCGAAAAAGGGGGGATGGAACAGGTGGATGCGGTGATGCAGGCCATTGAATCCACCGACGCAATCGCTTACACTGCCCGCCTTGCCAGGGAAGAGGCCAACCTGGCCATCGAGGCCCTGGAGCCGCTGCCCGCCTCCTCTTTCAAGAGCGCCTTGGCAGCACTGGCCGACTTCGCCGTCGACCGCCCCGTGTGACCATCATTCCCGAACAGATCGGAGTGTAGCTCAGCCTGGTAGAGCACCGCCTTCGGGAGGCGGGGGCCGGAGGTTCGAATCCTCTCACTCCGACCAATTTTCCTCCCCCCCTTCTTTCCGGCGACACGACATCCAACTTCTGGTCACCGGAACATCCGATGTATCAGGTGACATCGAAGCACAAATATTTTCCCAATGAAAACCTAATAGCCAACCAACACCTCTTGGACAAGGCTTGGCCAGCCGGCACAGCGATTGACCAGGACCGCTTGTTTAGCCATGATTAGCTAACGTATACCCATTCCGGCAGACAAATCTGGCACCATGAGCACGAAGGTGAACATGCACGAAGCCAAGACCCATCTATCCGAGCTGGGCGAACGGGTCTGGCGCGGGGAGCGCATCGTCATTGCCAAAGCCGGAAAGCCCTACCTGGATCTGCTGCCGCACAAGCCCCGCAGGAAACCGCGGCGACCAGGGCGGCTCAAGGGCAAGATCCACATCTCCCCGGATTTTGAGGTAACACCCGAATCGGTATTGGCCGATTTCGAAAACGACCCATGAGAAGGCTGCTCCTGGATACCCACGTACTGCTGTGGTGGCTTGCAGACTCACCACAGCTGGGTCCCCGGACACGTGATCTCATCGCCGATGAACGCAATGATGTTTTCGTGAGTGCCGCCAGCGCGTGGGAAATCGCCATAAAGACCGCCTTGGGCAAGCTCGAAGTGCCAGAAGACCTCCAGGAAATCATCGAAGAAGAGGGTTTCGATATCCTCTCCATCAGCTTCTTCCATGGACTGCAGGCGGGTCGCCTGCCCCCGCTGCACCGCGACCCTTTCGACCGGATGCTGATCGCCCAGGCGCAGACGGAAGGGGTGGAGCTGGTCACCAACGACGGCATGATTGCCCGCTATGGGATCAAACTGGTGGATGCGTGCCGCTAAGCTCGGCGAACGAGCCACCGAAGCAACTCCATTTTCTTACCAGACAGGCATCGCCCCCCTTTAAAGGGAGGCCGCAGAAGGGGTAGAGATCTCGAAATCGGGCTCGCGGTAGAAGCGGATGATGCGGTCGCCATAGTTGAGACAGCCCCGCGCCTTGCGCATCTCCAGAATACTGCGCACGTCGGCTTCCTGCACGCGGGCCTTCTTGGCGATCTGTTTCGGCCCCACCCTGGCGACGCGCACGCCCGGATCCTTGCGATCCGGAACGGAACACTCCCAGAGCTCCTCCAGCACCTTCTCCACCCGCCGGGCCCGGGGCGCGAAGGCCAATACCATGGCCAGATCGTCGGTCTGACGGATGCGCCGGGCAAAGTGGGCCAACAGTTGATCCAGCTTGTCCGGATTCCTGCGCACCGTCTCCAGCAGACGCTGGCGGTCGATACTGACGAGTTCCGTGTTCACCAGCGCAGTGGCGGTGGCCGAACGGCGCTCCCCATCGAAGATGGCCACTTCACCAAAGAGCGCCCCGCGAGAGAGGTTGGCCAGCACCATCTCGTTCCCTTCCGGATCCTTCCGGCTGATGGAAATCCAGCCCTCGTCCACCGCGTAAGCATGACGCGCCACCTCGCCCTGGCGAAAGAGCACCTCCCCGGGTGAGAGCAGCAGCCGTTCGAAGTCGGGGGAGAATTTGTCCAGCCAGAAATGGCTCACTCGGCCGCCGATGTTGCCGAAAGCCCATTCGAACACCCGTTCGAACGGCGCCAGGATCGGCACCAGGTGATCCCCGATCACTTCGTTGTATCTGGGCTTCTCCAGCGCCTGGAAGCCGATCTTTTCATAGAGCCCCAGGGTGTCGGCCCGCACCGAGCCCACCACGTGAGTAGCCCCCCAACTGTGCATCAGGCCCGCTGCCTCCTTGAACAGCGCCAGGATCACGTTGCGGCGATTTCGATATTCGTTGCGAATGGCCAGCATGCTACCGCCCACCAGCTTCACCGGTCGGCCGCTGCGGGCCCTTTCCTGATGCAGCTGCTCCCGCACGCGGGAAAAATCGAAATAGGCTTCGGCGGGCAGGCCGATGGAGCTGTCCCGGTTCACCCGCATGGAGGCCACCGCCCGCCCACCGTCGTAAGCCACCACATTGGCCACCTCGGGCACGGCGTCGAACTGGTCTGCGATACGAGGATTGTCTGGATCGGTTATGAACTTGCCCCGTTCCGACACGAAAACGTCATATCTGAGCCGAAAGACATCATCGAGCTCTTGCGCGCTTCGTGCCAGCTTCAACAGAATGGCCATGGTCTGGGTCCCCGGAAAACAGCTTCAACCGTCCCGCCGGGCCTCCTGCCCTCAGGACGAACTATCTTGCCCCAGTTCCCTTGAGAAAACATTAAGGAATTGCCTGATAACCGGAACCCCCCCGCCCAAGAAGTGGCATGCCGCCAAGATCACATTCACATCCCCTTGATATCCAAATGATTTTTTGGTGAAGGCCATTTCATCCCAGGGCGCGGGAAGAGAAACCCGAGGGAACCTCTTGTTAATCCTGAGCGAAACAGAGCCCTCTCCTCCGATTCGAGTACAAGGCGAAGTTCGCGGCCAATAGCCAGCTATTGGCAACAACTGCAATGCAGTGATCGGGCTGGTGGAGGGCAAGATGCAAATTCACGGATTAATTTTCAGAGGCGTCCAAGGGTAATCCCGGAATCTGGCGGTAGACAAATCACGCCAGCGGAAATTCCATCGCAAATTCCTATCGGTTTTTCTAGACGCAGCTCACAAATCAACCCTCTCACGGTGGGTCAGGCCGCCCCAGAGCCCATTTGCTTGCGCTGGTTCAACATTGCCCGGCTCGGGGAAGACTAGATTTGCAGCGGACAACAGCCACTCATGAGCACCCGGGGAGCAAGCCATGATCACCAAAAAGGTCGTGCTGGCGGAGGCTTTTCTCCGTTATTTCGACGTTAGCCTGGCGACCACAGAGGAGCAAAGGCAGGCCACCTACCATATCCGCTATCGGGTCTATTGCCAGGAATTCGGCTATGAGCCGGCGGAGCGTTTCCCCGACAACCAGGAGAAAGACGAATACGACGACCACGCCCTGGCCTGCCTCATCACCCACCGCTCCAGCAACATGCCGGCCGGCTGCGTGCGCCTGGTGCCGGCGCTGGATAGCGAGCCTCTGCCTCTGGAAAAATACTGCCTCCAGGCCCTGGACAAGAATTTTCTCGAGAACCAGCGGCTGGAACGCAACACCCTGTGCGAAATCTCCCGGCTGGCCGTGGACGGAGCCTTTCGCCGCCGCGCCGGCGAAGCCGCCACCCGCTTTGGCGAGGTGGAAGCGTTGGGCTGCTCCGAGCAGGAGGTTCGCACCTTTCCGCTCATCGCCGTGGCCGCCTTCCTGGCCTCCACCGCCCTCACCGAGGTGAGCGGAAGAACCAATGTGCTGGCCATGATGGAGCCCTTCCTGCCCAGGTTGCTCAAACGCTCGGGCATCATCTTCCAGCGGGCCGGAAAGAACATCGAGTACCACGGCCAGCGTGCCCCTTTCTTCATCACCACCCAGCACGCCCTGGAAAACATGCGCCCGGACCTGCGGCAACTCTACGACCGCATCCATGCCACCGTGCGCAGGGACTACCTGGGCACCGAATGGGCCGCCTGAGCAGCCATTTTGGGATCACTGGCATGGCCCGGAGGGAATCACCCAATGAGGTATGGTGTCACCATATCGACGATGTCTCCACAGGGTAATAGATGAAGCGCCTGCTCTTTTTCGCCGAAGCGGTGACCCTGGCCCACCTGGCCCGCCCCCTGGCCTACCTGAAGACCCTGGATCCCACGGAGTGGGAAATCCATCTGGCCTGCCCACAAAACCGCTTCCGCCGGTTTCTCGGTGATTTCCCCCATCCGGTGCACACCCTGGAGAGCATCTCGCCGCAACAGTTCCAGCATGCGCTGGACTGGGGAAAACCGCTCTATTCGGAAAAGGTGCTGGCGCGCTACATCGAAGAGGACCTCGCCCTCATCGGAAAGGTGAAACCGGACCGGGTGATGGGAGACCTGAGGCTCTCCCTCTCCATCAGCGCGCGGGTGGCGGGCGTCCCCTATGTGAACCTGACCAATGCCTACTGGCGGCCCGAGTATGCGCCGATCCCCCCCATGCCGGTATTGAAGCCGCTGGCCCGGCTTCCCCGCCCTCTTGTGAAACCCCTGTTCAACCGGCTGGTCCGCCGCGCCTTCGCCGCCCATGCCAGGCCTTTCAACCGGCTTCGACAAAACCATGGGCTGCCTCCGCTGCCAGGAGATGTCCGTTTTTTTTACACCGACGGGGACGAGGTGCTCTACGCCGACCATCCCGCCCATTTTCCCCGGCTGGAACCGCCCGAACACCACCATTTCCTCGGCCCCCTGCTCTGGGCTCCCCCGGTGGAAGACCCGCCCTGGTGGCCAGACCTCCCCACCGGACGCCCCATCATCTACCTGGCGGTGGGCAGCACCGGCAACCCCAGGATATTCCGCGCCATCGTCGATGCCCTGAAAAACCAGTCGGTCACCCTCATCGCCGCCATGGGAGGGAAGGCGCCTGACGTGAGAGGAAACCTCTACCACGCGCCCTATCTGGACGGCCTGCGCGCCTGCCAACGGGCCCGGCTGATGATCGGCAACGGCGGCATCATGAGCTGTCACCAGGCCGTGGCCGCCGGCATCCCGGTGATCGGCCTCTGCAGCAATATGGACCAGATGCTGAGCATGCAGGTGATGGAAGAAAACGGCCTGGGCTGGCGGCTGGCCGCCCGGCCGGGAGCACCCCGAATGGTACGATCCCTGCTGCAAGCGCATTTCCACTTCTGAGTCCTGGCTTTTGCTCATGGATACCGTTCCAAGTCACCGGTGCTCTCCTCGTGCCCACTTAGGCTCGTCAGTTTTTTTTACACATTTGCCGAACCACTACTGCCCTGACTGCGAGATATCAAATCAAGCCATTGTTTTTATTGTATTTTTTTCTCCTGGCACGAATGATGCTTCATACTGACCACGAAGGCTTTTGCCTCAAACCGCAAAATTGAACCGAAACCCGAAATACCAAGCAAAGTGCTTGAACATTCGCAAAAGACAGGGAGCAGAAAGATGAAAAAACTCGTACTGGCAGCAGCGATGGGAGTGATCCTGGCGCCTGCTGCACAAGCAGGACCGGCAATCGACCTGTTCGACACCGATCAGGCCCAGCTGTCTGACAACACCATGGGCGATGGCGGGGTGTCTTCATCGGTCACCACTCTGGGCACTGATATCCTGGGTGGCGAGCGGGATCTTTTCGTTGAAAAGACCGGCGAATTCGTGGGTGGCGTTATTTCCAACAACCCGGCCGACAACAATCTTTTGCATGAGGCCACCATCGGTGTGGCGGCAGGTGCATTGGGCTTCAGCACTAGCACCCTTACCGCCGGCACCGGAGTCATCCAATGGGATGGCGCAGACAACAGCCCGGTCCTTAACTTCGGCTTGGGTGACGTAGACCTCACCGATGGCGGTAATTATACAGCGTTCGTGCTGAATACTCTCGACGCTGACCACGACTGGGAGTTCACCATTGGCCTTTATACCAGCGCCACGCAGTACAGCATCGTGAGCCTGCAGGCCCATGAGGTGGACCCGGTTGCCAACCCGGACGGAGTGAAATCCACCATTCCTTTCCTCCCGTTTTTCATCGGGGAGGCGATCTGCGATGCCGACCCCAACACGGTGGACTGCACCTATGTGGGGGGGGGCGTGGATATCACCAAGGTCAACGCCATCGAGGTCATCCTCAATAGCGGGGATCCGCAGGCATTGCGGCTCGACCTGACGCTGGACTCCGTCCAGATCCCCGAGCCTTCCACGCTGGCCATCCTTTCCCTCGGCCTGCTGGGCCTGGGTGGCTATGCCCGCAGGAAGAAGGCCGCCAGCTGAAAACGGCCATAACTTCCAGAAAAGGGGGGCTCAGGCTCCCCTTTTTTCTTGCCAGATCACCGCGGGTTCCATGGCTGAAGGAAAAAAGTAGCCGAAAAAGGCCCAGAACCACAGGCCGGGACGTTTCACCATGATCCTGCCCGCATCAGGTTCCATGGCCCGGTTCATGTTGTGGCCGAGGGCGCGGTTGAACTCGTCCAGGAAACGGTAGTTGCTGAAGGGCACCATGCGGTCCATGTAGGATCGCCGCCAGCTGGCCACCTGTTCCAGTCCGGCTTCGCGCCCCAGCCCCAGCAGCCCCTCCTGGGTTAGGATCACCCGGTGGTAGGGCTGGTGCAGCCGCATGATGTGCCGCTCCAGCGATTTCATCTCCTCCACCCCTTCGGCATCGGCCGTGCCCACATACAACCTGCCCCCCGGCGCCAACAATCCCCGGCAATGGCGCACCAGCTCCCTGGGCTGCTCCACGTGCTCGATCACGTCGTTGGCCACGATCCAGTCGAACCGGCCTTCCGGCAGCTCCTGCCAGCCAGGTACATAGGGATCCCAACCCTCCACCCGCCGGTAACCCCGCTTGCGCAGAAACTCCACGAACAGCCCGTTACCACAACCGTAGTCCAGTATGCGGTGGGACCGCTCCATCCCATGGGATTCGAGCCGGCGCAGCAGGTTGCCCAGGGTGCCCCGGGCAAACAGATCGAGACGACGCTCGTTGAGCGGATAGCGGCGGTAGATCTCCTCGAAATCCACGGGATCCAGGCTGTGGATGCTGCCGCAGGAGGGGCATTTCCAGAGCGTGAAGTAGGTATCGAGATAGCCCTCGATGTTGCCCCGGGCCCGACCGTAACAGGAATCGGGTTCCGGGTTCACCGGTTCGCCGCAGAGGGCGCAGGAGTCATAGGCACTGTTTTCCGGTTTCATCGTCTGGCTCCATCTTGGTGTACCAGGGCATGGGCGACCCGCAGCGCATTGGCCGCGATGGTCAAGGCCGGGTTGATGCCTCCGCTGCTGGGAAAAAAGGAGGCATCCACCACCAGCAGGTTGGGCAGGTCGTGGCTCCGGTTCCATGGGTCGAGCACCGAGCTGTCCGGATCCTCTCCAAACCGGCAGGTTCCACACACATGGGCGATGCGCTGGTTGTTCTCCGCCTGGGAGAGCCGCTTCACCGGCCAGGGGTGGAAATCCCGGGCCACCCGGCGGCGGAAGCGGCGCAGGCGCCCGCGATCCCCGTCACCGAGCCGGTACCGAAGCTCCAACCCGCCATCCCGCTCCGGCAGCACCCGGTTGTCCCGGTAGGGAAGATCTTCGAGTATGCCGGCCAGGATCATCTTTCCCTCCAGGGTGTGCCGCAACACCCCTGCCAGCAGTGGCCGCAACAGGGGTTGCAGCATGCCGACGGGGGGCACCGCATGGCGAAGGTCCCGCTGCAGCTCCTCCAACACCATGGGCAGGGGCGGCAGCATGCCGAAGGACTGCACCGAACCGAGTTTGCCCTCGCTGGTGAGGTAGTGGTCGTTGTAGGCCAACTGCTTGCGATAACGTGAAACCCCGCCCGGGGGGCGTACCAGGTAGAGGTCGATGGCGTGGCGCATCAGGTTTCTGCCCACCTGGCCGGAGCGGTTGGCCACCCCCTCCGGCCAGTGACGGGATACGGAACGCAGCAACAGTGCTGGCGTCTGCAACGCGCCCGCCGCCAGCGCCACCAGATCGCCCCGCACCCGGTACTCTCCCGTAGGGTCGCGGCACAGCAGCGCCGTCACCTGCTTTTCGTCCGCCTCCACCTGCCGCACTTCGCATTCACTGATCAGAACCGCGCCATGTTCCAGAATGGCGGGTTGCAGGCAGACACTGGCGCTGTCCCGCTTGCCCCGGGAGGCGCAGAGGAATCCCTGGCAATCCCGGCAGTTGCTGCCCTCCCGGCAGGCAGTGGGCAGCCGGTAGGGATGGCGCCCCTTCGCCGCCAGATGCTCCGCCAGGGAGCGGTTCACCTCGTCCAGCGGGGGAGGCGTGGCCGTGGCATCCAGTGCATCCGCCCGAAGCGGGTCGATTTCGCCCGCCACCTCGTACAGGGCCTCCGCTTCGCGGTACCACGGGCGCAGCGCGTCGTAACCAATGGGCCAGGTTTCGGGCAGATTGCTCTCCCCTTTCTCATGGTGTCGTCCCGGCTCGAAGTCCTCGGGAAAGAGTCGCTCCAGCGCCGCGCCATAGAGCCCGGTGGAGCCTCCGGTACCCGACCCCACGAAGGGGACGAACACCCTCTCCCGCCGGCCCGACCGGTCCACCAGGGGCGAATGCCAGCGACCCGCCGCCGGCAACAGCTCTTCCACCGGCTCGTTCCGCTCGCGGGCGATCATTTCCGCATAGTCGCCTGCCAGTCGCTCCTCCCCCAGAAGATTCCTGCCCCGTTCGAGGAAGAGCACCGATCTGCCCGCCCGTGCCATGGCCCAGCCAAAGGTGGCACCACCCATGCCGGTGCCCACCACCACTACATCCCAGCGCCTGCGGGCAGCCTCTTTCAGCTTCACGCTTCCTGCCCCTCCTGGTTTGACTCGATCGGATTCGACCCTGCCCCGGGCCGCCGAGCGGTTTCGACCAATTGCCGCAACGGCTTCCGAACCGAACGCGCTTCAGGCAGGGGGCCGAGACCCAGCCTGCCCAGGAACACCGCCCTTTCCACCACTTCCAGGCCGAACAACCGCGACAGCTCCTGGCGCACTTCCTGCGCCGCTTTCCATGCCGCCTCGTCTCTGGTGAACTTTTTCGAAACGCCCACGTAACGAGAGAAAATCAGCGGCGTCACCTCCGGCTGGCACTGCAGGCCCAGACGAGTGGCGGTAAGCCAGAAACGCTGCAGTGCCCGACCCGCCTCCATCCAGTCTTCCAGCGTCCCGGGGGGCTCCTGCGCCACCAGGACAAAATGGGCGGCGCAGCGGTAGCCCGGCAGCAGGTCGAGCTGGATGCGCGGCGCCAGGGTGCCGGCAAACCAGCGGTTCATCATCCGCACCCGCCTCCAGCTCCCCATCACCCATTTCATGAGCTTGAGCGTGATGGGGTCCAGGCCCACCGCCTGATCGGGAATCCGATCCTCGCTGAACTGGGCTTCCCACTGGATGATGCGACGGTGCACTTCGTAGGCTTCGGGGATGGTGAGGCGAATCTTGGCGCTGCGGAACAGCAACCGGGCCATTCGCCAGCGCTCCACCGGGCGCTCCAGCCACTTCACCCGGTAGTGCCCGCCCAGCGCCGCTTCCAGCTGTTCTTTCTGTTCATCGGTGAGAGGCGCGGTTTCGAAGGGACGCCGGTTGGTGGTACGCACCCGGATCCAGGGCAGCAGGGGGCTCGCCTTCACCTCAGGTGATTCGATCAGCTCCACGTCGACGACCGGGCGGGTCTCCGGCGCCTCGGGGCGCAGGCGGAAGCGGGCCTCCAGGCCCTCCCCAGTGGCGGCGATGGAGATGGTCTCCAGCAGGGCACCCACGGCGAGCTGGCTGGCGTGACCATCCAGGTCGTAGACGCACCAGTCCCGGGTGTCATGGGCATGGACCACGAAATGGCGGTCGTCGATGATCTCGAACCGCCAAGGTTGGGTGTTGTCCCCGCTGGGAGCCCAGCGGGCCAGATTGAGGATGCGCTCCAGCGGGGTCCTGGGGGGCTCAGGCAGGATAGTAGCCGCCTTCCCGTGCCGCCCCAGCTTCTTCCGGGCGAGATACAGGCCCAGCCGCTGGACCGGGTGGCGGTTGCCGCCGGGCCGCCAGGTGCGTTTCAACCGGTTGCGATAGGCATCGAAGTGGAGGCCCCAGGGTGCCGCAACCAGGGGACCGCGCCGCAGGAGGATCTTCAGCACCTGGGTGGCGGCCACCCCGGCACAAAGCTCGCAGGCCATGGGGGTGGAAGGCCCTTTGTGCGCATCCAGATCCACCCGGGTGTCATCCACCAGGTAACCCATCTGCAGCATGGCCGGTGAAAGGCCCAGCAGGAAGCGCAACAGCTGCTCCTGCTCCGGCTGCCCCTCCAGGCGGAAATACTCTTCGAAGGTCATCTTGCCCGGCAGGAAATTGAGCAGCGCCACCCCCATGCCCAACGGGGCGGCGGTAACGGCGGGGATGCCTTTTTCGGCACAGGCGGCAAAGACCGCGCGGCGCGTCCCCAGGGCGAAGAAATCCAGGCCGTCCAGGTAGAGGTCCACACCCTCGAGAAAGCGGTCGAGGTTTGTCTCGTTCACCCCTTCAGTAAAGGATTCGATCTCCAGTTCGGGATTGATGTCCAGGGCCAGTTCCCGCAACACCTCCACCTTGGGCCGACCCAGGTGGCGCAGGAAGGCTCCCGCCTGGCGGTTGAAATTGGCCAGCTCGAAAGTGTCGAGATCGGCGATGTGGAAGCGGCCGATACCCAGACGGGTGAGGGTGAGCAGATGACTGCCGCCCACGCCACCCAGCCCCGCAATGGCCACCCGGGCAGCACGCAGCCGTTGCTGCTCGGTGTCGGTCACCCAGCCGAGGTTGCGGGAGAAGGCCTGGTCGTAATCGAATGGGAGATTCATGGGGTTTTCCGGTGAAGTCCACTCCACCATACACCGGATCACCATAAAATGGTGTGAACCGCGCCGCCAATCCTCAGCCCAGCAACCCCTGGTACCAGGCCCATCCCAGCCCGGCCGTCAGAATGATCAGCAGGCCCAGCCACCAGAGCCAGCTATGCCCTGTGCTGGGGCCCTCTTCGTCGGGGGCCGTCTCTTCGGGCAGAGGGAAAAAGGGGGCCTCGGGCTCTGGCGCTCGCACGGCTTGCGGCTTCGTTTCCGAAGCCGCCGTTGGGAGAGCGTTTTTCTGGAGCGCTGCCTCTTGCGGCGCCGGACTTTCCTTGCCTTCCGGCTGCCGTTCTCCCACAGTTCCAACGGCAGCATTCTCCCCTGAGAGCGTCATTGGCTTCTGCGCGGCTTCGGATGACGGTTGCCCCAACGACCTGTCTCCAGTGTCCAGCTCGCTTTCTGCACGGGCAGACGGTTTTGAAGGCGGCGGGAATTCCTCTTCTTCGAAATGGTCCGGCTGGTCGAAGATGTTGTCAGCGGTGGGACTGAGGCTGGTCAGGCGCTCGGCATGGAGTTCCCCCACCACCAGACGGGCGTCGGCCACGCCCAGCTCGTGCTTGCGCTCTACCGCGCCGTGCAGCAGCAGCCTTCCACAAATAAGATTGATACGGCGGGGGATGCCTTCGCTGAAGCGGTGAATGATTGGGTAGAGGGATTCACTCAGACGGGGGTCGCCACGCCAGCCGGACTGGCGCAAACGGTGACGCACGTATTCCCGGGTCTCCTCCTGCGTAAGCGGATCCAGGTGGCAGGCGGCCACGATGCGCTGAAACACCTGTTCCATCTCGGGCGCGTGCACCAGATCCCGCAACTGGTCCTGCCCTACCAGGAAGATCTGCAGCAGCGGCCGGCCGTTGCGTTGCAGGTTGGTGAGCAGCCGCAGCTCTTCCAATGCCGAGACGGACAGGTCCTGCGCCTCGTCGATGATGAGCAGGGCACGGCGTCCCTTTTCATGCTCGCGACGCAGCATGATGGTGATGGATTGCAGGGTGGCCGCCTTGCTGCGCCCGCTGGTGCCCACCCCCAGGGCATGGGCCAGCATCTCCAGCATGTCCTCGGCCTCCAGCTGGGTGGTGACCAGAGTGGCCACGGTGACCCGCGAGCGGGGCAGGCTGTTCACCAGGTCGCCGATGAGCGTGGTTTTGCCGGTTCCCGGCCGGCCGGTGACCATCACGAACCCCTCGGCCCGGTTGAAGGCGTACTGCATGTAGGCCTTGGCGCGGGCATAGCTCTTGTGATCGAAGCAGAAACGGGTGTCCGGGCTCAGCCGGAAGGGCTCCGCCTCGAAGCGGTAGAAGATCTCATACATATCCTTGTAAGGGGTCACGGCAGGCAAAAATCCAGGGCGCAGTCTACTGGAAAGATCGGCCACAAGCCATTTTTCTGAAGGAGCCGAATCCCACTCCCACATCTGGCGTATAATTGTTCACACGCTTGTGTGGTCCAGTTCCCAGGATGGGAAACAGGAGCAACACGGGCAGCTGGAAGCCGATAGAGTAATTGCATCCTCAACCCGACCAGCGAGCTGCCAGATGTACGAAAAGTTCTATGGATTCAAGGAAGAGCCTTTCCGGCTGAGCCCGGATTCCAGACTCTGTTTCCCCCATTCCAGCTACCGCAAGGCGAAGGCTTACATGCAGTACGCACTGCACCGGGGAGAAGGGTTCGTGATGGTCACCGGCCGGCCGGGAACCGGCAAAACCACGCTCATCGGCGACCTGGTGAACGGCCTCACCCAAAGCAATGTGCAGTTTTCCCGTCTCACCTCCACCCAGCTGGAGGCGGAGGATCTGCTGCGGCTGGTGGTGCTGGACTTCGGCATCAAGGGGGAACGGGACAACAAGGCGATGCTGCTGCACCGGCTGGGGCAGTACCTGCAGCGGCTGCACCACGAGGGGCGGCGTCCACTGCTGATCATCGACGAGGCCCAGGACTTGTCCGCCTCGGCATTGGAAGAGCTGCGGTTGCTCACCAACCTGCAGCAGAACAACCAGCCCCTGCTGCAGATCTTCCTGGTGGGGCAGGAGGAACTGCGTGACCTGGTCCTCTCGCGCCAGCTGGAGCAGCTGCACCAGCGCATCGTGGCCGCCTGCCACCTCAACCCGCTGGACGAGGCCACCACCCGGGAATATGTGCTGCACCGTCTGTCTCACGTGGGCTGGAACGGCGATCCAGTGCTGGACGAAGCCATCTTCCCCTACATCCACAAATACAGCGAAGGGATTCCACGATTGATCAACCTCATCTGCAGCCGGCTGCTGCTGCACGGCATGGTGGAAGAACGCCACCAGCTGGGCGAGGAGGACATCCGCACCGCCATAGAGAGCCTGGCGGTGGAGCAGCTGCTGCCTACCCGCTTCACGGAAGAGGCACAGGCACTCGGGGCCTGAGCCGCTGACAGCCCAATCCGGGGTGGGGACCTTTTCCATGAGCATCGGCGCTCTGGGTTACCTGGCCGCGGCGGCGGGCTATGGCCTGCTCACCCTGCTACTGCTGGTCTCCTGGCGGCGCCGTCGCCTCACTACCCTGCTGCTGAGCGCCGCCGGGGCCACTCTGGCCTGGTCCCTGGCTTCTCTGGCGCTGGAATTGGATACGGCACCTCTGTGGCTGCAGCAGCTCACCGAGTTGGCGCGGGACCTGGCCTGGTGCCTGTTCCTGTTTCGCGTGTTGGCATTGCAAGCGGAGCATACCGGAGACAACGGCCGGGGAATACGCCGCTGGCAGAAGCTGTTGTTGCTGCTGGGACTGGCCTCCGGCCTGCTGCTGGCGCTGAGCGCGGTGCCGGGAGGCGACCTGGCCGCCCTGCTGCCGGTGGAGACCCCGCTGGTAATCTGGCTCGGTTTCTCGGTGGCGGGCCTGCTGCTCATCGAGCAGATCTACCGCAATGCGGGACGCGAGGAGCGCTGGGCGCTGAAGTACCTCTGCCTGGGGTTGGGTGCCCTGTTCGCCTTCGATTTCTATCTCTACGCCGAAGCCCTGCTGTTCCGACGGATCGATGCCAGCCTTTGGCAGGCGCGGGGATTCGTCGCCGTCCTGGCGGTGCCGCTGATCGCCATCGCCGCGGCGCGCAATGAGAGCTGGACCCGGGGCCTGCACGTCTCCCGCCAGGTGGTGTTCCATTCCTTCACCCTGCTGGCCGCCGGCCTCTACCTGCTGGTAATGGCCTCGGCGGGTTTTTTCATCAAATACCATGGCGGAAGTTGGGGCGGCGTGCTGCAGGTGGCCTTCTTCGTCGCCTCAGGGCTGCTGCTGGTAGCGCTGCTCTTCTCGGACACTCTGCGGGCACGCCTGAGGGTTTTCCTCGGCAAGCATTTCTTCAGCTACAAATACGATTACCGGGCGGAATGGAATCGTTTTACACACACCCTTTCCAGCGGCGACGGCAACATACCAGAGCGGGTGGTACGGGCACTTGCGGCGCTGGTACATGCCCGGGGCGGCTTGCTCTGGCTGCAGACCAACCAGGGAGATTACGAGCTTGCCGGAGAATGGGTGTTGAGTGCGCCGGAGGGGCTACCGCCCATCCCCGCCGGAGATCCACTGGTGGACTTTCTGGCCGAGAGTGGCTGGATCCTGGACCTGGAGGAATATCGACAGACTCCGAATCTGTATGATGGCCTGGAACTGCCCAGTTGGGCCGGGGCGCTGCCCGACGCCTGGCTGGTGGTGCCGCTGGTGTTTCGCGAGTCGCTCATCGGCCTTTTAGTGCTGGGCCACTCGGAAGTGCAAAAAAGCCTTAACTGGGAGGACAGGGACCTTTTGAAGATGGCCGGCAAGCAGGCTGCGGTGCACCTGGCCCAGCATCAGGCCGACGAGGCATTGATGCAAGCCCGTCAGTTCGAGGCTTTCAACCGTCTGTCAGCCTATATCGCCCATGACCTGAAGAACATCCTGGCACAGCAGTCGCTCATCGTGGCCAACGCGGAGCGACACAAGCACAATCCCGCCTTTGTGGACGACGTGATCGAGACAGTGCGCAACTCGGTGGAGCGCATGACCCGGCTGATGGCGCAGATGCGCCAAGGCACCCGTGGCGGCCACCGGGAAGTGTTCGACCTGAACCAGATATTGCAGGAGGTGGCGGACCGGCGCTCCTCCCATCGACCGGTGCCTGAACTGGCGTTGCCGGATGTACCCTTGTGCGTGGAAGCGGATCGGGAGCAGCTGGCCACCGTATTCGGTCACCTGGTGCAGAACGCCCAGGAAGCCACCCCCGATGATGGCCAGGTACGGATCCGTTTGTCGGCCGCGGAAGGGCAGGCAATAATAGAAGTGGAAGATACCGGTGTGGGCATGGACCCCGGCTTCATCAGTGAGCGGTTGTTCAAGCCTTTTGACTCCACCAAGGGACTCACCGGCATGGGAATCGGCATGTTCGAAAGCCGGGAAACCCTGCGCACGCTAGGCGGAGAGATCGAGGTGGAGAGCGAACCGGGAAAAGGCTCACGGTTTCGCGTGATCCTGCCCACCCACCCCTGTGGCACGCGGGCATCCTGACGAGCAGGAGGAGGCATTGAGCGAGAACGAAAAACACCTGCTGGTGGTGGAAGACGACAAGGGACTGCAGAGCCAGCTTCGCTGGTGTTTCGACGGCTATCAAGTGGAGATCGCCGGGGACCGCGAGGAGGCCATCGCCCTGCTCCGCCGTCACGAACCCGGGGTGGTGCTGCTGGACCTGGGGCTTCCACCCGACCCTGGCGGCGTGACCGAAGGCTTGGCCACGCTCAAGGAGATCCTCTCCATGGCTCCAGAGACCAAGGTGATCGTGGTCACCGGGGATCACGACCGAGCCAACGCGGTAAAGGCCATCGCCATGGGCGCATACGACTTCTACCAGAAGCCGGTGGACCCGGACATCCTCTCCCTCATCGTGGACCGCGCCTATCATGTCTACGAGCTGGAACGGGAGAACCGCAGGTTGCAGGGCGGGCGGGAGAACATGCCACTGGACGGCATCATCGCCACCAGCTCCTCCATGCTACGCGCCTGCCGCACGGTGGAGAAGGTGGCCCAGACCGACATCACGGTTTTGCTGCTGGGGGCCAGCGGCACCGGCAAGGAACTCTTCGCCCGCGCCCTGCACCAGCTCAGCCCGCGCCGGAAGAAACGGCTGGTGGCCATCAATTGCGCCGCCATTCCCGACAACCTGCTGGAAAGCGAGCTGTTCGGGTACGAAAAAGGCGCCTTCACCGGCGCCAACAAGCAGACCAGGGGCAAGATCGAGTATGCCGACGGCGGCACCCTGTTCCTGGACGAGATCGGCGACATGCCCCTGGATCTGCAGGCAAAGATGTTGCGCTTCCTGCAGGAGCGGGTGATCGAGCGCATCGGCGGCCGGGAGGAGATCCCGGTGGACGTGCGCATCGTTTGCGCCACCCACCAGGACCTGCCCAGGCTCATCAAGGAAGGGCGCTTTCGTGAGGACCTCTACTATCGCATAAGCGAGATCACCATCCATATCCCCAGCCTGCGGGAACGGGAAGAGGACCTGCTGGTGCTGGCGCGAGCCTTCCTGGAACGTTTCAACCAGGAGCAGGGGCGCTCCCTGAAAGGATTCGACGAGGGAGCCATACGGGCCATGGAACAGCACGACTGGCCCGGCAACGTACGCGAGCTGGAAAGCCGGGTGAAGCGAGCCGCCATTCTTGCCGACGGGCGTTACATCACTGCGGAAGACCTGGGCTTTGTCGCCGGTGACGAAGCGCCACAACCCTTCAACCTGAAACAGGTTCGGGAGGAGGCGGAACGCAAGGCGATCCACCGCGCCATGGCCCAGGCCAACGACAACATCACAGAGGCAGCCAAGCTGCTGGGGATCACGCGCCCCACCCTCTATAACCTGCTAGAGAAGCATGGCCTGAAAGCGTAGGCAAGCAAGGGAAACAATGTCTCCCTTCCAATTGATACCCCCTGATTGCATGTGACACTTTTTGTCGGCAGTTGCCCGGCTTCTACGCCTGACCGTTGTCGACATTCTCACGATTGCGACACTGGTGCTCAAGAATCAGCCGGTTATGCCGACAGGATTCATGGACTGGTTCTTGCATGTCTTGTCCAGACAAGTGCAAACCATGCACGAGCAACTCCACCCCAAAAAGGCGATAATGACCATGGAAAGGAAGTTGATCTCCAATCCAGAAGCACTGACCGAGCCCCACAAAGGGACAATCGATGGAGCGCTCATCGCCAACGGAGCCCGCAAGTTGCCCCGATTCCACTGCTGCAAGGGAAAATTCCGGCTGTTCGGCCACTATGTGCATGCCCAGTTCCTGCTGCTGCTGGCGGTGGAATTCCTGATGGTGGCCACCGGCAGCCAGATTATTCTGGAGCTGGTCGAACCTCTTCTCCACCGGGTACCTTGGCTATTGCCTTGGCACGAAACCCTGCTCGCCACCACGATAACCCTGCTGAGCATGATCGCGGTGGGGCTTTATGACACCCGCCAACGGGAACAGGCGTTAGGCATTCTCTTCCGTCTGGGCTCTGCCCTCCTGCTGGCCACCCTGTTCCTCTGGGCCTTCTACCAGGTGGATACCAACAATTACTGGGATCCGCGCCGCCATTTCGTCTTCGCAGCCACCGCTTTCCTCCTGCTTGGGATCACCCGTATACTCTTCTATCGCTTCATCGATGGCCGGGTGCTGCTGAAACACACCCTGGTGCTGGGCACCGGCAAGCGTGCCCGCCACATCGACCGGCTGCGTCGGCACGCGGACAAGCGCGGGTTCAAGCTGGTGGGTTTCGTGGCGCCCAGGTCTTGTGAAGCGATCCACGTGGACCCGGCCAAAATCGTCAACCGCGAGGGAGAAGCCTTTTGCGATTACTCGCTGGCCAAGGGCGCCGACGAGATCGTCATCGCGGTGGACGACCGCCGCCAGAAACTGCCCATCGACGAACTGCTAGACTGCCGCATGAGTGGCATCGAGGTGATCGACGCCATCGACTTCTTCGAACGCGAGCGGGCACTCATCCATCTGGACCTGGTGCAGCCGGGCTGGCTGATTCATGCCCCGGGGTTCCGACGCAACCTTGCCCGCGACGTGATCAAGCGCAGCTTCGACATTACCGTGAGCCTGGTGCTGCTATTACTTTCTTCACCCTTTTCCCTGGCGGCCATGCTGGCGATCCTATTGGAGGACCGTGGTCGGGGGGGGATTTTCTATCGGCAGGAACGGGTGGGACTCAACGGCCTGCCCTTTGAGGTAATCAAGTTCCGCAGCATGCGCCCCGATGCCGAATCCGATGGCCAGGCACGCTGGGCCCAGAAGAACGACCCTCGGGTGACTCGCACCGGAGCAGTGCTGCGCAAATATCGCATCGACGAGATCCCCCAGCTCTGGAACGTGCTGCGGGGCGACATGAGTCTGGTTGGACCCCGCCCGGAACGCCCCCAGTTCGTGGAACAGCTCGTCGCCCTCAACCCGCTCTATCGTGAGCGCCACCGGGTGAAGCCAGGGCTCACCGGCTGGGCCCAGCTCTCCTACCCTTATGGCTCCTCGGAAGAGGATGCCATGCAGAAGCTGCAGTTCGACCTCTACTACATCAAGAACAGCTCACTCTTCTTCGACCTGCTGATCCTGATGCAGACGGTGGAGGTGGTGCTGTTCAAGAAAGGTTCCCGCTGACCCTCCCCCCGCCTGCTGTGGTAATGTAGAGCCGGAAGCGGGCGCACTGCGCCCGACCTGAATTCGAATCAGAAGGAGTCGTTCGAGATGAAACAACTGCCCAGGATATTGGCCACGCTGTTCATTTCCACCTACCTGGTAGCTTGTAACGCCAATCTTACCGATGCGGAGTACGTGGCACGAGCCGAAAAGGAACTGGCGGAAGGCAAAACCAGGGCAGCGCTCATCGATCTGAAGAATGCGCTCAAGCAAAACGGCAACAACGGCAAGGCTCGGCTGTTGCTGGGCAAGGTTTCGCTGGAAATGAGCGATCCGGCAAGCGCGGAAAAGGAGCTGAAAAGAGCTAGGAAGCTTGGAATACCCGACGCCGAGGTGCTGCCCCTGCTGGCCGAGGCATTGTTGCAACAAGGAAAGCGAAAGGAGCTGCTGGATCTCAGTGTTGTTGCATTACCACCGAAAGCACGGGCTCAAGTGATGGCCGCCCAGGGCCTCGCCAAGTTGGCGGAAAAGGAAAACCAGGATGCAGCGAAACTGATCAACCAGGCATTGGAGGAGGCACCGGACTCGATTCAGGGAAAGGCCGCTCGCTCCCGACTGCAATTCATGGAAGGAAAGCAGGAGGAAGCGATTCAAACTCTGCAATCCTTGCTGAAACAACATCCAGACTATGTCGAAGGGTGGCGCTTGCTCGGCAACATGCACCTGGCCAGAAGGGAATACGAGGCCGCGGAGGAAGCTTTTTCCCAGGTTCTGAAGCTGCGGCCAAAAGACCTGGGCTCCAAGCTCAATCGCGCCATGGCCCGTATCCAGCAACAAAAGTTTGAGGAGGCTCAGAAGGACATCGATGCGGTCAAAAAAGTGGCTCCACAACATGGCGGCACCAACTATGCTCAAGGATTGATCTACCTCGGCCAGAAGAAGCCGGATGACGCCATGGCCGCGTTCGAGCAGGCAGTGGCCAGTGGTGGCGCCAATCCGCTTTCACTCTATTTCCTGGCAGCATTGAACCTATCCAAGGGCAATCTGGAACAGGCCGACAACTACAGTCAGCAGTTCCTGGCGAAGTTCCCCGGAAATGTGATGGGACGTAAGCTGGCCACCCGCATTAAGCTCAAAATGGGCCAGGCCAAAGCCGCAGAAGAGCTGATCCGGCCGGTGGTGGTGCAGTTCGAGAAGGACACGGACGCCATCAACCTACTTGCCTCCGCCCTGTTGAAACAGGGCAAGACCGATGAATCAGTGGAGCTGTTCAGAAAAGCGGCAGAACTGAAGCCGGAATCGGCCCAGGCACAATTACGCCTCGGAGCCGGGCTGTTAATCGAGGGAGAAGAGGCAAAAGCAGCCCAATACCTGCAGAAAGCGGCGGAGATGAATCCCGACAATCCGCAGGCCGATGTACTGCTGACGCTGAGTTACCTGAAAGACAAAAATTATGACCAGGCCCTTGAAGTAGCCCGTAAATACCAGGAAAAGTATCCGGATAGCCCTGCTCCCTGGAATCTGATCGGCCGTATCCAC
This sequence comes from Sedimenticola sp., assembly GCA_026992075.1. Lineage (GTDB taxonomy): Bacteria > Pseudomonadota > Gammaproteobacteria > Chromatiales > Chromatiaceae > Thiolapillus. The sequence goes on along the minus strand of JALXAM010000036.1, from coordinate 51,177 downwards.
CTGGAAGCCGGCCAACGTGAGGCAGCTGTCGAGGCCTTCCAGCAGGCGCTGAAAGTGGAGCCGGGAGACCCCAGCGCTCTGTCGATGCTGGCGAAGCTGGCCATCGACGACAAAGACTATGCGAAGGCGCGCGGATATTACGAGCGGATCCTGGCCCGCCACAAGAACCATCTGGCAGCCTTGGTGCGACTATCGGCGCTGGATGCCCTGGAGGGCAGGGAAAAGGACATGGTGGCACATTTGCAGCGCGCCATCGACACCCATCCCGATGCGCTACAGCCACGGCTCATCTTGAGCCGCTACTACCTGACCAAAGGCAACTATGATACAGCCCTCACCGTGCTGGGGAACCTGAACGAAAAGCAAAAACGGAACCCAGCCGTGTTGGAGACCCTGGGCCTGATCCAGCTGGGCCAGAAGAAATACACTCAGGCCAGCGTCACCTTGGAACAACTGGTGGAACAGCGGCCTAAATCTGCCCAGGCCCATTTCTTGTTGGCGCAGGCCTGGGGTGGCCTGAACAAGATAGAGAAGCTGCAACGGGAGCTGAAGAAAACGCTGGAACTGGATCCAGATCATTTTCAGGCACGTCTGGCCAGGGTACGGTTGTTGCTGTTACAACAGAAGCTGGCGGAAGCTCAGCATGAATTCCAGCCATTGAAAGAAAAGCACGCCGGACAACCGGACGTGATGAAACTCGAAGCGGCCCTCGCACTGGCTCAGGGAAACAAGGAAAAAGCGGAAAACATCTATCAAGACGTTTTGAACAAGGCACCCTCTACCTCCACTATGACCGCCCTGGCCTCCCTTAAATGGAACCTGGGCAAGCAGGAGGATGCCATTGCACTACAGAAATCCTGGTTGGAGAAACATCCTGAAGACCAGGCAGCACTGCTAGCGCTGGCCAATACGCTACTGCTGGCCCAACGCATCGACGAAATGATCGCCGCATATGAGGAGCTGCTGGCGCTGGATCCCAACAACATGGTCGCGCTCAACAACCTGGCCTGGTACCTGCGTGAGAAGGATCCGATGAAGGCGCTGCAATATGCGGAAAAAGCCCATGAACTGGCACCTAAGGCAGCCGCCATCCTGGACACCTATGCCATGGCGCTGCTGGCCAATGGCCGAAAAGAGAAGGCGCTGCGGCAGATCGAACGGGCTGTTGACGCCGCCCCCAAGAGCCCCACGCTCAGGCTGCACCAGGCGCAGATCCTGGCGGCCAACGGCCGTAAGACCGAGGCCATCGGCATCCTGGAGGAGCTGGTGAAGGGTCAGGATTTCCCGGAGAAGGAAGAGGCCAAGGCGTTGCTGGCCAAGCTGCAGAGCGGCTGATCCGGCGGGCACGCTGCGCTTTGCCCACCCTACGATTCGGTCGGGAGAGGGAGGATTCGTAGGATGAGCAAAGGCCACAGGCCGTGCCCATCTCCTGGCTACAAATTGTCCAGGTACCAGTCTGCCGCCTCATCCAGCCCTTCGGCCAGCGAGTGGCTGGGCTCATAACCGAGCAACCTGCGCGCCTTGCCGATGTCGGCCAGTGAATGGCGTACGTCTCCTGGCCGGAAGTCACGGTAGACCGGTTCCATCCCGGCCGCTTCCGGATGGCGCCGGGCCACCCGCTCGCGCACCAGCCGGAACAGCTCGTTGAGGCTGGTGCGCTCGCCGTAGGCGACGTTGTAAACCTGGTCGGCCGCCTCGTCCGGCGCGGTGGCCGCCAGCAGGTTGGCCTGGACGCAGTTGTCGATGTAACAGAAATCGCGGCTGGTCTCGCCGTCGCCGTTGATGTAGACCGTCTCCCCCTCGATCAGCCCGGCAAACCACTTGGGGATCACCGCCGCGTAGGCGCCGTTGGGATCCTGCCGCCGGCCGAAGATGTTGAAGTAGCGCAGGCCGATGGTGCGAAAGCCGTAGCAGCGGGCGAAGACGCTGGCGTAAAGTTCGTTCACCAACTTGGTGACGGCATAGGGCGACAGGGGATTACCGATGCGCTCCTCCACCTTGGGCAGGTCGGGATGGTCGCCGTAGGTGGAGCTGGAGGCAGCATAGACGAAGCGCTTCACCCCGGCGTCCCGCGCCGCCACAAGCATGTTGAGGAAGCCGTCGATGTTGGCGGCGTTGGTGGTCTGGGGATCCTCCAGGGAACGTGGCACCGAGCCCAGCGCCGCCTGGTGGAGCACGTAATCGACCCCCTCGCAGGCGCGGGCGCAGTCGGTGGGCTCACGAATGTCGCCCTCGACGAAGCGGAAGCGCGCCCAGCGTTCCGGCCCAACCAGCCGTTCCACCTCGTCGAGATTGTGGCGGTGCCCGGTGGCGAAATTGTCCAGCCCCACCACCTGCTGATCCAGCTCCAGCAGGGTCTGCAGCAGGTTGGAGCCGATGAACCCCGCCACCCCGGTCACCAGCCAGGTGGCCGGCTGGGCGCGCAGTAGTACCTTCACCTCTTGGTAGCGGCTCATGTCACAACCGCCAGAAGTTGACGTCTTCCGGGATCTGGCTGCGGTCGAGCATGGACTTCACGTCGATGAGGCAGCCGTTTTCACCCAGCATGGCGAGATAGTCGGCCACCGGCCTCTCCCGGAACTGGGCGTGGGGCACGGCGATGATGAGGGCGTCGAGGTCGCGGTACTCCTCCAGCGGCGTCATCTGCATGCCCACGTAGGCCTCCGCCTCGGCCTGATCGGCCACCGGGTCGAAGACCATGGGGGTGACCCCGTACTCGCCCAGCTCGGCGATGATGTCCACCACCTTGGAATTGCGCAGGTCGGGGCAGTCCTCCTTGAAGGTGAGCCCCAGGATGCCCACCCGCGCCTCGGTGGCGTTGTGGTTGTTCGAGAGCATCAGCTTCATGGTCTTCTCGGCCACGAACTTGCCCATGCTGTCGTTGATGCGGCGGCCGGCGAGGATCACCTGGGGGTTGTAGCCCACCGCCTCGGCCTTGTGGGTGAGGTAGTAGGGATCCACGCCGATGCAGTGTCCGCCCACCAGCCCAGGCCGGAAGGGAAGGAAGTTCCACTTGGAGCCGGCCGCCTCCAGCACGTTGAGGGTGTCGATGCCGAGGCGGTCGAAGATGATGGCCAGCTCGTTGATGAGGGCGATGTTGAGGTCGCGCTGGGTGTTCTCGATCACCTTGGCCGCCTCGGCCTCCTTGATGGAGGCGGCGCGGAAGACACCCGCCTCGATGATCGACTCGTAGAGCGCCGCCACCCGCTCCAGGCACTCCTCGTCGTCGCCAGAGACCACCTTGACGATGCGGGTGAGGGTGTGCACCTTGTCGCCAGGGTTGATTCGTTCGGGCGAGTAGCCCACGTGGAAGCCCTCCTTCCACTTCATCCCCGATTCCTGCTCCAGGATGGGCACGCAGATCTCCTCGGTGAGGCCGGGGTAGACGGTGGACTCGAAGACCACCGTGGCCCCCTCCTTCATCACCGAGCCGGCGGTGTGGGTGGCGCCGGTGAGCGGAGCGAGATCGGGCTGGTTGGCCTCGTCGATGGGAGTGGGCACCGCCACGATGAGATAGTCGGCCTTGCGCAGCGCCTCCTTGTCGGTGGTGAACTCCAGGCGGGTGGAGGCGGCAAAACCCTCGTTGCCCACCTCGCCGGTGGGGTCGTAGCCCTGGCGGTAGCAGGCGATCACCTCCTCCTTCAGGTCCAGGCCGATGGTGCGGTACTTCTTGCCAAACTCGATGGCCAGCGGCAGGCCCACGTAGCCCAGGCCGATGACGCCGATGAGGGTGGTGGCGGGGTCCGGTTTGTTCATCCTGTTCTTCCTTAATCACGAGGTGGACATGGAAAATCGAGGCGCCAATTGTACTGCATGGCGCCCGGGCACCGCAGGAGAAAGGGGCTAGGACGTGACCACCTTCACCTCCAGCGGCTCGCCGGTATCCATGTGCACGTCCCGTTGCGGGAAGGGGATCTGGATCTCGGCGGCACGGAAACCCTGGTCGATGGCGTGGCGCAGCTCGCTGAGCACCCGCACCCGGTGATCGGCCGAATCGATGATGCAGCGCAGCTCCAGCAGCAGGGCGCTGTCGCCGAAATCGTCGAAATTGACCCAGGGCGCCGGCTCCTTCAGAACCCGCGGGTGCTCCCGCGCCGCCTCCAGCATGATCTTCTCGGCCAGCCGTACGTCGCTGCCGTAGGCGATCCCCACCACCAGCTTGAGGCGGGTGGTCTGATCGGAGAGGGTCCAGTTGAGCAGGCGCCCGGTGATGAACTCCTTGTTGGGCACCAGCAGCTCCTTGCGGTCCCTGGTGAGGATGGTGGTGGCACGGATGCGGATTCGGGTCACCGTGCCGTCGGTGTCTCCCACGGTGACGAAGTCGCCCACGCGGATGGGTCGTTCGAACAGGATGATGAGACCGCTGATGAAGTTGGCCACGATCTCCTGCAGGCCGAAGCCGATGCCCACGCCAAGAGCCGCCACCAGCCACTGGATCTCGGCCCAGCTGCCGCCCACCGCCTTGAACACCGCCACCATGCCGACCGCGGCGATGAGGTACCCGCTTAAGGTGCGGATGGTGTAGCGGCTGCCGGCAGAGATGTCGAGGTACTGCAACAACAGGATCTCCACCAGGGAAGGCAGATTGCGCGCCGCCAGCACCGTGAGCAGCACGATGGCCACCACCGAAAGGACATCTCCCAGGGTCACCGCCACCATCTCGCTCTTGCCCCCGATCACCACGGTGTGGTGCCAGAGAGCGATGTCGTCCAGCAGGGTAAGCGCGGGAAACAGGGGCGCCCAGATGAGCCACAACCCGATGGCCCCACCGATGAAGAGCAACGCGTTGAGCAACCGGCGGCTCTCCCGGCTGAGCGCCACCAGGTCCACCTTTTCCTCTTCTTCCCGGTGGGCCTCTTCCCTTTCCCCGGGGGGCGGCCCGCCCTCCTCCCCCTGCTGCTCCTTCTCCTGCGCCTCCTGCATCGCCTTGCGCCGCGCCAGCGCCGCCTGGTAGGCGATGCGTCGCCGGGTGAGCAGCAGCCAGAACTCCGCCAGCTGCTGCACCACCACCAGCCCGGCAATGAGCCACAGGGTGTTCATCAGATAGCGCAGGATGGTGGCACCGGTGTAGACATAGCCCATGAGGGAGAGCACCAGCAGCACCAGCGGAATGCCGGTGATCACCGAGAACCAGACCCAGCGCAGTCGGGAAGCGTAGCCCCGGGGGTTCTGCTGCAGGTAGCTGGCCACCAATCCCCGGGTGGGATGGAAGACCCGGTAGATGAAGAAATTGAGCGACAGCGCCAGCACCACGAAGGCCAGCTTCACCACCACGCTGCCCAACCCATCCGGCAGCAGCTGGCTGGCCACCGCGGTGAAGGCCGAAGCGGGGATGAAAAACCAGAACAGGTGGGCCAGCGCCCGCCGCAGCTTGCGCAGGTTCTCTTCGCGCCAGCGGAAATGTGCCTGCAACAGCCCCCCTTTCATGGAGAGCACCAGCCCCAGCAGCAGCGAATAGAAGGGCGCCATGATCCAGTAGAGAGCCTGGGCCATGGCGTGGGCATGCAGGGAGCGATCACCCAGCTGGCGGAACTGCCAGTAGAGGAACGAAAGCCACAACAGCGGCCAGAGCGCCACCAGCAGACTCAGCGCCAGTGCTTTCAACGTGCCTGGCAGATTGCCTTGCCCCGGCTTGCCCGCACGGATGCCGGTGGCGCGAATGGCACGCTTCCAATGGCCGTGCAAGACGGCGAACAGCAGCAGCGCCAGCAACGCCAACAACGCCTTGGGAGAAGAGACGACCTGCTCTCCCAAGGCGCGCCAGGCCTGCAGCCAACCCTCCGGCTGCAGCAGCTGTCGCAGCTCGCCCCCCAACGCCTGCAGATCGGAGAGCCGGAAGGCACGGGTGTTGCGCACCCAGAGCAGGTGTTCGGCCAGATAGTCGTCGAACTCCTCCACCGCATGCAACAGCTCCTTGAGCGCCGCGTCCTGATCGGCCAGGGAACGGATGTAGTCCTCCTGGGTGTCCACCAGCTTCTGCAGCAGCTCCAGGCGCCGTTTCTCCAGCCGCTTCAGCTCCGGCTGCAGCCCCTTGCGCTGTTCCGGCGGGATGCTGGCCGGCCATTTCGGCTGCAGGCCACTCTCCTGCAGCCTCGCCAGCTCCTCCCGCAGGCGGATCTGTTCCAGGCTCACCTCGGTGATGCGCTGGCGCACCTCGGCGATCTGCCGCCGCAGCTCCCGCATGTCCGGCAGCTGCTGGCGTTGTTCCAGCAGCACCTGCCCCAGCACGCCCTTGAGGCCGGCCACTTCCACCTTCTCCCGGGTGGCTCGGAAGGTGCCACGAATGCGATTGGTGCGGTCCCGCAGGCTGCTGTCCAGAGTAGCGGTCCTGCCCAGCGCCTCGGTGATCCGGGCCAGGCGGTCGCTGAGCCGGGCATTCTCGTCGGCCAGTTTCTTCAGCACCGGATTGCTCTGGGCCAGATCCTGGGCCGCCTTTTCCTGGGTGCGGCTGAGCTGGACCACCTCGGCCTTGCGCCGTTCGTTGACCAGCTGCACCAGGGCCTCCAGCCGCGCCTTGGCCTCCTTGAGCTGGAGCCGGGCCTGCTGCAGCTGCACCTCGTGCAGCGCCTGACGCGCCGGCAGCGAGAGCAGCTCCTGCTCCAGCATCTTCACCTCCTGTTGCAGCGCCTCCAGGCGGGCGCGGTCCCGCAACCGCTGGGCACGATCCAGGGGGGCGGTGGAGGTGAGGGGGGATTGCAGTTTCTGACGCAGGCCGTCCAGCTCCTGCTTGGCCTGCACCAGCCGGGCGCGGGCGGCATCGGGACGACCAGGCTGCAGCAGGGGCTCCTGCTCCAGCTTGCCCAGCGCCGCCTCCTTGGCCAGCAGATCCGCCTTGTGCGTCTCCACCAGCTGCGACAGCTCGCCCAGTGACTTGCGACGCAGCCGTTTCAGATCGGGCCCGGCGACGGGTTTCTTCTGGCGCTCGGCCAGTTCCTTGCGGATGCGGTCGGCCTCCCGCGGCGCCTCGCTGCGCGCGCGGACGAAGGCCTCGGCGCGATCGCGATACTGGCTCGCTTTCTTCAACCAGCCCTGGGCCTCGTCGTAGAACCCCAGCAGCGCCTTGCGATCCTCTTCGGATAGTTCCTTGTCCTGCTCCGCCTGAGCCCGCAGGGACTGCAGCTGCTCCAGGGTGAGTTCTCCAGCCTGGCTGACGGGCGCCTCTTCGGTCAGACCAGCCCCCGGGAAGAGCAGAAGGAAAAGGAGAATGACAAAAAGGCGGAATAACATGCTGCTGCCATTTATATCACACCGCGCCGCCGCAAAGGCGCATTGACAGTCCCTCCGGGCAGGACCCAGAATTCCCGCAGTCAACAAGGAGAATCGCACCATGACCAAGCAGATCGGCATCCTCACCGCAGGCGGTGACACCCCTGGCCTCAACGCCGCCATCCGTGGCGTGGGCAAGGCCGCGCAGGGCCATTACGGCATGCAGATGATCGGTTTCCTGGACGGCTTTCGGGGACTGGTGGACAACCGCTTCGTGCGCCTGGACGGAGACTCGCTCTCGGGCATCCTCACCCGGGGCGGCACCATCCTGGGCACCAGTCGCGACAAGCCGCACCGCATGCTGTTCGGCGGCAAGGTGCAGGACATGACCGACGTGATCGTGGAGAACTACCACGCCAACCACCTCGACTGCCTGGTCTGCATCGGCGGCGGCGGTACCCAGAAGAACGCTCTCAAGCTGATGGAAAAGGGGCTCAACATCATCACCCTGCCCAAGACCATCGACAACGACGTCGCCATGACCGACGTCACCTTCGGCTTCGACACCGCCCTGGGCATCGCCACCGACGCCATCGACCGACTCCACTCCACCGCCCACAGTCACCACCGCATCATCGTGGTGGAGATCATGGGCCATCGCGCCGGCTGGCTGGCGCTGGGCTCCGGCATCGCCGGCGGTGCCGACGTGATCCTGTTGCCGGAGATCCCCTACGAGCTGGAGACCGTGGCCGAAGCGATCCGCCGACGTTCACGCGGGGGCAAGAATTTCAGCATCGTGGCGGTGGCCGAGGGAGCACTGCCCAAGGAGACCGCCGCAGTGGTGCGCGAGGCCGAGGAACGCAAGGCAAAAGCCAGTTCGAAAAAAGAGAAGAAGGAGGCCAAGGAGATCCTCCACCGGCTGGCGCAGGACTATGCCAACCACACGGTGCTGCTGGCCAGTCAGCTGGAGGAACTCACCGGGCTGGAGTCCCGCGTGACCATCCTCGGCCATCTGCAGCGCGGCGGCACGCCATCGGCCGCCGACCGCCTGCTGGCCACCCGCCTGGGCACCGCCTGCGCCGATCTCATCGAGGAAGGCACCTATGGCGTGATGGTGGCGGCCCGGGGCGAGGAGGCGGTGCCGGTGCCGTTGGATGAGGTGGCCGGCAACAAGAAGCTGGTCCCACCCGATCACCCCTGGGTGATCAGCGCACGCCGGGTGGGAACCTGCCTCGGGGATGAGCTGGAATGAAGATCGCCATCATCAGCGGCAGCCACCGCCCCAACTCCCAGAGTCGCAAGGTGGCGGAACACATCCGGCGCACCCTGCTGGAAGAAAAGCTGGCCGACCAGGCGGAGGTGTTCAGCCTGGAAGGCAACCCTCTCCCCCTCTGGGACGAGGGGATCTGGAACGCCGATCCCCAATGGGAGGAGCGCCTCGCTCCCCTGCGCGAGCTGCTGCAAAGCAGCGACGGCCTGGTGATCGTCTCGCCAGAATGGCACGGGCAGGTACCGGCCGGGCTGAAGAACTTCTTCCTCATCGTGAGCAAGAACGAGGTGGGCCACAAGCCGGCGCTCATCGTCACCGTCTCCTCCGCCGACGGCGGCGCCTATCCGGTGGCCGAGCTGCGCATGAGCAGCTACAAGAACAACCGCATCCTCTACATCCCGGAACAGGTGATCGTGCGCCACGTGGAATCGGTGCTCAATGACAACCCCGCCCACAACGACCCGGATGCCGACCGCTACTTCCGCGAGCGCATCCTCTGGTCCCTGCAGGTGCTGCGCGCCTATGCCGAGGCGCTGGGACCGGTGCGCGAGAGCGGCATCACGGTGAACGAGCAGTTCGGGTTCGGGATGTAGCGGGAAACTGCCCTTCAGGCCCAAAGCGCCGACAGGGGGAACTCGGTGGCATCGAAGGGAGCCACCGACACCGGTTTGTCCTCGTCCAACACGGTGAGCAGCAGCCAGTGACCATCACGCAGCTCGTAGGCTTCCAGGGTGCGGATCTCGGGATCGATGAGCCAGAGCCAGCGCACGCCATGCTCGGCATAGCGGGGCATCTTCTCCGCCCGGTCGAGCCGCTGGGTGGAAGGGGAAAGGATCTCGCAGACCCAGTCCGGCACCAACTCGAACCAGGCCGTTTCAGGCAACTCCGGCATCCGCTCCCGACGCCAGCCGGCCAAGTCCGGCACGAAAACATCGGCCCCCAAGTGTAGCTCCGGCTCGTCCAGAATCCACCAGCCGCCCGGACCACCGCGGCCCTTGTCATAGGGCGCACCCACCTCGACGCCCAGGGACGAAGAGGCCCGCGCATGTTTCGGCGCCGGCCTGGGGCTGGTGTAGAGACGGCCGCCAACGATCTCCGCCACCAGGTTGTCGGGCACCTGAAGCAGGTCTTCGTAGCTGGCCTCTTTTTCAGCCGGTTCCGCCATGATCTTGGCCTTGGGCTGCCCCCTCGATTGAAGTGGAAGATTGATCGAATCCCTTGAGTAGAACAAGCATAGCAGAATGAAAGGCCCCGGCCACGCAGCGCGCGACCGGGGCCTGGTGCCACCCACAGCTTCGGGAAACTCCCTTTCCGGCCAACCTCCCTGTCAGCCCGCCCTTCCCGGGCGCCCGTCTGCAGTGACAGGTACATGGTAGGCCGGCGGCTGCCTGGAAGAAATAGCCGTTTTCGCAACCTCCCGTAGGAATTTTCCGATCTCGCTGTCCGCTTGCCCTTTTGCCCTTCTTGCCGCTAGGCTTGTGGATACCATCCAGGACTTGCGCTGACAGGATCATGCTCTCCCGCGAGGATCTGCCCCATTACCGTTACCAGGACTACAAGCGCTGGGAAGGCCGGTGGGAACTCATCGAGGGCATTCCCTTCGCCATGACCCCTTCACCTGGCTACACGCACCAACGCACGAGTCAGAAGCTGGCCGCACAGCTCGAGGAGGGGCTGCAAGCCTGTCCGGGATGCGAGGCTTTGTTCGCGCTCGACTGGATCATTGCCGACGACACCGTGGTGCAGCCGGACAATTTGGTCATCTGCCACCAGCCGGAAGGGCAGTTTCTCACCAAGGCACCGGCCTTGATCTTCGAGATCCTCTCCCCCTCCACATCCACAAAAGACCGGGAAACCAAGTTCCGCCTCTACGAGCGGGAAGGCGTGAAATACTATTGCATCCTGGACCCGGAAAACCGGATCGCCAAGATCTACCGCTTGCACACAGGGCGATACGTGAAACAGGCGGACGTCAGCCAGGAGTCTTTCGAGTTCGACCTCGACCACTGCGCATTCGGACTGGATTTTTCCGCCATCTGGCCGTAGCGGTTTTTCATCTGCTTTTCAAGCAAAGGCCCCTGCCGAGCCTGCGCGAATACGTGCTCGTGTCACAGGATCGCCCCCGCATCGAGATCTACCGTCGCGCCCAGGACGACTGGATCCATGAGACCGCCGGTCAGGGAAGATTCTATCTGGGCTGTCTCGACTTGGAGGTTTCCCTGGAGGCCGTCTATCAAGACGTGCTGGCCGAGATCGATATCCCTTGTTGAGAAAAGACCCACCCGCCCGGTTGCATCAGGGCCAGATCTTCGAAAAATCGAAATCGAAATCGCACTTCGCCAGTTCGAAGCAATAGTTCTCGCCGCTTACATCGGCCTGCTTGATGTACCGCCCCTGCACCAGCCGGTAGATCTTCGCAACCCGGGTTTCCGGATCGACAATGCAGTAGTGGAGAACGCCTTCCCGCTCGTAGAGGCGGAACTTGGTGACCCGGTCCTTCTTCCAGGTGGAGGGCGAGAGGATCTCGAAGATCAGCACCGGGGCACGGGTGAGGAATTCGCCCTCTTCTTCGTGGCAGATGACCAAGTTGTCCGGCTGCACCACGGTGTCCTCGCTAACGACCCAGTCGATGGCCAGCAGGGCCTGGCATTGGGGACAGTCGTCCAGTGCCTCGTCCAGGTAGCGGGCGATCTTCTGGCTTACACGCTGGTGCTTCAGAGTGGGCGAAGGGGTCATAGCATAGGGAACGCCCTCGATCATCTCCCAGTCCCCCTCCCAACGGCGGTAGTCTTCGTAACGGTAGTGCGGCAGTTCGTCGATGGTGAGCATCGGTTGGATCTCACGAGGCTGAAGCAATCGATTTCAGGGTAGCCTTGCGCTGACGGCCACGCAAGTATTGATCCGAGACCATCGCCACGTCTGGACTTTTCCGCCATCTGGCCGTAGCGGTTTTTCGCCTGCTTTTCAAGCAAAGGCCCCGGCCACGCAACGCGCAACCGGGGCCTGGTGCCACCCACAGCTTCGGGAAACTCCTTTTCCGGCCAACCTCCCTGTCAGCCCGCCCTTCCCGGGCACCCGTCTGCAGTGACGGGTTCATGGTAGGCCGACGCCTGCCTGGAAGAAATGGCCGTTTTCGCAACCTCCTGTAGGAATTTTCCGAATCTGCTGTCCGCTTGCTCTTCCGCTCCTGTTGCCGCTAGGCTTGTAGGTGCATTTCCTAAGGGAGCCTCTGAACTAATCCATGAACTCGCATCTTGCCCCCCTCCGGCCCGATTACTGCGTTGAAGTTCTTGCCAATAGCTGGCTATTGGCTGCGAACTTCGCCTTGTACTCGAACCAGAGGAGTACAATCTGCTTCGCCCAGGATTAGATCAGAGGCTCCCAAGGATTCCACCGTGAGACTGACCCCCGAGCAGATCCAGATCATTCGCCGCACCATCGCGGAGATCGCCGGCGAAAAGGCGACCGTCAGGCTGTTCGGCTCGCGACTGCACGACCAGGTCAAAGGTGGCGACATCGATCTGCTGGTGGAAATCCCCGATCCGGTGGAGAACGCTGCCGTACTGGGAGCACGCCTGGAAGCCCGCCTGGAGCGCCGGCTGGGTGGTCGCAAGGTCGACGTGGTGCTGGCGGCACCCAACCTCATCCGCCAGCCCATTCACCAGGTGGCCGAACAGGAGGGGGTGCTCCTGTGATTTCCGACACCCAGCGGCAACGCCTGCAGGCCCTGGCGCGCATCGTGCAAAAAGAACTGCGCCATCTGCAAAGGACCGATGCCCGTCTTTTCACCGAGCCTTTTTCCGAGGAGAGGGCGGCCACGCTGGAAAAAGACGAGGATCTTGCAGAACGGGTGGAAGCCTTTGTCAGCCGCTTTGGACGATTGCAGGACACCGTCGGCGACAAACTGCTGCCACGATACCTGGCCGCACTGGGAGAACGTCCTCTCGCTTTCATCGACAACCTTGCGAAGGCCGAACGCTTGGGCCTGATCGACAGCGCCGATCACTGGCTGGAACTCCGCCGGTTGCGTAACCGCATGATCCATGAGTATGTGGAAGATCTGCGCCTGCTGGCAAAAGCCCTGCAGGCGGGGCACGAAGGAGTGCCGGTACTCGCCCAGGCAGCTGAACGGCTGCTGAACGATATGAAGCAGCGTGGCTGGGTCTAAAACCAATTCCCCCGCAACGAAAGGCCCCGGCCACGCAGCGCGCAACCGGGGCCTGTTGCCACCCACAGCTTTGGGAAACTCCTTTTCCGGCCAACCTCCCTGTCAGCCCGCCCTTCCCGGGCACCCGTCTGCAGTGACGGGTTCATGATAGGCCGGCGCCTGCCTGGAAGAAATGGCCGTTTTCGCAATCTTCTGTAGGAATTTTCCGAACCTCCTGTCCACTTGCCGCGCCACCCTGGTTCCCGCTAGGCTTGCAGCCATGATGGCCCAAACTCATACCAATGGCGCAAACCGGGTGAACCAGATCATTTACGATCTCGTGGGCTACCTGGTGAAACACCATCACCCAAGAAGAATCCTTCTGTTCGGCTCCCGCGCCAAGGGCACCGCCAGGCCGGGATCGGACATCGATCTTGCAGTGGAAGGGATGGTCATCGACGACATTCGGAAGCAGAGAAAACTGCACGAAGCACTGGACCGGCTGGCGAGACTCTACATGGTGGATCTGGTGCACCTGGAAAAGGTGGATGAGCCGTTCCGGCAACTGATCGAGCAAAGCGGAAAGGTGCTGTATGAAGCTGTGTAAGTAGTAGCAAAATGTGAACAGTATCCTTCTCTTCCCACTTTTCCAGCAGGCATCATCGCCACCATGACCCTGGGCAACCCCCATCCTTCCCTCACCATTATCCTACCCGCCTACAATGAGGCGGGGTCGGTGGGCAGTGTTGTCTCCAAGCTGAAAGAGGATTTTCCCCAAGCCGAGATCCTGGTGGTGGACGACTGTTCCACCGACTCGACGGCAGACGAAGCCCGATCAGCCGGCGCGCGTGTCATCTCCCACAAGTACAACATGGGTAACGGCGCCGCCATCAAGACGGGAGCGCGCCATGCCCACGGAGAGATCCTGGTGTTCATGGATGCCGACGGCCAGCACTGTGCCGACGAAGTGAGGAAACTGCTCGAGAAGATCGATGAAGGCTACGACATGGCCATCGGCGCCCGCAACATCCGTGGCCAGGCCGGCAAGCGGCGGATGCTCGGCAACTTCCTGCTGAACAGGTTCGCTTCACTGTTGACCGGCCGCAGGATAGAGGATCTCACCTCCGGCTTCCGCGCCGCCAGGGCCGAGATCTTCCGCCAGTTCCTCTACCTGCTGCCCAACGGCTTCTCCTACCCCACCACGTCCACTATGGCCTTCCTCCGATCCGGCTATTCTGTGGGTTTCGTCCCCATTGAGGTGCGGCGCAGGAAGGGCAAGAGCAAAATCCGGCTGATACGTGACGGCGTGCGGTTCATGGTGATCATCATGAAGATCACCACCCTGTTTTCACCCATGCGGGTGTTTTTTCCGCTGAGCATGTTTTTCCTGCTCATCGGAACTGGTCGATATGCTTATTTCTATTGGCAGACTGGCGGATTTTCGAAAATGGCCGGGGTGATGTTCATCACCGCCATGTTGGTGTTTCTGATCGGCTTGGTGTCGGAACAGATTACGGCCATGCATTTCGCCTTGGCGCAGGGACCCCGGGAACGTTGATTCCACCCACCCTGCATCCACCTTTTCCAGCAACCCAAGCCAAACCGGGCGACAGCCCCATCGCATTGCCCTTCTCTCCGGCTTGCGGATCCCTCGACCATGCGAAGTGATACCGGATCTGAACTCAAGTCATGGCGCTGGCCGTTTCGTAAGCCCGGAAAGCTGGCCAGGGGTGCCGCAGCGATGACCTTCGGCCTTGGCCTGCGCACCCTGGGGCAGGCGATGGTGTTTCTCATCATCGCTCGTGTGCTCGGTGTCGAGGAATATGGCGCCTACTCAGCCGTGCTGGCACTGGCGCTGGCCTTGGGGTGGTTTGCCGGCCTGGGGGTTCCCAGCATAATGTTGCGCGATACCGCGCGTAATCCCGACACCTTCACGGAAAACTGGAGCCACACGCTGGGCGCTTTGCTTCTTACCGCGCCCATACTGTTGTTGCTTTATCTTGCAGTCGCTCGTGTCGTGTTGCCACAGCAAATCGGCTGGACGGTCATAACATGTATTGGGCTGGCCGACATCCTGCTCGCACCGCTGGCTCATGCCGCTATGCAAGCTTATCAAAGTCATGAGCGCATGGGCCGAGCCGGCCGGATCTTGCTTGCACCGATATTGCCGCGCATGGGAATGGCACTTCTGCTGCTTGCATTGACACGTGTATCCCCTTCATTTGCAAACCTGACCACTTGGTCGTTGGGCTATCTCATTGCCACTGTCGCTTCCACCACCTATGCCCTAAAATTACTCGGGAACGACTTCAATATCGCTCATATTATACATTGGCAGAAAGCCGGTTCCGCCATTCGCGAAGGGTGGCCCTATGCACTTGGGGTTGCTTCTGGAAAAATCTATGTCGACATCGACAAACTCATGCTCGCCAGCCTCGCTGGACTGGACATCGCGGGAGGTTACGCAGCGGCCTACCGGTTCGTGGATGTAGGCAGCATTCCACTAGCTGCCTTACTAGGGGCTTCCCTCCCGCGCATTTTACGGGCTGGACAAAATGGTGTTCCCGCTTTGGGGCGTTATATTTTCCGTATACTGCCTCTTCCCTTTTGCTACGCGGCAGCACTCGGCACTATATTTTTCACACTCTCCGGAGTGCTGCCATGGTTATTAGGCACCCAATATGAAGACGCGGTAGATGCATTGCGCTGGTTGGCCTGGCTCCCACTGATAAAGCTGCCACGCTCTTTTGCCCAACATGCACTGATTGCAGCAGACAGAAAAATGCACTATGCCTATATCTTGACATCTGGCGCGCTGATGAACATCACCCTTAACTTGTGGGCGATACCAAACTGGAGTTGGAATGGCGCGATAGCATCAACCTACATTACAGAACTCGCCATGTTTAGTATGCAACTTATGGTGCTTTTTTTCGCTAGGAAACAACAACTATAATAAACAATCCCACCGACCCGATCAGTTACCAATCACTCAAACAACATGTATGGCAAAAGAAAATACATGAAATACCCTTGTCACTTCACCTTCGCCTCACCAATGCACCGCTCAATACTTTCGGATACCTCGTAAGCTTCCCCTGATCTCGGACAGGTGTAAAGTAGAGCTTTCTGGCCACCCCCAGCCCCCAGCCAGGAGGTTCAGATGAGGAAATCACGATTCACTGAGAGTCAGATCGTGGCGATTCTCCACGAAGCGGATGAGGGGATGAAGGTGCGAGAGATTTGCCGCAAGCACGGCATCTCTGATGCCACCTTCTACAACTGGAAGAGCAAGTACGGAGGCATGAGCGTCTCCGAGCTCAAGCGGATGAAGGAGCTGGAGGCAGAAAACGCCAGGCTCAAACGCATGTACGCCGATCTGGCACTGGAAAACCAGGCGATGAAGGATCTGATCGAAAAAAAGCTCTGACGCCGCCCGAGAAGCGTGAGGCGGCGGAATATCTGGTCAGGGAACATTCCCTTTCCATTGCAAGGAGCTGCCGTTGTGTTGGGCTTTCCCGGTCGGCGTGGTACCAGGAACCGGATAATCGGCAGGAGCAGGATTCTGAAATCATCGATGCGCTCAACGATCTGGTCGAGGCGCACCCTCGCTGGGGGTTCTGGAAGTGCTTTGCCCGGCTTCGGGCCAAAGGGCATTCCTGGAACCACAAGCGGGTATACCGGGTGTATCGAGCACTGGGCTTGAACCATCCACGCCGCGCTCGCCGGCGGTTGCCTGCCCGGATTCGGGAGCCCTTGGTGGTACCCCAACACCCGGACCAGATATGGTCTGCCGACTTCATGAGCGACACCCTGTATCACGGTACCCGTTTTCGCACGTTCAATTTGATCGATGACTTCAACCGGGAGGCGTTGTACATCGAGATCGATACCTCGCTTCGGGCGCCCCACGTGGTGCGGATCCTGGAGCGGCTGAAGACCCAGGGTCGTTGCCCTGAAACCATCCGGGTGGACAATGGCCCGGAATTTCTGAGTGAGGAGTTTCGGCGCTGGTGCCGGGACAACGGCGTCATCATCCGGTACATCCAGCCGGGAAAGCCCAATCAGAACGCCTATATCGAGCGTTTCAACCGGACCTACCGGAATGAGGTGCTGAACCTGTATCTCTTTCGCAGCCTAGACGAGGTCCGGGAGATTACTGGCCGCTGGTTGATGGAATACAACGACCAGCGGCCCCACGATGCGCTGGACGGAATGCCGCCCAGCTTGTATGCCAAGCAGGTGGTGGAAAACTCTACTTTTGAAATGTGTGCTTGACGGAGAAGCTTACGACCTCATTGTCAGGCTTTGCATCCTGAGCGCAGAATGTCTTTTTGCATTACGACCACACATATACACAGTATGCGAAGGAGGGGTTTATTCCATGACAGGAATTATCACTGGGAAACTGTCTCGTATCCAACAGAGCATTCGGGATGAAGGGTTAAGAGGATACATCCGTCGGCTATACAACCTTGGGCAGTATCGTCGGTTGATAAAATTAGCGCTCCACGGTTTTTGTATTGGAAACGAGCAAGCATTAGTTGAAGGGGTTTCATTGCACCTACCCAAACGGAATGCAGGCATTAAAGAGGAGCTGATTTTATATGGCGTACATGAGCCTTTCGCAACGTCTACATACAAAAAACTCCTGCGCCCAGGAGACGTAATTATCGACGTAGGAACCAATATCGGATACTACTTGGCAGTAGCAAATAGCGCCCTGTCTGGAAAATGCATGATACATGGCTTCGAAGCTGATCCGGAGCTGGCCAGACTTGCCATGACAAATTGTAAAATCCAGCAATCGGAATGCCATATCCAGCACACTGCGATAGCAGATAAACGGGGAGTTTCGACATTTTTCACATCTGATGTCTCCAACTGGGGGACACTTCTGGAAAGAGACGAACTTCGCCTCTCCGGACAAGTGAAAGTTCCAACAACAACGATTGATAATTACTGCGAGGAGCATTGCATTACGCCTACAGTGATCAGAATGGACATCGAGGGAGGGGAGATTCTTGCCCTGCGAGGCGCACGCCAAGTCCTAAATGATGCAAGGCTGATTTTTCTGGAGCTGCACTGCGCATTTCTTGATGACAAAGAGCTCATGGAAATACTTGACATCCTGGAATCATCCGGACTGGGGCAAGCTCTATGGTTTGACCGCTACTACGACTGGCCATGGAGTCATCCCAAAGCGGCCAAAGACACATTAGTGCAAGGAGGAATACAGGAACTTAGGGAAGACGTTCGTTCGGGAAAATACAAGGTGATGACGGTTTTTGCCATGCGTAATTAACCCACGAAATTTCACCGGGCCGCAATCCGCTTTTTTCCTCCTGCTGCAATGTATCCGCTGCAGCGGGCTGTCGCTTCAAGCCGATGAACCCGATCCACTCCGCCGGCGCTGGGTGTCGTCACCATTAGCAAGTCGCCACCCTTCCCACAAGGCCTTGAGCGGTACTAGGCTACGGTAGCGAATCGATCTAACCAGGGCACGTGCAGGCAGGGTGATCAAGCGACCGAGAAGGAGCGGAAGGCGGCCAAACCAGCTACCGGCCAGTCTGCTCGTCAGACGCAGATGGCTTTCCACCAACCGGGTTTCGTAAAACAGCGTTCCCATCCTGCTGCTGGCACTACCTTCATGTTGAACCTTGGCGGATGGTACGTAGACCATCCGTTGTACGCCTAGACGCCACCCGAGTTCTACGTCTTCGCCATACATGAAAAACCCCTCGTCATATAGCAGGCCCGGACACCGGTCCAGTGCGATCAGCTGGCAACAACCGCTGGCGTAAGGGAAGCTTCCCAAGAGGGGGGCGGAAGAAACCAACGCAAAAAGGCGATGATAATAGACCGGCCCCGATATCCTGCCTCGGTGCTCTATGGATGGATAGGCCAGCAAGGCTTTCGGATGGAAAGAGAGGGCACTTGCCAGCCTTTTCAAATGGCCGGGCATCAGGACGGCATCATTGTTGATGAGCAGCACCCAGCTGCCATCGGGTTCGACTTCCTTAATCATTGCCAAACCACGATTAACGCCGGCAGCGAAGCCCAGATTGGCCGGACTTTGATGAACAAGGACCCGCGACTCGCCTGTGAATATCTGACGCACCGCTTCAGCCGATGCTCCGTCATCTTCGGAATTGTCCCACACAAAGACCTGCTCGACCCCTTCAGCCAACAGGCTTTTCACGCAGCGTTGGGTGCGTCGAGGATCTCGGTAATTGAGAGTCAGGCCAATGATTCGGGGGAACATTTCCGTAAGTGTGGCGTTGCATTCCCTACATGAGAGGTTCATCACGTAGCAGCAAGTTACGTCCGCAGGCTGCCGCCAACCAAGCCACCCCCCAGCACAGGGACGTGCCAGCAAAATCAATCGTTTTAGACGGATTGATTTGTAGCAAGCCGCAAACCGCGCTCACAACACGCCCTGGCAAAACCACAGATGAATTTGTCAGAGCTTTCCTAAACGGACACCTTGGGTACCCGAGATGTCAGGGAGGCTTCAGCTGACATGCGACGATATAAAGCCAAGTATCGATCAATCATCATCTCCATGTTGAAACGAGCCTCGACGTCTTGCCTTGCCGCCTTCCGGAGGCTCCGCCATTGATTCACATCCGCTGCCAGTCGGCGCGCTGCATCAGAAATTGCGCCGATGTCATCCGGAGGGCACAATAAACCGGTCAAGCCATTCTCGACCACTTCCGGCAATGAGGAGGTTTCCGCAGCGATCACCGGTATACCACAGGCCATAGCCTCCAACACGGTGAGTGGCAACCCTTCCAGCCGACTTGGGAAAAGCAATGCATCGGCCTGCTGATAAGCAGAAACCAGAGCACGCCCGGAAAGCCTCCCTAGGGCATGGCAATTGGCTGGAAGCGCATAATGCACATGTGCACCCCCGCGATCAGTGGTGTAGAGCAACTCGAAGCCTTCACCCAGCTTTTGCATAATACCGGAAAGCAGATCGACCCCTTTGCGCCGGCTCCAGTTGCCCACATAGAGCAGCCGGAACGGCTGGTTCGGATTGACGCGCTCGACGGGCCTAAATCGTTTGGTATCCACGCCATTGTGAATCACCTCGATTTTTCTTGGCCCAAACGCTTCCAGCGCCGCCTTCGCGGTATAGTGACTCACCGCGACAACGTAATCCGCACGGCACAGGTTGGCCACCTCCAGGCGACGGATCCAGCCGGCATGATAAAGCCGTTGGGATGGTCGCTTGTATGGCCGCAGAGCCAAATCATGCACGCTGCAATGCAATGTACTGATAACCGGCAGATCTGTCGGCAAAAAACGTGGATGCAACCAGGAGTTCACGTGCACTATACTGGCCCAGGAAGGGACCTCAGGCACCGGCACTGTCCAGGGCGCATACTCGGCACGCAACGGCAGCCAGGTGATCTCTGTACGAATCCCTCGCGCGCTCAGCCCCTTCGCCAGCCGCTCGGTGAATGCATCGGTGCCACTACCCGCCCGCACGGCGGGAAACCAGACAGCGGGAGAATGCTCGGCGGAAGTCATGTGGCCGGGAATGGTATTCCAAATCAGTCCGGTGGCAGAATCAGGCGCTTTGCATTCGCTTCCATTCCGCATCTACGTGGAAATCGTCCTGGACAACATCCATTTCGAGACAGTCGAGACGCACTGAGCCTTTGACGTGCACTTCAAGCTGCTGATCCTCCCCTACATAGTGGCAATGATCAACTTGGCTGTGACCCCCCATCACCAGCAGATGATTACGCAGACTAGGGAAGATATTTGTGGCGGCTCCCCTTCCCTTCTGCCGGTCAGGTATTCCCCGACCATGGCCGGCTGGTTCGATGCAGGTCGTGAGACAATAGCCTCCCGTTTGTTGACCCGATTACCGGGCACCACTCGCGCTTTCTGTCACTTTCAGCCCCAGGATCGCAGCAAACCTTTCTCCAACTTTATGCCAGGAGAATCCTGCCGCAAAATCCAGCATGGGCCCAGCAGGCAAAGGACGAGTCAAGAACTCGAGCGTTGCAGCAGCGAACCCTTCACAATCTCCCGGCGTGACCAGGCGCCCCGAGATGCCGTCCGCCACCGCATCCACCACCCCGCCGGTCGCATAGGCCACGGTCGGCAAGCCGTGCGCCGCGGCCTCCACCGCCACCATGCCAAACCCTTCCGGATCACCGGGGATCTCCCGCACCGGGAATACATGGAGATCGGCCGCCCGATAGGCGGAATCCAGCACCTGGTCGCTGACCTCTCCGAGAAAATGCAGCTGTCCCCCTATCCCGGCCTCGCGCGCCGCCTCACGGATCCGCTCGGGAGTGAGCGACCGGGCTGCCAAAGCTTGGCCTGGTGGGGCGCCAATGATCACCAGCTTGACATCGGGCCGCACCCTGACAATTCGGGGCAACACGTCACGCACAAACTCCAGCAGTCCCTTGCGAGGAGTCAGCCGACCCACCGATAGCAGCATGGGCCCTTCCCCGACACCATGCACGCGGCGAAACTCTTGCCGGATCCTTTGACGCTCCGCCTCACCAATCGGTCCAGACAGCACCACGCCGGGCGGAACGATGGAAATCCGCTCGGAAGGGATGCCGATCCCCTCGGCCAGCCCGCGGGTGGCACTGCTGTTGACCACCACCTGGTCCATGCGCCGGAAGAACGGCAGCCACAACAACTGATATAAGGGATGATCCACTATCACGTCCAGTCCATGCAGATAGACTGCCGCACGGGCACCGCTGGCACGCGCCGACAGCCAGGCCATGGGCGCAACCAAACCGCTCCCGGCGAATACTATATGCGGCTTCCAGCCTCTTCTTTCGCTCAGGCCCTTCAATAACGCCGACGCCAGAAACCGCCACAGCGGCACCAAGGGAATCTCGCGCACAGCGACGGCGGGTGGCGCATGGCCCTTGCTTCCCCTGGGCGCAACTAGGCGAACTTCTACCCTTTCCGCAAGTTCCCGGGAGAGATGCCACAACAGCCTTTCCATTCCGCCAACGAGCGGAGGGTAATTTCTTGTCAAAATCAAGCACCGTGACGGCGCCTTATCTCCAGAAAAAGTGCTCACTGCCTGTTACCCGGGCATTGGCGGAAAAGAACCGGCCAAAAAATTTTTATCCCCCCTTTTGCTGTTCCAACTGATCCCCTTCACCTTTCCCAATGGAAAATCCCTTCTTCCGCAATTCCTTGAAAATGATTTTTCGCAGCACCTTTCGCTCGTTCTCATAGTATCCATTCCACCGCAACCAAAGCCTTCTTATGTTCCTCAGCGAGTTCAAGTGGATTTTTTCTTTTCCGAATCGTTCATTGTCCAGCAAGCGAAGAGCTTCTGATTCTCCACCATGGCTTGCGAGCCTTGCGGCCAAATTGAGTATTCCCTCCTCGTCCGCATCCAGACTCACCACTTTTGAAAAATCGTTGTACGCCTTTCCAACATCCCCCTCTTGGAGCGCCAGTCTGCCCCGCTGGACCAATAACATGCGGCGCCATGACCTGTCGCCGGCAGCCGGCGACTGCAACCCTGAATCGATCCATTTCAGCACGGCCTTACGGTCCACCCCTTTGCAATTCCCATCCATACCAGCTCGGAGGGCCTGCTCCAGCTGGTAGCGGGTGACCGGATCGGTGGATGGCGGCTCGGAAAACAGGTCATTTATCTTCTTCCTGAGCGCCGTGGCAACGCCGGCCCCCCTGCACTCCAACTTCAGGAGCGAAACCACCACGGCCGGATTACGTGGGTGTGCAGCAACGGCCCTGGTCAATATTTTTTTTGCCGCATCAAGATTGCCCGTCTCCAGCCACCGGCTGGAGAGCAAAACCTGGGCTCGGGCCGATCCCGGCGCCTCCTGTGACCAGGTGAAGGCCTGGAGAAACGGAGTCCCCCAAAGGCTGGCTCTTTGCAGGGTTACGGCCGCGTACACAGCAACGATCCCGATGACGGCAACCTTGGCCATGCGCCAGTTTGCCGCAGCCACCAGCTTCCTGGAGGGATATAGAAACAGGAATGCTGCGGGCAGATAGTTCCTATGCTCGAAACTGACTTCCAAGGGAATTATCGAAGATTCCAGCAGGTGCCCAACCCAAAAAAAGCCGATACCCAGGGAAGCCAGTGGCGCATCTTGTCGCAGGCGGTATCCAATAGAGGCCAAGAACAGCAATGCAAGCCAACTCCAAGCGGTGGATGCCGGTTGGAACATTGTGCGGGATATATCGATATTGTCATTGAACAGACCTGTGGTGTATGGCTTGGGAACAAGGAGCCGCCACAGATATTCCATCATCACACGCCCCTCGGTGAGCAGACGCTCCATAACGGTGTAACCACCTCTCGTCTGCTCTCCCTGAAACAGTGCCGGAAGATAACTGCCCAGATACAGCAACAGCAGCACGATGGGCAGACGCACGTACAGCCACCGCCACCATTTCGCCCAGCGTACATTCTCCTGCCAAGGATGAGCATGCAGCACGGTATGATCCAGGATGACGACGAAAAACGGCAGCAGGGCTGCATTTTCCTTGGACATCACGCCAAGCATGCCGGCTGTTCCCATTCCCAACCACAACCACATCCCGGCCGAAGTTTCCCGTTTTTTTTCCAGTGCAACCCGGCCTTTCAGGTAGCAGTACAGCGCCAGCAGAACGAAAGCCGCCGCCAGCATGGCCATCCGTTGAACGGGATAGAGAACCGTGGACACCCACAGGGGATGAAGCAGCCACAGGCCGGCAGCCAGGACCGCTGCCTGCGTGGCCCGGATGCGCTCCAGGCCCCGAAAGCGCAACAGCAGCCTGCTCACGGCAAACAGCAGGACCCCGTTGATCAAGTGGATTGCAACATTGGTGGCCTTGAACGTCGCCGGATCTGCCGGCCAGTCCCGAGCGTCTATCAGGAACGATGCCATGGCAACGGGCCTGCCCAGTGGAGAGGCGAAGCCGGAAAGCAAATAGGTCACCAGGTCGTGAAACGTGTCGATGGTGCCGAGCTGGCCGATCAGCTCCAGGTTTTTCCAGTCATCGAAGAGAAAAGTACCGGTGAGTCCCGGCTGATAGACGAGCCAGCACAATACGAGCAAGCCGACGAATGGCGCCACCAGTTTTGCCTTGTGAAGCAGGTCCTGGTTCTTCATAGCCTCGCGTAGGGATTCTGCCAATACTCGCCGAATACCTTGGCGTAACGCTCGAGAAGGCCGACCCGCCTTTGCCAGGCGGGGAGATGACGCCCCAGCTCCCACAGCCGCTCCAGACCGTAGGCGGCCTCGCTCTTGTGTCCGAGCGAGATCTGGAGTGCCACCAGGTTTGCCCACAGATCGCGGTCCCGTGGAGAAATGGCTACCGCTTCCTGCATCAGCCGCAAACCCAGCGAATAGTCGTGCAGATAGTTGACCGCATAATCCGCATAATAGGTGGTGATCAACGCATCGCCGGAATGGCTCCGGTAAGCAGCCAGCAGCACCTTTCCAAAACGCCCGCCATCTATCACGCACCCCTTGTCGGTAACGCAGGAGAGCATCTTACGCAGCACGTTCCGATCCGCGGCTGAGCGGCGTCTCTTCACCCTTTCTTCGAACTCCACCCACCATTCCTCGACCCGGAGATCCCCATGTTTTGAGAGCACCCAGATGGCCGCATGAGCGGGAAGCAGGCCGGCCCCCGGTAGCCGGGAGGCTGTCTTCAATGAAGAGAGTGCCAGATGAAAGCGGGGATCGTCCGGCCCTTCCGCAATCAACAACAGCGTGTAGGCAAGATCATAGTTGGCTCTCATGGAACGGGGGTGCTGGCTGGCCGCGGTCATTGCAAGCAACAAGGGATTACCCCAAGTGGCGGCCCGTATAGCTGTCAACACCCCCCCCAAGACCACCAGGCAGGCAACGAAGAGGGCGCGGATTTCCCGCATAGGCCATTTTTTGTGCAGAACCAGCGCCATAACCGAGATCCACAGGCCCGCCGAAGCCGGGTAGTTACGGTGCTCGTAAACCAGTTCCAAGGGGACCATCGTACCCGTGAGCAGGTGGGCAGCGAGGAACAGCAGTATCCCAAGCGAGACCAGCGGAAAAGCACGCCGGGTCACCACCGCCAACAGGGAGATGGCCATGAGTCCCAGGATCGAAAGCAAGGTGGTCCAGGGGGCCAGGATGCCAGTGGAAAGGGGGAAATCGTCGTGGTAGAGGCCGAGCGCCTCAAGGCGGGGAAACAGAATCCAGCCCACATAAGTCCAGATCACCCGGGCCTCGGTGAGCAGGCGTTCTTCCAGTGTAAAATCACGGGATTCGTAGCCCGCCAGGAACTTCGGCAACCACCAGGCCGCTCCCAGCAGGAATGGCGCCAGAAGCACCAGCCCGAACAACAACAGGATCCTCTTGTCTCTGTAACCCTGTGCATTCCTGAAACCATAGAGGATCCATTCCATGATCAATGCATAGAGCGGCGTGAGCACCGCGCTTTCCTTGAACAGCGAACCCAGGATGGTTGCCGACAGCAGACTTGTCCAGCAGAGCGCCAAACCGCCGGAATGGCCATCGAGCATACGTTCCCTGCCCCACAAGTAACCGAGCAATCCCAGCAGCGTGAAAAGGAATGCCAGGCTCTCCATCCGCTGGACCACATACAGCACCGCGGTCAGATTGACCGGGGAGAGCAGCCAGGCGGCCGTTACGGCCAGCGCCACGCCCCCCGCCCCTCCAACCGGGGAGACACGCCCATCGTTCATCAGCCGCCGGACCAGTCTGTGCAGGAGCAGGAACAGAAGCAGACCGTTGGCGAGGTGAATGGCAAGATTCACCGCCTTGAAAGGAAAAGGATCGAAGCCGGTCGAAGCCACCTGGAGGCCGAAGCCAAGCATCGAAAGCGGCCGCCGGGTGGGCCCGGCCTGCATGGAGGTTGCCAGCTCCCACCATCCAGCCAAACTGCTCGGAATTTGCCGAAACGGGGGATAGTCCAGTATGTTGGTGAAGTCGTCGAAAACGAAACCGCCCGAAAGACCCGGAAGGTACGCAAGCGTAGTGACCACCATGACCAGCGCCAGCAGGCCCCATTGCACCGGCGCGGAAAGAGGGTCGATGCGACTCATGGAGGGCTCATGAACTCTGGTGCCGGCCGCTCATCTCAACGACAGCTGGTGGGCAGAAAACGAGCCTCTATGGTGCCAGCCTTGCAGGTCCAGTCGATACTGCCTTCGTGGGTCATGGCCGAAAGGAGCAATGTCTTCCCGGAAATGCTGCCGTTTGCCAAGTGACCATAGGTGATAGTAACCACTCCAGGCTGGGATCCCACATCAACGCTGGAAACGTAACTGCCCCGGATGCTTGCGGGAGAAGCCAACCCGGCAGAGGCGTTACTGGAAGGAAAATGCCCCCGGTTGCCATGAAACTCCGCCATCGCGGTCTTGATGCGATGGGTAAGGTCGAGCCCCTCGGAAATCTGGGAACGTATGGTGTAGTTCAGGTAGGAAGGAATGGCGATGGCCGCAAGGATGCCGATGATGGCCACCACGATCATCAGCTCGATCAGCGTAAAGCCCTTCTTCCTGTTCATCGGATGCATTATATAAAATTGGCCAATCCGCAGACAAAAAGAGGGAGGCCATTAGGCCTCCCCATGCGTGATTTTAGCGACAGTTGGTAGGCACATATTTCGGATCGATAGAACCCACTTTACAGGTCCACTCCACACTGCCACCGCTACTGGTGATGGCCGAAAGGAGAAGGGTGTCACCGTTGATCTTGGAATTTGCCTGATTGCCGTAGGTTATTTGGATTTGCCCCGTTGTAGCACTAACGTCAACACTGGTGACATACTTACCAGAGATGCTGGCTGCTGTAGCGAGGCCAGCAGAAGCATTCGCACTGGGAAAGCTGCCTTTATTGTTGTAAAACTCCGCCATTGCCGTCTTGGCACCGGCCGCAAGGTTCAGACCTTCAGATACTTGTGAACGAATGGTGTAATCCTGGTAAGCGGGAATGGCGATGGCCGCGAGGATGCCGATGATGGCAACCACGATCATCAGTTCGATTAGAGTGAAACCCGACTGTTTTTTCATGACAATATCTCCTGAGTGATCATGAAGAGGAAATATGGAATTGGTCTTGCCCTTTCCTTAGTGCTTTGAAGTAAGGACACTTCGCCACATGCAGTTCCTGTGCCAAACCCAGCAAAAGTATTTTTTTACCGACCCATCAATGGATTGAGTCATCACCTCGTGCCCCATGCCACTTGCTCACCCTCGCTCAGATTGCCCAATTTTGTCACCAGATGACACTTCAAGCGCTGCTGCCGATCCCAGCGACAAAACTTCGTCCCCGAACCCCTCAAAGCGGGAAACAGGTCAACAAAAATCCTTTCCACCCACGTGGACAAACGGATTGTCAGCCACCAAAATGCAGGGAGGTTGCTTCCGGCAGCGCTAATAGAACACCATCATTGATGAGGACTCCGTCACATGGCTGAAGCCACGCAAGCCAATGAACTGAAAGGGCTGGCGCGTTTCCTGGTCAACAGCGGGTTGCTCACGCCGGAAATGGCGAAACAGACCGTGAAGGACGCCAGAAAAGCCGGACAGCCGCTGGTGCAGTTCCTGGTTGAAAAAGGTCACCTGGAGCCCCGGAAAATCGCCGTTCTCGCGCACCAGGAATTCGGGCTGCCGCTGTTGGATCTCGATGCCCTGCCCAAGGACAGTTTCCCTAAGGGCCTGGTGGATGGAGAGCTGGTGGAGAAACATCAGATGCTGCCCATATTCCAGCGTGGCAAGCGGCTCTTCCTGGCTACGGCCGACCCTACCAACCAAGAAGGCATCAAGGAGCTACAGTTTCATACCGGATTGTCACTGGAAATCGTCCTGGTAGAGGCGGACAAGCTCTCCCGCGTGCTGAATGAGGTAGTGCAGGCGCAGGAAACCGCCTTGGGCATGGCCCTGGAAGAAAACCTGGAGAACATCGATTTCGATCTGGGTGAGGAGGAGCAGGGCAATGAGGGCGACAACCTGGAGGTGGACGAGGCGCCGGTTGTACGTTACGTCAACAAGATCCTCCTCGACGCCATCAACAGCGGCGCCTCCGACATCCATTTTGAACCCTACGAAAAAAGCTACCGCATCCGGTTTCGCCAGGATGGCATGCTCTATGAGAAAGCATCACCGCCGGTGAACATCGCCCACCGCCTCTCCTCTCGTCTCAAGGTGATGGCCCGTCTCAATATCGCGGAACGCCGGGTGCCCCAAGACGGCCGCATCAAGCTCAAGATCTCCAAGAACCAGGCCATCGACTTCCGGGTGAACACCTGCCCCACGGTCTACGGAGAAAAGGTGGTGCTCCGGATCCTGGACTCCAGCGCCGCCCAGGTAGGCATTGACGCGCTGGGCTTCGAAGAGGATCAAAAGGAATTGTTTCTCAAGGCCATTCACCGCCCCTATGGAATGATCCTGGTCACCGGTCCCACGGGGAGTGGTAAGACAGTGTCCCTCTACACCGCCCTGAACATCCTGAACAAGCCGGAAATCAACATCTCCACCGCGGAGGATCCAGTGGAGATCCAGGTGGAGGGAATCAACCAGGTGAACATCAACACAGCCACCGGGCTGGATTTCGCCGAGGCGCTACGTGCCTTCCTGCGTCAGGATCCGGACATCATCATGGTGGGGGAGATCCGCGACCTGGAGACCGGGGAAATCGCCGTCAAGGCGGCCCAGACCGGCCACCTGGTGCTCAGCACCCTGCACACCAACGATGCCCCCCAGACCCTCACCCGCCTGGCCAACATGGGCATTCCCCCTTACAACATCGCCTCCTCGGTGAATCTGATCATGGCTCAGCGGCTGGCACGGAGACTCTGCGAGCACTGCAAGACCCCCGAGGAATTGCCCCGCACCGCCCTGCTGGAGGAGGGGTTCACCGAGGCGGAGGTGGCCGAGGGACTCACTATTTATAAGGCGGTGGGCTGCGACAAGTGCACCAACGGCTACAAGGGCCGGGTGGGGGTGTTCGAAATCCTGCCGGTGACCGAGGCCATCGGCCAGCTCATCATGGAGGAGGGAAATGCCATACAGCTCAAAGAATTGGCCTTGAAGGAGGGCTATTATTACGATCTGCGCGCCGCCGGGCTGAAAAAGGTGAAGGCAGGCATCACCAGCCTGGAGGAGATCAACCGGATCACCAAGGACTGATAACGAGAGATGGCCACCAAAGCAGCAGCAGTGAAGAAAAAACCCGCCAAGGCGGAAAAGACCTACGAATTTGCCTGGACCGGCACCGACCGCCGCGGCAAGAAGGTCAAAGGGGTGATGCGGGCGGCCAACGACGCCCTGGTGAAGGCGGACCTGCGCCGGCAGGGGGTGACCCCGCTGAAAGTACAGAAACAGTTCAAGATCTCTCTTGGAAAACCCAAGATCACGCCAGGGGATATCGCTGTCTTCTCCCGCCAGCTGGCCACCATGATGAAGGCCGGAGTGCCCCTGGTGCAGGCGTTGGACATCGTGGGCAAGGGGCACAACAACCCGGCCATGCAGGAGCTGATCCTGGCCATCAAGGCCGATATCGAAGGGGGCACCTCGCTCACCAACGCCCTGCGCAAGCATCCGCTCTATTTTGACGACCTGTTCTGCAACCTGGTGGAGGCCGGAGAACACGCCGGCGTGCTGGAAACCCTGCTGGACCGTATCGCTACTTACAAGGAAAAGACCGAATCCATCAAGAAGAAGATCAAGAAGGCACTCTTCTACCCCACCGCCGTGATCATCGTGGGCATCATCGTCAGCGCCATCCTGTTGATCTTCGTGGTGCCCACCTTCGAGGAACTGTTCAAAGGGTTCGGAGCCGAATTACCCGCTTTCACCCAGATGGTGATCGACCTCTCCCGGTTCATCCGGGACTACTGGTGGGCCATTCTCCTGGGTATCGCCGCCGCCGTCATCATCATCGCCAACCTCTGGAAACGGTCCCCGAAGTTCCGCGAGCTGGTGGATCGTGCCATGCTCAAGGCACCCATTTTCGGGCCCATCCTCCACAAGTCGGCGCTGGCCCGGTTCGCCCGCACCACCTCCACCATGTTCGCCGCCGGCGTGCCCATGGTGGAAGCCCTTGATTCGGTGGCCGGTGCCACCGGCAGTGTGGTCTACGGCAACGCGGTGAAGGAGATGCGGGACGACATCGCCACCGGCCAGTCCCTGCGCCTGGCCATGGAACAGCAGCAGCTCTTTCCCCATATGGTGAAGCAGATGGTGGCCATCGGCGAGGAATCTGGCGCCCTGGACGAGATGCTGGCGAAGGTGGCCGATTTCTACGAAGAAGAGGTGGACAACGCAGTAGACTCGCTCAGCAGCTTGCTGGAGCCGCTCATCATGGCCATCCTGGGGGTGCTGGTGGGTGGATTGGTGATCGCCATGTACCTGCCCATCTTCAAGCTCGGCGCCGTAATTTGATCCATCCCCGTTCCTAGCGGGAAAGGAGACCTTTTTCAGCGCACGCCATCGCTTGCTTCCCCCTTATCTACCAGCATGCTCGAATATCTGTCTGATCCGCTCCTGCTCCTACCCTCCGCCTTCCTGCTCGGACTCATCGTGGGCAGTTTCCTCAATGTGGTGGCCTATCGGCTTCCCCTGCGCATGGAAGAGGAGCTGGAGGCTGCCTGCCGGGAACGGGTCGGGGAGGAGGTGAATGCCGAGCCCAACAGCTGGTTTGGGTTGAAATATCTCATCGTACCCCCTTCCAGCTGCCCTCACTGTGGACACCGCATCCGCCCCTGGGAGAACATTCCGGTGTTCAGCTGGCTGCGCCAGAAAGGGAAATGCACCCATTGTGGCGCGCGCATCTCCCTCCAGTACCCGGTGGTAGAGCTGATCAGCGGCCTGTTGTCACTGGCGGTGGTATGGCACTTCGGCGCAAGCTGGCAGGCACTGGCGGCACTGGTGCTCACCTGGGGGCTCATCGCCATGAGTGTCATCGACATCCGCACCCAGCTCCTGCCCGACGTGCTCACCCTGCCCCTGCTCTGGCTGGGTCTGTTGCTCAACCTGCAGGGTATGTTCACCGACATCCATTCCGCCCTCTATGGCGCCGTGGCTGGTTACCTTTCGCTCTGGTTCATTTTTCATCTTTTCCTGCTGCTCACCGGCAAGGAGGGAATGGGATATGGCGACTTCAAGCTCTTCGCCCTGTTCGGCGCCTGGCTGGGATGGCAGATGCTGCCGCAGATCCTGTTGGTGTCGGCAGCCGTGGGAGCGGTCACCGGCATCACCCTGATCCTGGTGCGGGGCCGGGACCGCAATCTGCCCATTCCCTTTGGTCCCTACCTGGCCGCCGCCGGCTGGATCGCGCTGCTCTGGGGCGACGAGATCAACCGCGGCTATCTCAAGTTCGCGGGCATCTGACCACCGGCGGGGAACATGCTGAAGATCGGCGTCACCGGCGGCATCGCCAGCGGCAAGAGCACAGTGGCGGACGAGTTCGCCCGGCTGGGCATCGAGGTGATCGATGCCGACCAGATCGCCCGCGAACTGGTGGAGCCAGGAAGCCCCTTGCTGGCGTGCATCCGCGAGGACCTGGGTAACCGTTTTATCGACAACGAAGGCCGGCTGAACCGCCGCCTGCTGCGGGAACATGTTTTTACTCATCCCGAGGACCGAGCAAAACTGGAATTGATCCTCCACCCCGCCATCCGCCGCGAAATGGAGATCCGGGCAGGCCGGAGCCGTTCCCCTTATGTGCTGCTGGTGATTCCTCTGCTGGTGGAAAAGGGGCTGGAGCCCATGGTGGACCGGGTGCTGGTGGTAGACGTGCCGGAATCCGTGCAAGTGGACCGTCTCTGCCGGCGGGACCAGGTGGACGCCCGCCATGCGCAACGCATACTGGAAAGCCAGACCAGTCGCGAGGCGCGGCTTGCCGCCGCCGATGACGTGATTCTCAACACCGGTTCCCTGGACGATCTGCGCACCGCGGTGGAACGGCTGCACCGCCGTTATCTGGAACTGGCCGAAAGCGGTCGTTGATCGCCCCGGACAACTGATGGAAAATAGCCCGACCTCCCCCGGCCGGCACCTTTCCTTGCGCGCTCCACTGCTTTTCGAGCATCCTCTGAACGAGCGGACCCGCACCCTGCTGCGCATCTCCCGTCTGTTCGAGCAGATCGACTCCCAGCGGGAACAGCAAACCCCATGGCAGAGCCGGAGTGCCCTGCAGGCACTGCTGGACATCGCCACCATCCTGGCGCGGGCGGACATCAAGACGGAGATGATCAAGCAGCTGGATCAGCATGCCAAATCCCTGGAAAAGGTGGCCACCAACCCGGATGTGGACCAGGACCGGCTGCAGCGGGTGCTGGACGACATCGACCATACCGCCCACCGCCTGCACGGCGTCACCGGCCAGCTGGGAAGCCGTCTGCGCAAGAACGAGTTCCTGGCCGGAATCGCCCAACGCATGACCATCCCCGGGGGCAGTTTCGAATTCGACCTGCCCCAGTTCCACTACTGGCTGCACCTGCCCCACCACCAGCGGGAAGAGCAGCTGGACCAGTGGCTGGACGAGATCTCCGTGGTACGGGACGCGGTGGAGCTGCTGCTGGGTCTGCTGCGACATGGCACTCTTCCCCGGGACCAGCTGGCCCGGAGCGGCAATTTCCAGAAAAGCCTGGATCCCCAGCGGCCGGTGGAGCTGGTCCAGGTGTCGCTGGACCCGGCATTGGGACTGTTTCCGGAAATCAGCGGCAGCAAGCACCGTCTCAACATCCGCTTCATGTCCTGCAGCGACTGGGAGCACCCCACCGCCACCCGGCAGGATGTTCCCTTCACCCTGAAGACCTGTGTCATCTGAAGCAAAACCGGAAAAGGTGGTGAAAGTGCGCTGCCCCACCTGTGGGAAGTGGGTGGCCTGGACGGAAAAGTCCCGCTGGCGCCCCTTCTGCAGCGAGCGCTGCAAGCTCATCGACCTGGGAGAATGGCTCAGCGACCCGGAGCCGCCCGATCAGCGCCGTTCCTGAGTTTTCCAATCCCCCTTCCCAGCGGACCTTTCCCCTCTCCCCTTGGGGGAGAGGGCCGGGGTGAGGGGCCAAACAGAAATATCTTCAATTGCCACCGATGCCGCTCATCCAAGTCGCCGCCGGAGTGCTCCAGGATCACCAGGGCCGGGTGCTGCTGGCCCGCCGCCCTGAAACCACTCACCAGGGCGGACTCTGGGAATTTCCCGGCGGCAAGGTGGAGCGCGGCGAAACCACAGAACAGGCGTTGCGGCGCGAGCTGCTCGAGGAGCTGGGCGTGGAGATCCGGGACTACCGCCGCCTCATCCGGGTGATCCACGATTACGGGGACCGGAAGGTGGTACTGGACACCTGGCTGGTACAGCGGTGGCAGGGCGAGCCCCGGGGCCGGGAGGGCCAGCCCCTGGCCTGGGTGGAACCGGACGAATTGCCCCGCCGGGAGATGCCGGCCGCCGACCGCCCCATCCTCAGCGCCCTGCGGCTGCCCCCGCGCTATGCCATCACGCCTCCCTCCCCCACCGACCCGGAGCGGTTCCTGGAGCAGCTGGAGGCGACCCTGGAAACAGGGATCCGGCTGCTCCAGTTCCGGGTATTCGGCCTTGCCCCTTCCGCCTGGCGGGCGCTGGCCATCCGTGCCCGGGAGTGCTGCGAGCGCCACGGTACCCGGATGCTGGTGAATGGCTCTCTGGAACAGGCCCGGGAAACCGGGGCCCACGGCCTCCATCTCAACCGCCAGCGCCTCATGACGACGAAAGCCCTACCCCTGGAGCCACACGAGCTGCTGGTGGCTGCTTCCTGCCACGACCTGGAAGAGTTGCGCCGGGCGGAGGCGCTGGGCGCCGATTTCGCGGTGCTCTCCCCGGTGCTGGCCACCACCAGCCACCCCGGGGCCACCCCGCTGGGATGGAGCGGCTTCGCCACCTTGGCGGAGCAGGTTTCACTGCCGGTGTATGCGCTGGGCGGCATGCAGCCCGGCATGGAGCACCGGGCCTGGGAGGCGGGTGGCCAGGGTATTGCCGGTATCAGCGGCTTGTGGAGGTTTCTTGGGGAACCGCTGACCTAATCCTGGACGGAGTAGGTTGTTCTCCTCCGGTGCGAGTACAAGGCGAAGTTCTTGCCAATAGCCGGCTATTGGCAAGAACTTCAATGCAGTAATCGGACCGGAGGGGGACAAGATGCGAGTTCATGGATTGGATCAGAGGTTCCCTAGGTCCGGTATTCGGCGTTGATGCGGACGTAGTCGAAGGAGAGGTCGCAGGTGAGGATGCTGGCCCCGGCATTTCCCCGGCCCAGGGCGATGCGGATGGTGAATTCGTCGCGCTGCATCACCCGCTGACCCGCCTCCTCGGTGTAACCGGGATCCCGGCCGCCGCCGCTGACGATACAGGTCTCGTCGAGCCAGATGCGCACCTTGCCGATCTCCAGCCCCTCCAGGCCGGCACGCCCCACGGCGGCGAGGATCCGGCCCCAGTTGGGATCCGCGGCGAACAGGGCGGTCTTCACCAGGGGAGAATGGGCCACGGTGTAGGCCACCTGCCGGGCCTCCTCTTTGGAAGCGGCCTCCTCCACCAGCACCCCCACCAGCTTGGTGGCTCCCTCGCCATCCCGCACGATGGCCCGCGCCAGCTCCATGCAGACCTCCGTCACCGCCTCTCCCAGGGGCGACCGGGCATCGGTCACCTGCACGCCGGATGCGCCGGTGGCCAGCAACAGGCAGGCATCGTTGGTGGAGGTGTCGCCATCCACGGTGATGGAATTGAAGCTGGGCGCCACCGCCGCTTCCAGCATCTGCTGGAGCACCGGCTGCGGCACCGCGGCGTCGGTGGCGACATAGGCCAGCATGGTGGCCATGTCGGGACGGATCATGCCCGAGCCCTTGGCCATGCCGGTGACGGTGACTTTCCGCCCCTCCACCTCCAGCTGCCGGCTGGCCAGCTTGGGCACGGTGTCGGTGGTCATGATCGCCTCGGCGGCCGGGCGCCAGTTCTTTTCGTCCAGCCCCTGGAGCAGCCTGGGAATGGCGCGGGCGAAGGGGGTGGTGGGCAGATCCTCGCCGATGACGCCGGTGGAGAAGGGCAGCACCTGGTCCATGGCCACCCCGGCGGCGGCCGCCAGCAGGCGGCAGGTCTCGCGGCAGGCCGCCAGGCCCGCCTCGCCGGTGCCGGCATTGGCGTTGCCCGAGTTGATCAGCAGGTAACGGGGAGAGGTGCGCGCCAGGTGCTCACGCGCCACGATCACCGGCGCGGCGCAGAAGGCGTTGCGGGTGAATACCGCCGCAGCCGTGGTGCCTTCCGCCAGCTCCACCAGCACCAGGTCGTCACGACCCTGATAGCGGATGCCGGCGGCAGTGGCGGAGAGGCGCAGGCCAGCGACAGGATACGGAGCCGGAACATTCACCTTTGCCATCCAGGCGTCACCCTACTGCAACTGGCCGCAACAGCGCTTGTACTTCTTGCCGGAACCGCAGGGGCAGGGTTCGTTGCGACCCACCTTGCGTCCCTCGCGCACGTAGGGCTGGGCGGGACGTTCTGCAGCGGCCGCGGCAGCCTCCGCCACCTCCGGAGTCTCTC
This sequence comes from Sedimenticola sp., assembly GCA_026992075.1. Taxonomy (GTDB): domain Bacteria; phylum Pseudomonadota; class Gammaproteobacteria; order Chromatiales; family Chromatiaceae; genus Thiolapillus. The sequence continues at coordinate 16,028 of JALXAM010000036.1, read as the reverse complement.
CGGCGAGGCCGGAAAACTCTTCGTGACGGAATTCGAAGGCCGTGGGCTCCACGTTCATCTCCACCGGCGGCGCCTCCTGCACCTCGAAACGGCTGAGAATCTCAACCACCTCCCGCTTGATCGCCTCCAGCATGGCGGCGAACATCTCGAAGGCCTCCCGCTTGTACTCCTGCTTGGGATCCTTCTGCGCGAAGCCGCGCAGGTGGATGCCCTGGCGCAGGTAGTCCATGGCCGCCAAGTGCTCCTTCCAGTGCTGGTCCAGCACCTGCAGCATCACCGCCTTCTCCAGGTAACGCATCTGCTCGGGCCCGATGAGCGCCTCCTTCTCGGCGTAACGCTCCTCCAGCGCCTCCAGGATCTTCTTGCGCAGCGTCTCCTCGTGCAGCGACTCGTCCTCCTCCAGCCACTGCCGCAGGGGCAGATCGAGGTCGAACTGCTCCTTGAGCGCCTCCTCCAGGCCGGCCACGTCCCACTGCTCCTCGATGCTCTGCGGCGGAATGTACTGGTCGATGGTCTCCATGAGCACGTCGTGGCGCAGGTTGGCGATGGTTTCGGAGATGTCCTCCGAATCCATCAGCTCGTTGCGCTGCTCGTAGACCACCTTGCGCTGGTCGTTGGCCACGTCGTCGTATTCCAGGAGCTGCTTGCGGATGTCGAAGTTGCGTCCCTCCACCTTGCGCTGGGCGTTTTCGATCGCCTTGTTCACCCAGGGGTGCTCGATGGCCTCACCCTCCTTCATGCCCAGCTTCTGCATCAGCGCCCCAACGCGGTCCGAGGCGAAGATGCGCATGAGGTTGTCTTCCAGCGAGAGGTAGAAACGGCTGGAGCCGGGGTCGCCCTGGCGGCCGGAGCGGCCGCGCAGCTGGTTGTCGATGCGCCGCGACTCGTGCCGCTCGGTGCCGATGACGCGCAGGCCGCCGGCCTCCAGCACCTTGCGGTGGCGCTCCTCCCAGTCCTTGCGCAGTGCCTCCTTCTGCTCCTCGGTGGCATCGGGGCCGAGATCCTCCAGCTCCATCTCCAGGTTGCCGCCGAGCACGATGTCGGTACCCCGGCCGGCCATGTTGGTGGCGATGGTCACCGCCCCCGGCTTGCCCGCCTCGGCCACGATGCGCGCCTCGCGCTCGTGGTGCTTGGCGTTGAGCACTTGATGCTCGATGCCTTCCCGCTTCAGCAGTTCCGACAACATCTCGGAGACCTCGATGGAGGCGGTGCCCACCAACACCGGCTGGCCGCGCTGCACGCAGTCGCGAATGTCCTCGACGATGGCCTGGAACTTCTCCTTCTGGGTGAGATAGACCAGGTCGGTCTGGTCGTCGCGGATCATCGGCTTGTTGGTGGGGATCACCACCACCTCCAGACCGTAGATCTGCTGGAACTCGTAAGCTTCGGTATCGGCGGTGCCGGTCATGCCGGCCAGCTTGTCGTAGAGGCGGAAATAGTTCTGGAAGGTGATGGAGGCCAGGGTCTGGTTCTCCTGCTGGATGGGCACTCCCTCCTTGGCCTCCACCGCCTGGTGCAGCCCCTCGGACCAACGCCGCCCCGGCATGGTGCGTCCGGTGAACTCGTCGACGATGATCACCTGGCCGTCGCGCACGATGTAGTCCACATTTTTCTGGAACAGCACGTGGGCGCGCAGGGCCGCCATCACGTGGTGCATGAGCATGATGTTGGAGGGGTCGTAGAGGCTGGAGTCGGGATCGAGCAGGCCCATCTCCACCAGCATCTGTTCCACCTTCTCATGCCCCTGGTCGCTGAGGAACACCTGTTTCTGTTTTTCGTCCACGGCGTAGTCGCCGGGACCGAAGTCGGGCTTGCCCTCCTCGTTGACGATGGGCTCCTGGCGGGTGAGGCGGGGCGGGATCTCGTTGACCTTCTTGTAGAGTTCGGAGCTGTCCTCGGCGGGACCGGAGATGATCAGCGGGGTGCGCGCCTCGTCGATGAGGATGGAGTCCACCTCGTCCACCACCGCGTAGTGGCGTCGCTGCACCCGCTGGCTGGCCTCGAAGGCCATGTTGTCACGCAGGTAGTCGAAGCCGAACTCGTTGTTGGTGCCATAGGTGATGTCGGCGTCGTAGGCCTCCTTGCGGGTTACGTTGCGCAAGAAGCGGTGGCCGTTCTCGCTGCCGTCCCAATCGGGATCGAACAGGTAGGAGGCGGCGTCCGGCCCCATGCCGCCGGAAGAGTTGATCACCCCGGTGGTGAGGCCGAGAAAGTGGTACAGCCGGCCCATCCAGGCGGCGTCGCGCCGGGCCAGGTAGTCGTTCACCGTCACCACGTGCACGCCCTTGCCCTCCAGGGCGTTGAGATAGACCGCCAGGGTGGCCACCAGGGTCTTGCCCTCGCCGGTGCGCATCTCGGCGATCTTGCCCTGATGCAGCACCATGCCGCCGATGAGCTGCACATCGAAATGGCGCATGCCCAGCACCCGCTTGCCTGCCTCCCGAACCACGGCGAAGGCCTCCACCAGCAGGTCGTCCAGCTTCTCGCCGTCGGCCAGCCGCTGTTTGAACTCTGTGGTCTTGGCCTGGAGTTCCTCGTCCGAGAGCGCTTCCATTGCAGGCTCCAGGGCGTTGATCTTCTCCACCTCCCTGGACATGGCCTTCACCAGCCGTTCGTTGCGGCTGCCGAAGATCTTTTTTGCTAACTTGTTGAACATCGATTATGGAAATCCGGAATAGAAAAAAAGGCCGTTTCCCCGCACGCGGCAAGGGAACCGGGAAATGATACCTTAAGGAACCTCTGATTTAATCCATGAACTCGCATCTTGTCCTCCTCCAGCCCGATTACTGCGTTGAAGTTCTTGCCAATAGCTTGGCTATTGCCTGCGAACTTCGCCTTGTACTCGAGCCGGAGGAGAACAACCTGCTTCGTCCAGGATTAAATCAGAGGTTCCTTAAACGAGTGGACTCTTTGGCACTGTTCGGCCCGGGAAGGGGCTTCCTGCGGGCTGTCAGGAACAGTGCTCCCGCCGCGGATCACCGAAGGTTCATCCACGCTGGATGAAGCGGGCGGGATTGACGATCTTGCCGTTGCGGCGCACTTCGAAGTGGACGTGTGGCCCGCTGGAATGACCGGTGGATCCCAGGATGGCGATGGTTTCACCCTTCTCCACGCGGTCTCCCGCCTTCACCAGGTTTTCCCGGTTGTGGGCATACTGGGTGATGTAACCATCGGGATGGCGTATCTCCACCACGTTGCCATAACCCCCCTTCCAACCAGAAAAGACTACCACCCCGGCCGCCACCGCCAACACCTCGCTGCCCGACTTGCCGGCGAAATCGATACCCCGGTGAAACTTCTTCTTGCCGGTGAAAGGATCGGTACGGCGGCCGTAACCGGACGAGATCCAACCCTGCTTCACCGGGCGCCCCGAGATCCGCGCCTGTTCGTCCAGCTCCCGCTGCATCAGCAGTTCTTCCAGCAGCTGCAGCTTGTGTTCACGATCCTTGAGACTCTGGTCCAGGCGATCCAGTTCCCGCGAGAGGTCGGCTTCATCGAATTCGCCCAGGGGCTCGCTCTCGCCACCCCCCACCGGAGGTTCGCGGCTGAAATCGAACTCACCGGGATCCAGCTTGCCCTTCTTCACCAGCCTTTCGCCCAGCGCGTCCAATCGGAGGAGGTGGGCCCGCAGACTGCCCAGACGAAGCGCCAGGGCATCCATCTCCGCCTCCATCCGGCTGCGCAGATCCAGAATTCGCGCCTTTTCCTGTTCCAGCTGCCGCTTCAGCTGAGCCACCGCCTCCCGGTCCCGCTCGACCTGGACCTGTTGCCGGCCCGCCTGGTAGGCGCCCAGCGCCACTCCGGCCAGCAAAAGCAACGCCACGCCCCCCCGTATCAGGGTTCCCTTGCCGCCGCCATGGCTGTTGCGCGTCGCTGTCATGGTCTACACTCTGGCGAGAATTTCCCGCCCGATCATTGTTTCTTTGACCAGAAAACCACAAGAGGTTTCCCGGCTCCTGGAGGAAAACCACCATCTGGGCCATCTGTTCCGGCTGGTGGCACAGCAGCAGGCATTGCTGGCGAGCATCCGTTCACATCTCCCGCCGCCTCTGGACCAGCATTGCCGGCACGCCCGCATCCGGGATCGCGAACTGATCCTGCACGTGGATTCCCCCGCCTGGCACAGCCGCATGCGCTTCCATGCGCCCGCCCTGCTGCAGGCGCTTCGCCCCAAGGCTCCGCACCTGGAACGGGTCAAGGTGCGGGTACTGCAACCCCTGGCCCCTTCCCCTGCCTCGGGAGCCCCCGCCGGCCGGCCCCGCAGGCGTCACATCGACCCGGCTCAGCTGGTGGACGAAACCCTGCGGCGCCTGCTGAAGGAGTGAGACGGCGGCTCAGGAGGCGTGCACCGGCGCGATGTAGGAGATGGGCGCCAAACCGTCCTCCTCGTCGAAAGTCACCTCCTCCCAGGCCTCGGGGGTGGCGATCAGCTGGTTCAGCAGCCTGTTGTTCAGGGCGTGCCCCGACTTGTAGCCGTAAAAGGCGCCGATGAGGCTGTGCCCCAGCAGATAGAGATCGCCGATGGCGTCCAGGATCTTGTGCTTGACGAACTCATCCTCGTAACGGAGCCCATCCTCGTTGAGCACCCGGTAGTCGTCCACCACAATGGCATTGTCCATGCTGCCACCCAGCGCCAGGTTCTTTTCGCGCAGCATCTCGATCTCGCGCAGAAAACCGAAGGTGCGGGCCCGACTCACCTCCTTGACGAAGGAGGTGGAGGAGAAGTCGATGCTGGCAAAGCGGGTCTCCTCGGTGAATACCGGATGATCGAAATCGATGCCGAAGCTCACCTTGAAACCATCGAAGGGCTCGAAACGGGCATATTTGTCACCGTCGCGCACCTCCACCTTCCGCTTGATGCGGATGAACTTCTTCAACCGGTTCTGCTCCTCCACGCCAGCCGACTGGATGAGAAAGACGAAGGGACCGGCACTGCCATCCATGATGGGCACCTCCGGGGCGCTCACGTCCACATAGGCGTTGTCGATGCCCAGGCCGGCGAAAGCGGAGAGCAGGTGCTCCACCGTGGAGATCCGCACCCCGTCCTTCTCCAGGGTGGTGGAGAGGCGGGTGTCTCCCACATTGGAGGCAATGGCGGGAATGTCCACGGGCTCGGGCAGGTCCACCCGGCGGAAGACGATGCCGGTATCAGGCGCCGCCGGCCGCAGGGTGAGAAAGACCTTGTCCCCCGTGTGCAGTCCCACGCCCGTGGCGCGAATGACGTTCTTGAGTGTGCGTTGCTTTATCATCGGCGCTGTTCTCCGCCGCCCGGCTGTTGGCCAGACCTCTTTCTTGTTTCGGCATCTCAGGCCACCCGGTCCTGGGACTGCCCCCGGGAAACCCACGAGATAGACTCAGGGATTTCCCTAATGTACTCCCTTTGACCGGGCATTGCAAACGCGAAATCCCCAAAAATGGCCCCGATCGGTCGCCATTTCCTCAGTCGGCCTGGCGGCGCAGGAACGCAGGGATGTCCAGATAATCCAGATCGGGCTTTTCCGCCGGCTGGGCACCACCCCCCACCGCCCGGCGCTGCTCCTGCTGGCGCCGGCGGATGGCAGTGGGCACGTCCAGCCCCTCGTAGGGATCACGGCTGCCGGTGGCTGGGGCCTTCTCCTCTTCACCCTGAGGTGGTTCCTCGGAAACCACCGCACGGGGGGCCGCAACCACCTCGGGACGGTTGATCTGCACTGCCTCCTCTTCACCCAGGCCGGTGGCCACCACGGTGACCCGCAGTTCGTCGTGCATCTCCGGATCGATGACGGTTCCCACCACCACGGTGGCATCGTCGCGGGCAAATTCCTTGATGGTGGTACCCACCTCGTCGAACTCGCCGATGGCCAGATCCAGTCCGGCGGTGATGTTCACCAGCACCCCCTTGGCCCCGGCCAGGTGGAAGTCGTCCAGCAGCGGGCAGTTCACCGCCGCCTCCGCCGCCTTGCGCGCCCGGTCCTCGCCGATGGCGGCGCCGGTGCCCATCATGGCCATGCCCATCTCCGACATCACGGTGCGCACGTCGGCGAAGTCCACGTTGATGAGGCCGGGCCGGGTGATGAGATCGGCGATGCCCTGCACCGCATTGAGCAGCACGTCGTTGGCCGCCTTGAAGGCGTCCAGCAGCGAGGTGGCCTTGCCCAGCACCGCCAGCAGCTTCTCGTTGGGGATGGTGATGAGGGAGTCCACGTGCTTGCCCAGCTCCTCGATGCCGGCCTCGGCCACCTTCATGCGCTTCTCCCCCTCGAAGGGAAAGGGCTTGGTCACCACCGCCACGGTGAGTGCGCCCAGCTCCTTGGCCACCTCCGCCACCACCGGAGCGGCGCCGGTGCCGGTTCCGCCGCCCATGCCGGCGGTGATGAAGACCATGTCGGCCCCCTGCAATGCCTCGGCGATGCGCTCCTTGTCCTCCATCGCCGCCTGGTGACCGATCTGCGGGTTGGCCCCCGCCCCCAGCCCCTTGGTGAGGCTGGCGCCGATCTGGAGGGTGGTTTTCACCTCCGAGCTGTTGAGCGCCTGGGCATCGGTGTTGGCGCAGATGAACTCCACCCCCTCGATGCTGGCCCGCAGCATGTGGTTGACGGCATTGCCACCGCCGCCGCCCACGCCGATCACCTTGATTACCGCGTTCTGGCTGTCTACGTCCACCAATTCAAACATCGTCTTGACCTCCTGATTGAACCTCTGGTCGCGGTCCCTGCGGGCCCGCCCCTCGTCTCCTGTGAAACCTGTTGCTAGAAATTGCCCTGGAACCAGCTCTTCATCCGCTCCCAGGTGGCCCGGAGCATGCCCCGGCTCTCCTGCGGCACCTTCACGCCGCTGTTCTGCTGGCCGAACAGCAGCAGTCCCACGCCGGTGGCGTGGATGGGGTTACGCACCACGTCCACCAGCCCGGTGACATAGCGCGGCACCCCCAGCCGCACCGGCATGTGGAACACCTCCTCCGCCAGGTCCACCAGCCCCTCCATCTTGGAGCTGCCGCCGGTGAGCACGATGCCCCCGGCCACCACACTCTCGAAGCCGGAGCGGCGCAGTTCGTCCTGCACCAACCCCAGCAGCTCCTCGTAGCGCGGCTCCACCACCTCTGCCAGGGTCTGGCGCGACATCCGCCGCGGCGGCCGGTCGCCGATGCTGGGCACCTCGATGGTCTCTTCCGCCGAGGGCAGCTTGCTCAGCGCGCAGGCATACTTGAGCTTGATCTCCTCGGCGTGATGGGTGGGGGTGCGCAGCGCCACCGCGATGTCATTGGTCACCTGGTCGCCGGCGATGGGGATCACCGCAGTGTGGCGGATGGAACCGCCGGTGAAGACCGCGATGTCGGTGGTGCCACCACCGATGTCCACCAGGCAGACCCCCAGCTCCTTCTCCTCTTCGTCGAGCACGGCATAGCTGGAGGCGATCTGCTCCAGGATCAGGTCCTCCACCTCCAGGCCGCAGCGGCGCACGCACTTGATGATGTTCTGCGCCGCGCTCACCGCGCCGGTGACCATGTGCACCTGCACCTCCAGGCGCACGCCGGACATACCCACCGGCTCGTGGATTCCCTCCTGCCCGTCGATGATGAATTCCTGCGGCAGGATGTGGAGGATGCGCTGGTCCGCTGGAATGGGCACCGCCCGGGCGGCGTCGATCACCCGCTCCACGTCGGAGGGGGACACCTCGCCGTCGTTGATGCCGACGATGCCGTGGGAATTGAGACTGGAGACATGGCTCCCGGCGATGCCGGCATAGACCGAGTCGATCTCCACGCCGGACATCAGCTCGGCCTCCTCCACGGCGCGCTGGATCGACTGAACCGTGGACTCGATGTTCACCACCACCCCCTTCTTCAGGCCGTGGGAGGGATGGGTGCCGATGCCGATGATCTCGATCTCGCCATCCACCTTCACCTCGCCCACGATGGCCACCACCTTGGAGGTGCCGATGTCCAGGCCCACGATGATGTTCTTGTCCTTGCGCATGATCAGCTCTTGTTCTCCTGTTGCCACGCCACGGCAAAGCCCTGTTCGTACCGCAGATCAATCCGGCGCATGGCCCGTTTCTCCTGCTGCAGCACGGCGTAGACCTCCAGCAGGCGCCGGATACGGAAACGGCGCTGCTCCCGTCCCACCACCAAAGTGAGACCCTGCTTCAGCCGCAACCGCCATTCACCCCGCCGGTCCAGACTCAGTTCGGCGATCTCCAGCCCGTGATCGCGAAAGCCGGGCAGGATCTCGCGGTAGAATTCGACCATCTGCGGCGCCTTCTCCTCCGGTCCCCGGAACTGCAGATCCAGACGAAGCCGGCCCGTTTCGGCGGGATGGAAGACCTCACCGCGGGAGTTCACCAGCCCCCGCCGGTTCCAGTGTGCCAGGGGCTGCTGCTCCACGATCTCCACCTCCAGCCGGTCGGGCCAGGCGCGACGCACCCGCGCCTCGGCCACCCAGGGCAGGGCCACCGCCGCCGCCCGCACCTTTTCCAGGTCCACGCTGAAGAAGCTGCCCTCCACCGCCGCCGACAGGGCCCGCTGCAGGCGGCCGCGATCCAGATGCCGGAACCGGTTCTCCACCCGGATGGTGCGCACCGGGAAATGGGTGGGATCGGCCAGGTAGCGGTATCCCGCCAGCAAACCGCCCGCCAGGCCGGCGAAGAACAGCAGCGCCAACGCGGCGGAAAGCCAGCGCTGCCTCGCTCCGCTCTTTCTCGTCCGTCGGCTCACGCCTCTCTCTCCAGGGTCGTGGCCAGGATACGCCACACCAACGCCTCGAAGCCGAGGCCGGCATGGCGCGCCGCCATGGGCACCAGGCTGTGGTCGGTCATGCCGGGCACCGTGTTCACCTCGATGAGCCAGGGCTGGCCCGCCCCGTCCACCAACAGGTCCACCCTTCCCCAGCCGCGGCAGTCCAGCGCCCGGAATGCCTTCAGCGCCAGCTCCTGCAGCTTCGCCTCCTCCGCGGGCGGCAGGCCGCAGGGAAGGTGATAGCTGGTGTCCCCGGCCTGGTACTTGGCTTCGTAATCGTAAAATTCCCGGGGTGTCTCCAGACGGATGAGCGGCAGGACCTGATCGTCCAGGATCGCTGCCGTGTACTCCTGACCGTCGATGTAGCGCTCCGCCAGAATATGGTGATCGTACTGGCGGGCCGCCACCCAGGCGGTGCGCAGCTCGGCCGCGCCCTGCACCCGGCTCATGCCGATGCTGGAGCCCTCCCGGGCTGGCTTCACCATGAGAGGAAAACCCAGGGTGCCGGCCAGGTCCAGGGATTCCTCGTCGTCCAGCAGCACGAACTCGGGGGTGGGCAATCCCATTCCCCGCCAGAGCCGCTTGCTGGCCACCTTGTCCATGGCCAGGGCGGAGGCGAGCACGCCGCTGCCGGTATAGGGAATGCCCAGGGTCTCCAGCACCCCCTGGATCACCCCATCCTCGCCACCGCGGCCGTGCAGCATGATGAAGGCGCGGTCGAAATTCCCCTCGGCCAGCACGCTGCAGATGCGGCGGTCCACGTCCAGCTCGTGGAAGTCGACTCCCCGGGCGCGCAGGGCAGCGGCCACCGCGGCGCCGCTCTTGAGGGAGATCTCCCGCTCTGCGGACCAGCCCCCTTTGAGCAGCGCCACCCTGCCGAAATCCTCTGCCCGCGGCTCGCTCATGCAGGCTCTCCCACGATGTGCACTTCGGTCTCCAGCTCCACGCCGAAGCGCTCCGCCACCACCTGCTGCACGTGCCGGATCAGCGCCTCGATGTCGGCGGCGCTGGCCCGGCCACGGTTGATGATGAAGTTGGCATGCTTGCTGGACACTTCGGCGTCGCCGATGCGGCAACCCTTGAGGCCGGCCGCCTCGATGAGCCGCGCCGCGTGGTCTCCCGGGGGGTTGCGGAAGGTGGAGCCGGCACTCGCCTCGCCGATGGGCTGGGTCTCGCTCCGCTGCTGCAACAGCCGCTGGATCTCGCTCCGCTCGCGCTCGGCATCGCCCCGCTCCAGCTGCAGCTCGCATCCCACGAACCACTCCCCTTCGGGCCCCTTCACCTGGCGGTAGCCCACCTGGTACTCGTGGGGCAGGCGCCAGCGCAGCACCCCCTGCCGGTCGATGGTCTGCACCAACACCACCCGCTCCCAAGTCTCGCCCCCGAAGGCACCGGCGTTCATGGCCAGGGCGCCTCCCATGGTGCCGGGAATGCCGGCCAGGAAGGCGGCGCCGCAGAGCCCCTCGCGCGCCGCCCGCCGCGCCACCACGGCACAGCTGGCGCCGGCACCCACCCGCAGGCGCGCCCCCTCCAGCAACTCGATTTCGTCCAACCGCCCCTGCAGGGCGATGACGGTGCCGGGAAAACCCCCGTCCCGCACCAGCAGGTTGCTGCCCAGCCCGAGCCACAACAGCGGCTCCTGCTCCGGCAGCGACAACAGGAAATCGGAAAGATCGGCCAGATCCTCGGGCTGGAAGTAGTGCCGCGCAGGACCACCGGCACGCCAGCTCGTGTGTCGGGCCATGGGTTCGTTGTAGAGCAGCATGGTGAAGGGTTCCCGTGCCTCAGCGTTGCTCCTCATGCCTGTCTCCCCCCTTGCAAAGCCGTATCCTCTCCCTTTTCCCCTTTTCCGGAAGCTCCTGCTTCCGACGAACGCCGCAGGCGGCCGCCAGGCCGCTGCTGCGTAGCGATTCTCCGCAACCCATGTGCAGGAACCGCATCTCATCCCCTTGCCTGGTCATGGCACCACTCTCCCGACAGTCTTGCGGCCAGCCGGCCGATGTTCCCGGCACCCATCAGCAGCACCAGGTCCCCCTCCCGCACCAGCGCACCCAGCACCTCCGGAATCTCCTCCAGCGACTCCACGAAGACCGGGTCCACCAGGCCCCGCGCCCGCACCGCCCGGCTCAGCTCCCGGCCGGTGGCATCCGGCAGGGGCCTTTCCCCCGCCGGGTAGACCTCGGTGAGCATCAATACGTCCGCCTTGGAGAGCACCCGCACGAAATCCTCGAAGGCCTCGCGGGTGCGGCTGTAGCGGTGGGGCTGGAACACCAGCACCAGCCGCCGCCCGGGCCAGCCCTCGCGCACCGCCTCCAGGGTGGCCTCGATCTCCCGCGGGTGGTGGCCGTAGTCGTCCACCAGGGAGAAGCTCACCTCGCCGTGGCGGCACTCCTCGCTCACCTGGAAACGGCGGCCGATGCCCTGGAACCGCTCCAGGCCTCGCAGGATCGCCTCCCGCTCCACTCCCAGCTCCCGCGCCACAGCGATGGCGGCCAGGGCATTGAGCACGTTGTGCCGACCCGGCAGGTTGAGGGTCACCTGGAAGGGCGCGAAACCCTCCCCTTCCACGGTGAAACTGGTCTTCCGGCCCAGTGCCCGGATGTCGACGGCTCGCAGGTCGGCCTCGGTCGAGGTGCCATAGGTGACGAACTGACGGGTCACCCGGGGCAGCAGGCGGCGCACGCCGGGATCGTCGGCGCAGAGAATGGCCAGGCCGTAGAAGGGCAGGTGGTGGAGGAACTCGACGAAGGCGTCCTCCAGGCGGGAGAAGTCGCCGCCGTAGGTGCCCATGTGGTCGCGGTCCACGTTGGTCACCACCGCCATCATCGGCTGCAGGTATAGGAAGGAGGCGTCGCTCTCGTCGGCCTCGGCCACCAGCACCTCGCCCTGCCCCAGGCGGGCGTGGCTTCCGGCGGCGTTGAGGCGTCCGCCGATGACGAAGGTGGGATCCAGCCCCCCCTCGATGAGCAGGCTGGCCACCAGGCTGGTGGTGGTGGTCTTGCCATGGGTGCCGGCCACCGCCACGCCGTAGCGGAAGCGCATGATCTCGGCCAGCATCTCGGCCCGCGGCACCACCGGGATGCGCGCCCCGCGCGCCGCGGCCACTTCGGGGTTGTCCTCCTTCACCGCGCTGGAGATGACCACCGCGTCGGCCCCGCGCACGTTCTCGGGCGCGTGGCCGATGTGGATGGTGGCACCCTGTTCCGCCAGCCGGCGGGTGGCGGCGTTCTCCGCCAGGTCGGAACCGCTGATCTCGTACCCCAGGTTGAGCATCACCTGGGCGATGCCGTTCATGCCGGCGCCGCCGATGCCGACGAAGTGGAGCCGGCGGATGCGCCCCATGGCCTCCGCGGCGTGCACCCTGGCCACCTGCCGCTCCCCGTTCATGCCGCCACCTCCACGCACTGGTCGGCCACCCGGCGGGTGGCGTCGGGGCGTCCCAGGGCACGGGCCCGCCGCGCCATCTCCAGCAGGGTGGCGCGGTCGGCGCACAGCTCGCGCAGCAGCCCGGCCAGGGAGGCCGGGGTCAGTTCCCGCTGTGGCAGCAGTCGTGCCGCGCCCGCCTCCACCAGGTAGGCGGCGTTGCGGGTCTGGTGGTCGTCCACCGCATGGGGATAGGGCACCAGCACCGCGCCCACGCCCACCGCCGCCAGCTCCGACACCGTAAGGGCGCCGGCCCGGCACACCACCAGGTCGGCCCAGCCGTAGGCCTGCGCCATCTCCTCCACGAATTCGGTCACCGTCGCCTCCACGCCGGCCTCGCGGTAGGCCGCCTCGGTGGCCTCGGCCTTGCCGCGTCCCGCCTGGTGGCGCACCTCCAGTTCCAGGCCCGCTTCGGCCAGCGCCGCCGGCACCCTTTCGTTGAGCGCCTGGGCGCCCAGGGAGCCGCCCAGCACCAGCAGACGAACCGGCCCGGTACGATCGGCGAAGCGCGCCTCCGGGGTGGAAAGCTGCAGCAGCTCATCGCGCACCGGGTTGCCGGTGGCGATGGCGCCGGTGGCGGGCGGAAAGCTGCCGGGAAAGGCCTCCAGCACCCGGCTGGCGAAACGGGCCAGCCAGCGGTTGGCCATGCCGGGCACGGTGTTCTGCTCGTGGATCACCAGGGGAATACCGCGCAGGCGGCTGGCCAGACCGCCGGGGGCGGTGACGAAACCGCCCATGCCCAGCACCACCTGCGGGCGCAGCCTCCCCAGCTGCCGCCACGCCTGGGTCACGGCGCGGGCGAGGCGAAAGGGTGCCAGTGCCAGCCCTACCATCCCCTGACCGCGCAACCTGTGGGCCGCCACCGTCACCAGGGGGAAGCCCGCCGCGGGGACGGTACGCGACTCGAAACTATCCGGCGCACCCATCCAGGTCACCTCCCAGCCGCGCCCGCGCAGCTCCCGCGCCACCGCCAGGGCGGGAAAGACGTGGCCGCCGGTGCCGCCCGCCATGATCAGGACACGCGCCACGGCACCCCTCCCACCGACTCGTCGCCGGTGCAGTTCTCCCAGTGGATGCGCAACAGCACCCCCACCGCCAGGCAGCTGACGATGAGACTGTTGCTGCCGTAGCTGATGAATGGGAGCGTCAGCCCCTTGGTGGGCAGCAGCCCCACGTTGACGCCGATGTTGATAAAGGCCTGCATGCCGAGCCAGAGGCCGATGCCCCAGGCCACGTGGGCGGCATAGGGCCGCCCCTTCGACTCGGCCACGGCACCGATGGAAAAGGCGCGCCACACCAGCAGGGCAAAGAAGAGGATCACCGCCACGGTGCCCACCAGGCCGAACTCCTCGCCGATCACCGCCATGATGAAGTCGGTGTGGGCCTCGGGCAGGTAGAACTGCTTCTGGATGCCGTTGCCCAGCCCAACCCCGGTCCACTCGCCGCGGCCGAAGGCGATGAGCGCCTGGGAGAGCTGGTAGCCGGCACCGAAAGGATCGGCCCAGGGGTTGAGAAAGGAGGTGACCCGCTCCAGCCGGTAGGGAGAGAAGATCACCAGCAGGGCGCCGCCGGCCGCCACCAGCAGGAAGAGCACCCCGAACTGCCACAGAGGCGCGCCGCCGAGAAAGAGCATGCCCATCACCGTGGCCAGAAGCACCACGGTGGTGCCGAAATCGGGCTGGGCCATGAGCGCCACGGCGGCCAGCGCCACCAGCAGCACCGGCTTCACCACCCCCCACACGCTGTGCGCCACCTCCACCTTGCGCCGCACCAGGTAGCCGGCCATGTAGAAGATCATGAAGAGCTTCATGAACTCCGAAGTCTGGAGATTGAAGCCGCCCAGGGCGATCCAGCGGGTGGCGCCGTTCACCGTCCTGCCGACTCCGGGAAGCAGTACCACCAGCAACAGGACGACGCCCAGCGCATAGAGCCAGGGGCTGGCCCGCTCCAGCCAGCGAACCGGCACCTGGAGCACCAGCAGAGCGCCGGCGATGCCAAGCACCAGCGCCAGCAGGTGCTTTTCCAGATAGCTGAAGGTGGCCTCATGACCGCTTCCCAGATGGAGAGAGGCAGAGCTCACCATCACCACACCGATGCCCGAGAGCAGCAGCACGTCCAGCAGCAGCCACCAGTCCACCCCCGGGGGCAGGCCTCGGAAGGCTCCAGATCTGCAGGCCACGCTGCTCATGAGCCCAGCTCCTCCACGCAGCGGCGGAACACCTCGCCCCGGTGCTCGAAACCGCGAAACATATCGAAGCTGGCACAGGCCGGCGACAGCAGCACCCGGTCGCCGGGCCGGGCCAGTCTGGCGGCCTCTTCCACCGCTTCGCGCATCCCTTCCACCCTCACCAGCGGGACGGTGCCGGCCAGCGCTTCAGCGAGGCGGTGGGCGTCCTCGCCCAGCAGCACCACGGCGCGGGCGTGCTCGCGCACCGGTTCGGCCAGCACCGAGAAGTCGGCCCCCTTGCCCTGGCCGCCGGCGATGAGCACCGTGCGCCCCCCGCCATCGGCCATCCCCTCCAGGGCGGCCACGGTGGCGCCGGGATTGGTGCCCTTGGAATCGTCGTACCAGGCCACGCCGTCGATGGTGGCGACGTGCTCGCTGCGGTGGGGCAGGCCGGGGAAGCGGCGCAGCACCGCCGTCATCGCCTCCAGCGGCAGCCCCAGCACGCTGCCCATGGCCAGGGCCGCCAGGGCGTTGGCGCGGTTGTGCAGGCCGGCCATGCGCAGCTCGTCGGCGGCCAGCAGCGGCTCGCCGCCCCGGCAGAGCCACGCCCGCCCCTCCAGCCCGCGTACGCCGAAGGTGGCCTCGTCGGCCGGCTCGCCCAGGGTGAAGAAGAGGGCCTCGGGGGTGCGCGGCATGGCCATCACCCGCTCGTCGTCCAGGTTGTAGATCCCCACCTCGGCCCTGGCGTAGATGCTCGCCTTGGCCTCCATGTAGGCCGCCAGGGAGGGATAGCGGTCCATGTGGTCGGGGCTGACGTTGAGCACCGTGGCCACCGCCGGCGCCAGACTTTCGGTGGTCTCGAGCTGGAAGCTGGAGAGCTCCACCACGTAGAGCTGCGCGGGCTGCTCCAGCAGATCCAGCACCGGCTCGCCCAGGTTGCCGCCCACGCCGGCGGTGAGCCCCGCCTCCCGCGCCATCAGCCCAAGGAGGGTGGTCACCGTGCTCTTGCCGTTGGAGCCGGTGATGGCGGCCACTGGCGCGGTCACCGCGCGGGCGAAGAGCTCCACGTCGCCCACCGCCGGCACGCCGCGCGCCAGAGCGGCCTCCACCTCGGGGGTGGCCAGGGGCACCCCGGGGCTCACCACCAACAGGTCGGCGTGGGCGAAGGCCTCGGGCGCGAAGCCCCCCAGGAAGAGCCCCACGTCGGGCAGCTCCCGGCGCAGCGCCTCCAGCCCCGGCGGCTGCTCGCGGCTGTCGGTGACCGCCACCTGCCATCCCCGGGCGGTGAGGTAGCGCGCGCAGGAGAGGCCGGTCTTGCCCAGGCCCACCACCAGCGCCCGCGTCGCTCCCGCCCTCTTCTCCACTGCCGTTGCCGCCTCCATGGTCACCGGATCTTCAGCGTGGCCAGCCCGACGAGCACCAGGATCACGGTGACGATCCAGAAGCGCACGATGACCCTCGGCTCGGGCCAGCCCTTGAGTTCGAAATGGTGGTGCAGCGGCGCCATGCGGAAGATGCGCCGCCCGGTGAGGCGGTAGGAGGCCACCTGCAGGATCACCGACACCGTCTCCACCACGAACAGCCCGCCCATGATGAAGAGCACCAGCTCCTGGCGCACCGCCACCGCCACGATGCCCAGGGCCGCGCCCAGGGCCAGGGCGCCCACGTCCCCCATGAAGACCTGGGCGGGATAGGCGTTGAACCAGAGAAAGCCCAGCCCCGCCC
>JALXAM010000035.1 GCA_026992075.1 Sedimenticola sp. | reverse complement strand
CCCTGCTGCACGAGATCGTCCAGGCCATGGGCCTCCCCCTGCTGATGGTGGAGGGGGTGGAGGCGGACGACGTCATTGGCACCCTGGCGCGGCAGGCGGCGGAGCAGGGGATGCAGGTGCTCATCTCCACCGGCGACAAGGACATGGCGCAGCTGGTGGACGATCGCATCACCCTCATCGACACCATGACCGACCGGATGCTCGACCGCCAGGGTGTGGAGGAGAAGTTCGGGGTGAAGCCCGAACAGATCGTCGATTTCCTCGCCCTCACCGGCGACGCCTCCGACAACATCCCCGGGGTGCCCAAGGTAGGTCCCAAGACCGCCGCCAAGTGGCTCAACCAGTACGGTTCGCTCGATGAACTGATGGCCCACGCCGACGAGGTGAAGGGAAAGGTGGGCGAGAACCTCCGCGCCAGCCTGGAGCAGCTGCCCCTGTCGCGCGAGCTGGCCACCATCCGCACCGACCTGGATCTCGACCTGGCGCCCGACCAGCTGGCGCCCCGCCAGCCCGACCTGCAAAAGCTGCGCGAGCTCTTCACCCGGATGGAGGCGAGCCGCCTGCTCGCCTCGCTGGATGAGGAGGACCCCGATCCCCCCATAGCCGCCAGGGCCGCCGCCAGCGGCGACTACGAGGTGATCCTCGACAGGGCCCGGCTGGACCAGTGGATCGGGCGGCTGGAACGGGCCGAGGTCTTCGCTTTCGACACCGAGACCACCAGCCTCGACTACATGCAGGCCGAGCTGGTGGGGGTCTCCTTCGCGGTGGAGCCGGGGCGGGCCGCCTACCTGCCCCTGGCCCACGACTATCCCGGCGCGCCGCGCCAGCTCGACCGCAACCAGGCGCTGGAAAGGCTGCGCCCCCTGCTGGAGGATGAAGCGCGGCCCAAGCTGGGCCAGAACCTCAAGTACGACATGAGCGTGCTGGCACGCCACGGCATCGAGCTGCGCGGCATCCGCTACGACACCATGCTCGAGTCCTACGTCCTCGACTCCACCGCCACCCGCCACGACATGGACTCCCTGGCGAAGAAGTACCTGGGCTACCAGCCGGTCTCTTACGAGAGCGTGGCCGGCAAGGGGGCGAAGCAGATCGCCTTCAACCAGGTGGCGCTGGAGGAGGCGGCGCCCTACGCCGCCGAGGATGCCGACATCGCCCTGCGCCTCCACCAGGCCCTCTGGCCCCGGCTGGAGCCGGAGGAGGGGCTGAGGTTCGTCTTCGAGCAGATCGAGATGCCGTTGGTGCCGGTGCTCTCGCGCATGGAGCGCACCGGGGTGCGCATCGACACCGAGCTGCTCAGGCAGCAGAGCGCCGAGCTGGCGGAGAAGCTCCGCCGGCTCGAGGAGCGCGCCTACGCCCTGGCCGGCCACCCCTTCAACCTCGGTTCCCCCAAGCAGATCGGCCAGGTCTTCTTCGACGAGCTGGGGATGGAGGTGATCCGCAAGACACCCAAGGGCGCCCCCTCCACCTCCGAGGCGGTGCTGCAGGAGCTGGCGGCGCGCGGCCATGAGCTGCCGGCGGTGATCCTCGAACACCGCGGGCTGGCCAAGCTCAAGTCCACCTACCTGGACAAGCTGCCCAAAATGGTGGACCCCGACACCGGCCGCGTCCACACCAGCTACCATCAGGCGGTGGCCGCCACCGGCCGGCTCAGCTCCTCCGACCCCAACCTGCAGAACATCCCGGTACGCACAGAGGAAGGGCGGCGCATCCGCAAGGCCTTCGTGGCCGAGCCGGGGTGGAAGATGGTGGCCGCCGACTACTCCCAGATCGAGCTACGCATCATGGCTCACCTCTCGGGCGACGAGGGGCTGCTGCGCGCCTTCGAGCAGGGGCTGGATATCCACGCCGCCACCGCCGCCGAGGTGTTCGGCTACCCCTCGCCGGAAGCGGTGGAGCCCGAGGCGCGCCGCCGCGCCAAGGCGATCAACTTCGGCCTCATCTACGGCATGTCCGCCTTCGGCCTGGCGCGCCAGCTCGGCATCGGTCGCGACGAGGCGCAGGAATACGTCGACCTCTACTTCAGCCGCTACCCCGGCGTGCGCGAGTTCATGGAGCGCACCAAGGAGGAGGCGCGCCGGCAGGGCTACGTGGAGACCCTCTTCGGCCGCCGCCTCCATCTGCCCGAGATCAACAGCCGCAACGGCCAGCGCCGTGCCGCCGCCGAGCGCACCGCCATCAACGCCCCCATGCAGGGCACCGCCGCCGACATCATCAAGCGCGCCATGATCGCCGTGGACGCCTGGCTGCAACAGGAGCGCCCCGCCGTGCGCATGGTGATGCAGGTGCACGACGAACTGGTCTTCGAAGTGGCCGAGAGCGAAGTGGAGACCGCCGGCCGCGCAATTGCCGATTTCATGCAGAACGCCGCCCAACTGCGCGTGCCCCTGGTGGTGGACCTGGGGGTGGGGGAGAACTGGGAGGCGGCGCATTGAACGGCGGGTGACCTTTCTCCGCCATGGAAAACCCACCAATGTAGGTCGGGCTTCAGCCCGACATTCAACCCGCTTGTTGTCGGGCTTCAGCCCGACCTACGGCTCAAATCTCATCATGAGTTCCAGGGGCACCCCGGATTTATGGAAAACCGTCATGTAGGAGCGCCGTCCCCGGCGCGAACTCGCCAGGGCGGAAATACCTTCCCCCTTCGGCGCGAAGACGCGCCTCCTAACAATTGAATTCTCTGTGTCCTCTGTGTCTCTGTGGTGATTTCCACATTAAGGGCTAACCCGCCGTATCATGGCATCGATGGCCGGCGTGGTATTGACCGCTGTCAGGCGAGTGCCCGGATGGGCCTGCGGGAAGACGCGGAACAGCTCGTCCGCGAAGGCCTGTCCGATCTCTTCCACGCCGGTGAAATCCAGGATCACGTTTTCGAAGCGCTCGAACCGGTAGGCGATTCGCTTGGCCTGCGACCGGGAGACCAGCTTTTCCCCTTCATGCAGCGCCAGGCGCACCGGCACGATGGTCTTGGAGAAGGTGTACTCCTCGGGCGCGGCGAACTGGTCCATCACCTCCTTCAAGGTGCGCCGGCAAGAGTTACGCAGCTCCATCAAGACACGGGTGCCGACCTCCCTTGCCTCTTCCCGTTCCAGGAGGACGTCCTGCTTGCCCTCTTCATGGGTGAAGAGCAGCCCGGAAGAGTGGATCTGAAAGCGGTCGAAAACCTTGGAGCAGAAAAAGATGCCTTCGCCGGTGTGGTGCTCTGGATCGGTGGTGAACTTGCCCTTCGCCAGTTCGATGAGCGCATCCCGCGGATCATAGAGGTTCAACGCCCGCTGGATCTTGTGAAAGATGCCTTCACCCCGGTCGATGACCCAGCAAAGAGTGCGCAAGGGGTTTCGTTCCAGCCGCAGCTCCAGCACCGGCGAACCGGAATGGTCGATGACGTTGTTGACCATTTCGGTGATGCCGTAATGCCAGATATCGAGCGCATTTTCCGGAAGACCCCGCAGGAACGGGTGGGCAAACTCGCGCCACACCAGATCCTCGGAAAGCCCCTCCACCCGCCAAGCCGCCGCCGTCCAGCGGCTGGCAAGCCGGTAGATCCGCCCCCGTTTCTCCCCCGTGGCCTCCAGCAGCCCTTCCGCCACCATTTCCCCCAGCCATTTGGACGCAGTGGTTCTGGACAAGCCGAACTCCTCCGCCAAACGGCTGCCAAGCCCCGGTTTCTCTTCTCGGGCCAGCTCGATGGCGCGCTGATAAAACCGCTTTTTGTTGCCGGGCATCCTGGTTTTGTAAACTTATTCTGGTCTTTTTGTAAACTTGACGGTGGTTTTTGTCAACCACAGGCGCTTTCTCAGTTCTCGGAAACTTCATCGCAAGGGGGTAAACGCTCAGACCGTAATGCCCCTTCCGCCATCCGTAGGAGCGCCGTCCCCGGCGCGAACTCTTTGAGATGAAAAAAAATCGCCCATATGTACAATTGTACACATGGAGATCGTGTCAGACACAAACATCTTTCTGGCCGTGGTCCTCGACGAGCCGGAAAAGGATCACCTGATCCGGATCACATCGGGTGTTGATGTGTCTGCGCCGGAAATACTGCCCTACGAGATCGGCAACGCATTGTCGGCAATGCTCAAGCGCGGGCAAATCAGCGGAAAGGAGGCATTGGCGGCGCAGCAGGCTGCAAACGAAATCCCCGTCAGGCTGCTTGCCATCGATATCGGCGAGGCGCTGAAGTTGGCCATGGCGTTCAATATTTATGCTTATGATGCTTATTTCCTGCAATGTGCGCTGGCCTTGTCCAGTCCACTGATTACACTAGACAAAAGGATGAAGAAGGTGGCGGCAGAGTTGGGCATCGAGGTATTGGAGTGAATCGACATGAAAGTATTCACCTATTCCGAGGCGCGTCAGAATCTTGCGAAGATTTTGCAGCTTGCGAAAAACGAGGAAGTGGAAATTCGCAGGAAAGATGGTTCCGTTTATTCCCTGAAGGCCAAGAAAAAAACAAGAAAGTCGCCTTTCGATGTCGAAGGGATAAAGACCAAGGCGACGACGGAGGACATTCTGGAGGCGATCCGGCGGTCGAGAGCGGGCTGACGCCATGCGCCTCACCCAGGAACAGATCCAGGCCATCCAGGAGGAGGCCCGCAAGGCCTTCGGTGAGGATGCGGAACTTCGCCTGTTCGGCTCCCGCCTCGATGACGCTCGTCGCGGGGGCGACATCGACCTCTGGGTGGAGGTGCCCCTCACGCCGGAGGAAGCGACGGCGGCGGAGGGGCGCTTCTACAGCGCGTTGCAGAGGCGGTTGGGCGAGCAGCGCATCGACATCGTCGTCCACCGCCGGGGCGCGCCCAACCGTCCCATCGACCGGGCCGCCCGGGAACAAGGAGTACGGATTCTCTGATGAGCCATGATCCACTCCAGCGCCTGGAGCAACTGCTGAAGCTGGCGGAAAAGGAGGACCAGCACCTGGTGGCGGTTCGTGACCGCCTGTTCGGTGACCGGTCGGCTGCCACGGCGGACTGGCTGCAGCAGACACTGGAAACCCCGGAGGGGATCGATCGCCTGGAGTCGTTCGGCGCCAAGTTCTCCCGCCTCCAGGACACCCTTGTGGACAAGGTGCTTCCCACGCTTTTGGAGGCGGCCGGCGAGCGTCCCGGCACCGCCATCGACAACCTGAACCGGGCTGAGAGGCTGGGGCTGCTCGAAGATGCCGACCGGTGGCTGGCCGCCAGGCGCCTGAGGAACCGCCTGGTCCATGAGTACGTGGAGGATCCCGAAGAGATGGCCGCGGCGCTGAACGAAGCGTTCCACTTCACCGATGCCTTGCACCGCGCCCACCAGCTCATTGCAAACTACGCGGCGCAGCATCTGCTGGGGCGCCCCTGATCGGCTTCGGGTACCCGTCATTGTAGGGCGGACAAAGCGCGATGTGTCCGCCGAATTACTGGGCCTGAAGCTCCTGACCAGCAGAGCCTGACCGCAACTCCTTGTTGCTCCCCCTCCTCAAATCCTGTTTAATCCCACCCCTGTTCACCCATTGAACGCTCCTGCTGCCAGTGCCTGCAGCCAACGAAGAGACCCTCTACCGCCTGATGAAGGCCATCGCGGCCAATCCCCAGGCCTCGCAAAGAGACCTGGCCCGGGAGATGGGAGTCAGCCTGGGCAAGGTCAACTACTGCCTGAAAGGACTCGTGGAGAAGGGAATGGTCGAGGCCCACAACTTCCTCAACATAGTAGTAAGTGCATTTGTGCCACAGCTTGGCGTTCTTTTTCCGTGGTTGGCCTTCACATGACTTCTGCAAGCTCAAGTGCGGCGCGACCGACTTTCGTCACCGGCGCCGCCGGCTTCATCGGCTCGGCCCTGGTGCTGCGGCTGCTGGAGCGGGGCGACCGGGTGATCGGCATCGACAACCACAACGACTACTACGATCCAGCCCTCAAGGAGGCGCGCCTGG
>JALXAM010000034.1 GCA_026992075.1 Sedimenticola sp. | reverse complement strand
TCTTGGCGCCGTCGACGAGAATGTTGATGTTGTCCTTTTTCTGGCCACGGAGGATGATGTCGTTGGCGATACCGCTGCGACGCACCAGGGAGACGTTCGCCATGTTCTTGAACAGCGCCTCGGCCAGATCGGCCGACTTCACCTGGGTGCCGCTCACATCGGAGATGCGGCTGCCTTCCACCACCATTGGGGCCATTTCCTCTGTTTCTTCGGCGGCGGCACCGAAAGGAAGGAGAGGAGTACAGGCCATGAGCAATAGCAGGGGCTTTCTTTTCATCGTGATCTACTCCCTTTTTTCTGACAAGCAACCCGGATGGCTAAGGCAAATAACGGGCCAGGAGGGCATCTCCCACAAAATCAGTAACTTGGATTGCCCGGACCGGATCTCTCACGCTATGGCTGTGGCAAATGAAACGATCAGGTGTGGCAGATGACACAGGCGAAATCGACAGAGGATCGGGTATGGAAGAGTTGATCGAGGCGTTGCGGAAACCGGCGGCCTGGCCTTTTCCCGTGCAGTCGGTGGAGCATCTGGAAACCCACATCTCCCACCTCTTCCTGGTGGGCGAGTTCGCCTACAAGGTGAAGAAGCCCCTGGATCTGGGGTTTCTCGATTTCTCCACTCTGGAGAAAAGACACTTCTATTGCCAGGAGGAGCTGCGTCTCAACCGCCGCATGGCGCCAGGGCTCTACCTTGCAGTGGTGCCCATTACCCGGGACGAGGCGGGAGATTACCTGGTGGAAGGGGAGAGAGAGGCGGTGGAATACGCAGTGAAGATGCGTCGCTTCGACCAGGATCGGCTCTTCGACCGCCTGTCGCTCACCGGAAGGCTCATCGATGAACTGGCGCAGCGCGTGGCGGAATTTCATGCCGGACTGCCGCCCGCGCCGGAGGAGAGCGACTGGGGGCGCCCGGAGAAGGTATGGACCCCGGTGGTCCAGAACTTCCGGCAGATCGGGGAGCTGGGCTGCTTCCCGGCTCTGGGAGAGCGCCTCGAGCGGCTGGAAACCCGGGCCCGGCATTTCTATGAACGGCTGGTGCCATTGCTGGAACAACGCAAGCGGGGAGGGTGGATTCGCGAATGTCATGGCGACATGCATCTGGGCAACATCGCCCTGGTGGATGATCAGGTGATGGTGTTCGACGGCATCGAATTCAATCCTGCATTGCGCTGGATCGACACTGCCAACGACATCGCTTTTCTGCTCATGGACCTCGAACGACGGGGCATGCAAAGGTTTGCCTGGCGCTTTCTCAACCGCTATCTGGAACTGCTGGGGGATTACCAGGCAGTGGCGCTGCTCGACTTCTACAAGGCCTACCGCGCCATGGTGCGGGCCAAGGTGGCGGCCATCCGGCTGGCCCAGGAGGAGGGGGCGGATTCCCGGCTGGAACAGGAGTTCAACGAATATCTGGCCTATGCTGAGACCTGTTTTGCCGACAAGGTCGAGCCCACGCTCTATATCACCTTCGGCCTGTCAGGCAGTGGCAAGAGCCGTTTCTGTCTGGAGGCACGGGAGCGGTGCGACCTGCTCCACCTTCGCTCGGACCTGGAACGCAAACGGCTGTTCGGCCTGTCGCCGGAAGCCGATTCACGCTCGGCGGTGGAGGGAGGAATCTATACGCCGGAAGCCACCGAGCGCACCTATGGGCGGCTGGCGGAGCTGGCGCGGTCGATACTGGGCGCCGGGTGCAGCGTGGTGGTGGACGCCACTTTCCTGGAGGCCTCACGGCGGCAGGTTTTTCGGAAGCTGGCGCGGGAGATGGGCGCCGGTTACCGCATCCTCGCCTTCGAGGCGCCCGAGCAGGTGTTGCGCCAGCGGATCATCGCCCGTGCCGAACGGGGCGGCGATCCCTCGGAGGCGGACCTTGCGGTGCTGGAGCGACAGCTCCAGAAACGGCAGCCGTTGTCGGCCCAAGAGCGGGGGGAGGCGGTGGTCATCGACACCACGGCTGCCGTTCCGTGGGAAGTGCTGGATTGCCAGTCGCCGTCACCAGCTACGAAATGACCCTCACCCCTAACCCTCTCCCGCGAGCGGGAGAGGGGGACAAAGCGCGCTGCGCGCGGTTTTTTCTCAAGCGACCTTGCGCGGCGGTTCGGCCTGGCGGAGGTCGGCGTCCTCCACCGGCTGCAGGGGATCGGCGCCGATGGTACCCACCAGGCTCTCCAGGTAGTCGGCACTGCGCACCTGCTCCAGCCTGGCCCTTGCTCGCGCCAGCCGGCCAGCGATGTCGAGCCGCTCCGCCTCGTCCTCGTAACCAGGCTGTTCCAGGAAAGCCTCCAGGGAACGGATATGCCGTTCCCACAGGGCGATGTCGCGCTGCTGTTTCACCTCCAGCCGCTGGCGGTACCACTCGGACTGCAACAGGTAGTCGCGGGTGAACATGGCGCGGATCTCGGGGTGGTGCACATCCTTGCCCTGGTACTCGCCGGTGGCCATGATGTAGAGCAACGCCTTCAGCGGCGGGCATGCCTCTTCCACGCTGCCGTCGTCCAGATAGCGCTGGGCCACCTTGCGCTGCGCTTCCACGATGTTGTTCACCCCGTCCACGAACACTTCCATGTCCTGCAGCTCGGGCTTGAGGATCTCCTCGGTGAAAACCTGGCTGGGATTGTCGAAGATCTTGCCCAGGAATCCGTGCACGAAGCGGTCGGTGATGCGGTAACCCAGGCGGCTGGCGAGCACCTTTTGGCCATCGTGCTCGAAGTCTTCGAGCGGCTCCAGATAGCCCTGTTCGATGAGGTGCTCGGGATCCCGCTGAGCCGGGTGCAGCCTGGCCCAGATCTCCGGAATCAGCAGACTCACGTCGTGATCCACCCGCAAGTGAGGGCCGATGTGGCCCGCCGAGCTGGTATAGCCGGCATAGCCGGTGAGGATGAAGGAGACCAGCGCGTTGTTCAGGTCCGCGGTGGGGCGCAGGGCGTTGAAGGGACCCTTGGTGAGCGCCCCCTCGCTGCCGGCGCCCGTGGTACTGGGCGACTTGCCGGTGAGGGAACAGATGAAGTCCATGAAGAGCTCTGGCAGCTCCTGGTAGTGAATGGGGTTGTAGACCGCCAGCGGACGGATGCCAGGTTCCGGTGGATTGTTGCGCCGGCCGGCCAGCACGGCGTCCACTGGGTGGCATACCTTCTGTCCCAGTGGCAGCTTGCGATGGAAACGGGTGCCGATCTCGGCCACGTAACTGCGCACCGGGTTCACCAGGTCGGGCCGGGTCTGCAGGTAGCGTGGGTTCTTGGAGGGCTTGCCATCCACCAGTCGGGGGTGGGCCGAGGAGACCACATAGCACTCGCCCTCCTCATAAGCTTCTTCCAGCAGCTTGCGCATGGGTTCGGTGAAGCTGCAGAAGGTCATCACATCCTCTACAACCTCCGCGAGCTTCTCTCCCTTCAAGGGTTCGTAGTTCGCCAGGAAGTTGCCAGGCGATGCGATGTCCTTCTCCGCCTGCTTGTCGTAGCCGGGGATGATGGCGTCGTCGGGTCGCTGGAAGAGGCGATACTCGCAATTGCGCGCCAGCTTCACGCTGTTGGGGTTGTCCGCCTCCTCGGGGCGGCAGTCGCTCAGGGCGCGGGCGGGCACCACGATGGAAGCGGTGATGTCGTCCTCCATCTGCAGCTTCTCGGCGGCGATGAAGTCCTGGCGCACCTTGAACACCCGCCATTTGTTGTTGCGGTCGAAACCCATGCGCAGATAAGAGGCGATCACCTTGCGGTCGTGCAATTTGAGCTCGTGGCCGGGGGCGCCGTCCACCACGTCCACGCTCAGATGCTCCCGCCAGTTGTCGCCCCACTCGGGGCGGTAGAAGCGCTTGATCATCAGCGCCAGGGCCAGGATTCTCGGTGGAATGGACTCCAGCCAGGCGTTGTATTCGTCGGTATAGCTGGATGAGGGGGTGAGCAGCTTGATCACCGATCCCAGGCTGCGCTCCTCCGAGAGCGGCTTGCGGGTGGGGTCGCGATCCTCGTGTTCGTGGCCCGGCTTGAAACGGTTGGTGTAGTCGCGGTCGAAGATCTCCTGCACCCGATCCAGGTCGGCCTGCAGATCGTCCACGAAGAGGGGCGAGTAGATCACCGCATCGTTGAGAGACTTGGAGATCTCCGACTTGCCGCCACCGGAAACGGTGCTCGGTTTGTGACACAGGGTGCCCTCCGGGTCGGTGCCCACCAGGCGCCAGGAGGGCGCGCCTGGATGCTTCTCCATTTCGATCTTGTAGCCGTTGGGCTGCACGTAGATCTTGCCCGGCTGCAGACGGATCTTCTGTTTCTCCCCATCCTTCCACCAGGTGATGGTCTGGCGGTTGAGATCCATACGCAGGTCCTGGGGCACGTAGATCACTTCGGGAAAGCGCTTGTCGATACCGTAGCCCTCGGGCTGCACCTCCATGATCTCGCCGTAGCGCTCCACCACCTCTTCGAAGGAGTAGTTGGGGTCGCGGGTGCGGCTGTCCACTCCATATTCCTCACCGTGGTTGCGACGGGGGAAGGCCAGGGCACCGCCGGCATGTTCCTCCTCGGCCAGGCCAAAGAGGTTGGCGGCATAGCCGATCTGGGTCTTCACCTCCTTCTTGCAGTAACCGTAGTAGTTGTCGGCCAGCACGGTGACGATGACGCCGCGCTCGTCCCGGGCGGTGATCTTGAAGGCCTGGCCGTCGTTGTACAGCTCGTCGGGCTCCTTCCAGCACATTCCATCCCGGCGCTGGCGCTCCGAGGCCTGGTCCCAGTGGGGTAGGCCAAGCTCCTTCTTGGTGAGCTTCACCAGGTGAGGCGCCAGGATCACGCAGCCGGTGTGGCCGGTCCAGTGTTCCACGTCCAGGGCGGCATCGAACTTGGGCAGGTAGGGATTTCCTCCATTGCCGAAGATGCTCTCCACGAAGTCCAGGTTGCTCACCAGGTTGCCGGGGGCGAAGAAGCGGATCTCCATGGTCTTCTCCGGTTCCATTCCAGGCACCTCGGGACAGACCACCGGCCGCAGCAGCAGCGAGACGAACATCCTTGCCGGTTGGTTATTGACGGCGGTAAAGGGTAATGCCATCAGCTCCTCGGGCGGATTGAGGGCGTGGCGCAGCATATTGGCGAATACCGCCTTGGGTACCGCCTTCTTGTCCCCGGGAATGGGGAGTCCCCCTTCGGCGATATGGAAGGAGCCCTTGGTGGTGCGCCGGTCGCTGGCGGGGTTGTGGAGCACGCCCTGCTTCACCCGGTAGCTGGAGACGATCTCCGACCTGAACTCGTTCCTGCCCATGGGCAGCGAAAGCTCGCGCGCCACGCCGTGGCGGTCGAGAACGAAGGTGTTGCTCGGCAGGCGGAGGGGCTCGCCCTCGGTCACCTCGGCCAAGTAGTCCGCCAGGAAAGCCTCGATGCGCCGGTCGGCGGGGCACCGGTAGCCGGCCAGCAGGCGGTTCTTCTCGCGGTAGGTGCGCAGGAGGTCCTGGGCGGTTTCCAGGAAATCGGCATCCTCCCCTTCAAGGCAGATGGGCTGGCCCGAGGAGGCAAGTTTCAGGTTAATGTAGAGACGAAGCTTTTCTCGTTTTTCTTCGGAATCGGGGCCAGACTCCTGGTCCAGCCCGAGGGACCGGTGAAGATCCATGATCTGGGCTACCTCCGGCAATGAACCATGTTGGCAGGACCATTGCTTGCGACTGGTTGTGGAACGGGTAAGGGTGCCGCAAGTCGCCGGGGGGTTCAAGGGGCAGGTGGCTCTGGCGTCTCCCCATTTTTCATAACCCCTCTGGGATCAGTGGGCGATGAGGAGCAGCATGATTTGCGAACAGGTCTGCTATTGGCGGGCCCTTCTGCCGGGAAGCAGACTCCCTGCACCGCCACCAACCGTGATAGATCGTCCTGGCGGTGGCAAACAGCCTTTGCCAACCCGCCAGCAGGCTGTAGAAAGGAAAGCGCGGCTTTTTCTTTGGCTTTTGCCGGCGGGCCTTGGCCAGTAAGCGACCAGCACGCTCGGGATAGGCTGCCAGCAGTGCCCAGGCCAGGCTGGCCAGGGCCACCAGGTTCTGCAGGGTGGCCAAGCGTCGGGCCTGTACCCCCTCCAACTGGAACCCCTGCTTGGTGAAGCGATAGCCTTCCTCGCAGGCCCGGCGATCCAGATAGCTCTGGATCAGACGCTCTCCTTGGCGTCGGCCCCGCACCGGGCGGGTAGTGACCAACACCAGCGGCTCGCGTTTGCCATGCCGAACCACCACCATCCATAGCGGTTGGTCGGGATGATTGGGCAGGGAAACCCGGGTGATGCCAAAAGGCACCTCCTTGTTCTGACCCCGGCGCAACCGGCCCCGGTGTTTCAATGGTAATGCCCGGGCAATCTGTTGGGCCGTCTTTCGTACACCCCGCCACAACCAATAGCGCTGGTTGGCCGCCCGCACCAGCACAGGCCAGCCCTCCTCCAGCCACCGGTCCCACAACCGACCCCGGTCGCCTCCCCGATCGATCACCCACAAGGGACGACAGGTCAGGTGGCGCTGAACCTCCTGCATCACACCCAGCAGATCATGATTTTCACTGCGATAACCGCTCTCGGTGATGGAACGCAGCCGGGTCACCAACGGCAGGGTGGTCCCCTGTTTCACGTCCCGCGCCACCACGCTGATCAGCGGGTAACCGCCGACAATCTCCCCCCGATCCCCGTCCCGGACCCGGCTGCGCCCTTCGCTGTGGGGCGCGCCATCGCGATTGAGATCGCCTGGATCGATGACCACGATCATCTCCTCCGTCACCCACGGCCCCAACTGCTGCAACTGCAGCGTTTCCGCCGCCCAGGCCACCTCGCTGTGCAAGGCCAGCATGCGAGACAGACGCTTCTGCGTGTGATGCAGCCGGGTCGGCTCTTTCAAGGCCCGTGCAATCTCCGATTGCCGCAAGCTCCCGCTGCAGAGAATCCCCATGACCACCTCTGCCATCAGCTTGCGCACAGAGCGCTTGATCAGGGGCGGGAGCTGATCGATCCGGTCCGCCAGCCGGGTAGTCCTTTCCAGCACCTTAGATGAGCAGCTCTGAAAAATTGGGGGGACGCCAGGCAGGTGGGTTTTCGTGTTATTAGTACTCGTGAAGACCACACAACAAATAGATGTAAAAACAATGTAATAAGAATACTATATAAAGAAAATTATAAAAACGTTGACGTAAACTTAAAACCGCGTTTCTGGCGTAATGTTTCCTGATTAAAGCCAGGAATGGCTTTAATCAGGACTTCCTTAGCTTGGTCAGCTCCAGGCAGAAAAGGTTGGATTCTTCTTTAATTAAAGAAAAGAGGGTGACCGCCGACCTCATCCTCGTTACGAGAACCTTTTGAGTATGTGAGTAAGCGGGCGAAGGAGCCGAAAGGTCATGCGTGAGCTAGCAAGAGCAATGGTGTCTGGGGGCGACGTGCCACGGGCAGCCGAGGAGCGAGAGACCGACCTGGAGACGCAACTTTTGCGCATAGCTTTCCAGGCGATGCGGTTGCCGGTGCCCATCGTGTTGTTGGTCGGGTTGGTGGTGGGGCTGGCACTCTGGCCCGCTGTTCCCCATCGCTGGCTGTTGGCTTGGCTGACGCAAATGGGTTTGGTGCTATTACTGCGCATGGTGGTGGTACGACGCTACCTGCGCCAATCACCGCCGCCAGAGCAAACGCCCCACTGGCAGCGGATCTGTGTGCTGCTCGCCGCGGTCAGCGGCTTAGCTTGGGGCACGCTGGCATTGCTCAACTTTGGAATGGATGTGGCACCGATGCAGGCTATCGTGGTGCTAATGGTGATGGGCCTGATGGCCGGTGGCCTGGCCAGTTACGCCGCAGTCTCTGGAGCTTACCCGGTCTATTTGAGCATGGGGCTGGCGCCGGTGGCATACTGGCTGTGGCAGCAACAAGGCCAACACTGGGCTTGGTTCAGTGCGCTGGTGCCCTTATTTGGGCTTGCGCTGTGGCGGTCTGGTGGATGGTATCGACAGTTTCTTGCAAATAGCTTGCGCCTGAACCAGGCCAATGCCAGGTTGGTAGGCCAGCTCAGCAGCAGCAACACCCAGCTGGCGGAAGAAAAAAGCACGCAAGAGGCTCTGCAACGACTGGCTGCGCTGGGCATAGCCAACGGTCCCCTGGAAAACCTGCTGCAACAGGCTGTGGGTATCATCTGTTCAGTGCCCTGGCTGAAAATCAGGGATGAAGGGGCGATCTTTCTCGCTGATCCCCAAAAGCGCACTCTGCAACTTGTCGCCCCCTGGAACCTGGATCAAGAGCTGGTGGTCCGTTGCGCCAAGGTTGCCTACGGTCATTGCCTTTGTGGCCGTGCGGCAGCGAAGATGCGTCTGCTGTTCGCCGACCATGTAGACCACCGTCATGACGTCCGTTTCGAAGGCATGCGGGGGCACGGCCACTACAATGTGCCGATTCATAAAGGTGACAGACTGTTGGGTGTACTGGTCCTCTACCTGGAGGAGGGGCACGTGGAGAAGCCGGCCGAGCGCGCCTTTCTGGAGGCGGTGGCCGACAGCCTGGCGGGAGTGATCGAGCGCGTGCGCGCGGTGGAGTCCAGCCGAATCGCGGTGCGGGCCCTAGAGGCCACCAACGATGCCGTGGTGATCACCGACAATCAGGCCAATATTTTGAGTGTCAACCCGGCCTTTACCGAGATCACCGGCTACGAGGCCGGCGAGGTGATCGGCAAGAATCCGCGCATCCTCCGTTCGGATCATCACCCGCCCGAGTTTTATGAACGAATGTGGAAAAAATTACTGGAGGACGGGCACTGGCGTGGTGAACTGTACAACCGTCGCAAGGACGGCACCCTGTTCCCGGTGTTACATGACATCTCTGCGATTCGTGACTCCAGTGGTGAAATCAGCAACTTCATCGGTGTGTTCCATGACATAACCCACTTCAAGCAAATGGAAAAGGAGATGCGCCAGCTGGCTTATTTCGATGTACTCACCAAGCTGCCCAATCGCCACCGGTTCGAAGAATGCCTGCAAGACATGCTGCGCGAGCATCGGCGCAACGGGCAGCGGTTGGCGGTCCTTTTCGTCGATCTCCAGGGCTTCCGCAAGGTCAACAAATCTTTTGGCTACAATGCCGGTGACCAGCTCTTGCGGGAGGCGGTACAGCGGCTGCATGGCGTGGTTCGGGCCGATGACAAAATTGCTCGCGTCGGCGGCGACGAGTTTTCGATAATGATGCCGCGGATACCCGATGCTTATGCCGCCGAGTGCATCGCACGGCGTATCATCGAGGTGATGTCCCGGCCTTTCCGTATCGAAGGGGTCAATATCAATTGCAGCGCACAGATCGGCATCGCCCTCTATCCTGACGATGCCAAAGATGCTCACGGCCTGATGAGCTGTGCCGACGCAGCCCTGCACCAGGTAATCAGCGACACGGATGGGGTGGATTACTCTTTTTACTCGGAACAGCACAAGATCCAGTCAGTGCAGCGGTTGCGGCTGGAAAGCGATCTGCGCCAGGCCGGGAAACGGGGTGAGCTGGTGCTCTACTATCAGCCTCAGTTCCGGCTTCAAGATGGTGGCCTGGCTGGAGCGGAGGCTTTGATCCGCTGGCAACGCGACGGTCAGTTGGTACCGCCCGGGGATTTCATCCCGCTGGCTGAGGAAAGCGGGTTGATCATACCCATCACCGAGTGGATATTGCCCCAGGTCGTTGCCGATTGGTTTGCCCCCGAAGTGACCGCCGGGCCGCAGCAAGTGGCGATCAATATTTCCGGCAAACATTTCGCCCATCCGGAAAAGCTGCTGAAGCTGGTGGCCGACACCCTCGCCCATAGCGGTGTCTCACCACGCAACCTTGAGCTGGAGGTCACCGAGTCCAGCATCCTCGACAATATTGGTCGCGCTACTGAGACGCTTCAGGAACTGCGGAGACTGGGTGTCGGTATTGCCCTTGATGACTTTGGTACCGGCTATTCTTCACTGAGCTACCTGGTTTCATTACCGATCGATTTTCTCAAACTGGATCGTCGGTTTGTTGTCAGCATCACCGAGAACCCACGCAATTACGACGTTGTTCGTGGTTTGGTCATGATGGCTCACAGCATCGGTATTGAAGTGATCGCTGAAGGAATTGAGACACCGGCACAGGCCGATGCGCTGCGCGCCATTGGCTGTGATTTTGGGCAGGGTTTCCTGTTTGGCCGGCCCAGCCCGTTGGAGGCCTTTGAGTGGCGTACCGGAACGCGGGTAAGCGCATGATCGAGGCAAGGCCGTCTCGCCCTGATGGAGTCTCCTGTCCCATTGTGTAGCAGATCTTGTTAGGAAATTCGGCTGCTATTTAATGAGTTCGATTTCAAGATGAAAAGCGTGATGAATTCATGGTCACGATCCGGGTGGTGGCTCTTGGTGCTGTTGTCGGCTTTGAGCCTCTGGGTGCAGCTGGTTCGTGCCGGAGGAGCCATTCTTCCTTTGGAACAAGCGCCTAGACAGGACCCGGAACTGATCGCCCTGGGAAAGGATCTGTTCCATGACCGTCGCTTCTCCCGGGACGACAGCATCAGCTGCGCCAGCTGTCATCCATTGGAGCGGGGAGGGGCGGATGGCATGCGTTTCTCCGTGGGTGTGGAAGGGCGCCTCGGCGCCATCAATGCACCCACGGTCTACAATTCGGCCTTCCATATCTCCTATTTCTGGGATGGGCGGGCGGCTACCCTGGAGGCTCTGGTGTTGGATGGGCCCTTGCAGAACCCGGTTGAACTGGATTCCTCTTGGGAGCAGTTGCTGCCCAAGTTGCGACAGGACGAATCCTTACGACGTCGTTTCCGCACACTGTTCGACGATGGTCTGACCCGCCGCAACGTGGCTCATGCCATCGCCACCTTCCTGCGTAGCCTGGTGACCACGGAAAGCCCCTTCGATCGCTGGCTTGCAGGAGAGAAGGAGGCGTTGTCGGCCCAGGCCAAGCGGGGGTACCGGTTGTTCCGTTCATATGGGTGCATCGCCTGCCACCAGGGGCGCAACGTGGGAGGCAACATGTACGCAACCATGGGCATCATGGGCGACTACTTCAAAGACCGGGGTACCGAGATCACCCGCTCCGACCTGGGCCGCTACAATGTCACCGGGCGAGAGAGTGACCGGCATCTGTTCAAAGTGCCCTCGCTGAGGCTGGCGGCCCTCACTCCTCCCTATTTTCACGACGGCACCGCTGCCACCCTGGATGAAGCGGTGCGCATCATGGGGCGTTATCAGCTGGGTCGTGACATTCCCGCCGAGGAGCGAGCCGACATCGTTGCCTTCTTGAAGAGCCTCGTGGGGCGGCATCCTTTGATGGAGCCAGCTTTTTGAAACGTGGCGGCCTGAAGCGTGCGCTCTTTTTCTTGGCGGCAGTCGTGCTGCTCGCCGGCTTCTACTTCGTGCACCAGTTTCGAATGGAGCGGGAAGTGGTCGCCTTTTCCGAGCTGCTCTACAGGCTGCGAAGTCTGGACGTGGCCATGGATCGCGACATGGAGCGCATCGCCGCTTTCCGCATGTCCAATTTCGATCCCCTGGTGGAGGCGCACAAATCGTTGCGCAGGATGGAGCAGGAGTTGGAGCAGCTCCATGGCCACCTGTTCGCACAGGGGGGTGGCGAGGAGGTGGCGCAGGCGCTGGCGCGCTATGTGCAGGCGCTGCGGTACAAGCTCGACCTCTTGCACCAGATGGAGCAGCAGGCAGCAATCGTTCGCAACAGTCTGCTCTATCTGCCACGGCTGGTGGAACAGTTGGCGCAAGAGGTGCAAGGTGAAAAAGCTGCCTTGCTGGAGATGTTGGACCATCTCGCCATCCTGCAGCTGTTTCCCGATCCTGCGGCTCGCAAGGAGGTGGAGCAGCGGCTCCAGGAGCTGTCTCGCTCCGAGGGTACCGAGCCTGCACTGCGCCATGCCCAGGTGACTTTGCAATACGGTGATGCACTGCGCACATTGATGCGGGAATTCTTGGCTGTAGACAGCGCCCAGCGGTTCGCTCAGCTGCATGAACGCTTTCTGGAATACCGCAAACAGCTGGGGCGCCGTGCCATCTTTCTGGGTATTGCGCTGCTGCTGCTGGTGTTGGTGCTCCTTTCATGGCTCTGGCGCATGTTGGACAAGCTGCAGGCAGCTCAGGCATTGGCAGAGCGTTCGCATCAACGTCTTGGAGATGCCGTTCAGGCACTGGGCGAAGGTTTTGCGCTGTTCGACAACCGGGATCGGTTGCTGGTGTTCAACGATGAATTTCGCCGCATGTATCCCTGGATCGGTTCTCGCCTACAGCCCGGCATGGTGCTGGCGGAACTGGATCAGGCAATCCTGGAACAGGTGGAGCGCCGGGACCTGGAGGGAAGGCCGCTGGGTCCGTTGGACCGTGGTCAGTTGCAGCAGATTTCCTTCATGGAGGAATCGGTGAATGGCAATTGGTATCTGGCCAGCAACCGGCGTACCAGTGAAGGGGGCGTGGTTTGGACCCGAACCGACATCACGCGCACCCGCGCGGATCGCAACGAGCTGCGCAAGCTGGGGCGGGCTCTGGAGCAGAGTCCCGTATCGGTGGTGATTACCGATATAAATGGCATCATCGAGTATGTGAACCCCAAATTCGAGGAAGTTTCCGGCTACACCGCCGAGGAACTCATCGGCTCCCGTCCCTCAGTGCTCAAGAGTGGAGAGAAGGACCCCGCCGAATATGCCGAGCTGTGGAATACCATATTGTCGGGGAAAGTATGGGAAGGCGTGTTTCACAACCGGCGCAAGGATGGTGGTCTCTATTGGGAATCGGCCCGGATCGCCCCGGTGCGCGACGAGTCCGGCGAGATCACCCATTTCATTGGCGTGAAGGAGGACATCACCGAACTCAAGCGCTACCAGGAATCGCTACGCATGAGTGCCACGGTCTTCAACGCCACCTCCGAGGGCATCGTGCTCACCGATGCCCTTGGACGAGTGCGCATGGTCAATCCGGCCTTCACGCGCATCACCGGCTATGAGCTGGACGAGGTGCTGGATAAGCCGGTGAACCGCATCCTGGGCGAAGAGAACCGTGAGGTGGCGCAGCGGATCAGTGAAGAGATGGAGCGGTTCGAGAACTGGTCCGGTGAGGTGGTTAGCCATCGCAAGAGTGGCGAGTGGTACTACCAGTGGCTCTCCATGACTGCGTTGCATGACGATCAAGGGCGGCCCAACGGTCATGTGATCATCATTTCCGACATCACCCAGCACAAGACGGACCAGGCGCGCATCCTGTTCCAGGCCAACTATGACGTGCTCACCGGCCTGCCAAACCGTGCGCTGTTGTCGGACCGCCTGCACCAGGCGCTTCGCACGGCAAGGCGCAATCGGGGCGGCGTGGCGGTGGCTTTCGTGGATCTGGACCGTTTCAAGACCATCAACGATCTGTATGGGCACGTCACCGGCGATGAGCTCCTGGTGCAGGTGGCGAACCGCATGCGTGAGTCGGTACGGGAGTCCGATACCGTGGCCCGTTTCGGGGGGGACGAATTCGTGGTGGTGTTGGAACAGCTGGAGACCAGCGAAGAGGCGGCCCTGGTGGCCAACAAGATCATCGATTCCCTTTCCCGTCCCTTCACCCTGGGACAACGCCGGCTCATGGTTGGGGCGAGCATCGGCATCACGCTCTACCCTGGCGACGTCTCCACCAGTCTGAGCGTGGAGGAGGCCGCTACCCAGCTTCTCAGCAATGCCGACATGGCCATGTATCAGGCCAAGTCCCGGGGCCGCAACCAGTTCCAGTTCTTCGAGCAACAGACCCAGGAGGAGATCCGGGTCACCCTGGCGCTGGAGCAGGATCTACGCAATGCGCTGGAGAATGGTGAGTTCGAACTCTACTACCAGCCCATTTTGCGCATGCCGGAGAACCGTATCGAGAGCGTGGAGGCGTTGCTACGCTGGAATCACCCGCAGCGGGGCATGATTTCTCCCGATCAGTTCATTCCGCTTGCCGAGGAGACCGGTTTGATCTATGAAATCGGCAACTGGGTGATCCGTACCGCCTGCGAAGAGGTGAAACGCTGGCATGAGGAGCATCAGCTGCGCATCGGGGCCTCGGTGAATCTTTCCGCCCGGCAGCGGGAGCGGGGTTTCGGTGTAGAGAAGCTGCGTGAGTTGCTGGAGGAGACCGGTTTCCCGCCCACCTATCTGACCCTGGAGATCACCGAGAACCTGATGATGCTGGAATCGGAAGAGGTGATCACCTGTCTGCACGGGCTGAAGGAGCTTGGTGTCGGACTCTCCGTGGACGACTTCGGCACCGGCTATTCCTCGCTGAGTTACCTCAAGCAGTTTCCTGTGGACTTGCTCAAGATCGACCGCTCCTTCGTCAAGGGGGTGCCCGATGATCGGGACGACGTCTCCCTGGTGAAGGCCATCCTGGCCATGGCACGCAGCCTGAACATCGGCGTGGTGGCGGAAGGAGTGGAGACCGAGGCGCAGCGCGAGTTCCTGTTGGCGCTGGGTTGCAGCCACATGCAGGGCTATCGTTTCGATCCCCCGCTGCCTGCCGCCGAGATCCTGCGCAAGTTTGCTCCCGATCCTGGCGTCAGCGATAGGCCGACTCGATCTGCTCGCGGGTGAGAATGCCATAGGTGCGCCAGATGCCGGGAGCGGTCATGCGACGCACGTAGAGCGCTTCGGCGGCGCTCTTTTCCAGAGTCTCCAGCGCCTCCTGCAAGGTGTCCCTCAGGTGGATGGGCGCCACCTCCAGGCGGCGCCCTGGAATCTTCATCAGATCGATGGGAGCCTCCTCACCATCATGGGACTCCATCCAGGCCGCCAGGTCCACCGCGGCCAGCACCGCTCTGGGCTGCTGCTCCTCGGTGACCAGGATCCAGCGTGGCTTCTCCTGCAACAGCTTGCGGGCCCTCTCGGGATCCAGTAGCCGGGATGCCTGGACGAAGCTGGTGTCCATGACGCTGGCCACACCGACTCGGCGCAGGGCCATCATCACCGGGCTCTGCTCGTAGCTCAATCCCTTGGCCTCGAGCATGGTGAGGAAGAGCGACTTCTTGCGGAACAGTTCGCTGGCGGTGAGGCCGGAGATCACCACCACCAGCATCCCGGGCATGATGATCTGAGGATTGTCGGTGAGCTCCAGCAGCGCGGTGAGAGCCGCCAGCGGCGCCTGCAGACTGCCAGACATGAGCGCGCTCATCCCCAGCATGGCGTAGAGGCCGGGCTGGATCGGCAGTTCGGGCAGCCAGCCGTGCAGCAGATGGCCGAAACCCCCGCCAAGAGTGGCGCCGATGAAGAAGGAGGGACCGATCATGCCGCCAGGGACGTTCAACGCCGAGCAGATGGAGGTGGCCACCAGCTTCACCACCGCCATCAGTATCAGTCCACCTGCGGCGTACCCTCCCAGCAGAGTGAGGTTGATGGTGTCGTAGCCGATTCCCATCACCTCCGGCAGCAGGGTGCCCAGCAGTGCCACGGAGACACCGGCAACGATCATCTGTCGCTTGATGGGCCAGTTCCTCCCGCGGCTGGCGATGGATTGCACCATCTGGATGAAAAGGGCGGCCACGGCACCGCAGAGCAGGCCCAGCACCACCACCAAGGGGACCTCCGCCAGGGTGCCCAGCTGCATGGTAGGCACCGAGAAGACTGCAGCGTCCCCCAGCACCGCGTTGGACACCACGGTGGCACTCACCGCCGCCAGGATCACGGGAATGAAGCTGGCCAGCTGGTAGTCCATCATGATCACCTCCAGAGAGAAGACCACCCCGGCCAGCGGCGTGTTGAAGGAGGCGGCGATGCCGGCCGCGGCGCCACAACCCACAAGGGTTCGGATGGCGTTGTTGGGCAGCTCCAGTTTCTGACCCAGCAGGCTGCCGGTGGAGGCGCCGAGAAAGATATGGGCCCCTTCCCGGCCCACCGAGTGACCGCTCACCAGGGCGATGGCCACGCCGAAGAACTGCAGCAGGAAACCGCGCAGGGTGAGCCTTCCCTGGTGGTAGGCCATGCGCTCCAGCACCCGCGCCACCCCCAAAACCCACAATCCCCGGGAGAACCAGCGGAACATCAGGGCCAGCGCCAGGGCTCCGATCAGGGGGAACAGCAGGCGCCCGGTCAGGGGCAGGCTTTCGAAATCGTCCGGCCCGTCTCCCGGCAGAAGCCACAACTGGATGTGTTCCACCGAGTAGCGGAAGAAGACGATGATGAGCCCGGCCAGCAGCCCGGTGAGCAGCCCCAGCACCGCCAGGTGCAGCAGGGCGTCGGGCCGCGCCAGGTGCAGGCGGGTGGCCTCCAGGCGCTCGGAAAACCAGTGGTGCAGAGCTTGGAGCGGCTTCGACATCAGAGATAGGTATAATCCGGATTCAAGTTCTGTTCCGACCCGCCGCAGGCCTGCCCGGAATCCACTTTGCGGGACGTCGTGAATACATCCCTGTAGGCTTCGCGGCAGCATCCCTGCTGCCGAGACCCGCAAAGGGGACACCGGGC
The DNA here is from genome assembly GCA_026992075.1 of Sedimenticola sp. Classification (GTDB taxonomy): domain Bacteria; phylum Pseudomonadota; class Gammaproteobacteria; order Chromatiales; family Chromatiaceae; genus Thiolapillus. The sequence goes on along the minus strand of JALXAM010000034.1, from coordinate 2,865 downwards.
AACCCTGCTCACGTTATTGTGGTGTCGGGCTCATATTACCGGACTGCACCGTGAAGTTTACCGTCGATTCCTTTCGCGCCTGGGAGCGCAAGAAGATCACCCTGCTGGGCATGTCGGGGGTGGGCAAGACCTACATCTCCACCCTGCTGCGGCGCCACGACTGGTTCCACTACTCGGGCGACTACCGTATCGGCACCCGTTACCTGGACGAGCCCATTCTCGATCTGGTGAAAAAAGCGGCCATGCAACAACCCCTGCTACGTGATCTGTTGCGCCGCGACTGGATCTACATCCGCAACAACATCAAAGTGGACGATCTGGGGCCGGTGCTCAGCTTCGTCGGCAAGCTGGGGGACCCCGAACTGGGAGGAGTACCCCTGGAGGACTTCGTGCGCCGCCAGGCCCTCTACCGCGAGGCCGAGATCGCCGCCGTGCGCGACGTGCCCGAATTCATCCGCAAGGCGCAGGAGGTGTACGGTTACCGCCACTTCATCAACGACATGGGGGGCAGCCTGTGCGAGCTGGACGAGCCGGGTGTCATCGAGCTGCTGGCCGAGCACACGCTCATTCTCTACATCAAGATCACCGACGAGGAGGAGGAGCGCAAGCTCATCGAGCGCGCCCAGTCGGCGCCCAAGCCTCTCTACTACCGGCCCGAGTTTCTCCAGAGCGAGCTGAAGGTCTATCTGGAGGAGCAGGGACTGGAGTACGCCGCCCAGATGGATCCCGACGACTTCACCCGCTGGATCTTTCCACGCCTGTTCCACGCCCGCATCCCGCGCTACGAGGCCATCGCCCGGCACGGTTACACCGTCACCTCGCGCGAACTTGCCCAGGTGAAGGATGAAGCGGGTTTCCTGACGTTGCTCGAGCGCGCCATCGAGCGGGAGGAAGGCTGAGATGCCTCTCGTTGCCCACAACGACCTGCCCACCTTCGAGCGGCTGCGACAGGAAGGGCTCATCGTGCTACCCAGCGGGCGGGCATTGCACCAGCACATCCGCGAGCTGCATATCGGCTTGCTCAACATGATGCCGGATGCCGCCCTGGCGGCCACCGAGCGCCAGTTCTTCCGTCTGGTGGGAGAGAGCAACCCCATCGCCCAGTTCTATGTTCATCCCTTCACCCTGCCGCAGCTGCCCCGGGGCGAGAAGGCGAGGGCCCACATCGATCGTTATTACGAGACCTTCGACCAGGTGCGCGAGCAGGGGCTGGACGCCCTCATCATCACCGGCGCCAACGTGGCGGGGCCGGAGCTGGCCAACCAGCCCTTCTGGGAACCGCTCATCGAGGTGATCGACTGGGCCTGGGAAAACGTCACCTCCACCCTCTGTTCCTGCCTGGCCACCCATGCGGTACTGCAGTTCCGCTACGGCCAGAAGCGCATCCCCCAGCCGCGCAAGATCTGGGGAGTCTTCCCCCACCGGGTGGTGGACAAGCGCCATCCCCTGGTGAACGACATCAACAGCCGCCTGGATGTGCCCCATTCGCGCTGGAACGCCATCACCCGGGAGCAGTTCCAGGCGGCGGATCTGCGGGTGCTGGTGGAGAGCGAGAGGGCCGGTGTGCACCTGGCCACCAGCCACGACGGGTTGCGTTTCGTCTTTTTCCAGGGGCACCCCGAGTACGACACCGTCTCCCTGCTCAAGGAGTACAAGCGGGAAGTGTTGCGCTACCAGAGCGGCGAGATCGACGAGTATCCACCCATGCCGGAGAACTACCTGGGCGTGCGTGAAACGGCCATCCTGGAAGAATACCGCCACCGTTGGCGGCAGGGTGAACGGGCGCTGGAGTTTCCCGAACCGCTCATTGCGCCCCGCCTGGACAACACCTGGCACGACACTGCGGAAGCGGTGGTGGCCAACTGGATGGGACTGGTCTACCAGGTCACGCACAAGGAGCGTAAGCTGCCCTTCATGGAGGGGGTGGATCCGGACAATCCGTTGGGCCTGCTGCAGAAGGGGTAGGGCAGGGCCGTTTTGTGGTAAATTCGGCTTCTGCGACGACAGTCTGGCCAGGGCTTCCCGCAAGGCCCGAACGGCCGGTTTGCGGCGGGGCAGCCGCTGCAAGCGAACAAGTCCGGAATTGCTGACAGCTGGGGGAGGTCGACCATGCGTGGTGGATTCACTGCCATATTGGTGGGAATACTGGGGAGCGCCGCTGCCACGGCAGGGGGCTATTATCAGGGGCCGCCTTCCGGCAGGCAGGTGATCTGGCCACCACCCGGTGGCCTCTACCAGTCCCAGCCACCGGCCTGGACGCCGGCGCCACTGGATTTGAATCAGGGAAATTCACCCTATGGCGAGCCCGTCCCCCGGCGCCGCTACCTGCCGAGCTACCGCTACCGGGGGCAGCTCGTTCCCCCGCCTGGTCCCGATTGGCCGGATGCCGACTATCCCGTCCCGGCGCAGCCCACGATGGCCAAGCCGCCGCCCCTGGAACCCGGCCGTCCGGTGGAGGTGGTACCGCCGCCGGGTATCCCGGTGGACGAGGTGAAACAGCAGATTTCGCGCCAGCCCAAGCGTGGCTGGCGCCCGGTGGAGGGGAAGGCCAGCCTGCCCGCCGAGCCGTCGGCTGTGGAGCCCGGTCCCGACCGGCGTGAAGAGCGCGCCGCCGGGGGAAAAACCGCAGTGCCAGCCCCTGCTGCCGGAACCGCGGGCGAGGCCCAACCTGGGGCGGCCGTCCCGCCGCCTGCAGGAGATCTGCGACCATCCAAATGAGAAAAGCCGCCCGGAGGCGGCTTTTCTGCACGACATGAGTGGGCTTCGCAAGGGAAGGCCTGAAAAATTCGGGCCTTCCTTCGGCACAAGGATGTGCCGGCAAAATCGATCGCTGTAAGCGATTGATTTTGTAGCAAGCCGCAAACC
>JALXAM010000033.1 GCA_026992075.1 Sedimenticola sp. | reverse complement strand
CCCCCACCATCTCCGGCAGGCTCGACAACAGATCGTGCTCCGGGCGCCAGTCTAGCTCCTCCATCGCCCGCCGGCCGCTGTAGCAGGCCGAGTCGAGCAGGCGCGACACCATGGCCGAGTCCACCGGCAGCGGCCTGCGCAGCACGCTTTCCGCCAGGTCACCCAGCCGCCCGCCCAGGCGCAGCAGGCCGGCGGGCAACCGCCAGCGCGACACGCTGCGCCCCAGGGCCCCGAGCAGACCCTCGTACAACGCCCGGGTGGAGACCGGGTGGTCATCGGCCGCGATGTAGATCCGCCCCGAGGCCCGATCGTCCCATGCGGCCTTCATCGCCAGGTCGCACAGATCCTCCACGTGCACCATGGAACGCCGGTTGTTGGTGTCGGGCAGCGGCGGGCACCAGCCCGACGCCACCAGCCGCATGATCTTCAGCAGGTTGCCCTTCACCTCCGGCCCGTAGACCAAGGTGGGCCGGATCACCACCGCATGCATACCCGCCTTGTCGGCGCCTTCCAGCACCAGCTCCTCGGCCTCGCGCTTGGAGCGGCCATAGGCATCCTCCGGCCAGGTTGACCAACCCTCGTCCACGCACTCGTCCGGCGGCGGATCGGCCATCGCCTTCACCGAGCTGAAAAAGACGAAGCGCCGCACCCCCGCTTCCACCGCCGCTTGCAGCAGCATGCGGGTGCCGTCCAGGTTCACCTGCCGATACAACTCCTCCGGCGCGCCGCGGCTGTGAGCCACGCCGGCCAGGTGGAACACCGTGTCCACCGCGGAGAGCGCGGCAGCCGGCACCGGATCGGTCCCGAGCCGGCACTGTGCCACCTCGTCCCAGGGGCCGGCCAGCTCCCGCCTTAGCAGCGCGCGCACGCGGTGGTCCGCCGCGCCCAGCCGGCGGCAGAGCGCTTGGCCGATAAAGCCCGAGGCGCCGGTAACCAGGACGACGGCTGGACGCTCATTCGGGGTCATCTCAAGCAGGGCTCTCCGCCAACAGCTCCCGGTAGATGGCCAGCGTCTCCTCGTTCACCCGCTGCTGGCCGAACAGCCGCTCGGCCCGCGCCCGGCCGGCCTCTCCCAAGCGGCGGCGCCGCGCCGGATCTTCCAGCAGGGCGCGGATGGCGTCGGCCAGGGCAGCCGCGTCCCGGGGGGGAACCAGCAGGCCATTTTCGTCGTGCGCCACCACCTCACGGCAGCCGGGCACGTCGCAGGTCACGATCGCCCGGCCGCAGGCCGCCGCCTCGATGAGTACCTTGGGCAGCCCCTCGCGGTAGGAAGGAAGACAGACCAGGTGCGCCTGGGCCAGCACGGTGGCCATCTCTTTCCGGTGTCCCCACCACTCGATGACGCCCTCCTCCTGCCACTGGTCGAGATCCACCCATGAAACGGCAGCAGGGTTGGCAGGGTCGGGTGCACCCACCAGCACGAAGCGGGCCTGCACGCCGTCTGCCCGCAACCCGCGGGCCGCCTCCACGAACTCGCCCACCCCCTTGTCCCACAGCAGCCGCGACGGTAGCATCACCACCGGCGTGCCCGACGGCTCCGGCCGGGGTTGGAACGTTTTCAGGTCCACGCCGGCGCCCCGGATCAACCGCATGGCCTCGCCAGGAACCCCCAGGCTTTCCTGCAGCAAACGCCCATCGTCCGGGTTCTGCACGATCACCCGGCTGCCCAGCAGCGCCTGCCCGAGCAGCCTCCGCACCGCCGGCGCCAGCATGCCGCCGCGCTTCTCCCCCGTGAACAGAAACCCCATGCCCGCCACCGCGGAGACCCGGCGCCTCACTCCCGCCAGTCGCGCGGCGAGATTGCCGAGCAGCACCGGCTTGAGCGCCACCAGGTGCACCAGGTCCGGCCGCTCACGGCGCAGCAGCCGTGCCAGCCGGATGACCGAAATCGTCTCCTTGAAGGGATTCATGCCGCGCCGGTCGATCTCCAGGGGCAGGAAACGGATGCCGGCGGCCTCGATCCGCTCCCGGTCCTCCCCGGGGCGGGTGGCCACGGCCACCTCGAAACCGGCCTCCCGCGCCGCCACGGCCAGGGGGAGGCGGTGGGAAACGAAGTACCAGTCTTCCGTGACCACGAATAAAAGCCGGGGGCGCATCGCATCACCCGGCATGTCGGGCTGAAGCCCGACCTACAAAGGAGTCCGTGCGTAGGTCGGGCTGAAGCCCGACAAGAACATCAACCACTCCACGCCTCCAACCAGGCCTGGAACATGAGCACATCCCACAGATGGTAAGCCCAGTTCCGCTCACCCGACAGATGCTCTTGCCACTTGCGGCGGATCGGCACCGGGTCGAACCACCCCTCCCGGAGCAGTCGTCCCTCGTCCAGCAGGGACTCCGCCCAGTCGCGCAGCGGCCCGCGCAACCAATGGTCGATGGGCACCCCGAACCCCATCTTGGGCCGATCCATGATCTCCCGTGGCACGTACCTGTAGAGCACCTGCCGCAGGATCCACTTGCCCTGGCCGTCGCGCACCTTCAACCGCCTGGGCAGGCGCCAGGCGAACTCCACCACGCGGTGATCCAACAAAGGCACCCGGGTCTCCAGGCTCACCCCCATGGCGGCCCGGTCCACCTTCACCAGGATGTCGTCCGGAAGGTAGCTCACCAAGTCGGTGAACATCATGTAATCGGTGAAATCCTCCAGGCGTGCCTGGTGTTTCGGGTCGGTGAGGGCCGTGGGCAGCTCCCTGCCGTCGAGCACCACCTTATCCGGTTCGCTCCAATGGGAGACCAGTCCCTGGTAGAGCGCCTGGCCTCCCCCCTGCCCCAACACGCCGGCCAGTTTGTGCAGCTTGTCGCCCGGCAGCGGCACGCGCAACCTTTGCGGCAGCACCGGCCCCAGCAGCCGGAAAAGCCTGTCCCAGGCCGATGGCGGCAGCGCCTCAAGCCCCCGCGCGATCAGCAGTCGGGCAGCACCAGGCAACCGCCCCAACCGCTCCATCATCTGCCGCCCCTGGGCGTACCGGTTGTATCCCCCGAACAGTTCATCACCGCCATCTCCCGAGAGGCTCACCGTCACCTGCTGTCGCGCCAGTTGCGACACCAGGAAAGTGGGAATCTGGGAAGAGTCGGCAAAGGGCTCATCATAGAGCTGCGGCAGCCGTGGAATCACCGCCATCGCCTCTTCCGGGGTGACATAAAGCTCGGTGTGATCGGTACCCAAATGGCTGGCCACCACCTTGGCGTGATGGGCCTCGTTGTATCCCTCCTCGTGAAAACCGATGGAAAAGCTCTTCACCGGTTGCGAGGAGAGCGATTGCATCAAGGCCACCACCAGGGAAGAGTCGTAGCCGCCCGAGAGAAAGGCCCCCAGGGGCACATCGGAGATCATCTTGTCCGCCAGGGTTTCGCGCAGCAACGACTCCAGCGCCTCCACCGCATCCCCGTCGCTTCCTTCGAAGGGGTCGGCAATGCCCTGCTCCACGATCTCGATGGCCGACCAGTAGGGCTGCGGATCAGGCAGGTGACCGGGCGGGCAGTCTGCCGGGATTCGCAGCAGGGTGCCCGGCATCAACTTGTGGATGCCCTGGTAGATCGACCAGGGCGCCGGCACATAGTTGTGGCGCATGTAGAGCGTCAGTGCGTCGCGATTGATCTCCCCCGCCCAATCCGGGTGCTGGCGCAGCGCCTTCAGCTCGGAGGCGAACAGAAAGCTCTTGCCTTGCCAGCCATAGTAGAGCGGCTTTTCCCCCAACCGGTCCCGAGCCAGGTAGAGCACCCTTTCCTGTCGGTCCCACAAGGCAAAGGCGAACATTCCCACGAAACGTCCCAAGGCCTCCTCCACGCCCCAGGTTTCCACCGCGGCCAGCAGCACCTCGGTGTCGGAATGGCCGCGAAACCGGCAGCCCTGCTGCTCGAACTCTTTTTGAAGATGGCGGAAGTTGTAGATCTCGCCGTTATAAGCCACGACATATCGGCCGGAGGCAGACACCATGGGCTGGTGGCCCAGGGGGGAGAGGTCCTGGATGGCGAGGCGACGGTGGCCAAGGACCATTCCCCCAGGCCCATCTACCCAAGTACCGTAATCATCGGGGCCGCGATGGCGGAGGGTTTCAATCATATTCGCACAGGCTCCGGTAAGATCCCGAACATCAGACCCGAGGAATCCAGCAAGCCCGCACAATGTGTCTCGACCTCCAAAAAAAGACAAACATCCACACCACGCCACTCAGCCCGGGTGCAGGCCAACGACCACCATCGGGCTGACCCCGGGATCCAGGCCGGATATCGAACCCCCGCGCCTAAACGGCCTGCCTGTAAGGGCCTTATACCCCAATTGTGGCCGGAAACTATCTGCGGTACCATCCGCCGCTGGGCGGCTCCGGGCATCTGCACCAAAGGCACCGGAAAAGCCAACCCCCGGCAAGGAAGCACCACGGCGGGCGGAATATAACATGACACCGGATCACCGGCCGGCGGCCTCCGAGGGAATTTCACCAACACCACCACGGATACACCCCCCGACACCGGCATGTCCATCCAGGCAGGCACAGCTCGAGCAACCCCATCCCGAATGAATGCACTGGCGCCCATCATAGGCAACCTGCTCAAGCACCGGCAGTTGGCATGGGAAATGACGCTGAGGGAAATCCGTGATCGTTACGCCGGGCAAGCCTTCGGATCCCTCTGGGTTATCGGGCATCCGTTGTTCCTGATGGCCATCTATCTCGTGATTTTCAATTTCATCTTTCCCGGCCGGGTCGGGGGCACATATGAGATGCCCCGCAACCTCACCACCTACATCCTGTCGGGACTTGTGCCCTGGTTGACCTTCCAAGATGTGTTGTCCCGGGCCCCCATGGCGATCTCTTCCAGCGCCAACCTAGTCAAACAGGTTGTGTTCCCGGTTGAGATTCTGCCGATTCGGACCGTGCTCTCCGCATTGCCCAACCTTTTTATTGGCATCCTGATCCTGGCAGGCTACATGCTTTACAAGGAACATTCCCTTCCATGGACCTTTTTCCTCTTTCCGGTCGCTGTCGCCATCCAGGTCGTGGCCATGGCCGGCGTCGCCTACCTGTTTGCCACCATCGGTGTCTACTTCCGCGACTTGAAGGATATCGTTACTGTTTTCAATGCGGCCAACCTGTTCATGATGCCCGTTCTCTTCACCCCAGGGGTCCTCCCTGGCTGGATTGAAGCCGTGTTCTATCTCAACCCGTTCAGTTACATGGTGTGGTGTTACCAGGACCTCTTCTACTATGGACGTTTCGAACACCCATGGGCCTGGATCGTGTTCGCCCTTGGCTCCCTGCTGCTGCTGACCGCCAGTGCCAAGCTGTTCCTCAAGACCCGCAGCATGTTTGGCAATGTTCTCTGAAATGCCGGCCGGACAACCCGACCAGAATTCGGAATGGGCCATCCGCGTTCGTGATCTGGTTAAGGCCTTTCGTATCTATGGCTCTCCCCTGGACCTCCTTCGGGAACGCATCACCGGCGGCAAGCGTCACCAGGAGCACCTGGTACTGGACGGCATCTCCCTGGAAATCCACAAGGGGGAGACGGTGGGCATCATCGGCCGCAATGGCGCAGGCAAGAGCACCCTGCTCAAGATCATAGCCGGCGTACTGGACCACGATGGGGGAACGGTGGAGGTCAACGGGCGCGTATCCGCCCTGCTGGAGCTCGGCTCCGGCTTCAACCCCGAATATACCGGCAGGGAAAACATACTCTTTGGTGGAATGTGCCTTGGCATGAGCAAAGGCGAAGTGCTGCGGAAAATGGATGAAATCATCGACTTTGCGGAGCTGCGCGACGCCATCGACCAACCGCTGAAAACCTATTCCAGCGGCATGCACTCCCGCCTGGCCTTTGCCACGGCCATCGCTGTGGACGCGGAAATTCTCATCGTGGATGAAGCGCTCGCCGTGGGAGACATGTTTTTCCAGGCAAAGTGCATGGCACACATGAGGAAGATGCAGGCCAGGGGCACCACCATACTGTTCGTCAGCCACAGCCCGGAGTCGATCAAGCAGATGTGTGATCGCGGCATCCTGCTGGACAACGGCAAGGTGCTGCTGGACTCAGACACCTTGCATGTAACCGAACGTTATTTCAATCTGCAACTGAGCGGGCATTCGGTCTCCAGGAGTAACGAACAGAGTCCCTCACAAACGCCAGCCTTGCCGTTACAGGATACTCGCTCATCCGGGGCAGCAGACACTTCCATGCCACCACTGGAAGCAGGTCTCGACCAGTTCCGAAAACGTGCTGGGTTTGAGCGAGTCTCCAGCGGGGAAGCAGCCATCTTCAACGTGCAACTGGTGAATTCTGCAGGACACCTTCGTAACGCCTTCGACTATGGTGAAGCCGTTACACTACGCGTGATATTCCGGTTGGAACATCCTATCGAAGGGGCCATGTTCCATTATTCCATCCGCACTCCAAGCGGAATCGACGTGATATGGGGCGATACCCGCGAAACAACAATGGATTCTACAAGCTTGGTCCCCGGTGCCATGTACCTGCTCGACTGGAAATTTCATATGAACCTCCAGCATGGCGAATACCTCATTCGCTGCGGCATCACCATTCCCGCGGCAAGCACAGACCCTCGCGACTGGAGGTTCGTCGACACGGTACCCAATGCATTCGCCTTCAGTGTTGCTCCCCGCAAGACTGGCATGATCGGTGCACTCGCAACCTGGGAAAACGAAATCATTCTCGCTTCCGCTGAGCCAAATGAAGCACCGGCAAGAGAAAAGCACTGAGCCATGGGCATCACGGTCGCAGCGGCTCGGCTGATCACAAAATGGGTGGTGGATTTCGGCATTTCCGGAACCTGCCTGGAAATTGCCCGTCAGGACGTTCTAGTCAGTCAGAAACAGTTCGAAAAGGAACTCAAGCGGCTGGCCAAGGAAAAAGATAGCAGACGGATCCCTGTCCAGAAGATCCTGGAAAAGCTTGCAGGAATCCGCGAAAAAACGACATCGGCGGAGCGGCCGGTAGGTACCGGGAATCGAGCGAGCATGTCCGACCAGCTCTTTTTCCACACCCTGGGCTTTGACAAGGTTCTTGCGGTGGATGCCAGTTCATTCGAAGGCGCAGAAATCATTCATGATCTCAACCTGCCCGGACTGGCCGCCCACCTGCCGGAAGGATGTGACTTTGCGATAGAAACCGGCACTGCAGAGCACCTGTTCCATATCCCCAACTACCTGAAAAACATCGCTGAGGTTCTCAAGGTACATGGACACGTGATGCACCTAGTACCGGTAAACAACTATGTGGACCACGGTTTCTACCAGTTCTCCCCTACCCTGTTCCAGGATTACTATGAAGCCAATCGCTTCACAATACGGGACTTTCTGATGCTGGAGACAAAAACTCTGGATTGGAAATCGCCGCGAATCTACCAATACAAACCCGGATCTTTCGACACGCTCGAAAGAAACCGTTTCGCCGGCAAATTCGTCGTCATGGCCGTTCTCGCGCGGAAAGAACCGGGTTCCACCTGTGACCGGATTCCCCAACAGCGGATTTATGCCCAGAGCGTCAACTGGTCATTAAGCAAAGATGATGTCGATCCGGGGTCGTTGCCATTGGTGGCAACCCTCGCCCCACCTTACCAACATATCTCCGGGCACTGTTGGAACACGTCACTTCCCGACAAAAACGGTGATACCCCCTCCGAGCCTAGACGCTCCAGAGTGGTGCTCTTGGAAGACGGCACCCCCTTGGGCGAAGCGCATGCGCTGCATGATGACATCCGCAAAATCGGAAACGGGCGGTATTCACACTGGGGAGAAACCCTTTTTTTCTCCACCAGCGACAACACGGACCCCAACACCAACGGCAGGCAATACGAGGTGCGCCGCATTGAATAAGATATTTTCTCGCCTTGCCAAGCGGCGGCACGGAAAGGAACGGAAACAAAACGAACCCGTTCGTGTCCAAGAACCGATCTTTATCGTGGGATGCGGACGCGCCGGCACGACGCTGCTTTTCCAGCTGCTGCAACAGCACCCTGACCTGATCCCCACCACAGGCTATCCCGACGGCGAGGATCACGTCGGGTGGGTCCGTCATGGGAACTGCATCATCAGCGGGCTCGGCAACATGCACCAGGAGCCCGGCGTCACCGGCTATCACTACTGCCTGCACATGAATGAACACGATGTCGATGACGCCATCATCGAAAGCATGCATCGGTACTATCAACAGGAAGTGCTCGGCGGGCAAGCCGGGAAACGCGTGCTAAACAAGTGCCCTCACCTGTCGAACAAGCTGCGCTACGTGCGGGCGATTTTCCCGGATGCCCGATTCGTCCACATCGTGCGCGATTGCCTGCCCACGGTATACAGCTGGATAAAGGTCATGCGGGAGCAGAAGAGCATGGTCCTGCACTGGCCCGGGAAAGAAACCCTCTACCCCTGTTTCTGGGTATTGCCGGTACAGGAAAACGGCTCCCGTAGCCGGGAAGAGAGATTTCGTAATGAACCCACTCTCTACCCCGGGGGCGGTGAAGAGCACCTGGTGGATTACTGGATCGAAACCAACCGCAATATCCCCAGGCAGTTGGCAGACGGTCCCGATTGCCTCCTCACCATTCGCTACGAGGACTTGGTCGCCCACCCACTGGAGACTCTGAACCAGGTCGCCGACTTCTGCCAACTTGGCACCCGGTTCGAGACACTGCCAGAAAGCCTGACCTGCGGCCACATCACCGGGGACCGCAACAGGGAATATGCAAGGGCCATCGAAGAGGAAAAAGCGAGGGCCTGGCTGCACAAAGCCCGGGAAGCCCGCCACCAGTTCGGTTACCTTTGACCCGAATGGATCCCTGATGAAGGTCGGAATCATTCAATCCTCTTATATCCCCTGGCGGGGTTACTTCGACTTCATTGATGAGGTGGACTTGTTCGTTTTCCTGGAGGACGTTCAATACACGAAAAGAAGCTGGCGAACCCGAAACCGCATAAAAACCCGGGAAGGCCTACGTTGGCTCACTGTGCCCGTGCACGCGACATATGGAACAACTCTTATCCAAGAGGTCCGGGTGGACAACTCGAGGAACTGGACACGCCAACACGCCCATGCCCTGGAGGAAAGCTACGCCAAGGCGGCCCACTTCCGTGAATACGCCAATGAATTCCTGGTTCGATTGAATTCGGGCTTCGAAAAATTGTCCGATCTCAATATCTCACTGACGCACTGGGTGATGCAGCAGCTGGACATCCGGACCCCGACCATGATTTCCCATGAACTCGCCCCCAGGGGACGGGGCACGGACCGCCTCCTCGACATACTGGGCAAGCTGAATGCCGACTGCTATGTTTCGGGACCTTCCGCCAAGAACTACCTGGAAGAGAGAAAGTTCCGGGAAAAGGGAATTCGCCTGGAATACAAGAGTTATGATTACCCGGACTATCCCCAGTTGTGGGGCGGTTTCTCTTCCAATGTGACCATCCTGGACCTGCTGTTCAACGTGGGCCCGGATTCAAGGCGCTTCCTCAAAAGCCGATCACCCAACGAAGTGGCCATACCGTGAGAATCGTCGTCTTCGGCAACACCAACAACTACCCTTTGCGTCTGGCTCAGGCCCTGCGCCAGTTGGGCCAGGACGCCACGCTGGTGGTGGATCGCAGGGAACCCCTGCATCGCCCCGAATCGGAGCATCCCGAGTACCTGGACCAATACCCGGAATGGATCGTCGATTGCTCCGATCTTTCTGAAGAGGATTATGTCGGACCGTCCCCACGCATCGGTAAAGTGGTCTCCCTGCTCGAGAGTGCAGACGCGCTGATTCTCAACAGCCTTGGCCCTTCCCTGCTGACCTATGTCGATAAGCCGGCCATCGCCTTTCTCACCGGCTCGGACCTGAGCTACTACGCCAATTACGCCACGATCGCCAACCGTGCCGCCGGTTACGAATCCGAATTCCGCCGGAGTGCCGCGGCGCGCCTGGACAGCCGGCTTTGGACCGATTTCATCCGGCGCCAGCGGGAAGGGCTCCTGCGCGCGATCGCGGTGAGCTATTTTCACCGCGGCATGGTGCCTTCCGACGATGTCCTCCTGGATGAGATCGGCGTCAGCGATGAACGGCGCATGTTTCTCTACATGTGCAGGGATTTACCGGAAACAGCTCTGGAAGTGCCGGACAATCCGCGACTGCGTATCTTCTGCGGCACCCGCCTCACCTGGAAGAAACCCATCCCGCCGGGGGTTTCGCCGCTGGATTACAAGGGCAGCGACATCATGATCCGCGGTGTTGGCCGGTTTCACCGGGCCAACCGTATTCCGTTCGAATTTCGCATCTTCGAAAAAGGACTGCACGTGGAGGACACGAAAATCCTGGTCGAGGAGGAAGGGCTGACCGACCAGGTTACCTGGCTGAGTGAGATGCCTCTCCATCGTTTCTACGAGGAACTGGCCGCCGCCGATGTCTGTATCGAGCAGCTTGGGGAGAGTTGCATCGGCATGGTGGGACTGGATGCCATGGCGATAGGCAAACCAGTGATCGGCAACGTACATCCCGAAATCTGGCAAAGGCATCTCAAGGAGGAATGGCCCATCTGCCACGCCACCACTGCAGAAGAGGTGGAAGACCACCTGATGCGGCTGTTCACCGACCCCAGCCTGCGCCGCAGCATCGGCAAGAAAGCCCGCGCTTTCGTCCTTCGGCATTTTTCGCCCAAGGCCAATGCCAGGAAATGCCTCGATGTCTTCATGAAAAAAGGCCCATGAAAAAACGCAAGGAATTCCTCCCCTTCGGAAAGCCCGACTTTTCCAGCGCGGAGATGGAAGCGGTGAACCGTGTCCTGCGCTCGGGATGGGTGGGAATGGGGCCGGAAACCCTGGCTTTCGAGAAAGAGCTGGCCAGATTCCTCGAGGTTCCACGCGTGGTGACAGTCAATTCCTGCACTTCCGCGCTCTTCCTGTCACTGCTGGTAAACGGCATCGGCCCCGGTGACGAAGTGATCTGCCCCAGCCTGACATGGTGCAGCACCGCCAATGTCGCACTCTATCTCGGGGCGAGGGTAGTCTTCTGCGACGTGGACCCCGTGACCCTGTGCGTGACGCCGGAAACAGTTCGGGCAAAGCTCACGGAACGCACCCGTGCTGTAATGGTGGTCCACATGGGCGGGCTGGCAGCGGATGTCGAGGAAATTCGCGCCATTCTTCCAAAAGGGGTGATCCTGGTGGAAGATGCCGCCCATGCGCTCGGATCCCGTTATACCGATGGCAACCCGGTGGGGACGGCCGGAAACCTTACCTGTTACAGCTTCTATGCCAACAAGAACCTGTCTACCGGGGAAGGGGGAGCCGTAGTGGTGGAAGACCCGGAACTGGCCGAGCGCTTTGTATCACTCCGCCTCCATGGTCTTTCCAATGACGCCTGGAAACGTTTCAGCCACCCTTCTACCGCCCTTACGCCGGCCCTGCGGGAGCTGGGGTACAAGATGAACTACACCGACCTGCAGGCCGCAATCGGCCGGGTGCAACTCCGAAGACAGCCTGAATTCTCCCAAACTCGCATGGAAATAGCCCAACGGTACAAGAAAGGCCTTGAGCAGGCGCTGCCGGAATTGGAGTTACAGGCAGGAGTCACCGACCCCAGCCATGCGCGCCACCTGTTCCTGGTGCTGCTACCCCGGGAACGTTACTTTTCCCTGAGCAGAAACGATATACTGCTCGCCCTGCGTGAGCGAAATATCGGAGCCAGCATTCACTATCCTCCCTTGCACCGAATGCCACTCTATGCTGCCTCGGACAGCAGTGGTTTGCGAAACACCGAGGACGTTTGCGACCGCCTGCTCACGCTCCCGATCAGCGCGAGCATGCGCCCGGAAGACGCGGACGAAGTCGTGGGTGTGCTTGCCGACCTGCTACAGGAATCAAGGGTGAACAGATAATGAACCATTCCAACAACACGACACCGGAAGACCCGGTACGTTATGGATTCTACGGCCGGCTGAGTCCCGATTTTCCCTCCCAGATCTGCGTGGACATCGCCGAGGTGTGCAACCTGGCCTGCATTCATTGCCCTCACCCGGAATTCAAGCAATCGAAATATTACTCCAAGAAATACCTCGACCCCGAGCTCAACCGCAAGATGGTGGACGAGGTGCGCAAGCAGGGCCAGGGAATCACCAAATACATCCGTTATACCAGCAACGGCGAGCCCCTCATCCACCCGAAGGGTTACGAAATGATCGCCTACGCGGTGGAAAGGTCTGGCACTTTTGTCACGCTCACCACCAACGGCACCATCATGAACGAAAAGCGTACGAGAAGGCTCCTGGATTCCGGCATCCACATGATCGACATCAGCATAGACGCTTTTACCCCGGAAACCTACGAGCGGATCCGAGTGGGAGGCGATCTCGAGGTGACCCGCGCCAACGTGCTGCGGTTGCTGGAATGGGTGAAAAGCTCCGGCGCTTCGACCAAGGTGGTGGTCAGTTACGTGGAACAACCTGCCAACCAGCACGAAACCGCCGACTTCGAGCGTTTCTGGCGGGAGCAGGGGGCGGATTATGTGGTGGTGAGAAGGCTCCATTCCGCTGCCGGCGCGGTTCCTCAGATTGCCCGGGAGATGTGGGAATCCGTCGTGGGAACAAAACGACGCCCTTGCCCCTATCCCTGGGAGCGCCTCGTTCTCAATCCCAGGGGCCGCCTTGCCTTCTGTCCGGCGGAATGGGAGTACAAGGCCGAATTTGCGGATTTCGCCACCACAACCATCAAGGAAGCTTGGCAGGGATCCTTCATGGAAGGCCTCCGGCGGGCCCACCTGGACAACGATTTTTCATGCCACGATTTCTGTGGCCAGTGCCCGGACTGGAAGGCCATGCGCTGGCCGGACGAGGGCCGGAGTTATGCGGACATGATCGAAGACTTCACCACGGGGGAGAAAGGCGCATGACCTCTGGGGAAGCCATGTTCACGCCCGCAGTGCAACAAATCGAGGAGCTGGTCGCCGACATTCCCGGTTGGACCCCCATTGATCAGCTCTATACTCTTTTCACACTGGTGCTGGCTTCCAGCCACCTGGACGGGGAGATCCTCGAGGTGGGCTCATGGTGCGGACGCTCTTCCGTGGTGCTGGCGCTGGCATCCAGGCTGTCAGGCAACTCGCCCGTGACCTGCATCGACCTCTTCCCCGGCCGGGACGACTGGCGGCAGAACTCCGATGGCAGCTACTCCTTCGAGGTCACCATCGGTGGCAAGCGTTACGGCGGTTACCAGGATCAGACCGTATGGCAGGAACCTTTCGAACGGGACATCGCCCCGCTCTATGAAAGCCATGACAGCATCCAGGAATTGTTCATGGAAAACGTGACCCGCAAAGGCTTCTCGGATCTGGTCCGCTCGTTGCGCGGCACTTCGGAACAGCTTGCCGGCTCACCCGGATACCGCTGCCGGCTGGCTTTTCTCGACGGGGACCACGGCTACGAGGCGGTCTGCCGTGACATCGAGAACGTCGAAAGGCACCTGGTTCCCGGCGGCTGGATAACCTTCGATGACGCGTTCACCTGTTACGACGGGGTGGATCAAGCCATTCGCGAACGCATCATCGACAGTGGCAGGTATGAATCCTGCCAGCAGATGACCCGCAAGTTATTCGTGGCGCGGCTGCGGCGTCCCGAGTGACCGCCGCCCCGATCCGACTCACACCAGTAGCTCCCGCTGATCACCCACTGACTCCAACCTTTCGCTCTCTTGGCGCGCCATCCCATAAGCCTGCAGGGTCTCTTCGATCATACGATCCAGGCTGAAACGCTCCCTGATGAACCGGGGCCCAACCCGTTCCGCCCGTTTTTTCCATTCGGGATCCGCCAGCACTTTCCTCACCGCTCTGGCCAGCGCATCCGGAGTCCGCTCTTCGACCACTTTGCCGGTACGGCCTTCCACAAGGGTCTCGCCCACCCCACCAGCGGGGGTGGCCACAACGGGGACTCCCATCATCTGGGCCTCCATCAGCACGTTCGGCGTCCCTTCGTACCGGGAGGTCAATAGGAATACGTCCATGATCGAGAGCGGAATCGCCGGCTTCTTGTGGGTTCCTGGTAGAAGAAAACGTCCCCCGATGCCGAGTTTTCGTGCCCGCTCTGCCAGCTTCTCCTTCATGGGCCCCGTTCCCACGAGCAGAAACCAGAGCGACGGGTCATGTTCGAAAAGTGTTGCTGCGGTCTTCAACCACAATTCAGGATCCTTCTCCTGGTATAACCGGAATATTCCACCCACCACCCTGGCATTCGGGGGAATGCCCAGCGACTCCCGATAGGCCGTCACCTCCTCGGGTGAAGGGCTTTTTATGAAATTTTCGGCCAGGCCGTTGTACACCACCCGAATTCCTTTGATCCCCAACCATCTTTCGTAATCCTGAGCACCCGCCTTGCTGTTGTTCAGCATCACCACCCGCTCGGATGCCGCCAGCAACCGGTAGGCGGGGCGCATATAGTACTGGTAGTAAGCAAAATGGATGGGGGCGACATTACGCCCGGACAAGACGATCCTGGGCACACCCACCAGCAGAGCGGCAAGGCCAGCCTTGATACTGGTTTCGTCCTGCCACGCATGCATCACCTGTGGCCTCCGCTCAAGAAAGTAAGCTGCATAGCGCATCACGTCTTCGGCAATCTCCAGCGGCAGCTGCTGTACCGCAGATATCAGTCGCGCTTTCAGTTCCGGCATCCGTTTCCCGATACCCGAGATTTCAGCCGTGCCGAGCGCATCCACCCTCACGCCTTCCAATTGGTGATGAAAGAAACGATGATCATCGCTCAGGTTGAGGTGTTCACATACGAGCGACGCATCGATTCCTTTGGCTTTTAATTGAACAAGAGTGTTCACCAGCTGGCGTTCCGCGCCGCCCCAGGCAAGCGCGGAGTTGACAAGGATGCATCGCCCATTCACAAATCTATCCTTGTCTAGCAGCGGGCGTTTGGCACATTTCGAAAAACGTCGCAGGCCCAGCAAAGCCCGGGTCGGAAACCGACTCCTAGCCTGCGAGATCTTTTGCTGCAAGCCTGCTGGCAGAAATGCACCGCTCCTTTGTCTCACCGCAGTGGTCATGCGGGCCCCAGCCCATGAGGCCCGTTCAAGCACACGGCGCCCCAGAAAGGAAAAAACATGCTCCCTCCGCCAGATACCAGGCACGCCTGAAACCAGGAACCGGGCTCCATTGATTGCCATGACCCTACGTACCATACGCAGCCCGACCTGGTTGCGCGGCCCGATGTAGGCAACGATCTTCGACGGTACCGAGGGCGGCTTCCAGGTGTATTCTCCCGGCAGAAAACTACCCACCCGCCAATCCTCCATCTGGCTGGCCAGGGATGGGTGGACGACGACCCCCCGGATCCCAGGAGCGGACAACAACCATCTAAGCACTACTTCATCCTTCAGTTCCGGATCTCCCACGACCAAGCCACGCCCCCCCAGCACTTCCTGATGGTATTGAAGAAAATCTTCTAGGATCTCCTTGCGTGACTTCTCCTTTTCGCTTTCCTCCATCTGGCTGTCTCCCTCAGTAACAAGCATCATTCGTCGATCCATGTCTGGAACCAGAGCTCCAGGATCAACAGCGCCCACAGCCTGGTGTGATGCAGACGAAGCCCTTGGCAATGCTCTTCCAGCATCGCCTGTACATGGCCTCGGTGGACAATACCCCGCTGTTCAAACCGCGAACCAAGCAGCAAATCCTGCGCCATCTCAGCCAAAGGCCCGCACAGCCAACGTTCTATGGGAACCCCGAATCCCATTTTACAGCGGTAGAGAATCTCTTTCGGCAGCCAGGGTTCCAAGGCCTTTTTCATGATTCTTTTTGATTCACCGGGCCGAAACCTGGCGGCCAGCGGCAGTCCCATGGCCCACTCCGCGAACCGGTGATCCAGGAAGGGCGCGCGTGTTTCAAGGCTATAGGCCATGCTGGCCACATCCACCTTGACCAGAATATCATCCGGAAGATAGGTATGGATGTCTGCCCAAGCCGCCGCCAGCACGGGGTCTCGCACCGCTTCCAGGAAAGGCCTTAGGAGCGCAAGGGAGGAGTCGTCCCGCCAAGGCGCGAGTGCCTCTCCATACCCTTGCTCCTTGTCCTCATCGCTGTAATAAACCAGGTAAGGGGCATATCGCCTGGCCCGGTCCCGCGCATAGCCATCCAGGTATCTTTCCAACAGGGCCCAGGATCGCATTGCCCGAACTCTGCGCGGCAATGCGGTCACCAGTGGCTGCAATACTCGGGCAATAGTACGGAGGACAGCAGGATCCCTTTCCGCCTGGAAAAGGGACTGATACCGGGAATATCCCAGGAACAGTTCGTCTCCCCCATCCCCGCTGAGAGCCACAGTCACGTGTCGCCGCGTGAGCTCCGAAACGTAAAAGGTGGGAATTGCAGAAGGATCGGCAAAAGGCTCGCCGTAGTGCCAGACCAGCTTCGGCAGGATAGAAACCGCATTGGGATGCACCACTTCCTCGTGGTGCTCGGTACCATATTGCTCCGCCACCAAACGTGCATACCGGGTCTCGTCATATTCGCGGTTTTCGAAGCCGATGGAGAAGGTCTTTACCGGGCCTCCCCCCAAGCGGGCCATGGCTGCCACCACCGCAGAGCTGTCCACCCCGCCGGAAAGAAAGGCACCCAACGGCACGTCCGCCACCATGCGTTTGTGCACCGCTTCCAGGAAGCGCAGCCGGAACTCCTCGGCCAACTGGTTCTCGTCGCCAGCCGCCGGATTCTGTAGCTGGGGCAGTTGCAGGCGCCAGTAACGTTCCACCGCCGGCTGCCCGGGAGCAGCCCGGTGCCGCAGAAAATGGCCAGGCGACAGCTTGCGAATACCGCGAAAGGCGGTCCAGGGCGCTGGAACGTACTGGTAGGTGAGGTAGTGGTGAATGGCTTCGTAATCCGGTTCCCTGGGCACACCGGGAAAGGGGAGCAGGGCCTTGATTTCGGATCCGAATACCAGCTTCTCCCCGTCGTGGTAATAGTAGAGCGGTTTTTTGCCAAAACGGTCCCGGGCAAGGAACAGCTCCTTGCGCCGTTCATCCCACATTGCGAAGGCGAACATCCCTTCCAGGCGCTGCAGAAGGCCATGCCCTCCCCAGGCATGGTATCCATGAAGCAGCACCTCGGTGTCGGTATGGCTTCGAAACCGATATCCCAGGCCTTCCAAAGCCTCGCGCAGCTCCCGGAAATTGTAGATTTCTCCGTTGAACACCACCACAAGGCTGCCATCAGGTGTGGCCATGGGCTGGTGCCCGGCGCTGGACAGATCGATCACGGAAAGGCGGGCATGGGCCAGGCCGATCCCGCCGTTGGACCAGCACCCATGGTCATCAGGGCCGCGATGATGAAGAGTCTGGACCATGCGGCCCAACCGCTCCATCCAGACAGACTCACCGAGCTGCTGCCTGAAAAGCAATGCACCGGCTATCCCGCACATTCAATGTTCATCCGCTCTCGGTCTGACCCGGTAGAGAACGCAGGCCGATCCCAGAAACCGGGAGACGGTCGTTCTCGAAGTCATGCTCCAGCGCGAGCCAAGCACCATGTGGCCGGTGTAGAAAAGCCCCATCGGCGAGGCCTCTTCCACCTCGTATCCGTTGCGCTCGAAATGACGAATCCAGTATCGGCGGGAAAAGGTGTAGATCTCCGTCAGCGCGTTTCCCGTTTCGCCATGCCGGGGAGGATAGAGATAGGCTTTTCCTATGCCCGCCAGCTGCCCGACACAGTTCCTCGCGTTGGCCAGGATCGCCCGGGGAGATAGGGTCCTGGGCAACATCTGCCAGGCCACCTGGCCCACCCGTTGCCCGAATTCCACGTAGTGCGCCACCGAGGTCCAGGTTCGCCACGCTCCCGTGGGCATGACGTGAACACAATGCCCGCCAGGCCTAAGTACCCGCTTGATCTCGGCCTGGAAGCGGTCGAGGTGGGGAATGTGCTCCAGCACGTTGGAGGAAAAGACGATATCGAAGCTTTCGTCGGCGAAGGGAAGCCGGTAGCCATCGTAGTCGATGACGGGAAATACTCTGTCCTCCACGTAGCACGAATCCTGGACATCCACCGATACGATGTCGCAGCCTGCTTCCGACAACCGCTTGGCCTGGATACCGCTTCCACCACCGATTTCCAGTATGCGTCCCTTGTCCACCAGGTAGGGAAGCAGATGCGAAAGTTCGTGTTCTCTCAGGCGATTCAGGTGTTCGATGGAAAACATCTCTCCGATCCGCGCTCAGCCACCATCCGCGGCTGCATAGATTTCCAGGTATTGTTCGACCATGCGTTGTGGTGAATACCGCTCGATCACCTTCTTTGCCTGTTCCGGTCTCTCGCGATGGAGGAGCGCTTCCGGCAACGCCAGTCGTATGGCATCTGCCAGGGAACTCGGGCTTCCCGGTTCAACCAGATACCCCAGGGCTCCCTCTTCGAGCATTTCGGTATTGCCGCCCACCCGCGTTGCAACCACGGTCTTGCCGGCAGCCAAGGCCTCCAACAGGGAATTTGAAAACCCCTCCTCATGGGATGCGCTGACGTAAAGATCGGCTGCCGCTAGCAGTCTCGGCACGTCAGATCTCGGTCCCAGCCACAGCACCCGCTGGCCGATGCGCAGGCGGGCCGCCTCCGCCTTCAGCGCCGGCTCGATCCCCCTGTCCTCCCCGACGACCAGGAGCCGCACTTCCGGGTATTCCTTCTGCACCAGCGCCAAGGCGCGAAGCAATTCGGAGTGACCCTTGTAGGGAATCAGGTTGGCAACAGTGATCAACACCGGTGCCGCTTCAGGCAGGCCCAGCTCCGAACGAACCTGGTTTCGCACTATCGCCGCAACATGAAAAGCCGAGAAATCAATCCCATTGTGGATTACCCTGATCTTTTCCGGAACCCCACCTTCCCTGCGCAGGGTATCCGCTTTCACGGCGTTTGAATTAGCGATCACCACGTCACTCAGAAAAAACCCCAGCTTATCGGCGAACCGCCAACCGGGCACACGCTCTTGATGAGTATTGAGCGCCCTGCGGCTGGTCACCACCAGGGGCACAGCGGCAGCACGGCCGGCGAATGCCGCCATCACATTGGTAAGAGGCAGCACCCCGTGTACCACCAGAGGCCTTTCGTTACGCAGCAGACGCCAAAGACGGACCAGCGCACGCATCAGCTGCATCAATTTACGGGCACGCGGCGCTGTGGAGACATACCCCCCATCATGTACCGGGATTCCCAGCCGCTCGGCCTCCGAAAGCAGATCCCCTTGCGCCTCCAGAACAAACAGAGTCGACCGATAGCCCTTTTCACGAACGAGATCGGCCAGCATCAAAGTCTGCTTTTCTGCGCCGCCACAGCCCAGAGTACCGATCACGTATACGATTTTCTTCACGGAATCCGATAATAACCCCTGGCTATCTCAAATACCGTAATACTCCCGGTACCACGCCACGAACCGCCCAATCCCCTCCTCCAGCGGCGTGTTCGGCCGATAACCGAAGTCCCGCATCAGGTCGCTCACGTCGGCATAGGTGTCGGGCACGTCGCCGGGCTGCAGGGGCAGGTATTCCTTCTT
>JALXAM010000032.1 GCA_026992075.1 Sedimenticola sp. | reverse complement strand
GGCGTGGCCGCCGCCTGGGTCGCCCTCTGGCACCTGTGGGGCTTTTCCGGCCGCCCCCAGTACCACTTCGCCATTGGCCAGTTCCAGCTGGACCTGACCCCGCTCATCCGCACCGGTTGGGCCGGCGTGGACATCTTCTTCGTGCTCTCGGGGTTCGTGCTCGGCCTCGCCTACTGCCAGGCCTGGCTGGGAAACCGCCCCCCCATCAAAACCGGCGAATATTTCCGTCGCCGCCTGCTGCGGGTGCTGCCCGCCCTCTGGGTGCAGGTCGCCGTGCTGGTGATGCTGTTGCTGGTGGCGGGCACCCACCTGCCGCCCATCGCCGATCTCCTCTCGCAGGCACTACTGCTGCACAACCTGCTCGGCTCGCAGGAGCACCAGCTCAACCCGGTCTACTGGACGCTTCCCGTGGAATTCGACTTCTACCTGCTGCTGCCGCTTCTGGCATTGCTGGTACCACCGCGCCGCTGGCCCTGGCTGCTGCTGCTCGGGCTGGCCGCCGTGGCCGGATATCGCTACGGCCTATACCACTCCCTGCTGACGCAAGCCCCCACCCCGGAAAAGGTCTGGTGGCTGAACCAGCTTCCCGGCCGGGTGGACCAGTTCCTCGCCGGCATGACCGCCGCCTGGATCTACTCTTCCGTGCGCCAGCAGGGCTTCCACGGATCCCCGGTGTACCGCTTCCGGGGCCTGTTGCTCGCCCTGGGAATCCTTGGGTTCGGTCTGCTGGCCTGGTACATCCACCGCATCCAGCCCATCGGCGCCACCAATGTCGCGGGGCTGACCTACTGGGGTGGACACTGGTCACTCTTCCTCTGGCACAGCCTCAGCGGTCTCTGCATCGCCGCCATCGTCCTCGCCGCCGCGCTGGGAACACGCATCAGCAACGGCCTGCTGGCCAACCCCGTCCTGCTCTTCCTCGGCATCGTCAGCTACAGCCTCTATCTGTGGCACTTTCCCATCATCGAATGGCTCTCCCGCCAGCACCTCCCCGCCATCGTGGACGGCTATCCCTTCTTCAACATCGTCGCCTGGTCCGTCCTTCCCGTGCTCCTCGTCTCCGCGCTCTCCTACTGGCTGGTGGAGCGCCCTTTCCTGAAGATCAGGCACCACAAGGCTGGAGAGACGTGATCCGGCGCCCCGATATGGGATAATCGACATTCCCACAGGCAACGGAAAAACAGCAGATGAACGAACCACAGGAGCGCGACGCGCGCATCATGGCCATGGTGCAGGCCTTCGTCGACGAGGCCAACCGGATGCAGGAGAAGGGCGAGCAGCCGGAAATCATCAACGCGGCACTGATGCTGGCGTCCGGCACCTATTCGACGTTTCTCGCCGCCGGCAACAACGGCTATCTGAAGGAGGCCGGTATCCGCAAGGTCACCGAAGCCTACCGCACCAACCTGGAACAGCTGCAGAAGATCAAGAAGGCGCAGCTCAACCCCGATGGGAAAGCCTGAGCGCACGCGCACCGACGATCAGCCGGTAACCGTGGTGATCGTGAACTACAACGCCGGCTCCCACCTGCTGCAGTGCCTGGAATCGGTGTTCTCGAGCACCGTCCCCACGGAGGTGATCCTGTGCGACAACGCCTCCACCGACGGGAGCGGCGATCGGGCGCTGAGCGCCTTTCCCGGGATCCGGCTCATCGCGAACGAGCGCAACCTGGGATTCGCCCGTGCCGCCAACCAGGCCCTGCAACGC
>JALXAM010000031.1 GCA_026992075.1 Sedimenticola sp. | reverse complement strand
ACCTCGGACCTGGCCGTGAACTGGACCGACCTGGGGCTTGGCGTGCTCTTCTCTTTTCTGGCCGCGATCCTCACCATTTTTCTGTTCCTGCGCTTTATCGAGCGCATGGGCATGGCACCCTTTGCCTGGTACCGCTTTGCCCTGGGAACCTTCATACTGGTCATGGTCTACAGGTAGAGACCGCCATGCACCGGGAGGACCGTTCGATGAAAAGACTGGTATTGCTGCTCTGGCTCCTGCCCACCGCCCTCCCCGCCGCAGCGGAGGGCAGCGTGGAGGTGACCTGGAAGGATCCCGATGGCTACCTCGACATCCAGCCGGCAGACGACTCCGCGACCCGTTTCAGGGCGCGACTCTTCCGGCAGCTGGAGCAGCATCTCGACAACCTTGCCAGGGGCCTGCCGGAGGGCGACCGGTTGCAGGTGACCTTCACCAACGTCGATCTCGCCGGTTACGTGCGGACCGGCCCGCAAGGCAGCGTGCGCGTCATCGGCGATTCCCGGCCGGCACGGCTCGAGTTCGACTACCGGCTCTTGGACGGCCAGGGAAAGACCCTCCGGGAAGGCAGCGAAAGGCTCTGGGGCACCACCACCTCCGTTCCCCGTGCGGGACTGAAGAAGGGAGAAGCATTCGTCGTGGAAAAAGGGCTGCTGACCCGGTGGTTCAGGAAGACCTTTTCGGATCTGCTGGAACGATGACCCTCTTTCCGCCGCCCGGTCAGCGGGTCCCGCTCACCCTGGAAACAGCACCATGACCACACTCCTCCGCTCCTTTTTTCTCCCCCTCAACGGCTTGCGCCTGCTGCTCAGTCCCGGGCTGCGCAAGTACGTGGTGGTGCCGCTGCTGGTGAACATCCTCATCTTCAGCCTCACCGCCTGGATCGGGGCCCACTATTTCGACCGGTTCATCGCCTGGGCGCTGCCCGGGGAGAGCTGGCTCCACTATCTCGAGTGGCTGCTCTGGCCGCTGTTCGTCATCGCCTACCTGCTGGTGGCTTTCTACAGCTTCACCATCGTCGCCAACCTCATCGCCTCGCCCTTCAACGGCATCCTGGCGGCGCGCGTGGAGGAGAAGATCACGGGCAGGTTGCCGGAGGAATCCCCCACCGGCATCATGGCCGAGATCCTGCCCGCCGTAGCGGGCGAGATCGGCAAGATCCTGCACTTCGTGAAACTGGCGATCCCGGTCCTGATCCTGATGGTGATCCCCGGAGTGAACGCCATCGGCTCGGCGCTCTGGATAGTGCTGGGTTTCTGGTTTCTCACCATCGAGTACATCGACTACCCCATGGGCAACCACCAGATCCGTCCCCGCGAGCAGCGCCGCCGCCTGCGCAAACACCCCTTCCACAGCTGGGCCTTCGGTGCCGGCGCAAACCTCTTGATGATGATTCCCGTGCTCAACTTCGCTGCCATGCCGGCCACGGTGGCGGGCGCCACCCGGTTGTGGCTGGATCTCTACTCGAAGGACGGGCAGTGACGGGCGTCAGGAAGCGGCGGCCCCACCCTCGCTCGCGATGCGGCGCGCGGTGGCGCGTGCCTCTTCCAGCGACGGCGTGGTGACCGTTTCGCCGGGCTGCTCCTCCTGGTAGAGGTGGATGGTCTGGGTGGGGAAAGCGAACGCCACGCCGAGGGCATCGGCCAGGCGCATGGCGTCGAGGAGAAAACGGTGGCGTTCGCGCAGCTCGGTGGTCCAGTCGGGAGTCTCC